>NZ_CAMCEC010000008.1 GCF_945873775.1 uncultured Treponema sp. | reverse complement strand
CTGGAGTTCAGACGTGTGCTCTTCCGATCTTTAACTCTTATATATAGAACAAATTACTACATAAAAATGATTCTTGGATTTATAGCTCCATCAACATTTGGCTCTTATTCAACATTTGGATATGCAGCACCCGCTCTTCCATTAATTATAATTCTTTTTACAATGAAAGATAAAATTGCTAAACAGATAAAAATATTCCTTTCCATAGGAATAATATTCTTTCTTTTTCCAGTTTTCGGATGTATATTCAATGGTTTTTCATATGTTTCAAACAGATGGGGATTTGCATTCAGTTTTGTTATTGCAATAGGTATTGTTTATGCAATTCCAATAGCTACAAATTCCAATTTCAAGGAAATAAAAAATATTCTTATCACTTGTTTTGCCATCAGTTTTTTTGTTTTTGCTCTTTCACTTGTAAGCAAAGATGTTCGAGAACAGTTTTTTCTGGCGTATATTGTTCTTTTTTTATGCACTTTACTTCTATTTATCTTCTATTATTTTAAGAAATCAACAAAAGTACTCTATTTTGTGATGATTATATTTTCTGCAATTTTTCAAGGAAATTTCAGATATGCACCAAAAGGTTTGGATTATCTGCATAACACTCCAACTCAAAAACAATTTTCCCTATTATTACAAGAATATACGACTCCTATAAAAACAAATGACAATGACTTTTATAGAATTGAAACCTCGAATTTACAAAGTCCAAATGTTCCTGCCGTTATCGGAATAAAAGGAACAACATACTATTGGTCTATAAATAATGGACTTTTATATGATTTTTATAAAGAAAAGAATTTAACTGGAAATGCATTAAGTTCACACGGTCTTGAATTACATTCAGAACTTTTCAAGCTTTTCAATGTAAAATATTATCTCGTTCCAGAAAACAAGGAAAATGAAATCCCGCAATTTTTTAAAGACACTGGAGAAAAATATCTTGAATATAAGATATTTAGAAACACAGAATTTTCGCCGTTTGGCTTGGCTTTAAGCGGTGAGCATATTGAAAATGTAAAAATAGGCTGCAACACACTTGCTGCAGAAGCAAATTTCTCAAATGACAGCAGTGTTTTTCTTTCTATTCCATATTCTAAATTCTGGAAAGCAAAAATTGATGGAAACAAAGTTGAAATAAAACTTGCAAAAACAGCTTTTATGGAACTTGCTATACCAAAAGGAAATCATAATATAGAATTAACTTATACAAATAATTATTCTATTTTGGGGGCAATTGTAACTGCTATAGCATTTTTTGTTTTTTTGATTTTAAATATAAAACGAAAAATAAAGGTTAATAAAAATTATGAAAATCATTCTACTAATTTTAAAAAAGAAACTCTTCAACAAACTTTCTAAAATATGTAGCTTCATAATCCCAAATTCTGTAATAGAAAAATTCATTGAAAAAGATTTTTCAGCAATTATAGAAAAATACAGGAATCATACAGAAGAAAGCCGATTTTTTATGAAAGAAAAATTTTCTGAAAATGTTGGTAATATATGGATATTCTGGTGGCAGGGCTATGACGCCGCGCCACTTCTTGTAAAAAAATGTATTGACAGCATAACAAAAAATGCAAAAAATCATCCAGTTGTTTTAATCACAAAAGAAAACTGGAAAAATTATGCAGATATTCCCGATTACATCATAGAAAAATTAAAAAAAGGCATTATCACCCTTACCCATTTCTCCGACATTCTCCGTATGGCTCTTATTTCCAAAAATGGCGGGCTTTGGCTTGATGCAACAATTTTTGTGTCGAGAGAAATTCCTGAGTATTGCTTTGAACTTCCGTATTTTTCAATTCACTATGAAAATTCAACAAGCAAAATCGCGAAAGGAAAATGGACAGGTTTCTGCCAAGCCGGACAAAAAAATTCGATTATACACAGTTTTTGCCGCGACATATTCTTCTCATATTGGGAAAAATACAGCAAGCTGATTGATTATTTTTTCATTGACTATGTAATGCTTACCGGATACAACAATATTCTAGATTTCAAGAAACTTGTAGATTCCGTGCCGCTCAACAATCAAGGCATAAAAGAACTCGACAAACATTTTAATGATGAATATTCAAAAGAACTTTTAGACAATATTCTATCCAAATCCACCTTTTTCAAACTTAACTGGAAAAGGGATTATAAAAAAGAGATAAACGGCAAAAAAACTCTTTACGGATATTTTTTAGAAGAGAATGAAACAAAACAGCCTTTTTCATGTTACAATCCTGAATAAGTGAAGAAAAATCCCAATAAAATCCATTTGGAAATAAATCATGCAAAACGAACCATTAGTATCTGTAATTATTCCGACTTACAACAGAAGAAATACAATTTTAGCCTCGGTAAACTCTGTCTTGAATCAGACTTACAAGAATATCGAGCTGATTGTCGTTGACGACTGCTCGACTGATGATACAATCAGTATTCTTGAACAAATCAATGACAAAAGGCTGAAAATTATCAGACACTCTGAAAACAAAGGGCAAAACGCGGCAAGAAACACTGGCATAAAAGCAAGCACTGGAGAATATATCGCCCACCACGACAGCGATGATATATGGCGTTTAAATAAACTAAAAGTTCAAATAAATAAGTTGAAAGAAGTCAACGCTGATGTTCTGTGCTGTCAAACTGCTGTAAACGATGAAGATACTCACAAATATTTATATAATCATCCAAATGAGAAATTAGTAAAGGAAGGTCTTATTTCATATAAGCAATTATTAAAATACAACTGTACTACATCCCAGACAATCATTGGAAAAGCAGAATGTTTTAAATATGTTCTATTTGATGAAAACCAACCTAGATTTACAGACTGGGCACTCTCCCTTGATTTAGTAAAAAAATATAAATTATATTATCAGCAAGCAGTTCTTGTTGATGTCTACCAGCAAAAAGATTCCATAACAAAAAATCCTCAAAAAGGTGTAAGAGGAATGGAAATGCTTTTTGAAAAACACAAAGAGGCAATTCTTTCTGACCCGGAAATTGTCGAAAGTTTTTTTAGGAAAAAAGCATCTTTTGTCTGCAAAACAAGGAAAAATCCAAAAGATGAGATGAAAATAATTTTCAAATATAATCCAAATGCTGCAAACTTTGCAAAATATTTGCTGGCTGTTTTTAACCTTTATAAATTACTTTTTAAAATTAAAAACAGCTTATAAGATTTTTATTGAAGTTTTTGAATCATAGCCCAAAGGCTTTCAGCTGAATTGAAATTTTCAGGAATAATATCAGCTGGCGTAATTTCAATATCAAACGCATCATTTAGCTGAGAAATCAATTGGACAATGTCAAATGAGTCAAGAACAGCATTGTCAATAAGATTTTTTTCCGTAGAGAAATCTACATCAGGTTTAAGCTCTGTAAGAATTTCAAGTAATTTTTCCATAAATCAACCATCCTTATTATTATGAATTTATTTTATATGTTTCAAAACTTTGTCTTAAAATTTTATATTCCATTTTATCATAGGAAATCACACACGGCAACGCATGGCTTAAAAACAAATAAATGCCTTCTGTAACAGAATACGCGCCAATGTTTTTAAAAACAAGGAAATCGCCTATAGCAGGAGAATCAAGCGACAAACATTTTGTAATCACATCAGCTGTTGTGCAAAGAGAACCGCAAATTTCAAAACTGGCACATTTATCAGATTTCGCGTCAGTATTATTTTTTACAAGAGAAACAGGCGGAATTTTCATTCCCATTATCTGGCCATAATAATTCAAATGATTTATGCCGCCATCTATCAAGCAATAATTTACATCATTTGTAGATTTTATATCCATTATCTTTGAAACATAAAATCCGCAGGAAGATGCGATAAAGCGTCCTGCTTCAATTGTAAATTTATATTTTGATTTTTCCAATAAATCTGCAACAACATCAAAATCATTATAGTTTTCAGAAAAATCTAGCTGCGCAAAATAATCAAATGAAAATCCAGGACCATATTCTATTTCATTGAATTCAATTCCGGACATTTTTTGAAGGTTATCGCAATAATCCTGAATATATTGAATTTCACTTTCTATTTTTTTTAATTTTTTTTGAGTGCCAGAAAAATAATGAATTCCTCTAAATTTTACATTTTCAATATTTTTCAAAATTTTCAGTGCAGACAAAACATCATTTTCTGACATTCCGAACTGATTTCCGCTTGAAAGCCTGATTAAAACATTTTGAATATAATCGCCTTTTTCTTCTTGTGCAACTTCACTTAAAAATCGGCAATGTTCAAGAGACTCCAGCGTTATTGTGTTAACGTGCATTTTCCACGCAGTTTTTATATCTTCTTTTGTTTTTACTACGCCGGAAAAAACAATCTGCATGGGATTTACTTTGTATTCACGGCAAATAGAAAGTTCCCCAGGAGAACAAACTTCAAAAAGAATTCCTGAATCCTTTAAAGCCTGAATTAAAAAAGCGTTAGATTTTATCGCATAGCAAAGATCGGCATTTTTAGGAAGCTTATTATTTAACAGTCCAATTCGATTTTTTAATATTTCAAAATCAAAAAGATAAAAAGGCGTTCCATATTTTTTTGCAAGTTCCTTAAAATCATGATTTTTCATTTATTAATCCTTTTAAAACATTTTTATCAATTTTTCCATTTTTTGTTACAGGAAATTCTTCAATAAAAAGAAAATCAGCAGGAATCATGTAGGCAGGAAGAATTGACTTCAGTTGAGAAACTATTTCTTTCTTTTCAGTTTGAGTGCCTGTATAAAAAGCCGTTATTTTATTTTCAAAGAAAATACAGCAAGCCCTGGATATTGTGCATATTTTTTCTATTCCTTTTTCAATTTCAGACAGCTCAATTCTGTGTCCCATATGTTTTATCTGGTTGTCTTTGCGGCCAAGATAATAAAGATTGCCGTCTTTTCCATAGCGGCCAAGATCGCCTGTTTTATAGATTCTTTCAAAATATTTTTTATTCAACGGATTCTGAATAAAAACTTCATTCGTTTTGCTATTATTTATATAGCCAAGTGAAACACAAGTTCCGCTCACGCAAATTTCACCTTTCGTTTCAGTGTCATTTTCTGCTATAAGATTTTCATTTTCATCAATGAGCAAAATTTTTTCATTAGGAAATGCTTTTCCGATTGGAATATCATAATCATCTGGTATTTCATCTGGAATTATAAAATATGAGCAGTTGCAGGTTATTTCTGTAGGTCCAAAAAGATTAACATATTTCGCATTGGGAATATATTTTTTCCATATTTTCAGCTGTTTTATAGGCATAACTTCACCTGAAAACATAATTTTTTTTATTGATGTTGGGACTTTATAAGAAAATCCATTTAAAGTTGAAATTATGCACAAAGCAGAAACTGCCCAAATAAGAGTTGTAATCTGATTTTCGCAAAGGAAATCCAAAAGTTTTACAGGAAATGAAAAATACATTTTCGGAATAAGATAAACGGAAGCGCCTGTAAAAACTGCAGAAAAAATATCTTTTACTGAAACATCAAAATCAAATGGGGCTTGATTAGCAATTCTGTCATCTGAAGTTATTTCAAAAATTTCAGTAAAACAACTTATAAAATCAATAACAGAACGATGGGAAACGACAACAGCCTTGGGAACTCCAGTTGAGCCAGATGTAAAATTTGCATAAACGGGTTCTACATCTATTATATTATTACGTCTTTTTTCATTATAGCAAATATTTTCCGCCAGCAAGTCTTCTATAAAAAGCGGCTGTGCACAAAGGTTCTGAACTTTTTTCTCTCTTTTTTTATCTGTTAGAATGAATGGAGTTTCAAGAGTTTTTATCATTAAATTTAAACGTTCATCTGGAAATGAAAAATCGAAAAAAGAATAAAAACAGCCAGCATATAAAGCAGCAAAAAATAATTTCACTGTAACAACTGATTTTTCACACATGACAGGAACAGCTGTTCCCTTTGGAAAATATTTTGCAATTGCACCAGAAAGAGATTTTGATTCATCAACAAGAGATTTCCAAGTAATAGAATAATTAACATCTGCAAACGCAACTTTATCAGGATATATTTCAGCTGTTTTTTCAAGATAATCAAGAACTGTATATTTCATTTTACAAGCATCCTTATTTTATTAATTTCAGATTAATACTGCGCATACATAAACACAGGATTTGACGGAGAAAATGACATAGAAAGAATAACGAGTATTAACGGAACATAATATGCGCTCCACCTAAATGCAATGTTTTTCTTTTGTATCGCAGTATACAAATCGACTTTATTTTCCTTTAGAAAACTTGTTATAAAAACAATAATCGAAGCTGAAATTATTAAAACAAGTTCAGATTCTACATATCTAAAACTACCGAAAACACTTTTTAAATAAGCTTGTGATTTGTAAATTTCTAAAGTGCCAAAATTAAAAAATGTCCGCTTCAAATACAAAAAGCATTTTTTAACATCTGTTATCCTGTCAAAATATGCGCCTATGTTAACAACTATAAAAGTTCTGACTATTTGAAAAACAACAAAACTTTTACTTTTTACATTAATATGAAGAATAGAAGATAATTTTTCAAAAGCCGGCTTAAACAAATCACTAAAAGCAATTACAAGACCATTATACAAGCCCCATAAAACAAAATGAAGTTCCGGCCCATGCCAAATTCCAACAAGAAGAAAAACCACAATATTTGCAATTCCAGCAGGAACAGTGCGCGCTAAATGCTTGCCAATTTTTTTGCCGCCATGCGCAGAAAAAAACTTTCCAATGTTCTGCATAAAATGAGTTAATGCAAGCGGATAAAAAACATAGTCTTTCATCCATAATCCCAAACTTATATGCCACCTTCTCCAAAAGTCCGCCAGGTTTCTTGCAAAATACGGCTGCTTAAAGTTCGGGTGCATTTCAAGCCCAAACAATTTTGAAATTCCTAGAACCATATCTATTCCGCCAGAAAAATCAGCATATTGATAAATTGAAAAAGCTAAAATTCCAAAAGCAATCAAGCTGCCAGGAAAATTATCATAAGGATGATCAAGAACAGAAGAAATTCGAGTATAAAGCAAGTCAGCAATGCAATATTTTTTCATTGCACCAAACAAAATCAAAAGCACGCCATGCTTGATATTTTCAAAATCAAAATTATGCTCTTCTTTAAGTTGAGTTCCAAGCTTATCAAAACGATTGATTGGTCCCATGATAAGCTGCGGAAAAAACGAAACAAACGTAAAATATTTCAAGAACTTCTTTTCATTTTCATATTTTCCATTATAGACATCCATAAAATATGCAGTTGTCTGAAACGTATAAAATGAAATTCCAAGAGGAAGAAGAATGCCTCTAAAGCCGGAAAATTTCAGGAAATCAAAATTAAGTAAAAAACAATTGCCCAAAAAAGAAACAAATGCGTTCCAATATTTTAAATATGCCAAAAGACCAATATTTAATATTAGAACTATCAAAAGAACAATTCTTTTTATATGTTTTATATTTTCTCTTTCAACTTTAAAATCTTCTTTTGTTAAAACAGATTTTTTTTCTCTAAGCAAAAGATTGTATGATGTTATTTTTTTAGCTCCATAAAAAGTTAAAAAAGAACTAAATAAAATAAAAATAAGATTTACAGCTCCACTAAAAGCATAAAAGACAACGCTGGAAATTAAAATACAAATCCATTGAAATTTCTTTGGAAGTTTATAATAACAAAAAAGTGAAATTACAAGAAAAAAACAAAATGACCAAGTTCTAAAATTCATAAAATTTCCAAATTAAAAAGCTGTGTAGTCTTCTATAATAGTGTTATTAAGGATTCCGTCATAAAAACTTAAAATTTTTATTTTTCCAGAAGTTGCGGCAGGATAAACTATAATATTGTTGCTAGAATTTTCAAAAAGAATCTCTTCTTTTCCATCGTACAAAGCATAAACTGTATAAGTCACAAGCCCTCCCTCATGATTTATAACTGGTTTTATTTCGATTGATTTTTTATCAGGAGATTCTTTCAGCATTAAACCATAAATTTTTGGAAGCTGATTTTCAATTTTTTCAGAATAAGTTTTATAAAAAAGTTTGTCAGTTTCTATTTTTCCATTAAAGAAATCGCAAAAAACAGATGTAAATTTTTCTATTCCTGTTTTGTTCAGGTGATTGTCATCGCTGAAATCACAGTCTTCAAGATTTAAAAATTCTGGATGGCAAAGATTAAAATCATAATAGTCGTAACCAAGTTCATTTAAAAAAGAGCGTAAAAAAGAAACATATTCATCGTAATTGCCTTTTTCCATAAGGTAAAAATCGCTGCTTGGATTTGAATAGAAATCAATGCTTATATTGTTTTCTTTGCACAATTTCACAATTTTTCTAATAGTATTTTTCCATTCATTTGAAATATTTTTAACAGGGATTGGTTTTTCAAATCCAGACGAAAAAGTTCCATTGGCAATAACTTTTCTATCAAAAATACAACCTTTTCCTGTATAAAAATCTTTTCCAGAATATTCATACCGATAATAAGAGCCGTCTACTTTTGACTTTACTGTTTTAAAAATAACTGAAGGATTTAAATCCAGCAGCTTGTCTTTTCCAATTGGCAAAAGTGAATTCAAATAATATTTAGGACTTGTTACAGTAAGAAGATATTCAAGTTTTACCAATGGATCTTTCAAATATTCCGAAACTAAATAAGCGCTTGTAGAAGGTGTTTTCTGAAAAAACGGAGTTTCACCTCTGCCGGCCACAGCAAAATCCATTTCCAAGAAAACTTTTTTTATTTTATATTTTCTTACTGCCGCGGATAAAATGGCATAAGTTCCATCTATGCCTTGAGAAGGTGTTCCTGTGCAAAATGTATTCAAATTGAATTTTTCATCAGCTAATTTTGGATAAATTCCGTGGCTTACATGAGATGCGCCGCAAAAAATCACATCAATATTTTCTTGATTATTGAATTCATGCATAAGAATTCGAGTATAAGCATCAGAATCATTCTTAATAAAAAAAGCTATTATTGAAGACAAAACAAAGAAAATAATTCCGAACAAAACAATTTTTACTGAAAGGACAAAGCGTCTCTGCATAATAGAAGAAATTATAACACATTTTTCATTTATATAAAAGAGCAGAGCATTTTTAATTTTCTAATAATTATCCCACTTGAAATCGTCAAAATCTTTTATCTGAACTTCGTATTTGTTGCGGAAAAATTTTTCTATGCTGCGGATTGAAAGCGGCGTTTTGTTTTTGTAATTCGGATTCAGATAAATGTAGGCGGAATACAGGCTCTTGTAGTATTTTGAGCGCACGCTGTTGTCATCAATAAAAACAATTCCAGCAATGCTTTTTGAAACATCGCAGACTTTTATTTTTTCAGTTTTATAGGCGGAAGAGTAATCTTTTGCAGGAAAATCATTTTTTGCAAGTTCCATAAAAGTGCGGCGGCTTAACGAGCGGTAAAAAATATTGTTGAAATTTCCAAAATCCACGGTTTCTTCGTTAAACCAGGGATTTTTTACCATTGTTATAAGCGAATATTCGTTGTCCACAAGCTTGTTTCCGTAGTCAAGAAATTTATATCTATAAGCCTGAGCCATTGCAAACGGAGAATAGTCTTTTACAGTCAAAAGTTCGCCCGGCCAGCTGATTCTAAAATTAAACGCCAGTCCTGAGTCAGAAAAATACGAAACAAAATTCTGATTTTTCTTCACTGCATTTTTCAAGATCCGCTCAATCTCGTGCCGCTTTGAAACAAGAGAATTTTTCACATCAAGATAATCAAGACTTGAAAGGTTGTCCACACCTATTAAAATGCTTTTCTTAAATTCTTTTGCAGCATAACTTTCAACCGCTTCAAAAATCCGATCAAAAATAATCTGATGCACGCAGTTGAACGACTTGACATCAGTAAAAAGCTTTTCACTTTTAAGCGAAAGACACAAGTCAATGTCGATTTTTTCCTTCTGTCCGTTTATAGCCGGAATGCTTTCTTTATGTCGCTTTATTTCAAGAAGATTTATATAAGAAATTCCAAGGAATTCTGAAAACTGCGAATAAAAGTCCAAAGCCACAAGCTCGCTGTAAGGTCCTGCCCAGCCTGAATCTTTCGCCTCGCCAAGATTTTTTACACGCTCGCAGATTGTGTTCAGCGCGATTTTGTTGTCCTTGAATTTTTCATTAAGCCGGGTAAGACGATTTATAAAATTAAAGGCAAACATATTCAGCGGATAAATATTGAGAGGCTGAATGCATTTGTTTGTGTTCCGCTTTTTCTTGATGATTTTTCTTACGCCAAAAATATCGCGGATTATTTTTTCAAGATTCTCAACATCTGTCATAATAAAATCCTGTACCCTAAAACGCATTTTGTCAAACAAATTATTTTGAACATTCAAGAACAGAAGAATACAAAAAAGCCCCGGAATCTTTCCAGGGCTCAAAAATTATCTTGCGTATTCAATAATGCGGGTTTCGCGTATCATTGTAATTTTGATTCTTCCAGGATAACGCAAGTCAGTTTCAATCTGCTTTGCAATCTGCTTTGCAAGATCTTTTACCTGCTCATCTGGAATTTTATCATTGTTTACAAGAATACGAAGCTCACGTCCAGCCTGAATTGCATAGGCCTGCTCTACTCCGTGGAATTTCTTTGCAGTTTCCTCAAGATTTTCAAGACGTTTAACATAGTTATCTACAGTCTCACGTCTTGCTCCAGGGCGGGCTGCGCTTATAGCATCGGCAACCTGAACAATAACAGCTTCTATTGTCTGAGGCTCGCAGTCATTGTGGTGCGCCTCAATCGCATTGACCACACGAGGATCTTCGCCCATCTTGCGTGCCATTTCCGCACCGACTTCCGCATGGTTCTGGTCGCTGTCATTTTCCGCGCCTTTTCCAATGTCATGTAACAAAGCAGCACGTTTTGCAAGTTCCCTGTTCGCGCCAACTTCAGCGGCAAGAAGGCTTGCAAGCTCAGCAACTTCCTTTGAGTGCGTAAGAACATTCTGTCCGTAGCTTGTTCTAAAGTAAAGGCGGCCGATAGCTCTTATCGCTTCCTGGCTCATGCTGTGCAGACCAAGCTCAAACAAAGCCTTTTCACCTTCCTCATAAATCTTCTGCTGAATTTCGCGGGTAACCTTCTGAACAATCTCTTCTATACGAGCCGGATGAATTCTTCCGTCGATAATAAGACGCTCCAAAGCCACACGCGCAATTTCCTTTCTTACAGGATCAAAGCAACTGATAACAACGGCTTCCGGCGTGTCATCAATAATAATATCAACGCCAGTCAAAGTTTCCAAAGAACGGATGTTGCGGCCTTCGCGTCCAATAATGCGACCCTTCATTTCGTCACTTGGAAGAGAAACTGTCGCGACTGTGATTTCGCTTGTAGTTTCTGTTGCAATGCGCTGAATGGCGGAAACAAGAATTTCCTGCGCTTTTTTTTCTGCATTAAACTGAGCTTCCTGATCAATCTTGTTCAGCAAAGACTGAGCGTCATGGCGGGCGTCATTTTCAAGGTTCTTGATTATAAGAGCCTTTGCTTCTTCCGCAGTAAGCCCCGAAATTCTTTCAAGCTCCACCCGAAGCTTTCCTTCTTCTTCAGAAAGAATAGCCTCGCGCTTGTGAAGCTCCGCTACATTTAAAGCAAATTCCTTGTCGCGCTTTTCAAACTCCTGATTCCGTTGTTCCAGAAGCTCTTCTTTTTTGTTTACACGGCTTTCATAACGCTGTAGTTCTGTACGGCGTTCACGGTTCTCCCTTTCCTGCTGATTACGGTCCTGAATGAGTTGTTCTTTTGCCTGAAGAAGAATCTCTTTTTTCTGAGCTTCCGCTTCTTTTATTGCATCTTGTTTAACGCGCTCGGCTTTTTGCTCCGAGGCGGAAAGTTGAAATCTGGCATAAACCCAGCGAATTGTCCATCCAAGAAGTATTCCTGCTACAGGGAGAACAATGAACAATATCAAATTCATTGACATTTCATTTTCTCCTATCATTTAGTTAGAATAATTGATTTATTATAGTAATATATAAGAAAGAGAATGTCAAATACTATAGTTTATTATATAGAAGAAAATAACTTTTAAAAGCCAAATAAATCTTGAAAATCTTAAAAAGACGAATTCTGAATTTTATACTTTACTGTCATTATCTGGCTTGACCCGACAATCCCATAGAACTAAAGATTCCCGTGTCAACGTCCGCCTTGCGGCGCACTGCACGGGAATGACAGTCAAGTTAAACAATGGTTTTTAATAAAACTCAACTTTCAGACTAACTATTTTAGTTGAAGTGAGAAACTCCATCGCCGCTTTCGCAGTCAAAGAATGAAGCTTCGTATCCTACAACTTTCTTGTATTCAGTCTGGACATTTTCAACAAACTGCTCAACTTTGTCTTTATGAACAAGCGCAATTCCGCAGCCGCCAAATCCAGCTCCAGTCATTCTTGCTCCGATGCATCCGTCCTGTTTCTGGGCAGTTTCCGCAAGAGTATCAAGCTCAATTCCTGTAACTTCATAGTCATTTTTGAGGGACTCGTGGCTTTCGTTCAGGAGTTTGCCGAGTTTTTCAAGATTTCCGGCTTTTAATGCGCTAACGGCGTCTTTTACACGCTGATTTTCATAGACACAATGCTTTGCGCGGCGGACAAGAAGTTCATCTTTTATCAAAGCTTTTAAATTTTCCAACTGCTCTGGAGAAAGCTCGCACAACGCGGAAATTTTCACGCCTCCGTCCTGAAGAATCTTCAAGGCCTCCTCGCACTGGCTTCTGCGCTCGTTGTACTTGCTGTCTGCAAGACGGCGCTGCTTGTTTGTGTTCATGACAACAAATCTGTAGTCTCCAAGCTCAAGCGGAACATATTCATATTCAAGCGTGTTGCAGTCAAGGACAATTGCTGTATTCTTTTTTCCTGTGGAAATTATAAACTGATCCATAATTCCGCAGTTTACGTTCATAAAATTATGCTCGCTCATCTGGCCAAGCTTAGCAATTTCAACACGGTCAATTCCAAAGCCAAAAGTTTCGCTTACAGCATAGGCAAAACCGCATTCAAGGGCAGAAGAAGATGAAATTCCGCCGGCCGCAGGAACATTGCTTACCATGAGAATTTCAAATCCGCAGTCAAATTTAAAGCCTTTTTCCTTCATCTGGGAAAGAATTCCGTTTAGATAGTTTGCATATCCGTTTTCCTTGGCATATTTAAAATCGTCATTTATGTCAAATTCATATTTTCCAGGAAATTTAAGGTCGTTGTAGACAACTTTTGTGTCATTGCGTTTTCTGATGGCAACATAAAGATAGCGGTTTATAGCAGCAGGGAAAACTTTTCCGCCGTTGTAGTCAATATGCTCGCCTATAATGTTAATTCTTGCTGGTGAAGAAAAAATCTTTACAGAATCTTCTGTTCCGCCGTAAAACTTTACAAAATCAGCAGGAAGCGAATTTGGATTATACAATTCAGCCATTTGAAACCTCGCAATTCAAAAATTAAAGTGAGTTCTTAAAGATGACTTTATGATAACAAAGAATTTTTCAGTTAGCAAGTTAAAGGAAAAAGCAAAGAGCAATCAGTTGCGCAAAATGAACAGAAGTATTTTTTTTACAATGAAACTGCGCCATAAATGCTTTTAACTCTTGAATTTACTGAATCTTTTCACTAAAATGTTAGTTCACACTGTTTAGTGTGGAAAACTCATATCGGAGGAAAAAATTGGTCAAAATCAGACTAAAGAAGATGGGCACAAAAAAACGCCCAGACTACCGCATTGTCGTCCTTGACGCAGCAAAACCACGTGATGGCGCAACAATCGAAGAAATCGGACAGTACCATCCAATTGCTGCAGAAGGAAGCCAGACTTCTTTCAATGAAGAACGCGCCAAATACTGGATCAGCGTTGGAGCTCAGCCTACAGAAATCGTAAAAAAGATTTTCAGACAGGGCGGATTGGCTGCTGACGGAACAAAAATCACCAAATAAATTACAGGGAGCACAACATGGAAAAAGACCTGATTGAATTTATTGCAAAGTCATTGGTCGATGATCCAAATGCAGTCTCTGTAACGGAAACCGAAGGCGAGCGCGGACCTGTTCTTCAGTTAAGCGTTGCACAAGGTGATATTGGCAAGGTTATTGGCAAATACGGTCGTATTGCAAAAGCTCTGCGTACTGTTTTAAGCGCAACGTCAAATAAAGACGGAAAGCATTACAGCCTGGAAATTCTGGACTGATGGCATCGAATGCGATGACAGAGCGGTTTGTAGTTGGCATTGTCCGCGGTTCCCATGGAATAACGGGCGAATTCAAAGTAGAAAGCACTTCCGGCGAGTACGGGCATTTTGCAAGTATGGAAGAAGTGGCTTTGACAGACGGAACAGCTGAAAAAACTTTCAAAGTTGAATCAACAAAGGAAGCGGCGTCCACTCTGTACATGAAACTAGCTGGAATAAATTCACCTGAAGAAGCTGCAAGATACAACAGGTGGAAAATCGTAGTTCCACGCAAAAATGCTCATAAACTGCAGAAAAATGAGTGGTATATCGAGGATTTAAAAGGATGCTCGGTATGGTATAAAAAGGAAACGGCGGATAATACCGCACCGGCAATTGACGAAAATTCAGTTGTTGGAACAGTCACAAACGTAATGGAAGGCGGATCAGGTTATCTCGTTGAGATTTTGCTGTCCGAGGCTTGCAGTTTTTTGGACGATTCGGTTAAGCTGAATAAAAATGGCAGAGCAAGAACAGTTTTTGTTCCATTCAAAGACCAGTTTATTGGCAAAGTCGATATTGAAAATAAAACTATGCAGCTCATGCACCTCTGGATTCTGGAGTAATTCCTATGAAATTTACTGTGCTGACCTTATTTCCTGAAATTCCGCGCGCTTTTTTTACAAGCTCGATCATGGCGAAAGCGGTAGAGAAAGGAATTATTGCCTACGATTTGGTCAATATCAGGGATTTTGCCTTTGATAGACACCACACTTGTGATGACGCTCCCTACGGCGGAGGCGCTGGACAGCTTTTGCTTCCGGAACCTCTAGGACTGGCATTGGACAGTGTAGAAGCATACAAAAAGACGAAGCATGTTATTTATGTTACGCCAAGCGGAAAGCCTTTTACACAGAAAAAAGCCCAGGAACTCAGCCGGAAAGATGAAATTGTCCTGATTTGTGGACGATATGAAGGTATCGACCAGCGGATTATTGACTGCTACGTTGACGAGGAAATCTCCATAGGAGATTACGTAATGTCCAGCGGAGAAGTTGCCGCTACAGTTATTGTAGACACGGTTTACAGGCTTGTTGACGGCGTAATAACCAGCGAATCTTTGGATGAAGAAAGTTTTTCAGGCAGCCTTTTGGAATATCCCCAGTATACAAGGCCGAATGTATACAAAGGCATGGAAGTGCCGTCTGTTTTAAGCAGCGGAAACCATGAAGAAATCCGAAAGTGGCGGCTTTTTAAGAGCCTTCAGAAAACCTTGCGGAACAGACCAGATCTGATTCAAAAGGCAAGAACTGACGGTACTCTTACAGAAGAAGCAGAAAAAATGATCGGGACGCTTACGGACTTTGTAACATACAAGAACGACCGCAAGCAAAAAAGCAAGCTGCGTTATGTTCAGTCAAGAACAAAAGACAGCGGCAAATAGGAGATAAAAATGGATCTTATAAAGACTATTGAAGAACAGCAGAAGAAACCTAACGCAGAATATTTCAGCGTAGGAGACACTGTAAAAGTTCACTTTGAAATCATCGAAGGAAAAACAAAACGTATTCAGATTTATGAAGGTCTTGTTATTTGCTTCAAGAACTCAGGAATTTCAAAGACATTCACAGTTCGCAAGACTAGCTATGGCGTTGGAGTTGAGCGTGTATTCCCTGTAAACAGCCCGCGCATTATCAAGGTTGAAATTGTTCGCCTTGGAAAAGTTCGCCGCTCAAAGATTTACTACGTTCGCGACAAGGTTGGAAAAGCTGCAAAAATCAAGGAGCTTCTCGGACCAAAGGCAAACGCAAAACTTGCAGCAGCTAAGGCAGCAAACGCAGCAGAAGACAAAAAAGAAGCTGCAATCAACGCAGAGCACAAGGCAGAAGAAGCCGCAGCATCTGCAGCAGCAAAAGCAAAGAAATAAGATTTTTAAGGAATTTTACATTCTTACAGCTTAATTCAAGGGAAGATACATTTTGTGTCTTCCCTTTTTTTGTCAATATTTATAAAATTAATGAAATGTCCTCAGCAATCGAAAGCATAAAAAATGCCTACATTCAAAGTCAGAACATTCCGCAGAAAAAATTTGCCGCCGGAGACGAAGTTTCTGTAAAAGTTATAAAAAATCTTGGAAACGGAAACTACACAGTTTTTCTGCAAGGCGCAAAAATCAATGTAAAAAGCAAAATTCCTCTTTATGAAGGAAGCTCATTCAAAGCCACACTCGAAATAGGCGCAGATTCAAAAATCATTCTAAAGACAGTTTCAGAGCAAAAAAATGCGGATTTTTTCCCACGCACACTATTAGAATTTTTAAATTCAGCAGGAATTGAAGCGGATTCGGTTGTGTTAAAAATTGTCCAGCAGATGATTCAAAGCGGCGTAAAACTTGACAAAGCAATAATCAGAAAAGCAAAATCAGTTTCATCTCTATTTCCGGGAAAAGAAAAACAAGCGGCGGAAATTTCTGCAATGCTAATGGAAAAAGGAATCGAGCCGGAAGAAAAATTAATAGAAAAGTTTTTGATTTTAACAGAACCCAGCAATTGGAAAAATTCCGGCAACAGCGAAAAAAACAGTGCAAAAAGCGACGAAAACTTCTTAAAGAAAATCTACCAGGAAATTCCAGAAAACAAAGGCGGAATTCTTACGCTCGCAAACCATTTAAAATCAAGAGACGGCACGGGAAAGCACTGGATAGTCCTCCCCTTTTTGTGGCAGCTTGAAAAAGACGAAGCAAAAGGCCTAATAAGAATTTTAATTGATTTTAACAAAAAAATAACAGAAAAAATACAAATAAATTGCGAATTTGAGTGGAAAAAATTTTTTTTTGTGTTATATTTAAATAAGAGCAAGGTTACGGAAGTGCGGTTCTGTACATTACCGTCGCTTTTGACCTCTAACATTCATTCTGAGGAAGAGCGGCTTGGAGAATTGCTTTGTTCCGGCATGAACGGCGATTCTGTGACAGTAACCTATTCCGCCTTGGCTTTTTCTGACAGTCTTTGCACTGATTCAGAACTTTTCCTGCCATTCAAGGATTCTGCTGTATGAAACAGATAAGAAATTTTTTCGCAGTATCCTTAAAATATCCTGAAAACGCAGACGCGCCTTTTATTTCAGCCAAAGAAAGCGGAATTCTCGCAAAAAAGATGGTCGAAATTGCGCATGAAAACAATATTCCAGTTATAGAAAACGACATTGCGGCAAATGTTCTTTCAATGCGGCAGATTGGCGAATGCATTCCAGAAAGCACATGGGAAGCGATTGCAGAAATTTTCGCTTTTATAAAAAATATGGAAAAAGCCCAGTGAAAGAATCCACGCGGACAAAAGGAATAACAGGCGAAGAAAAAGCCAGGGATTTTTTAATCCAAAACGGATATTCAATTCTTGACAGAAATTTCAGAATTCGGGAAGGAGAAATCGACATAATAGCGGAAAAACAGAATTTTTTAGTTTTTGTGGAAGTAAAAAGCCTTCCGCTTGGAAATGCTGAAATTCTTGCGCATGAGCTCAATTCAATAAAACGAAAAAAGATTATTAAAACTTCTAAATGTTACCTGAAAAAACATCGACAATATAATAACAGATTCATACGCTATGATGTAATAGCAATTGATGTTCCGGGGCTGGATCCGGTTTATCATATTGAAAACGCTTTTTCGGAGTAAATAATGCAGGCTGTAAACAATGCAACGCCAAATTCAGCACTTTCTCCCCGCATAAGGGAGCTACAGAAAAAAATTCAGGATGAAAACTATATAA
Source organism: uncultured Treponema sp. (assembly GCF_945873775.1). Classification (GTDB taxonomy): domain Bacteria; phylum Spirochaetota; class Spirochaetia; order Treponematales; family Treponemataceae; genus Treponema_D. The sequence goes on along the minus strand of NZ_CAMCEC010000008.1, from coordinate 95,778 downwards.
ATTCAGCCGTAGACAGAATCGCGCTTATAATGAGCCGCCATATTGTAGAATTTCATATAGAAAAAAAATTGTAATTGAACTATAATTCATGCCATGCGAAGAGACAGACATTCAAGAAAACACATTGGAAACTGGAAAAACAATAGTAACAATAGAAGGGATTTTGACGAGCGGAAAAATTTTCAGCCTCCGAAGCCAGTATTTCGTCCTACAATAAAATCTGTGTCGCCGGAACAAATTCAGCATGATGAAGAAGCCATAAAAAAATTCAAATCGGCAAATCAGCCAGTATGCTCAGTCTGCGGACAAATTATCCGGGATATTTCGACCGCAATAAACAGCAAAGGCGCGGATTCTTTAATTCACTTTGACTGCGCAATTGAGCTTATTTCAAAAAATGAAAAAATTGAAACTGGCGACAAGCTCACGTACATCGGGCAAGGCAGATTCGGAATTGTTCATTTTGCAAGTCCAAGCGACACAAAGCATTTTTCAATAAAAAAAATAATCGACTGGGAAGAAAAAGACAAGAAACCTGAATGGCGCAGCGAGATGGCTGACCTTTACAGCAAAATCAAATAATTTTTGAATATATTCAGCCAGAAACTGTTTTTGCGGTTGAAAGAACTTTTAGAATTCTATATAATATTTTGCGTCGCCGGGATGGTGGAATAGGTAGACACAAGGGACTTAAAATCCCTCGGCAATTTAACCTGCCGTGCCAGTTCGATTCTGGTTCCCGGCAAACAGCAGGCAGCTTGAAAACTTCAGGCTGCTTTTTTTTTCGAGGTTTAGAAATGTTTTCAGACACGCATTTTCACTTTCATTATCTGGTTGAAAATAACTCACAAGAATTCGGAACTGAAATTCTTGAGCAGATGGCAAAAAACAGAATTTATTTCGGGCTTGACATTGGCACAAAATGCTCGGACTTGGCTGAGCGCGCGCAAATTCTTGAAAACTGCCTGGAAGAAATTCCGGATGTGAATCTGCAAAGCAAACTGAAAAAATCGATTTTCTTTAGCTCAGGAATTTGGCCTGATCCAGATTCAATAAAGGAAAGAGAATCGTGCCTGGAAGAGCTTAGGGACAGCATTGAAGAATTCAAGGAAAGTTCAAGTTGCTTTTCATCTCATCTTGCGGCGATTGGCGAAGGCGGAATTGACCATCATTGGAATCCAAGCGGACCAGACGGACGCAACGAATCGGACTTTGACAAGGAAATGTTCTTTGGCGAAAAAGAGCTTTTTGAAATGCAGTTGGAACTTGCAAAGGAACTGGATCTTCCGTTTATTGTGCATTCACGGGACGGATTTGAAGACACGGTCGATGTGCTCCGCACGGCAAATTACAACAGAGGAATTATCCACTGTTTTTCTTACGGACTTAGCGAGGCAAAAACATTTCTTGACTTGGGCTGGTATCTTGCATTTGGAGGCGCAACCACATATACAAAAAAAGCAAAAATGGACGAGCTTATAGAACTTTTGCAATATGTTCCAAAAGACAGAATTCTTCTTGAAACAGACTCTCCATATCTTGCGCCAGTTCCGATGCGCGGAAGCGAAAATAATCCGCTTTTAATAAAATACACTTACGAATTTATTTCTGAAAAAATAGGATTAAGCGTAGACAAGCTGAATAAAATTGTAGACGACAACTGCAGCGAGCTTTTCAAACTGAAAAAATAAAAAACGCCGGAAGAATCGCAATGAAATTTTCCGGCATTTTAATCAGATAAGTTTTGAAAACTGTCTCTTACTTTATGAGAAGCTCTGCATAAGCTTTCAATGCGCCTTCCATTTTTCCTGAAAGAACTGATTTTGCAAGAGTTTTTCCGAGCTGAACACCTTCCTGGTCAAAACTGTTTACATTCCAAAGGAATCCCTGGAACATAACTTTGTTTTCATAATGAGCCAAAAGCGCGCCAAGAGTTTTCGGGCTAACCTGCTTTCCGTAAATCAAGCTAGAAGGACGTTCTCCGGCAAAGAATTTGTTTGGATTCTCGTCATTTTTTCCGCAGGCAAAAGCAACAATCTGAGCTACAACATTTGCGCAAAGTTTTGTCTGGCTTGTGGAATCTTGAATGACAACATCTTTTCCAGTTTGATTTTCTTTAAATGCGATAAACTGAAGCGGAATTATATTTGTTCCCTGATGAAGCAGCTGATAAAAAGAATGCTGACCGTTTGTACCAGGCTCACCGAAAATTACAGGACCTGTTACATAGTTTATTTTTTCGCCAAAACGGTTTACGCTTTTTCCGTTAGATTCCATGTCGAGCTGCTGAAGGTGAGCAGGAAATCTTGAAAGCGCCTGAGAATATGGAAGAACAGCTGTTGAAGGATATTCCTGAACATTGCGCTCATAAACTCCAATCAATGCGTCCATCAATGCAGCATTTTTTCTTACATCTTTTTCAGTTGCAAGCTTATCTTCTTCTGCTGCACCTTTTAAGAAATCATCAAAAACTTCAGAACCAAACGCAAGGCTCAAAATTGCTCCGCCGACTCCAGAAGAAGAAGAATAGCGTCCGCCGATATAATCGTCCATAAAAAATGCTTCAAGATAATCCGGGCTTTTTGCAAGCGGAGAAGTTTCGCTTGTTACAGCAATCATGTGCTTGCTTGGATCTAGGCCGGCATTTTTCAAGAAATCCTTTACGAAAGATTCATTTGTCAAAGTTTCAAGTGTAGTTCCGCTTTTTGAAACGAGAATAAAAATTGTCTTTGAAAGATCTATAGACTGAAGAACAGACGCCGCGTCATCAGGGTCAACATTCGAAATGAAGTGCGCATCCATTTTGAAATTTCCAGTCTGCTTTGCCCAGTTTTCAAGAGCAAGGTAAATTGCGCGAGGTCCCAAGTCCGAACCGCCAATACCAATCTGACAAACAGAAGTAAATTTTTCGCCCTTCTCGTTTACAATTTTTCCAGAATGAACTTTTTCAGCAAAGGCAGCAATTTTTTTCTGCTCGTTTATATAAAAATCACGCTTATTAACGCCGTCTGCAACAACATCTTTTCCGAGCTGTCCGCGAAGAAGCTGATGAAGAACCATTCGTTTTTCGCCAGTGTTGATTACATCTCCGTTGTACAAAGCTTCAAATTTTTCCAAAAGCTGGCTTTCTTTTACAAGCTCTTCAAAAATTGAAATTATCTTGGAGTTAACTTGCTTTGCCGCATAATTGTAAACAAGTCCGTCTGCCATCTGAATTGAATATTCAGCGACACGCTTTGCAGCTTCTGCCCCTGAAAGCTCTTTTGCAACTGAAACACAGCCTTTTAAAGCCTGAAGTTTTTTAAAGCTTTCCAATGTGTCTAAGTTATTCCATGCAATATTTGACATGATGATAGCCTCTTAAAAAAATGGTTTGAATCCAAGTATACCAAAAAAAAAAATTATATGCTAGAATGGCAAAATCTTAATTCACAATAAACAATTGTCAGTTCTGGAGAATTAGTTAAAAATGAATTTCTGCAATATAAAAAAAGTATTTTTGCTCACAGCAATTTTTTTTGTTTCAGCTTTAAAAATAAATTCACAAGACGCAAGCGGATTTCTTCCTGATGAAATTTTTTTAAGAACAATGACACAATCCTATTGCAAGTATTTTGATTTTACAATTATAGATGGAAGAATTTATGCAAAGAAACCAAGCGAAAAGAAATGGAAACTTTTTCTAAAAACCGGGCTGCCCTATTCTAAAATGGACACAACAGACCTTGACGAATTTCCAGTTCCAGAGCGAGTTACAGAAATTTCCGCAGATGGAGACAGCCTTTATGTTTTTGACAACAACGGAATTCTTTATACAGTTTTTTTAGACAGAAGCGCACCGGAATCGCCTTTTAAATGGAAAAGAGCATTTGGATTTCCAAAAGGAGAAAACGGATTTTTAAAGCAAGATGAATTCACAAAAAACAAACGGGCATGGTCAATGGGCTGCCGCAGAAAAGACGTTTTGTACCACACAGATATTTACGGAAACGAACATCACTACGGAACAATGGGACTTGAAACAATTTACTTTTTGACAGAAGACGGACTGCACATAAGATTCACAGACAGCGGTCTTCCTGCTGATTTTAGCCGGCAACTTCAAGTTCCTCAAAATGGCAGATTTATTTCAGAAAGTTTAAGTGCTTCCGCAGACACAATTTTTTTAATCGGCGCGAAAGGAACAATGTATACAAGGCTTGTAGACTTTGACACAATGGGCTGCGATCCAATGTGGTTTCAGTATACTTACGATAAACTTGAGCAAAAGAAAAAGGGAAAGAATTATTTTTCAAACTATTCACCATGGGCATTGCCAGCGGAAGACTGGTTTGAACAGCCAAAAATTCAAACTGAAGGAAAAAGCAGAATTTCAAAAATAATAAGCATTGCGCAAAACGGCCAAGGAAACGGAGCTAGAATTTTAAGAGTCGCAGGAACAGACAAAAACGGCAACACAGGTTTTTATGAAAAAAATATTTTCGCCTCTGAATGGAAATTTGTTGAAAAAGAAATTTTTTTAGAAGAAAGCGATTTTCTGGATTCATCAAAAAGTGAACTTGGAGAAGAAGCTGAATTTTCATACACAGGAAATCTCATAATAAATGATTCAACAAAAGAAAATTTCAAATGCAGTTTAAAAGGCATTTCATTGATGAGCGAAGACAAATGCATTTTTGAAATCAGCGATGGCGAACAGACATTTTCATGCACGCTTTTTCCTTTAGAAAAATGGACTTATCCAAAAAGAAAAAATCCAGGATTCGATGGAACTCCAAGAAATTATTTTATAACCGCAGAATTTGACGAATCTGAACTTGAAAACTATTCCGGGGAATTCAAAAAAATAATAGATGAAATTTTTAAAAATAAAAACCACAATCTTTTTGCATTTACAGGCGAAGGCACAAAAGAATATTTTGAAATCGGCATAAATACGAAAAGACCTAAGCTGTTAAAAAAGCCATTTTCATCAAAGTCTGCAAAATACTTTTTTATAATGAACCGGGAAGGAATTGAAGAAATTCCAAAAATTTCAGAATTCGCATTGCCGCTTTTAAAAGATTTCAAAAACGAAAACCTGCTGCTTGAACAAGGACGAACTTATTCAATACAAGAAAGAAGTCTTATCCAAAGCAAAATAAATGAAAACATAAAATACAGAGAGCTTTTAAACTCTGATTTAGAGCAATTTGAAGAACTGAAAAAAACTGCACGGCACACTAGATGGGGATATTCTGCGCTGGATTTTATAACAACAATAACTTTTTTGAATAAAATAAATTTTCCCAAAATAAAGCAGCTTTCAACTTACGGAGCAGATTTGCTTGCGACAAATTTTTCTTCATTTGAAGAACTTGTTCAATATAGAAATTTTGTTTATAGAAGAGTCATTGAGCTAATTGATCTTAGGATTGAAAACTACGAAAAACTAATTCAAGATTTTGATAGCAATGAAATATTCAGCATCTTAAATTCGAATTTAAAAAATTCCTTTGCAGAATACTTCGACGAAGTTTCGCTTCCTAAAAAAATGGAAAAGAAAATCACAGAAAACAATATTATGATTGAGCAATTCAACGATGTTTCATATTTGCCTGCGTATTATTTGAAAACCCAAAACGGAACAATTGTAACTATAGTTTTAAAAGACAGCGCAAAAAAAATTTTAGAATTCTTAGTTAATGAAAAAAAATTTTCAAATTCTCCATTAGTGCTCAATGCAGAATTTATTTCCGCAGAAATTTCAGAAGCTGATTTAAAAGAAAACAAGGCATTCAAAAAAATTTCTGATAAAAAAGGAACAATTGAATGGAATGGAAAAACTCTCAAAATTCTCGCCGGAAAAAAAATTTTATTTGAAGGAACATTATAAAAAAATACCTTGACACAAAATGTATATTTATTCATACTTATGCATATTCCGAGGTGCATTTTGAAAGACAGACTTTTGAGACTAAAGACAATTCGAAAATTAATAAAAAACAACAGAATAGAAAGTCAAGATGAGCTTTTAAATCATTTACAGAATGAAGGATTTGAAGTTACGCAGGCAACACTTTCCAGAGATTTAAAGCTCATGAAAGTTGGAAAAATAAGCGACGGGCATAACGGATATGTCTATACAATTCCGGAAGATGAGATTGAAAAAGAAAGCGAGCAAATTTATATACGAGATTTTTTGCGCGGATATGTAAGCATTGAAACAAGTGGAAACATAGTTGTAATAAAAACTTTTGGCGGACACGGAGACAGTGTTGCAAACGCGCTTGATGCAATGAATCTCAATGAAATAATCGGAACAATAGCAGGAGAAAACTGCATCTTTGCTTGTCTTAGAGAAGGTGTACAAGCAAAAAATTTTCTTGAAAAACTGAAGGAAAAAATTCCAGAACTTGAAATTTAAAAAAGCTCCACATAAGTTTTTCCAGTGCCGCCCTCTTCCGGTCTTGCAAAATAAAATTCTTTTACAGAAGAGCAATGATTTAGATAATCACTTACAGCCTGTTGCAATATTCCATTTCCTTTTCCATGTATAACAGAAAATTTTTTAAAGTTATTAATCACACATAAGTCAAGCTGATGCTCAAGAGATTTTATGGCATCTTCAGCTCTCATTCCTAGAAGCCTAAGCTCAAATTTTGGAGACTCGTTATTTTTTTCATTTTCGGAATCTCGTTCAATCACAACAGAAACACTTCTATCAACAATTTTATTTTCCAAAGGAATAATCTGGCTCTGCGGAAAATTCATTTTCATAGAACCAAACTGAATTTGCCAAATTTCATTTTTAACTTTTCTGACAAGCACACCTTTTCGTTTTTCATTTCCTACAAGAACTTCTGTGCCTTCTTTTAACGGCTCTTGTTTTTTGATTTTTTTTACATTGGAATTTTCAACTTTTAAAACAGACGCATTTTTAAATGCTTCAGAATTTGAAAGCCTGCTTTTTGTTTTTTTATTTTTAGAAGAGAATGATTTTTTTTCTTTTAAAGATGAAAGCTTAATTCCATTCTGCAGAATTTTATTTTCTTCATTTTGAAGTTCAGAATTCTCTTTTTCCAAAAGAAGTTTTTTATCTTCTATATTTTTTTCTTGCTCATCAATTTCTTTAGTCGCATCAGAAATAAATTTTCTAACACTCAAAGTTTTTTCACGGGTAATTTCACCTTCTCTTAGAACTCGTACTAAATTTTCAAGCTTGCTTCTCATTTCCTGCAAGAATGCAGAACTTTGAGAATGTTCAAGCTGATTAAGCTCAATTTCTTTTTGGAGCATCTTTATTTCACGTGAATGGATTTTCAGTTCTTTTAAAGAAAGTTCTTCCTGTTTTTCTTTTTGACTTTTTATAAGCTCTTCAAGTTCAATGTGCTTTTCAGTCAAACCTTTTATCAATGAACTTACATCTGCCTGCTGATTTGAAATGTAGCTTTTTGCCTGCTCAACAATTTTTTTCGGCAAGCCAGAATTTAAAGCTATATCAATCGCATGGCTTTCCCCAGACATTCCAACAAGAAGCTTATAAGTCGGGCGCAAAGATTCAGCATTAAATTCAACAGAAGCATTAACGCACTTTGAATTTGTGTATCCGTAATTTTTTAAAACTCCGTGATGCGTTGTAACAAGAACAAAAGAATTCTTTTCAAGCAAAGAATCAAGAACCGCCATCGCAATCGCTCCGCCTTCAAGTGGATCAGTTCCTGTACCAAGCTCATCTAACAGCACGAGACTTTTTTCATCGGCGTTCTCCAGAGCAAGCGCAATATTTTTCATGCGGCTAGAAAAAGTACTCAAAGATTCATCTATTGATTGCTCATCTCCAATATCTGCAAAAATAGAATTGAAAAAAGGAAGTCGTGTGTCTTCATCAGCAGGAATAGGAAAACCAGCCTGATTCATCAATGAAAAAAGCGCGACTGTTTTTAATGTTACAGTCTTTCCGCCTGTGTTAGGACCTGTAATAATCATAACATTTTTTCCAAACATAAAATTAATTGTTACAGGAACAGCTTTTTCTGCCAGAAGCGGATGACGGGCATTTAAAATCAGCGGAGGCAGTTTTTCAGTATCACAGTTTTCTGCAAAAACTCCATGGATTTCAGATTGATATTTTGCAGCGGCACAAGTTGAATCAAGCAGCAGCATTGAATCATGGCTTAAAACAAAATCAGAACAATATTCTCTTAAACTGTCTGAAAGCTCTTTAAAAATTTTATTAAGCTCAGATTGCAAATTAAATTCTTCCTGAACAAGCTGATTGTTTGCCCGCACAATTTCTTCAGGCTCGATATAAAGAGTTTGCCCGGAAGCGCTCACTTCATGCACAATTCCTTTTATAGAACCTCTGTGATCTGAACGGACAGCAAGAAGCTCACGGTCAGCTTTTAACGCCGGAACATTATTTTGCAATGCTGAATTCAAAGTTGAATCAGAAGTATATTTTTTTAATGCATATCCAATTTCCTTGTGGAGCGATGCAATTTTTTTTCTGATTTCCCTGATGGCCGGCAAATCTTTTACTTCGCCAGTTGAAATATCGATAACAGAAAAAATTTTATTTCTAGCATTTTCCAAGGAAGGCATTGACTGCGTAATTTTTAAAAGTTCTGGAATTTCAAGTTCAAGCGCAGCAGTTTTTATGCAGTTACAAGTTTCATCCGTGTAAGTGCAAAAAAGTCCAAGCGCAAAAATTTGCTCATGTGAAAGAGATGCGCCTTCAACTTTTAATATTGAAAAAATTTCTTTTACAGGCGGCCAAGATTTTAATGCGGAAGGAAATCGTGAATTTAAATAATTATTCCATTCACGTCCCAAAGATTTCAGTTTTGAAACTTTATCAATATCAGAAGAACTTTCCCTTGAAAGCAAAAAAAATTTGCCTTCTTCACTTGCCGCAAGAGACGCAACTTTTTCTCTTATTCTATAAAAATCAAAATCACGGGCAACCTGCCCTTTCAAAAAAATATCTTTTTCGCAACTCATAAATATTTTAAGATTTCTTCAGGTTTATCAGCAAGTTTTTGCGCTCCGGAATTCAAGAGAAAATTTCTGTCTCTAAATCCCCAAGTTACACTTATGCAAGGAATCCCTGTATTTTTTGCAGTCTTTATATCAACATCAGAATCGCCTACGTAAACAGTTTCATCTTTGCCAACTTCAAGAATTCTCATAACTTCCAAAACAGAATCGGGAGCAGGTTTTCTATTTCTGCCTTCAATATCTCCGACCGCAGTTTCACGCTTTATTATGGAAGAAAAATAGTATTCCGCAAGTTCTTTTACTTGAGCGTCCGGCTTATTTGAAACAATTCCTGTTTTTATTTTCAAGTTATGCAAAGTTGAAATCAAATCCAAAATTCCATCATAAGGGCGGGTTTTGTTCTGCCAGTTTTTTGCGTAGTTTTCTTTCATTAGCAAAACTGATTTTTCATATTCAGGATTTTCTTTTCCACAAGGAATTGCAAGTTCCATAAGTTTTGCGATTCCGTTTCCTACAAACTGCCGGACTTCATCTATCGAGCGCAATGGAAAATTCAACTGGCGCAAAGTTTCATTGCAGCTGTCAGCCAAATCATCAAGAGTATTAAGGAGAGTTCCGTCCAAATCAAAAATTACAGCTTTTGTCATTTTAACTATTCTTCTTCAAAAATGAAATTATAAAGCAAACTAAAAAAAATGCGGCGTTGACTAAAACAATTGAAGCTCCGCTAGCCGAGCCAGTATAATACGAAAAGCAAAGTCCTGCAATTCCGCCAGCAAGAGAAATCAATTCAGAGACAATCAGATAGCGTCTTGAAGTTCTGCTAACAAATCTAGCCGAAGCAGCCGGAAGCACAAGCATACTGTTAATCACGAGAAGTCCGGTCCATCGTATGCACACAGAAACAATCACAGCTGTAAGCAAAGCAAAAATTTGTTCTATAAAAATTGTTTTTATTCCGCGGCTTTTTGCAAATGAAGAATGAAGGGAAACAATCAGCATTTTGTTGTAGAAAAAAATCCAAACTGCAAGAAGTGCAATTGCGCAAAAAAATAAAAAAAGAATTTCGTTTGGCTGAATGCTAAGAATGTCGCCAACAAGATATTTTTGATACTTTGAAAAATTTCCGCCGGCAGACAAAAGCACAATTCCAAGCGCAACTGACGTTGAAGAAAAAACTCCAATAATCGTGTCGCTGGAAGATTTTCCTTTTGACTTCACCATGATTATAGAAAATCCGAGCAACATAGAAAATAAAACCATGGAAATTGTAACATCACGAATTCCCAAAATCACGCCAATCGCAATTCCAGTCAAAGCGGAATGTCCAATCGCATCGCTAAAAAAACTCATTCTATTTGAAACAACATAAGTTCCCAATGCGCCAAAAAGCGGACCTGCAATAACAATGGCAAGCAGAGCATTTTTCATAAACGCAGGAGACAGCCATTCAAAAGGAAAAACAAAATCCAAAAAAGAATAAATCAGCTGCATAAATTTCACTCCGATTTTTCATATTCATCAGGAAGCATAATGTGCCCGAAAACTTCCATAAAATCTTTTTGATGGTAAACGTCTTTTACAGTTCCAACAACTGCGCTGGCATTATTTATAAAAACAACTCTGTCAGCATGGCGCGCAACCAAATCCAAATCATGGCTTATCAAAAGAATCGTTATGTCAAAATCACGGCGTATCGAAGAAACAAGCTCATAAAAAGATTTCAGCCCCACTCTGTCAACTCCGCTTACAGGCTCATCTAAAAGCAAAATATCCGGCACAGGATTTATCGCAAGCGCAAGCATGACACGCTGAAGTTCTCCGCCAGACAAATCACAAACTCTACGTTTTAAAAGCTGATGGGAATTTGTGCATAAAAGAATTTCAGAAGCGGCTTCAATATCTTTTTGTCTATGCTTCATCCAGACAGGTCTTTTAGAAGTGCAAGCCAAAACTAAATCTTCAACACAAACCGGGCTTCCCGGCTCAACAGAAAGAGTCTGAGGAACATAGCCAAACACAGGTTTAGTCGTAGTGTAAGGAATTCTTTTTCGGCAAGTGCAAAAACGGTCATGGTCAGTTGTGTGATCCTTTCCGCAATTTCCAGCGCACCTTTCGCCTTCAAAAATTATATTTCCTGAATGAGGAATTGTATTAAGCAGCGCCTTCATAAAAGTTGTTTTTCCCGCGCCGTTTCTTCCAACAATCGCAGTAAGCTCGCCGCAATGCAAATGAAGATTTATATCTTTTAAAATATATTCACCGCCAGCTTTTACACTTAAGTTTTCTATCCGTGTGCAGCAGACATGAGATTTTCCAACAAGGCAAGGCATTATTTTTTTTCCTCTGAAAAAGCATTCATCAAAACTGAAAGATTTTTTTCCATGCCTTCAATATATGCGTTTTTTTCCAGCTGGCCATTCACACATGGATCAAGCTCATAAACTGAAAGCCCGGTTTCCTTTCCAATGATTTTAGCTGCGCTGGAAGAATACTGAGGCTCTGCAAAAAGAGCGACATCCTCGCCTAGGCTTGCAACAGATTTTATTCTTTCAATTATTTTTGCCAGTTCCTTTGCGCTCGGAACAGTTCCCGGCTCTTGCTCAATAACTGCTGAAATTTCAAAACCGAATTCTTTTGCAAAATAAGGAAACGCTTCATGGAAAGTTATAATTTTTTTTCCGGCAAAAGAAGCCAGAGAGCTTTTCATTTTTTGTTCAAGAGCATTTAATTTTTCTATATACGCCAAAGAATTTTTTTTGTAGCTTTCTGAATTTTTTGAATCAAGCGCACAAAGTCCTTCTGTTATTTTTTGCACTTCGTAAATCGCGCCTGAAACGCTCACCCAGACATGAGGATTTCCGTCCAAAAGCTCAAAACCATCAGAAGCGACAATAAGCGAATTTTTTTTCATGGAAAAAGCCTTGTCAAAAAAATCTTCCATTCCGCTTCCGTTCACAACAAGAATGTCGCATTTTTCAATAAGCTTCATGTCGCCAGTTGTAAGCTGATAATCATGCAAGCAGCCAGTTTCAGCAGGAGCTAAAAGCGAAACTTCAACATTGTTAATTCCGTCCGTCAAATTCAAAAGCATTATATAAATCGGATAAAAAGATGCCGTTATTTTTATTTTTTCAGAATCAGCCGAAGCAGAAACCTGTTTTTCCGACAAAGAAATTTTCCAAACTGAAAAAAAGGAAACAATAAACACAAAAAAACATATTGTAAAAATTAAGGTTATTTTAAGAGATTTCTTTTCTTCCATAAAGTATATTCTATCTGAACTAAGCATTATTTACAATAAGACAAAAAATATCTATAAATAACAATTTGTTTTTCAGAATAGCTTAAATTTTAGTTGACGTATATATAATTTCAGTTCATAATAAAATTGAATCTTTGAGGAAAAAAATGTCGAATCAAATTGTCACAACAGGAATTTCGTTTTTCGGAGCAGGCACTTTAAAAAATTTCAATGAAGAAATAAAAAACAGCGGTTTTCAAAGAATTTTTATCATAGCAAACCCAGAATTTCAAAGTGCATTAAAAAAAATTTCCTCAATGCTTGCAAAAAATAGAATCGTATACAGCATTTTTGACAGAGTAAGCCAGGCGGCCTCTCTTTCCGACACCAGAGCCGCATTGAACGCAGCAAAAACGCTCAGGGCAGACGCAGTAATTTCAGTGGGCTCAAAATCAGTTTCAGATATTTCAAAAGCAGTATCGCTTCTTCTTTCAAATCCTGAAATTTCAGATCCAAGAAAACTGGAAGGAAAAGCAAAATCAAAAAACAAAGCAATTCCGCTTTATATGTTTTTTACTTCAATCGGAAACGCATGGGACTCTAGCCACGTTTTTATTTTAGAAGATGAATCACAGCGGAAAAAAATCGAATGTTCAGACGTAAATGCAATTCCAAAAGCAGTTTTTTTTGACACGGAACTTGCTTCCATTGCGGACAAAAATGATTTTTCAATTTCGGCAGCTTCACTTTTGATTTCTTCCATTGAATCGCTTATCTGCAAATCTTCATGGGAACTAACCGACTTTTTTGCATTAAAAGCAATAAAGTTGATTTCGGAAAATGCAATTTTGGCTTCAAAGGGAAATTCAAAGGCAATAGAAAATATGCTTTATGCGCAGTACTACACTGGCATAGCTTTTGCAAACGGAGGCGCGGCATTTGCAACAGCAGCTTCACTTTCTATAGAAGCGGCATTAGGCATTTCTTTTTCAAAAGCCATAGTTCCAATATTCAAGGAAACAATGGAATTCAACGCAGCTTCAACAGGACAAAAATACAAAGACATCGCAGTAAATATGGGAGCAAAAGTTTCATCTTCGGCTTATCCAGAATCATTTAGAAAAACCGCGATAACTTCTGTTGAAAAATTTTTCAAAGAACTTTCTGTTGCAAAAAAAATTGAAGAAGTAAAAATTTCAAAGGAAGACGTTTCGTTTATTCAAGAAAATATTTTAAAAAACAAATATACAGAACTGAATCCAAAAACTGTAACAAAAAAGAAAATTGCGGATGTTTTAAAACTGATTTCCTAGAAAATAGCAGAAAAAGAATTTTTGCAGTCATTGATAACTTCAATAAATGGCAGCAAATCATTTTTGTCAGTTTTCATTGTTGCTAAATAATCTTCTGGTTTTAAAATTAAATTTTCAGGCTCAGACTTTGATAAAATATAAAAAGTTCTGGCAATGTCAAATTCTTTGGGTCCTTTGCAAGAAAAAAGAAAATTCGAGGCAAACAAATTTTTATTTTCATCAATGAAAATATTTTCCGGACAGAAATTTCCGTGGCAAAAAAAGTTTCCATCTGGAAGTTTTTTTAATTTTCTTATAACAGAAGAATTCTCTTTTGAATTTCCGCCCAAAATAAAAAGAAGCAGTTCTTTATAACTTGCAAGGCTTTCCGCATTTAAACTCAAAAGTTTTTTATGAAGCAAAACAAATTTGTCAGAAAAAATATTTTTATCAGCTTCATGCAAAATTTGTGATGGAAATTTTGCACTGTAATTTTGAAAAACAATTCCAAAGCATCCGCTTATTTTCAAAAAATCACAAGGCATAAATTTTGAAATATTTTGATTGTATGCAAATTGGGAATTTCTAAAATCCATCAATGCAAATTCTTTAAAAACATTTTCATTGAAAAGCTTTAAAATCCGCTTCTGGTCAATTTTAAAAATCTTAAAATATTTTTTTTCTTCAATAAAATTTTCTTCTGAAATAAAATTTAAATAATCAGTTTTAAATTTGCTGACAGAAATTCCGTCTCCGGTTTTATAAAATTCAGTTGAAAATTCTATATTTTCTTTTAAAAAATTCACATAGCGTTTTATTTTTCTAACAAGTTTTTTTGTGCTATAGCTTTTTGCAAGATTCTGATTTTCAACAATTCCATGAAACAGCAAATTGTCGCTTATGATTGCACCGTCTGGATTTAAATTTGCCTTGAACTTTTCAAAAAATTTTTCATACTGAGCTTTTGCCGCATCAATAAAAATCAAGTCAAATTTTTCATTTATATCGCAAGAAAGAGCATCGTTGTTTATAATTTTTATTCTGTTTTTTAAACCGCATTTTTCCACATTTTGGATTGCCTGAATAGTCCGGTCTATGTCGATTTCAATTGTTGTAACTTTTATGTTTTCATCAACAAGCGCAAACTGAATAGCAGAATATCCAACAGCCGTTCCAATTTCCAAAACTGATTTGACATTATGACTTTTTATAAAACTGCAAATAAATTCAGACGTTGCATCCTGCATAATGGGAACGTTATTTTTATGCGCAAGAGATTTTATTTCAAGCAAGAATTCCGCTGACATTTCTAAACTGCCCTTCCAAGTCTTTATAAATTTTTACATCCCTGAATCCCGAATCTTCCATTATTTTTTTAGTTTGCAAAGCATTGTATTCGCCAGTTTCCAAAATCAAAATTCCGCCCGGAATCAAAAAATCAACTGACTGAAAAATCAAGTTCCGTATAATTTCAAGACCATCGTCAAGATTTGTAAGATTTCCATTTAAATCAATGTCGCCGCACAAAGCAAGTGAAGGCTCTCCTCTTCCATCTTTTAAGAGCTCAACAGTTTGCGAATACGGAATGTATGGCGGATTAGAAACAATGACATCAAAAAGACCTTTTCTGCTATGCCCCAAATTTTCAAAAAGATTGCTTTGAACAAAGACAGTTTTTTCAAAAGCGAATTTGCTAAGCAAACGCAAAGAATTTTTTTTTGCAATATCAAGAGTATTTTTGCTTATATCCGCAAAAACAAGTTTGGGAAGCAACGGCTTGGGAATTATTTTTTTTTCCTCGATAAACTTTAAAATGCTGATTCCAACACAGCCGCTTCCAGAGCACATATCGCAGACAGAAGGAATTTTGCAATCTGAAGATGCATGAAATTTTTCTTCAATAAAGTTAACGGCATTTTCAACAAGCAGTTCTGTATCAGGTTTTGGAATAAGAACATTTTGGTCAACTTCAAAATCATATCCAAAAAATTCTTTTATTCCTGTAATATATGCGACAGGCAAGCCAGTTTTTCTTTTTTCAATTGAAGAACAAAAAAATTCTTTTTGCGGTTCAGAGAGTTCTGTTTCAGAATGAAAAAGAATAAAAGTCTGATCACATTTCAAAATCCATTTTAAAATAACATCAGCATCAAGGGCAGGACTTGGACTGGATTTTAATTCTGATAATGCAAACTTTCTGGCTTGGCTTATTGTCATGTCTTTAAATTTCAACTTACAAGATCAGAACTGTCTTTTAACTGCTCCTCTTTTGCATAGACATTCAGCGCATCAAGCATTTCATCCATGTTGCCCATCAAAAATGAAGGCAAATTGTGCAAGCTCAAATTTATGCGGTGATCTGTAACTCTATCTTGAGGAAAATTATAAGTGCGGATTTTTTCACTGCGGGCACCGCTTCCAACCATGCTTTTTCTTGCATCTGCACGTTCTGACTGACGCTTGCTTTCTTCAAGATCGAAAAGACGTGCACGCAAAACTCTAAACGCCTTGTCTTTGTTTTTATGCTGGCTTTTTTCGTCCTGCTGAATAACAACAATTCCAGTAGGAATATGAGTCAAGCGGACTGCGGAATCTGTTGTATTAACACACTGACCGCCCGGACCGCCCGCACGCATAACGTCAACACGGACATCTTCTGGCCGAATTTGAATTTCAGTTTCTTCCGCTTCCGGCAAAACGGCGACAGTTACTGTTGAAGTCTGAAGACGTCCCTGGCTTTCTGTTGCAGGAACACGCTGAACACGATGAACTCCGCTTTCCCACCTTAAAGTTCCATAAACAAATTTTCCAGCAATTGATGTTACAATTTTATTGAATCCGCCAACTGCAGTTTCCTGAGCTTCCATCGTTTCCGTTTTCCAGCCTTTGCGTTCTGCAAGGTGCATATACATTTCCCACAAATCACGGACAAACAAGCTAGCTTCATCTCCACCAGCAGCACTTCTAATTTCAAGAATAATATTTTTTTCATCAAGAGGATCTGGCGGAATCAGCTTAAGTTTTATTTCTTCTTCCATTTTAGGCTTTTTTTCTTCAAGCTCTTTCAGTTCTTCTCTTGCAAGCTCCTTCATGTCGCGGTCTTCCTCTTCTGTTATGAGGACAGTCGCATCTTCAATTCCTTTTAAAATTTTTTTATATTCATCATAAAGCGACATAAGTTCTGTAAGCTGCTGATGCTCGCGCATTGTTTCTTTGTATTTTTTCTGATCCTTAATTAAAGAGGCATCTCCAACAAGTTCTGAAACTACATTGTAACGGGCAGAAAGATCTTCAAGTTTTTTTATCAAATCCATAGTCTATAAAATATATCGAGTTTCCGTGAAAAAAGCAATGAACTGTAAAATTTGAAATGCAGCAAAAATGTTTATTTAAAATTCAAATTTTTTATGTAAAGGCCTTCAAATGATTTATCCTGCGCAAGATCTACATGAACTGAATTTTCTGCAAGCTCGCAAGCGGATTTTCTTAAATCTAAATTTAAAAGCAAAATTGAAGCTCCGCAAAGAGAAGCATTTCCAGCGGCAAAAGTTTTTTCAGAAAGAAAACTTGGAATCATTTTTACAGCGCAGGCATCCTTTATATCAAGAAGCGAACCGAAGCCTCCAGCCAAATAAAGAGTTCCAGATTTGCATCCTGATTTTTCAGAAAGGATTTCAAGTCCAGTCAAAACAGCTGATTTTGCAAGCTGAAAATTTCTTATATCTTTTTGGCAAATATAAATTTCGTCCTTAAGAATTATCTTTTCTCTTTCTGAAACAAACGAACCAAAAGAATCTATTATTCCGCTTTTTACAAATTCTGAAACTGCGCTTAAAATTCCAGTTCCGCAAATTCCAATTGCTTTTCCATTTCCAAGAATATAGGATTTTATTTTTTTGTTTTCGAGAATTTCAATTTTTGCAATCGCACCTTCTTGCGCAGGAATTCCGCATTCAATTCCATAGCCTTCAAATGCCGGTCCTGCAGAAGTTGAAGCGCAAAAAATTTTATTTGAATCCGCAGAATAAACGCAAAGCTCGCAGTTTGTTCCAATATCAGCAAGAAATTTATTTTTATCTTTTTCCAAAAATCCGCAGGCAATCATTGCGCAAACCGTGTCGCCGCCAACAAAAGATTCAACGGCAGGTGCAAAATAAAAATCGCAGTCAAGTGGAATGGTTTCAAAATTCCAAAGCTCATTTGCCTGAACTGAAAATCCAAATTTACTTGGAAGTGAAAAAGGAAACTGAGCAAGTGAAGCCGCGGAAATTCCAAGAACAAAAGATTCCATTGCGGTGTTCCCGGAAATTACAATGCGCTTTAGCACTGCCCGTCCACGTCGATTTTCAACAAAAAAATTTTGAGATGAAAGAATCAGTTTTTTTGAAATTTTTTCTATTTGAGATAAAATTGATTTATGAAGTTTTTCCAAACCAGAAGGCGAACTTGAAAATGAAATTCTTGAAACAACATCGCTTCCAAATTCAACCTGGCAATTTTCTTCTCCAGCAGAAGAAACAAGAATTCCATCTTTTAAAGTAAAAAGATTTGCAGCTATAGAAGTCGTTCCAATGTCAAAAGCAATTCCAACAAAATTCAGCGGAAGAGAATTATCACCTTTTAAATTTTCAAGACCAGAAAAATCAGCAAGGACAGAAATATTTTTCTTTGATTCCGAGCCTTCACATAAACCGCAGTGCCGGCAAACTGAGCAAATCACTTAAAAAAACAAAACTCCAAAAACTGCGCCAAAAGCAACAACTACAACAGGATGAACTTTTGTTTTAAATAGCACAATCAATGAAACTGCAAAAATAACAAGAGCCGGCAAATTGAAAATCTGCAGAAATCTAGATTCAGAATTTTGAGAGCCTAAGTTTAAAATCGCCAACGTAAAAACCTGAACAAGAACGCACAAAACAAGTCCGCTTGTAACTGGCCGCAAAGTTTTAAATACTGATTTCACCAAAGGCTTTTCCTGAAACTTTGAAAAAAATTTAGCAATCAAAATAATTGTAACAATCGATGGAAGAACTTCACCAATCGTTGCAATGATTCCGCCAGAAATTCCATAAAGTTCTGTTCCAATATAAGTCGCAATGTTTATTCCAATCGGACCAGGCGTGCTTTCGCTGATTGCAAGCATGCTATAAAATTTTTCCGCAGAAATAAGTCCGTACTGATTTACAAGAACATTTTGCATAAAAGACGCCGCAACAAGTCCGCCGCCAATCGCAAAAAATCCAATATACATGAAAACAAAAAACAATTGCAAAAGAGTCATTTTTGGATTCCTTCACCTGAATTAAATTTCTTTGAAACTGCAAAAGCAACAGCGCCAATAAAAGCCGCGCTCAAAATAACTAAAACTGTATGCGCATGAAAAAAATAAATTGAAACAAACGAAGCAAAAAACAGCAAAACGCTCCAAAGACTTTTTAAATTTTTTTTGCAGAGATTAAAAACAGCGTAAGTAAGCAGAGCCGCAACCGCAGCATTGATTCCCTTCATTGCTTTTTGAACCCAGCTGATTTGCTCAAAGTTCGAAATGAATTTTGCGATTATAGTTATTATGATTACTGAAGGCGTTACCATTCCAAGCGTCGCGAAAATTCCGCCGATAGTTCCAGCACGCTTATGTCCAACAAAAGTCGCCACATTTACCGCAATGATTCCCGGAGTTGTCTGTGCAATTGAATAGTAATCAAGAATTTCATCCATGGAAACCCAGTTTTTTTCGTTAATCAGTACACGTTCCAAAAGAGGAAGCATTGTAAGTCCGCCGCCAAAAGTTACAATTCCGATTTTAAAGAAAGTAATAAACAAATCTACAAGTTCTTTGAACAAAGCCATAATGTTTTTATAATATAAAAATAAACATGAACTGACAAGAAAAAAGCTGCCCTTTTGCTTTTTACAGCCATAGGACAGCTTTTGCAATGCAGAAAAATTAGCACTCGCAGATTGGAACGAATGTTTCAGCTTTCAAAGAAGCTCCGCCAATCAAGCCGCCGTCAATATCAGGCTGAGCCAAAAGCTCTGGAGCATTTGAAGCTTTCATTGAGCCGCCATACTGAATTATAACTTCATCGGCAACTTTCTGATTGTAAAGTTTTGCAATGTATCCACGGACAAATTTGTGGATTGCCTCGGCATCTTCTGGAGTTGCAGTTTTTCCAGTTCCTATTGCCCAAACAGGCTCATAAGCGATTGTAACACGCTTCATCTGCTCTTCTGTTACGCCAGCCAAATCTGCAGAAAGTTGGAATGCGCAAACCTGCTCTGCGTTTCCTGCCTCACGGTCAGCAAGAAGTTCTCCAATGCAAAGGTCAACTTCCAAGCCTTCATTTAAAGCGCGACGAACTTTTTTGTTGATAAGCTCATCAGACTCACCAATTTCGTGGCGGCGTTCTGAATGTCCAAGAATTACACACTGAACTCCGAGATCCTTGAGCATTTCTGTTGAAACTTCGCCTGTGTGAGCTCCGTTTGCAGTCGCAGCGCAATCCTGAGCCGCAAGAATAATGTTTGATCCTTTTACAACCTGACTTACAGCATCAAGGTAAACAAAAGGAACACCAATCATAAATTTGTTTGTCTTTCCTTTCAATGCGGAAACCAAATCCGATGCAAGTTTTACAGCTTCCGCTTTGGAAGTGTTCATTTTCCAGTTTCCGGCGATATAATGAGTACGTGCCATAATCAAACTCCTGTCTAAAATTTAATGACAATAATTTTACACCAACAAAGAACTAAAATCAATTGCATAAAGATGAGCATTTGCAGTATCGGAAAAACCATGTGTTTGAGCGCATAATGAAACAATAAATTGTTTTCAGCGGCGCTTTTATTCAAATCATCGGGCTACGACTTTGAGTCACAGGAACATTCAGCACGTAAAAGCGGAAACTATGATTTCTCATTTCAGATTGCCTCTGAATAAAAAAACTCCGTCTTAAAATCTCAATTTCAAGACGGAGGCTCGCTAAAGCAAATTTAAGATGAATACGCCTACTTACTCTGTCGGGCGTTTCTTAAGTTTCTTGCTTTTAAGAACAGCCTGACCTTCACCAACCTGCTGCTCCATCATAGCGCGGACTTTCAACGGCAAGCCAAACAAAGTAATAAAGCCCTGGGCATCTTTGTGGTCATACAATTCACCAGTCTTGAACGAAGCAATGCTTTCATTATACAAACTGTATTTTGAATAAGAGCCAGCTCCACGGATTGCGCCTTTACACAACTTGAGTTTTACCCAGCCAGTAACAGTTTCTTCTGTCTTGTCAACAAACGCCATGCAAGCATCAAACAAAGTTGTAAACCATTTTCCATCGTAGATAAGTTCTGCAACTTTTATAGAGAGCTGCTGCTTGTAATGGTATGTGTCGCGGTCCAAGCAAAGGTGCTCAAGCATTCTGTGCGCAAAGTAAAGAATTGCTCCGCCTGGAGTTTCGTAAACACCGCGGCTCTTCATTCCTACACAGCGGTTTTCGCAAATGTCAACAAGACCAATTCCGTTTCTTCCGCCAATTTTATTAAGCTCAAGAAGAAGCTTAAGAGCATCCATTTTTTTGCCGTTAACTGCAACTGGAATTCCTTTTTCAAAATCAATCTTAACATATTCGCCGGCTGCAGGAGCTTCTTCAGGCACAACTGTATTTTTAAGCATGTGCTTGTAGTTAGGCTCATTTTCTGTTTTTTCAAGCTCAAGACCTTCATGGCTCAAGTGCCAGATATTTTCATCGCGGCTGTAAGACTGATCCTTTTTCATAGGAACTTCAAGCTTGCGGTCTTCAAGATATTTGATTTCAGCTTCGCGGCTGTCCATGTTCCATTTTGGATCACGCCATGCAGCAATAACTTTCAAGTCTGGAGCAAAAGCCTTGATTGCAAGCTCAAAGCGAACCTGGTCATTTCCCTTTCCGGTTGCTCCGTGGCAGATTGCAACAGCCTTTTCCTGACGTGCATATTCAACAAGAATTTTTCCAATAAGAGGACGCGCAGTAGATGTTCCAAGAAGATATTCATCTTCATAAATTGCATTCGCCTTCAAAGCCGGCCAAACATATTCTTCAATATATTCCTGACGAGCATCTACAACATAGCAAGCGGAAGCTCCAGTTTTCAAAGCGCGGGATTTTATAGCCTTCCAGTCATCGCCCTGTCCAACATCAATGCAGACAGCAATAACATCATAGTCATAGTTTTCTTTGAGCCACGGAATGATAACAGTTGTATCAAGACCGCCTGAATAAGCCAAGACAACCTTGTCCTTTTTTGATGCCGCAGATTTTGCAACTTTTGTTGTTGCCTTTACAGCTTTTTTCGCAGTGGATTTTACAGCCTTTGCTGCTTCAGAAACTTTTTCTTTAACTGCCATAACAACGCCTCTTATAAAGAATTTTTCAGTAACTTTATTTCAGTTTAAACAATCCTCAAACAAAATTACCGTATGCATAGAATATACATTTTTATGAATAAATATGCAATATCAAAATGAATAAAAAACGAATGCGGCTTGAACTGTAAAGTGCTTTTGTTTTTCCTCTAAAGGCAAATCCTGCGGAAGCGATGATGTCTGCCGTCTAAAAGAGCCGTACTTAAACGCTCCGTTTTCCTTAAAGCAGCAAGTGCATTCTTTGCTCACAAAAATATTTCCATCTGGAATGCCGATTTTTCTTAAAAGATAGAGATTCGCATCCGTAAGGCTCAATGAATATTTATTCCCATCAATTGAAGAAACGCAGCTGCTTCCAAAGTTTTCTGAAAAATATTCAGCGCGTTTTTTATCAATAGAATAACAGCAAGAATTTATATGCGGTCCCAAAACAAAGCACAAGTCATCAGGATTGGAACCATATTTTTTATTCAGCATATAAAAAGCTTCTGCCGCAATTCCAGTTCCTTTCCAGCCGGAATGGAGAACGCCAAAAACATTTGAATTTTTATCATAAACAAAAACCGGCATACAGTCCGCAACAGTTACAGCAGGAACAATAAATTTATTTGAAGTAAGAATTCCGTCTCCCTTCTTTTGAAAAATTTCATCTGCGCTAGAAACTTCATATACAGTTTTTGAATGAATAAGCTCCGGCTGCAGGGCTTTTCTTTTTTCAGCGCAAATAGAAGAAAAAAATTTTTCACGCACTGGATTGGTTTCGTTCCATCTGAACCGCATATTGCCAGATTCCAAAACCGACATTCCCCATAAAGGTGCAGATGCCAATGGCTTTCCGTTATAAAAAAAATGTCCTGTTAAAAAGTTCATACTGAAATATTTTCCATTTCTATAATTGCCTGCAAAACTTCAGACGCAAATTTTATGCTGTGCGCAAATTTTTCAAGATTTTCCTTGAACTCCTTATTGTCCGCGCCCATTATCTTGTTTAAGTTCGCAAGCGGTCCATAGTAAACAGTTGACTTTTCGCCAAGCATTGCAAACAAAAGGTTTTCAAAGCCAGTAAGAAATTTTGCAAACGAATCCGCCAAGTCCAAGGCATTTCCTTCAATTTCAAAAAGAATGCTGCGGAGCTTTTCCTTGTCCGGCTCTTTTTCAGAAGAAGCATAATGCGCAATTTCAGAACCGTATTCTCCAGAAGACGAAAGACGCTCAACAAGAAAATCATTTTTTGTGATAATAGAATTCAATGTGGAAATCATGTCAGAAAACTCATACATATTTTCCTTTATTGAAAATTTTCCTTCCAAAGTAATTGTGCTCAAAAGCTGCTTGTATTTTGGAAACTCATTCTTCAAATAATAACTCAAAAAGCCAATCGAGCTTTCATATTTTTCTGTGTAGTCTCCGCTGATTTTTTTCCATGGACGCGAAGGATATTTTGGGAAGTCTTCAAGTGAAAAATAAACTTTGAGTTTTTTCTTTACCTCCGATTTTTTAAAATCCTTGTTCCACATTTTAAGCCGCTTATCTAAAACAACTTTCCACTGCTCCTTGAATTTTTGAAACCACAAGTCGCTGTAGCTCAATGGTAGCGGAGCATAAAGGGAATTTTCAAAAATCACTTTTCCAAATTTTTTAAGCGGAATTTTTTCTGCAAACATATTCAGTAAAGAAATTTCCGCGGACGACGATTTTACTTTTTCTGCAATTTCCTCATAGGAAGAAGCCGAGCAATTCCATAAATCTTTCTGCGGAGTTCCTGTAATAAAAAGAACTGAAAGCGTAGTGTCGGAACATTCAAAACGTCCCAAAAGAATTCTTGCAAGACTGTCAAAATCATCTTTTATCTGTGAAAAAGAACAAGTGCGCCCGGAAGAGCCGGAAGAAAATTTTGACATGACAGTGCCAAGCGGAATTTTCACAAACATTCTAAGCCGCTCAAATTCACGCGCGCAGGAAGACATTTGAATTTTCTTTTCAGAAGGAATTTCAGAAATTATTCCATCAAGCTTTGTAAAAAGAATATTTCTTATGTCCGCGGGCAAAGGCTTTTCAAAAGAATAGCTGTAAACATCGCATGAAGATTTTATCTCTTGAACAACTTCCGGCATTACATTAAAACCAAGCAAAAAATAAAACAAACCTGTGTCCTGCTCAAGCGAATCAAAAGAGGGCTTGAAAAATTCACGCACACGCTTTAAATCCAAAAGACCGGAATAAAATCCAGAAAGAAGAAGCTTGTTTTTGCAGTCAATTACATCAGGAAAATCGTGCTCCAAATTTTTTGAAAGCGAAGACACAACAGAATTATTGTAAACAGTTTCAATGCTGGAATTCAAAAACAAAGATTTAAGCCATAAAATGAATCTGAACAAAAGTGGTTCCTGCCTAAGTTTTTCTGAAAGAGTCAGCTTGTCCTCTCTTCGCTTTTCTTGTTCAAGCTGATTGTCAGATTTTTCAGAAGGAAACGAAACGTCAAGTTTGTCCTGCTGAATCTGGCTCAAAATATCAGAGCGTTCTTCTTTTGAAAGATTCGACGCAAGAACTTCAAAATTGCTTTTTGCTGATAAATTTTTATTTTCCATAATCTAATTCTATTCTATGAAAAGAAACAGGAAATGTAAAGATTTTATTTTCTATAAGAATATCTAAAAAAACGCTCCCAAGAATGCAAGGGAGCAATGATAATGATTTTTTATTTATTTTTCAAGAACTTCTTTTATGATGGCAAGACCTTTGTCAATTTCCTTGTAGCCAATATTCAAAGGCGGAACAAGGCGCAAGACATTTTTTCCTGCTGTAGAAAAAAGCACACCTTTTTCAAGGCAAAGTTTTTCAACTTCCACAGGATTTTTTGAAACCTGAATTCCAATCATAAGACCTTTTCCGCGAACATCTTCTATGCAAGGCAGATTCCAGTTTTTTACAGTGTTCTGAATATATTCGCCTTTTTCAGAAACAGAAGACAAGAATCCGTCCTTTAAAAGCTCATGCAAAACCACACTGGCCGCGCTGCACGCAAGAGGATTTCCGCCGAAAGTTGACTGATGATCTCCCGCCGCAAAAACATTTCCTTTTCCACGGTAAAGACAAGCACCCATTGGAATTCCACCGGCAATTGCTTTTGCAAGCGTTACAACTTCCGGTTTTATCTCAAGCTGTTCGCTCGCAAGAAGCGTTCCTGTGCGTCCCATTCCTGTCTGAACTTCATCGCAGATTACAATTGCGCCTGCTTTTCTTGCAGCTTCCGCAGCAGTCTTTGCCCATTCCTTATCAAGAGGAAAAACACCGCCCTCGCCCTGAACACATTCCATCATCAAAGCGGCAGTCGTGTCATCAAAAGCATCTTTCAAAGAATCATAATCGTTTGGCTTTATAGTTTTAAAACCTTCAACATAAGGCGCAAAAGTTTCCGGGTGAAAAACATCCTGACCAGTCGCAGTAAGAGTTGCCATTGTGCGTCCGTGGAAAGAATGCTCCAGCGTTACAATAGTTTTTCTTTTTGCGCCGCCGCTAAGCTGACCAAATTTGCGGGCAAGTTTTATCGCAGCCTCGTTTGATTCCGCGCCGCTATTTCCAAAGAACACGCCTTCAAATCCTGTAGCATTCAAAAGCTCATCAGCATACTTTACGCCGATGTCGCTAAGAAAATAATTGCAAACATGAATCTGCTTTTTCGCCTGACTAGACACAGCTTTTATAAGAGGCTTAAAATTATGTCCCAAGCTATTCACTGCGATTCCTGCAAGAAAATCAATGTACTTTTTTCCATTTATATCTGTAAGAACAGAGCCTTTGCCGCTCTTAAAAACAACATCAAAAGAACCGTAGTTATTTAAAACCTTTTTGCTTCCCATTTTAACCTCTAGTAAATCATAGTTCCAATTCCGCGGTCGCTGAACATTTCTATTAAAAGTGAATGCGGAACACGGCCGTCAATAATATGAGTACGCGGAACACCGCCATTTCGTGCAAGCATACAGCACTCAATCTTCGGAATCATTCCGCCTGCAATTATTCCTTGTTCTATATATTTTTCAACATCGCCAATATGAATCCGCTGAATCAAAGACTTTGGATCATTCACATCTTTTAAAACGCCAGGCACATTTGTAAGCTGGACAAATTTTTCAGCATGAAGAGCCACGGCAATTTTCGCAGCGGCAGTGTCTGCATTTATGTTGTAACGGACATTGTCTCCATCGCAGCCCAAGGCAACAGTAGAAACAACAGGAATAAAATTCTGCTCCAAAAGCGACTCAAGAATTTCCGGGTTCACTTCTGTAACTTCCCCGACAAAGCCCAAGTCCTGCCCGTCTTTTTGAATTTTCACAGCCTTTAAAAGTCCGGAATCAACTCCGCTCAAGCCAACAGCCTTTCCGCCGTTTTCAAGAAGAAGAGCAACAATGTCCTTGTTCAGTTTTCCAGTCAAAACCATCTGAACAATTTCCATTGTTTCCGCGTCAGTGTAGCGAAGTCCATTTATGAATTTGCTTTCCTTGCCGACTCTTCCAAGCATATTGTTGATTTCAGGACCGCCGCCGTGAACAAGCACAACATGGATTCCGATTGTGTTTAATAGAACAATATCTTCCATTACGTGCTTTTTTAAGTCAGCATTAAGCATAGCGTTTCCGCCGTACTTTACGACAACAACTTTTCCGACCCAATGCTTAAAATACGGAAGAGCCTGAACAAGCACATCAGACCAATGCGCATTGTCAAGCCGAGGATCAATTTCTTCTATATCAACTTCATTTGTATTCAATTTCTTGCTCCATGTTTTAGGTTCTGTAATCGCCATTTATTTTAACATATTCATAAGTCAAATCACAGCCCCAGGCAGTTCCGCAGGCAGTTCCGTCCTGACATTCAATGTTGATTTTTATTTCCGCTTCCTGAAGAACTTTTTTTGCCACTGCCTCGTCAAAGTCAAGAGGAACTCCGTTTTCAAAAACTTTAAGCGAAGTGCGTTTTCCTTTCTGCTCGCCGATAAAATCAGTTGCTCCAGTACGCATTGAATTTTCCGCGCTTTCAAATGTTATAGAAGTTTTTTCAGGTGAAAAGTCAAATCCTGAATATCCCATTGCGCACAAGAAACGCCCGAAGTTCGCATCACTTCCGAAAATAGCAGCTTTTGCAAGACTTGAACTTATAACGGCTTTTGCAAGACCACGCGCAGTTTCAATATCTTTTGCCCCGGAAACATTGCATTCAATCAGCTTTGTCGCGCCTTCTCCGTCTCCTGCAATTTTTTTTGCCATCTGAGTGTTTATAGCATTCAAGGCTTCATAAAAAAGATCAAAGTCTTTTCCTTCGCAAGTGATTTCATCATTTCCTGCCATTCCGTTTGCAAGAACAGTCAGGCTGTCGTTTGTGGAAGTATCGCCATCAATTGAAACACAGTTGTAAGTTCCGGCAACAGATTTGCGAAGAGCTTTTTCAAGCATCTGGGAAGAAATGGCGCAGTCAGTTGTCATAACGCTAAGCATTGTTCCCATGTTGATATGAATCATTCCAGAGCCTTTTGCCATTGCCCCGATTCTTACAGTTTTTCCGCCGATTACAGTTTCTACAGCGCATTCCTTGTAATGAGTGTCTGTTGTCATTATTGCAGTGCGGGCTTCTTTGTGCCCTTCCTTAGAAAGTCCGTCTTTTAAAGCCTGAATATTCTTTTCGATTTTTTGAACAGGAAGCTGCTTGCCGATTACACCTGTGGAATAAACAATAACATCGCTAGGATTTATTCCAAGAACATCAGCCGCAAGGTTCGCCATTTTGCGTGCAACCTTCGCGCCCTGTTCTCCTGTGCAGGCATTTGCGTTTCCTGAGTTTGCAATAACAGCCTGAGCTTTTCCGTTGGCAATATTTTCTTTTGTAAGCTTTACGCTTTCTGCCTTGACTTTATTTTGTGTAAACTCGCCGGCCACATTGCAAAGCTTTTCGCTAAAAACAAGCGCAAGATCGTTTTTTGTGCTGCTTTCCTTTATCTTGCAAAGCATTCCATTTGCTGTAAATCCTTTAGGAGCTGTAACTCCGCCATCAATAAACTGCATTTTTATACACTCCTTTTACAAAGTTTTGCATAATTATAAACTTTTTCAGCACAATGTCAATAAAACCAGCAAGCGCACAAAGAAATAAAATTATAGAAAATATCATATAGTTGACGAAAAACCGTTTTCGTTAGATACTAGCCCAAATAAAATTCTCTAAATCACATTTTATCGAGTTCAACATGACAAAAAATCTAAACACACAGACTGGAAAATACCGTTCAGTAATTTCCGTAGACAAAGAAAAATGCGTAAACTGTCAAAGTTGCATTGCGGTTTGTCCTGTAAAAATGTGCAACAACGGAGCAGGAGACCACGTTGCCTTTGACGAAAAACTTTGCATAGGATGCGGTTCTTGCATTGAAGCCTGCACTCACGGAGCAAGAAAAGGAATTGACGACGCAGAACTTTTCTTTGACTCTCTTAAAAAGGGTGAAAAAATCGTGGCGATTGTTGCGCCTGCCGCAATAGTCAGTTTCCGCGGAAAAGATCTTGAACTGAACGGATTTTTAAAGTCGCTTGGTGTTGAAGCAATTTTCGATGTAAGTTTTGGCGCGGAACTTACAACAAAATCTTATGTTGAATATATAAAAAGTAAAAATCCAGACTGCGTAATTTCCCAGCCTTGCCCTGCGCTCGTTTCGTTCATTGAAACTTACCGTCCAGAACTCATAAAATATCTCGCCCCTGCCGACAGTCCGATGCTTCACTGTGCAAAAATGATAAAAGAATTTTACACAAAATACAGCGGATACAAAATCGCGGCAATTTCACCATGCTATGCAAAACGGCGTGAATTCGATGAAACCGGAGTGTGCGACTACAACGTAACAATGCGCTCAATCCAGAAATATATGGAAGAAAAAAAACTTAAGCTCGACTCGTTCCCAAAAGTTGAATACGAAAATCCTGCCGCTGAACGTGGAGTTCTTTATTCAACTCCGGGCGGACTTATGAGAACGGCAGAACGCTTTGTTCCGGGCATTTCTGAAAAAACACGCAAAATTGAAGGAAACCCAAAAGTCTTTCATTACCTTGCAAAATTTTCAGAAACGAATAAAAACAAAAAGCCTTGCTTTACTTTAGTTGACTGCCTTAACTGCGAAAACGGATGCAACGAAGGAGCTGGAACTACAAACCAAGGAATGCACCTTGACGAAATGGAATCCTTTGTAGAAAACAGAATGCAAGAGCGCCGTTCGTACTGGGAGAAAAAAGGACACAGCAAAAAATCCGCTCTAAAAAAACTGAACAAGGCAATCGATGAATTCTGGAGACCTGGACTTTACGACAGAACTTATGTAGACAGAAGCGCGTATTTCCGACAGACAATCAAAGAGCCTTCACAGGAAGATATTCAGAAAATCTACAAAGATATGCACAAAAAAACAAAGGCGGACATTTTAAACTGCGGCGCCTGCGGATATGAAGACTGCGAACAGATGGCAGTTGCAATTTACAACGGACTGAACCGCCCTGAAAACTGCACTCATTACACAAACATTTTAAAAGATATAATGAACGAGCAGCATCAGGACGAAGTAAAGAGATCGGTACGCAAAGTTGTTGAAGCTGGAGCAGAAAAACTTACAGAAAACGGACGCGATGTTCAAACTTTAACAGATGCCGCGCGGGACATGACAGAAAGCGTTTCAACTTCATCTTCCGCTGTTGAAGAAATGATTGCAAACATAAATTCTATAAACACAATTCTTGAACACAACGCAGAATCCGTTGGACTTCTTGACGGAGCAACAAGAAAAGGAATGGCGGGAATTGAAAACGTAGCCGAGCTTGTTTCGCAGATTGAAGAGAACTCAAACGGACTTAGCGAAATGAGCAGCGTTATTCAGAAAATTGCAAGCCAGACAAATCTTCTTGCCATGAACGCCGCAATCGAAGCAGCGCACGCCGGAGATTCTGGACGTGGATTTGCAGTTGTAGCAGACGAAATAAGAAAGCTCGCTGAAAGTTCAGGCTCACAAGCGCGCAAGATTTCTGATGTTCTAAAAAATGTAAAGCAGCTGATCGATGCAACATTCAAGGACACTGGAGATGTTCAAAAAGAATTTTCCGAAGTTGTGCAGCTTTCTGGAACTGTTGTTGAGCAGGAGCAGACTGTGCGCCGGGCAATTTCAGAGCAGAACGAAGGCGGAAAACAGCTTTTGCAGGCGGTAGGAACGATGCGCGAGCTTACTCAAACAGTAAAGGAACGCACAGAAAAGCTTCTTACCGACACAAACGCAATAAAAGAAAGCATTTTGGAACTAGGAAAGTAAAACTTTCTAAATCGAATGCCGAGGGTCTTGTGTTTTACTGTCATTATCGGGCTTGACTCGATAATCTGCTGAAAAGAATAACTTCTGGGCGATATTCAAAGTGCATATTGTCCCAGATTGCCCACTTTCCTCCCCATAAAAATCCGTTGCTTTCAAAAATTTCAATTACCTTTTGCGGCGACATCCATCTTCTTTCAAGCGGAAGCTTCATCCAGTTGTCGCCGTCAATGTCTCGCCTCCACGCCCAGTATACATTTTTCTGTTTCCAGCCTCTTGGGAGCAAATCAAGCGCAAGTCCAAGACTATGAAACGAACGATTACCAGAATCGCTTATATTCCGCCAAGAATAGCTGTCCGCGCTTAAAAGTGTGTCTAAAAATTTTTTTACTTCCGCGTCAGACTTCGAAACCTCAAGAATTTCCTTTTCAACTTTTGCAAGAGGTTCTCTAAGGCGTTCATGCGCATTTGATCTTTTTCCAAGAAACGGAATTTTTTTTATGTGCTGCTCAAGTGAAACTCTTGTCTTGCAGTCATACACAAAGTCGTAAAAAAATGGAGGCGTTCCCTTGCCGCTTGTTCTGTTTTCTGGAGAACTGAACCGCCGAATTCTTTCAATGTCCTCGTCTGTAAAATCCGCCGGATCACGCAGAACAAAGTCGTATTTATATAGAAAAGAATTGTACAGATTTTTATTTTCGATTTCTGATTCAGGCAAAAACATTCCGTCCGCCCAGAAAAATTCCGCAGTCCTCTCGCCAAGCGAAAGTGAAATTTTCCAGTCGCCTGCAAACGCATTGTATTCGCTTTTAAACTGAATATCAGGATAAGCCTTTTTAAATAATGAAAGCAGCTCAGGCTCTTCATATTTTAAATTAAACGCAGAAAACGAAAATCCAAAGCAAGGAAAAAACAAAAGCAAAAATAAAAAACAGCGGATAAAACAACTAGAAGAAAATTTCATTCTTAAAATTTAGCATTGAAAATACCGGCAAGTCAACTAAAAAAATATGTGGAAAAAAGATTAAAAAAATTTCAATCTACAAGCATTTCTTTTAAAATCTTTTTTACTGCCAAAATTTCTTTTTTTGATATTTGTCCAAGTCTTTTTACAAGACGGATATTATCTACAGTTCTTATTTGATCCAAAACAATCCAGCCATTTTTTCCTTCAAATTTCACAGGAATTCTTGTCGGATATGAATGAGATTTTGTTGTCATAGGAGCAATAATTACAGTGCTGATATTATTATTCATTTCATCTGGAGAAATTACAAG
Organism: uncultured Treponema sp.; assembly: GCF_945873775.1. Classification (GTDB taxonomy): domain Bacteria; phylum Spirochaetota; class Spirochaetia; order Treponematales; family Treponemataceae; genus Treponema_D. The sequence continues at coordinate 64,252 of NZ_CAMCEC010000008.1, read as the reverse complement.
GCAAGGACGCGTTTTTTTTATTTCATGCCCAACAGTTGGATCTAAGTTTACAAGATAAACATCATATTGATTTATTACCATTCCCATTCAAACTCCGCTGAAAAAGGAATATCATCCATTATGTCATCTTCATTTTCGTGCATTTTGCAAAATGCTTCCGCCCAACCTTCACGAGGATTTTCTTTTATTGGAGTAAGCAGGATACCTTTGTCTGTTACTTTCATATCCATTTTATCTTTCACTAAAAATTTATCCAATATCATTTTAGGAAATCTTATTCCACGAGAATTTCCAATAGGAACTACAGAAACTACCATAAAAACCTCCCTGCAAAACCAATGTAATTATAAAGTAATAACTGCCAAAATGTCAAATTTCTACCATACAAATAAGTCGGCGCAGTTGCGTTCCCCTCCGGAAACATCGATTGCCTGCCCTGTGCAGAATTTATTTATCGCAGTCATAAAATAAATCCAGTCAGCGGCTTCTTCCGCAGTCGCCCAGCGTTTTAGCGGAGTTACGTCCAAGATTTTTTTCCAAAGCGATTTATTCTGAACAACAGGCTCATTAAGTTCCGTAAGAATTCCGCCAAAGCACAAGGCATTGCAAGTTGCCCGGTATTCATTTGCAAGCCGAATCGCGCAGTTTTTCATGTAGCCCACAACTCCAGCCTTTGACGCGGCATAAGAAGCAAACTCGTTCCCTGTAAGCGCTGAAACGGAAGCATTGAATAAAACAGATTTTATTTTTTTCTGAAACGCATATTTTTCTGTAACCGCTATTGTTCCAATAAGATTCACTTTTATATCATCAAGACTGAAATTGCTGGCAGTTTGAATTCCAGCATTGTTCACAAGAATTTCAACACCATTTATTTCAGGAAGAGAATTTTCTTTTGAAATGTCGCAAACAAAATGTTTATAGCATTCAGCATTCTTTACAGAAAAATCGCCGCTTATTGAGTCAGGGCACACATCAAGTCCAATGACTTCATTTTTTTCAGCAAGAAACTTTAAGGCGCACGCTCTTCCGATTCCCCTGCTCGTTCCTGTGATTAAAACTTTCATTTTGCATTAGCCTTTTTGTATTCAATATATTCCTGCCCGACTCTTTCTTTTTCCCACTGGCGGACAACTTTATATCCCAAGCCGGAAAAAAACACTTCGCCCAAAAGCTCAAATCCAGCCCCAATCGCCGAGCACACAAAAACTTGAATCCAAGTCCAGCCAAAGAAAACTTTTGAAACAATTGTGGCAAAAATAAAATTGTCAACAAGCTGGGCTATTGCGGTTGAAATATAGGAGCGAGATGCAAATGAAAAAAATCCGTCTGACTTAAAAAGGCTTCCGATTGCGCAGTTAAGAAGAGCATTTACAACTGACGACGAAACAAACGCGACAGACGAGCCAAGCACAACATACCAAGATCCTGCAAAAGTCGCATTGAGCGCGTCATTAACAAGTGAATTCTCAGAAGCATAATATTCGCCCCACTTTCCCGGAGTCTTTGCAAGCAACGCAAATGAAACGCAAATAAAAAGATTCACAGCAAGAGCAACAAGGGAAATTTTTATTGATGCCTTGGCGCCCCATCTTTTGCAGATTACGTCCATGCACAAAAACATAATCCAGCTGAATGCAAATCCGCAGTCAAGCGCAGCATACTTAAAAGTTACAAGTTCTTTGTTCGCCATAAGATTTGCACAGACAACGGACAAAATAAAAATTGAAACTGTGAGTGAAGGAATGTTTCTCAAAAGAATTTTAAAGTCGTCAGCTTCACGGGAAACAAAAGAAAGGAATTTTTTCATAAAATGTCAGCGGAAACAAAACCGCCAGCCTCCATAAGAATTTTAATTTATAAAGCGCAGGAGAGTTATGAGGAATCATAAACTGCGCAACACAAATGTAATATTTTTCTACAAAAAATTCAAGGCACATCTAAAATACAATTGCCACAATTTCTATTTCCGCTTCATAAATTCGTTAACTTAAACTGTCTATATATAAACAATAACAATTTTTCCTCTCACCATACCGCTGGTGATTTTTTGATGACCGTTTGCGAGTGATTTTTGTTTACACAGGATTTTTTTGTGGTATCTTAAAAGCGTAAACGCAAGGCAAAAGAAAAATGACAGGCGCAAAAAAAATTGCAGTTATTTTTCAATCCGGTCTTGCAAAATCTTTGGAGGTCTATATGCAGTTGAAATTTTATTATTGCAGACACTGCGGAAAAATCATCGCCATTGTAAAGGACTCTGGAGTTCCAACAGTTTGCTGCGGTGAAGCCATGCAGGAACTTGTGCCAGGAACAACGGACGGCTCTACAGAAAAACACATTCCTGTAATTAAAGTTGCGGGAAACACTGTTTCTGTTACCGTAGGCTCAAAGCTTCATCCATCGGAAGCAGAGCATTACATCGAATGGATTTTGCTTCAGACAGACAAAGGAATTCAGCAAAAATGGCTTCGTCCCGGAAATTCTCCAAGCGTAGATTTTGCAGTTATGACAGGAGAACGAGTTGAGGCAGCTTATGAATATTGCAACATTCACAGGCTTTGGAAAGCGGAATATTAATTTACGGAGGATTTTTATGAACACAACCACAACTTTAACTTCAATGCTGAACACACAGATTCAAAAAGAATTTGAATCAGCTTACATTTATCTTGGATTCGCGGCTTTTTTTGATATGAAAGGACTTGCAGGATTTTCTGAATGGTACAAGCAGCAGGCAAAAGAAGAGGAAGAGCATGCAATGAAAATTTATGACTACCTGTGCAAAGTAAATCAGCCGGTAGAACTCATGCCGATTGGCGCGCCAAAGAACAAGCCGGAAACAATTTCTCAAGTTCTAAATCAAAGCCTTGAGCATGAGGAGTACGTAACAAATCTTATAACCACGCTTTATTTTCAAGCTGAAAAAGAAAAAAACTTGTTTGCAAAAAATTTTCTTAACTGGTTTATAAACGAACAGCTTGAAGAAGAGCAAAAAGCAAAGGAGCTTATAGACAAGTACAAAATGTTCGGCTCAACACCAGAAGGTCTTTATGCGCTTGATAAAGAACTTGGCGGACGGCAATAAAAAGATGCAGCATGGAAACTAAATCTGGCGAAATGTTTTTTCTGAAGATTTTCTTCCCATGCGCTCTTTTTTGAACAAATCTATTAGCTGCTCACGGGTAATGTTTCCGTTGCGCTCACGAGCCGCCTTGAGTTTTCTGTACACGGTGTTTTCGCTAAAGCCTTCAACTTCTTTTTGATATACTTTTCCATCGCAAAGCTGCTCAAGAATTTTAACTTCATCTTCATAAAGAACAAGCCGCTTGCGCTCAAACTGATTTTCAAGAACAAAGAAAACGCTTCCAACAAACCAAATGCTGCGGGCAATATGAATCAAAAAATGAAACACGCTTTCACCGTTTATAGAAAAAGCAACACATACTGCCGCAAAATAAAGAGACATTGCAATATATTTTATCTGCGGTTTTATCATAATTACGATGCACACAATAAATAAAGCCGTAAAATTATTGAACAAAAATGTTTTTTCAAAAGCAATCATAAAAACAAGAATCGTTGAATAAATAAGATAAAAGTAAGAAAAACATTTCCGCTTGAAAAAAGCCGCAGTTGGAATATAAAGAAAATTCATAAGGGCAACAATCCAAGTTCCGGCGAAAAATCCTTCGTTAAAACCTTTCCATACATAAAGCGCGCAAAGAACTCCGGAAAGAATGCTTGTAAACAAAACAAAATGGTCGTTCAGAAAATCAGTGAACACGCTGGACTTCATAATCCCTCCCCAATAAAAATGGCAAATGAACAGTAAAAAAGATTCGCGCTCAGTCCTGAATAAGACACAGAAAAAAACAGTAAATCTGAATCACTACCTAAAAAATCTTCTATATTATTATACTTAAATAATAGCACTTTGCCATAAAAGTTCAAGGGAACAAATGCGCAATTCAGAAAACTTTATAAAAAAATTTTTTTCTATTCACTTTGTCCAGCGGAATTTTTTATCAGCAGTTCAATTTCTGCACGGGAAGGCATTACTGAAAGCGAGCCTTTTTTTGTTGTTACAAGCGACGAAGCTGCATTTGCAAATACAAGCATTTTTTTCAGACGCTCTGCAGAAAAAGTTTCATATCCACCGCAAAGAATTTCGTGCAAAACACAAGCGCAAAAAGTGTCCCCAGCTCCAGTCGTGTCGATTGTCTTTACATTTGAAAATGTTTCGGCTGATTCATGCAAGGAAATTTTTCCGTCAGAGTAAAATGCTTCGCTTCCGTCCTTGCCCTTGGTAACTGTAATCAGCGGAATATTGAATTTTGAGCGGAGCCAATTTACGCCATCAAAAATAGATTTTTTGCCTGAAACAAATTCAAGTTCTTCCGCCGCAATCTTTAAGATTTCACATTCTGAAAGTCCGAATAAAATTTTTTCTTTTGCCTGATTTTCATCTTCCCAAAGCAGAAGCCGCAGATTCGGGTCAAACGAACGGAGCACGCCGGATTTTTTTGCTGTCTCAAGCGCAAACTTTGTGGCATCAAAGCAAATTTCATTTGTCATTGATAAAGTTCCAAAGTGAAATATTTTCGCATCAGAAATCAACTCTGGTTTTAATTCAGATTTTTCAAGCATTGAATCCGCGCCTTGATTTCTATAAAACGAAAAACTTCTGTCGCCGTCATTTGAAGTGTGAACAAAAGCGAGCGTCGTTTTGTATTCTTTTGAAAGCACAAGATTTTCAGTTCCAATTCCAAGACTTGCAATTTTTGACTGGAGCATTTTTCCAAACATATCGTCTCCGACTTTTCCAACAAACGAAACTGAATGCCCGAGTTTTGCAAGCATCGCAAGAACATTGCACGGAGCACCTCCAGCGTTCGCTTCCATAAGCCAGTTTCCCTGCGCACTTATCCCGTTCTGAGTAAAATCCACAAGAAGCTCTCCCAACGCAACAACATCGTAATTTTTCATTTTGCAAATCTCCATAATTTAAATTTTAAAAACTTTATATTCCGCGCGGATATTTCCAGAAACTGACATTTCAAGCACCGCGGAATTTTCAGAGCTAACAAAAGCATCTGGAATAAGAAAGAACGCATTTGTAAATGCCGACTCTCCGCCATTAACAAAAACTTCAATGGAGCAAGTATCGATCAAAATTCGCATGTAAATCTTTTTTCCGTGAACTGATTCTTCATGGCTGAACGAAGACGGCGGAAGCTTCATTTTGCGGAAATTTATTTTTCCTCCTCCGTCAACAGAATTTCTTCGGTCAAAGAAAAGAGTTTGTTCCACAAAGTCGCAAGTGAATTCCACAGAAAACTTTTTGCCGGCAACTTTTCTGCTTAATACAAGAGAAAATTTTTCATCTTGATTTTTGCAGTCAGCTGAATTTTCAAAAGCAGAAAAAAATTCAAGTTCAATGTCGCCATGGGAAAATCCATTTTTTATAAAACTAGAAGTTCCAGAGACAACACCGCATTCGCATTTCTTTCTATATAACAAAAGCTCGCGCACAGGATTCTGAAAAAGTTTTCCGTTTTTAAATTCAAGCTCTCGGGGAAAAGTCATCATTCCAGACCAAAGATAATTTTTAGGTGTAATGTACGATTCCCAGTTTTGCATCCAGGCAATCATTATTCTTCGTCCGTCAGGAGCAAGGCAAGTTTGCGGTGCATAAAAATCAATTCCGCCGTCAATCTGCGCAAAATTAAGAGAATTTTCAGTCCGCATTTCGCGCTCAAAAACAAATTCCGGTCTCTTAAGAATTCCTGTCATGTAGACACTGTTGTTTCCGTCGTGAAGCCCATTATCAAAATCAGCCTTCATTTCCTGCGGAGAAAAAATCACAACGTCTTTTCCGCCCAATTTAAAAATATCAGGACACTCCCACATTCCGCTTTTTCCGCTGCTCTTGTCAATCACCGAAACAAATTTCCAGTCAAGAAGATTTTCAGAGCGGAAGCAGACAAGCGCGCCTTTTCCGTCTGGCAATTTGAGAACGCACGCCATGTAAAATTTTTCGTCCTCGCGCCACAACTTTGGATCTCGGAAATCTCCTTTCTGAAATTCAAATGGAACATCCGCTGCGGAAATTACAGGATTATGAGGAAATTTTTTGTAGCAAAGTCCATCGCCTTCCGCCAAGCACTGGTTCTGCAACGTTTCGCCTTTTGCATTTTTGGAAACTCCTGTATACACAAGAATGTGCCGGCCTTCAAATTCAATCGCAGTGCCAGAAAAACAGCCCTCACAATCCGAAGCAGAATCAGGAGCAAGAGCAGGCTCAAGAATTTCCCAGCGCACAAAATCCGAAGTGCAAAGATGTCCCCAGTGCATCGGTCCCCACTGCGTTGAATACGGATGATACTGAAAAAACAGATGGCACTTTCCGCCGAAAAACGAAAAGCCGTTCGGGTCGTTGCACCATCCCGCTGGAGAAAACGCATGAAAAGCAGGAAGCAAAAATTTCTGCTGCTGGGATTTTAAACTTTCCTGAATTTCATTTTGTTTTTTTGCGGCAGCTTCAAGCGTATAATTTTGCATGGGGCAGCTCCTGTAAAAGAGAGTTGTAAATTAAATTTAATGACATTATTCCTACTGAACAAGATTCCCGCGTCAAGCATGAAAATGACAGTTAAGATAAATATTATTATAACATCGTTCAGAAAAAATTTTCTATAAATTGTATGGCAGATGAAAATTGAAAACGTCCGGTTCCCCACAACGAATCATGAAAGAACCGGGCGAAAATTGAGGTTCCTACAACGTTGTTATTCTTTTATTTTTACAGCGCTGCTGACGGACTCCAAAAATTCCTTGCGGGTAACGCTTGCGGAAATGTAGTTTGTTTTTATTACAACTTTGTATTCTTTAGAAGAATCCAAAGTTTGCGGCACAAAGAAATTCAGTTCTGCAGGCTTGTTGCGGAATACTTTTGAATCGTCAATTCTTGTCCAAGTGGAAGAATCTTCCAATTTTTCATCTGAGCTAATAGCCGCAAAATAGATTCCGCTTTCTTCGCTACCAAGCTTAAGGTTTGCGCCGGTTATTTTTGCCGGTGCACCTAACGAAAGAACATTCTCTTCTTCAGTGCTGATGTCTGCCACAGAATCAATTTCAGGAGACTTGTCGTTGTAGACGATTTTATCAATGCTAAGATTCTGCAAAGAAGAGCTTGTAAGTTTTGTAGGAGAAAACCTTACCTTGAACTTTCCGTTTTGCGAAACTTCAGTTTTTGACTTTGCAGAAACTTCCATTGCAATGTACATAGTTCCAAGGTCAAGAATGTTCACGGCTTTCCCCTGTTCAAGAAATTTTAAGATTTTCTTCTGCAGAAGAATTGCGCAGTACTGCAGAATAAACGGGTCAATCCCTTTGTTTTCTTCCGCAATCTCTGAAAGAATGTTTCTGAAGCTTGCCTTATTGCGCGTTACAGTAGCGTAATAAGTTCCGTCTTTTTTCAATTTGTTTTCTTTTAATGTTATGCTCACCAAGGATGAGCTGTTTTCTAATGTAGAAATATTTTCCATTTATATATCCTTCTTCAACTTATGGCGTGAAGAGCCTTTTGATTTTTTTGCCATGCGGCAATGTTTTAGCCGGCAATTTTAACAATCTAATTTTACCGGCACGCTGTTCTGGCTCTTGCAAAAAGACAGAATAAAAAGTAGGATATACAAAGTTATTTTTTAGTTAGGCATATCCTGACTTAATATTGCAAAGCTTGAATCTATTGGCGTAGGTTCAAGTTTTTTTTTGCAAGAGCACCGGCAATTCCATTGTGCATCCGCTTCCTCCTTAAAAAACAATATTTCTTTTTCATTTTAGACCGCCTCCAGGAAGTTCTTATTTAAGGCAGGACTTTTTGCATTTTCTTCCTTTAGCAAATTCAGGAACTGTTTTCCTACATTCTTTATCAGAATGAAAAGAAGCGAAAGAACTGGCTTTAGCACATACTCGTCCAGAACCTCCTCCTGTGTTCTGCCCTTTGTGATTTCTTCCGGAGAGAACAAAAGCCGCATTATCGAATCAGTCTGAAACTCATGCTCCTGAATCTGCTCAGCCTTGATTTTTGAAAGCTCCTTTTTGAATTCCGCGCACTCAAAAATTCTAATGAATCTCAAGATAATCGACTGGATACAGTGCACTACCTCATGCGCAACCGTAATCACGTCGATATAGCTTCCATTCTGCGCACCTTCGTAGACATCGCTTCTTATGACAATCACGTTCTGAGCCGCATTGTAAAAAGCCGCAACGTCTTTTCCATGATTCCACAAATCCTGCGGCTCAATAAGATAGTTGAAAGTCCTGTCAAAACGGGGAATTATGTTTTCCATTACAAAGAGCGGGTCAAACTTCCTGTTCGTGGCGGCCGTGCAAAGCAGGTGGCTCCAGAAAGAAGCTATTTTAATCTCGTTTTCAGAAAGAACTAAAGTTTCTGAATATTTTACGTCTTTTAATTGTGTCTCATACTGCACCACTTCCATTTTTCTCTCCCGAAGATTCCGCCTGAAACTTTTCAAGCAGCTCTTTCATCAGCTTGACCTGCGCTTCTGTAAGCTTTGAAAAATCCTTGGCAAACATTACAGCTGTCTCAAGATATTCGCTTGAATCCTTCTGCTCGCCAAGGGGAACATTCACACTGCCCTTTGACTGCGCCTGCGCTTCTTCAAGCTCCTGTTTTTCTGCCTCTGAAAGACCGTATTCCTTTGAAATCTTTTCAACAAAAGAGTCCGGAATTTCACGCAGACCGTTTTCAATTGAAGAAAGGTAAGCCGCGCTTACATCTAGCCGCTTTGCCATATCTCCAAGAATTTCCGAAGAATCAATTCTTCTTTTTCTCAAAATTTTTCCAAATGCCGTTACTCCCATAAATGTACCTCTCGTTCTAAGGCTTTAATGAACCTTTTGGATTCTTTCTCGTTTAGCATCTAAGTAAAATATATATCAGTTTTATAAATAAATCAAGCAATTTATAAAATATTTTTCACAAATTTGTAAATATTATTAAAAAAAGAAACCTTTTTAACTACAGACAAACTGTACAGCAGCTACAGACTGACTGTATAGCAAGCCCAGTCAAACTGTATAAGCGGCACAGACAAACCGGGGCGGCTATACAGTATGATTGGGGCGTAAGCACAATCTGGCTGGGGCTCTTATACAGCCAACCTGGGAAATATGTACAGACAGAATGGGAGATGGAAATCGGTCATAAAAAATAATAAGCCCTACTTTAAACCAGCAGTATCATCAAAGCAATTCTTAAAGATTGAAAACTTGGCATTTTCATCAAGTGAAAAATAATTTCTGAATCCAAGTTCTGCATTATATCTTTTTATTACAGAGCGAAACATTTCTCTTTCATTTTTTATAAGAATATTTCTGGAAAGCTGCGCAAACCATTTTGAAATTTCAAAAATATGCTCTGGCAATCCTCTGCTTCCAGAACGTTCATACAATTCTGCAATTTCAGCATCATTCAGTTTTGAATAGATTTTTAAAGATTCTTCTGAATCAGAAAAAAGATAATATCTCCACCATTGTGTCCCAAGATAATTTCTTCTTTCTGAGTAAAAATGTTCTTTTGAATTTCCCCAACGCCAAAACACGACATCAGGCAATAATTGCAAATTTAAAAACTGCCACATAGGAAGTGTTGCAGCAACAGAAGGTGTAATTTTCATTTTTTCATAAATTAAGCTTCCAAGCTCTTTATCAAATTTCAGTTTTAAAGAGTTGCCAACATTATGATTAATATCACCAAAACCGTATTTTCTAGCAAGAGCAATTACATTCTGCCGCAATAAATCAAGTTCCTCATACAAAACCATATCTCCAACTCCTGGAGGAACAAGCTTGTTTTCACTTAATTCTTCAAAAACAAATACTCTGCTTTCTAATTTTTCATATATTTTTTCCGGCTCGTCATCAATTACAGGATAAACTCTGATTATATCTTCGTCATTCATCTTATTCATCTCCAAAAACATATTCCTGAATTGCCGTATACAGAGAATTTCTTTGCTCTTCGCCTTGATTTACCATTTCTTTTAAGGAAGCCAAATTCTTTTCTGGAAAGTACCTTTCTTTTACTTCATTCAGAATTTTTGAATAAACAGCGCGTAAAGTAAAAGCATTTTCCTCAAATGACTCTGAAAGCTCATCAAGTCCGTGTTCCTTATCAAGAGCATCAAAAACAATAGTTCTATACACATCAAACATAATCATTTTCAACAGATAATTTGCGGCAACATCATTCTCTAAATCTGAATTTATCTTTTTGAAAAGCGGATGTTCTATATTAAAAAATAAAGTGTATGCCGCATTAAAATTGCTGTCCAAATCAATATATTTTTTGCGGAGATAATACAAGGCATTTCTTGCAATTCCAGAACGCTCCTTAAAAGAAACTGCTTTTACAGGAAAAAGAGCTTGACCGCCTTCAAGATACAAGAGCACAGAAGTTCTGAATATAACCGATCCTTTTTCTGTTGCAAATTCTGACTTTTTCTCTAATTTATCTTCAGAAGAAATTGCCAGAACCAAAGAAATTTCTGTGTCGCCCGCAATTTTAGTTCCTGGAACAATGCAAGAAAAATTATATTCTTTTACGTTTTCGTTTCTTTTATTTTCATACTTTTGAACAAATGCGCAGCCTTGCAGTGAAGTTCCGTTTCTTCCCGATAAAGAGTTCCATAAAATATAAAATGAAGCTTCTGCATTTTTAGAAATAAAAGAATCAAGCTCTTTTGCTGAAACATATAGATTACAGTTTATTTGTAAATCCGCGTTTTTTTTCCAGGATTTTATTTCGTGTGACGCAGGTATTGGACGCCCGTAAACCTGCCATTCAGCCTGAATTATTCCAGATTCCAGAGAAACAGTTTTATAAGTATATATTTTATTGTGCATCAACTTCCTCCCAGTCAATTTTTAAATCAAACGAACAGTCTTTCTGGCATCTTATCTTAAAATAACAAATTTCTGGAAATTTAAATATCTTTGGAAACCTTGCATCTGTCATAGAAATCGTGCCATCTTTATCTTTTTTATATGTTCCGGAAAACTTTAGGTAACTTCCATTATCCTCAAAATAGTCTCCAGCATCTAAAGTTTCTATTTTGGGAACTATATTACTTATCTTGACAGCCTTATCCTTTAAAACATTTATCTTGTATTGAACATAAATATATTTTTCGTTTGTTTTTGAATCGATTTCAATATACGAATTTCCAGTTTTAGCAATTGATGATTTTTTATTTGATGCCTTTGCTTCTATTTGAACAGCAGGCTTCAAAGTTTTCTTTGCTCCGCCAACGGGCAATTTATATGGAAGAAGTTTTGCTCCTAAAGTGCGTTGAATCATAACTGAAATATTTGCCGCAGAATCATCAATTTCTTCAAAAAGACAATTCGACCTTACAAGAAGGTCAATTTTATTTTCAACAGTTTTCAAATAATTGTGAGGAAACATATCATTTTTATGTTCCCAACGAGTATGTGTTTGGTTTTCTATTCCACGAAAATACCGATCTATTTCGCCTTCGGTTTCTCCATTAGAAAAAGACTTCGTGTCACAGGCAAAAACTCCAAAACACGTTTCATTAAGGTTCTCTGGTCCGACGGTATACTTTCCATAATAAACAATATTTCCAATTCCTCTCATGAAAGCAACAAGTGGCTGTGAAGTCTTTAAAACTGGTATCAATTCTTCATATTTAGATTTTTTTGGCGCAGTCTTTTCAATGCATGCAATTCCAAGCTTTACGCTAGGCCGTTCCTGAGAAATTTCAATTCCTCTTTTTCCATCAGCTTTTATCTCTTTCTTTTTTATTGCGTTAAGTCTTTTATAGGCATTTATAAAATATTTGTAAGGATATACTTCATATGGATTATCAAGCTCTATCTTTTCATTTTTATAGGCAATATCAAAAATAACTTTTTTCGCAATTATTTTGTTCCAGTACCAATGAACTAAATACTGAGGAATGTCGTATCTGAATATATCATCGATTGTTTTTTCGTTACCATTTTCGTATTGAGGAAAAAGCCGAGGACGGGAATTTAAAATAAGAATTTTTGTTCCTGTCTGCATTTCGTTAAAGACATTCATGCCGATTGCTTCAGCAATCTCATCTGCAAGTTTTCCTAAAATTGGAGACGCATAAACTCCGCTTTCATTATCACTTTGTTTTTTTTCTCCCCACCAGCATCTATTATCTATTCTTTCATCCATCGAAACAGCAATAAGCCGGGATTGATAATTCGAGGTGCTTTCTGATTTTATTCTTGTATAAATTATTATTGTTCTGGCTTGAGAATATAAAAAGAACGCCGCTTTTCCAAACCCGTACGAGCCTCCGTCATTTGAATCAAGCGATTTGTCATTTCCTGTAAAATAGACAAAATTTGCAAAATTCTGATTTTCCTTTTTCTCTGTAATTCCAGGAAAACCTATTAGACCAGTAGTATTAATATCGCTTATCTCAATATTTAGAGAAGATGTTTTTATATATTTCTGTACATTTTTGGCATAGTACGAATCTGAATTTTCTGAATTAAACAGCTTTTGTATGAAAACCATTTGGTCTGAAGAGAAACTGAAAGCCCGAATTGAAAAATTCAGGGGCAAATATTTAGATACTGGCGTTCCTGTTTTTTCATCAAATTTTCTTTCTTTTAATCGGCTATCAAAAGAATTTTGAACTGCTTCTCTTAATAAGATTTCTGTATCAGTCAAAGAAGAACCGTTTAAAGTCTTGGATGCTCCGCTTGCGTTTATAGTTCCCATTCCTCGTCTGAACGGAACTTCATCAAACTTAAAATCAATCATGCTCCACTCCATCTAACGAAATTGTCATATATGAATTTAATTCAATATTCTTGTCTTTTGGAAAAACAAGCGTTATTCCGATAACGTCTTCTGCCGCATCCAATGGCAGTCTGCCTGTCTGATTTGATTTTGGCTTACTGTCTTTATCAATCGGGTATATAAGCAAAAGCCCAGGCTCAGCGATTCCTTTTTCTTCAAAATATTTATGGCGCTGAAGAAACATTTTTAAAGGCCTGAATTCATCTTTTTCAGAATCAGGAATATCTGTATCAACAAGCATATTCTGCGGTTGACCCAAAACTTTTATGTTTGCTATTGAATCATTCTTGCTTTTCGGATCCAGACGGCTGCGGTTAACAAGATGAACTTTTAGCTTTGAACAAATCTGGTATTCCCGGCCTTTTTTGTTTTGAATTATTGCGACATTCCAGTTTTGCAAAAAGTTTTTGGAATTGATTTTTTCGAAATATTTCAAAATTAAATTTTTTCGGCAAGCATTGTTGGACTCACAAATTTTATATTTTTCAATAAACTGCCGGATTTTAGAAATTGGAATATTCGAATAAATAACACCCCCATTTTTTTCTGTTGGAGTTTGAGCTATTCCATCAAGAAATTCTCTTGTGGCAATCTGATTATGCAAAAGCCATTCTTTATTTGTGCGCTCAAAGAATAAAGTCGATGGTCTTTGTCCTGCATAATTTATGCCAGTAATTTTTGCATTCTGCATTGCTAATTTTCTTGTGATTTGAAGAAGAGGAAGAACTCGTATTCTGGGAGCTATCTCAGCAGGAGTAAGACCGTTGCCATAATCTGTGAACTGTTCCTGTAATTCGTCTTCCACATCTGCAAGCAAAGAAAAATTTTTTGCTATTTGTTCTGTTGTCCAGATTCTTGGCAAATCTTCATAGCCAATTCTATATCCAAACCAGCGCCCCATTTGCAGCAATGTGTCATATAATTTTGATGTTCTGTAAAAATAGCTTACAATAAGTCCTTCAAGGGTAAGACCACGAGAAAGAGTATTTCCACCAATTACAATATAAACCTTGCTTTCATCATCAGGATAATGAAGCCTCTCTTCCAAAGGTACAGAACTATTGTCAACTACGGTTTCGATTTTATCTGCGACCTCTAAAATAAAGTCTTTCAGCCGGTTAAAATCAGGAATCTTGTATTTTTCTTTATCTTCTTCTGAATAATTAAAAAGCTGTTTTACAGTTTCAAATGAAACTCTGTCTTTTTCAGAATTCCAAACTTTCTCCATATAACTAAAAAAGTCAGATGGATTTTGTTTTATATTCTCTATAAAAAGCTCAACAGATTTGTTTACGACAGCATGCGTGGAAATTTTTAAATCCACATGGATAAGCATTGAAGAGTGCTTGTTGCTGAAACCACGATAGTATTTGCATGCTGTGGCTAAAATAAAGTAAAATATTGCATTCTTTAATGATTCAGGAACATCTGCATAGTCATTGGACTTTGGATTTATCTCTTCTGTTTCTACAAAATTCACAACATCAAGCAATGGCTCGGGATTATCAGGATTATCATTTGACGAGCCAAATAATTTTCGCGCGCTATAATATTTAGAGCTTATAGTCAAAGGATAAATAAAGTCTTCTGGATACAGGCTGTCTTTTCCAGGCTTTTCATTAAGGACATTTGCAAATGGAGTTGCCGTAAATCCTACATAGCAATACTTATCAAAAATATTTAATACGTCTGTAATCAACGAATTGATAGAGCTTCTTTTTCCTGTTGCAAAACCATCATTATCAAACTGCTTTGCAACATTCATGGAAGCATTGTCACATTCGTCATCAATGACAAGAACTGTTTTATTTTTCCAAAATGTATCGCTATTTATATTCTGTAAATACTCTTTTAGGCGGCAGAGAACATGAGGATTTTTTTTGAATACACCAAGAACTGGATTGCTGCCGTTTATTTTTCCTTCTATGCAGACATCGTCTTTTCCTAATTTTTCCTTAAGCAACTCCCAGCCACCCATTTTATCAATTCCTAAATCTTTTCTAAAACGGCTTTGAGTCTGATTCCTTAGAGAATTTGTTATTCCAGAAAAAACAATGAAAAACCTGCATCCGCAAGATGCGTACATTGAAATAATCGAAGACATCTGGGCAGTCTTTCCGGACTGAACGTGTCCATAAACCAATCCTTTTCTTGTTGCATCTTCTTTTGAAGTATCGAACCTCCGCGGATTTGAAAGCTGGTTTATGATTTCAATTGACTGTTGCTTATTTATTTCAAGACGATTTTTATCCCAATTTTCAGATTTCATCTGCTGCTCAAAATGGCTCCAGTATTTCGAGTCATACAGTTCATCAAAAGAGAACCAGCGTTCGTGTTTTGCTGAAATTCCATGAAAATCAGTTTTTAATTCAATTATTCTTCTTGCCTCTGAAATCCATTTTTCTTTTAAGTTTATAAAATCTTCAGGATAATTTTCCTTAAATTCTCTAGCGTTATCCAAAACAATGAGTAAGCTTTTGTCAATAGATTCCCAAGATTCTTCAGGGCGTCTTAATTTCCATGCAACTATTTCTTGAATTAAATTTTCTTCTTGCTGTCTTTCAAAATCATTCATTTTCATTTCGTCTCCGGACATCTATTTTGAAATTTTCTGAATCGATTTTTGTAATAATCACGCTGTCAAAACCAAAGCGATTGAGCTTTTCCATTGTCAAAAGCTCGCCTTCTTTCAGGTGAAGAACATCACGCAAAAGCCATTTTCCTAATTCTTTATTCGGATTTGACATCAAGGCTTTTCCGCCGTCCTGGCAGATTTTTGCAGACATTGAAGAACCGTTTGGAAGATGAAGCGTAAATGAAGTATCACGCGGAGGGAAAAAAGCTGGAAAATCATGGTGAATAGAAAGAGGAATCGGAATATAAACCTCATTTGCATCCCTAGCCCTGCCACCTGCGTTCCATTGGTTCAGGCCAGATTTTAAGGGAACTTCTTTTAGCCTTTCTGAATAAAGTGGCAGATATACATAGTCAATTCCAAAACTTAATTGCTTTTTGGAGCTTGCGACTTGCTCGTGGATTACTTTATGAATATTGTAAATATCTGTGTATTTGCCTTCGTAATCCTCTGTGTCAATAAGTTTCCGCAGAAGCTCATAAGGATCTTGAATAATAGAAACTGAAATTTCTTGTTTTTCTTTAGAATCTTCAGGAACTTCAAAATGCTTGAACAAGGTGCTTTTTGAATAATTAAAATTATAGAACTCTTTTCCGTCATCAAATTGAAGCGATTTTTCTGTATCTTTTATCACATGAATTTTTTCTGTATTCAAAAGAGAATAGGAAGAGTTAAAAACCGTAAGACCATTCTCAACCCGTCCTATAATGTGATAGCAACCATCTGAAATGCCATAAAGCCGCTGGCCCAACATCATTCTTTCATTGCGTGCGACTGCAAGCTGATAGGCTAAATCATAGCCTTTATATTTTTTCAATTCTGAACTTATTGAATTGAATTCCGCGACTTTTTCAGTGCTTGCATTATTTGTCAAAGTAAATGTTTTTATTCCAACTCCAAACGAGCCAGTTTTTGCATCATAAGCTGTATCTGAACGCGAAAGATTTTCCGCTTTATAATATTTACAGAAAAGATTTTCTGTAACTCTGTAATGCAAGAATGGAATTGAGCTGTCGCTAAAAAGATTTGAAAGGCGCGCCATGAGTTCGAGCAAAGAAAAATATTCCTTGTTTTGTTTCCATTCATCCACAAAACTCATCTCTCATTCTCCCGCACAAATTGAATTACGTTTCTTGCTACGCGTTCTATCAGCGGTTCTGTTACGCTGTTTCCTGACTGCTTGTATTTTTTGCTTTGTGCAATTGTCTTCGGAAATCTAAAAGAATTTTTAATATTGACAGGAAAGCCTTGAAAACCTAAACATTCTTCTGGCGTCAACTTTCTTATTCCTTTTGAAGTGCGGACAATCGGAACATTGTGTCCACCCTCGCCCATATTCGCTGTCAAAGTCGGGCATACTCCGCTTTTATTCTCGCGGATATAAACTCTTCTCCACTGATAAACTGTGTCCGGATTTACTATCAC
Source organism: uncultured Treponema sp. (assembly GCF_945873775.1). Lineage (GTDB taxonomy): Bacteria > Spirochaetota > Spirochaetia > Treponematales > Treponemataceae > Treponema_D. Next base: position 47,294 of record NZ_CAMCEC010000008.1, on the reverse strand, counting down.
GTCTTTCATCCTGTCGTAATAGATATGATTTTCTTTGTAGAAAAAATTTTCTGATTCAACAGAATCATCAATCACATCATGAATGTCTTTTGTAAGCTCAATTTTTTCTGGAAAAGGAAAATCAAACTGTCCATTGTGAAATTTTTCTTGCGGAATCTCAACTTGATTCGGATCAAAGCCGACTATAAAAATTCGTTCCCGGTTCTGAGGAACATTCGCATATTCACACGGATTCATGATCTTTGAGCCAACAATGTATCCAAGCCGATTTTGCAGAACATCCATAATCTTTGCAAAAGTCCGCCCTTCGTCATGCGATTTCAAGTTTTTTACATTTTCAAGATAAAATGCTTTTGGGCGATGCTTTTCCAAAATATCCGCGACATCAAAAAACAGCGTTCCGCGGACATCGGCAAATCCTTTCTGATAACCAGCAATCGAAAAAGCCTGGCACGGAAAGCCAGCGCACAGCACATCAAATTTTTCAGGAATAAAATCTTTAGTTTCCGGCTTTGTAATATCGCCGAACGGAACTTCTCCGTAATTTTCAAAATAAGTCTGCTTTGCGGCATCGTCCCACTCGGAAGAAAAAACGCACTGCCCGCCACAGGACTGCATCGCAAGCCGGAATCCGCCTATGCCGGCAAACAAATCAATAAAAGTAAACGATGGATTTTTTGGTGTACCAAACGGAACATCAAGTTTTGCATTGAAATCATCTGTTTCTGGAAACTTTGAAACATCAAGTCCGTTTTGCTCAAGAATCTTACGATATTTTTCGCCAGCAATAGAATCTTGAAGCTGAATATAATGACTTGCAAGTGCATAATTTTCATCAAAAATTTTTCCGTCTGTAAATTCATCTAAAACTGCATAATTTGCCGTAGATTTTCGTGGGGTTTTAGGGGCGTTGCCCCTAGGCGAAGGGGAAGCAAAAGACTGCCCGGCAGGCTGAAGCGAGGGGAAGACCTTCCCCTTTGTATCCTTTAAACGGACGTTTTTTGTGCTGATATTTTCTTCGTTTTTTTGTGATGTTTGCATTGTATTCATATTTTTCTCAAAACTGAATTATAACAAGAAAATGCCCTTGCGTCAAAATCGTGAAGCAATATCATGAAACCCGGTTCAGATGCGGCAAGGATAACACTCGCAAACCTACGGTTTGCTTACGAGTTTTCTTACAAAAACTCGCATAAAAACAAATCCGTTAGCGAAGTGTGGAAAGCCTGATTTTTTCGGAGCGGAACGGAGTGAAGCGAGGAAAAAAGCCGCCCGGAAAAAATTTAGCCAAGGAGCTGAAGTGTTCTTGTTATATTTTCTGATGAATCCAAGCGTCTTTTTGAAATGAATTTTTGGACGGTTTTTCGGTGGACGCCGTAAAGATTTGCAATACGGTTTATGGAGATGCCTTGAAGAAGCATTATTGTTGTGCCGAGTTCCGCGCCGTCGAGTTTTGAGGAGGCGTTTTCTGTTCCGAGCGGACGTCCGAGTTTTTGTCCTTCCGCTTTTTTCCGTTCAAGGGCTTCTTTTGTGCGCTGGCTGATAAGATTTCGTTCGATTTCTGCGGAAAGCCCGAATGCGAAGGCCAGAACTTTTGACTGGATGTCGTCGCCAAGCCTGTAGCCGTCTTTGATTGTCCAGACGCGCGCGCCTTTTTCCATAAGTTTGTTCAAAATCGACATTATCATAAAAAGGCTTCTTCCGAGCCGCGAAAGTTCGGAGCAGATTATGAGATCGCCTTTTTGGATTTTTTCAAGAAGTTTTCCAAGCTCGCGGTGTTCCGGCGTAATCGTTCCGCTCGCTGTTTCTTCAATCCAAGTTTCTACAGAAATTGAGTTCCGTTTTGCAAATTCCTGAATCTCGAACCGCTGGTTTTCTACAGTCTGCCTGTCCGTGCTTACGCGAATGTATCCGTACGTCATTATTTGAGTATACTTAAAATTTGGAAAATTGTGGAGAAAAATATTTTTTTAGGAAAAATTTCAACGGCAGTGGTATTTGAAGCGTTCGTTTTTTGAGGCAGAAGTGTTTTCTATATCTGATTTTTCCATAATAATCTTTGAATATAAAATTATAGTAGATAATTCTGTATTTTTCAAACTTGGAAAAACGTCTTTCTCAAGTCCCCTTAAACCCATTCAAAATACCAGAAGGCAAGATAAAGCGGCACATTCACCATCCGTTCCTGTTCGCGGTAGTCTGACATGGAAAAACGGATTCCGGTTATTTCAGTGTTTGCCTTTAGAATTGTGCTGAGCGATTTTGCCCTTAGATTTTCTTCAGCCTTTACTTCAATCGGAAAAGCATTTTCTTTTTGAAATACAAAATCAATTTCCAATGTGGAATTTTCATTAGAATAATAATAAAGAGGCAAAATATATGTTGAGCTCAATGCGGAAAAATACTGCTGTGCCACATACTGTTCTGTAAAAGCGCCTTTATATTCGGTCATCAGTTTTGTGCTGACAAGGATTTCTTTTGCAGGAACATCAGAAAGGGCGCCGAGCAAGCCTACATCATTAAAAAATAACTTGAAGGCCGAAAAATTCTCATAGAACTTGACCGGCAACTCGATTTTTTTCAAACGCGGAACTTTGTGGACAAGCCCTGCATCAATCAGCCACTGAACCGCATTCTCAAATTCTTTTGCACGCGCCCCCTTTTTTAATGCGCCCCAGATGAATTTCTTGTTTTCCTTTGCAAGCTGGCTTGGAATTGAATTCCAGACTGCTGTGACTTTAGGCAGCTCCGTATTTGGAATATGCTTTGAAAAATCTTCTTCATAGTCTTGCAGAATATCTTTCTGAATCCGCCGGACCTCTATCAAATCCTGATTTTCAACGTATTTTTGAACCACCAGCGGCATCCCTCCTGTAAAATAATATTGCCGCAAAAGTTCAGTCAATTCAGTTTTTAGGGCAGAATATTCATTCCATTTATGCTCGTCAAGATACTGAACAAGAATATCTTTGTTCATTGCAAGAAGAAACTCCTTGAATGAAAGAGGATGAAGAGTCAGATGGTCAACTTTTCCGACCGGAAACCCGGTGCCTTCGTGCATTTTTACACCGAGAAGTGAACCTGCTACCGCAACGTGATATTCATTTGCATTTTCACAAAAATATTTAAGGCTGGTAATCGCCACCGGAAGAATCTGAATTTCATCAAGGATGATAAGTGTTTTTTTTGGCAAGATGTTCTGCCCGCTGAGTGCAGAAAGTGAACGAATGATTCTTTGCGTGTCATAATCTGAAAACACATTTTTTACGGATATTTCTGTCTCACAGTTTATATATAGAAAATTTTCATACTCGTTTTTTGCGAATTCCTTTAGGAGCCAAGTTTTTCCGACCTGACGTGCGCCTTCAAGAATAAGAGGCTTACGGCTGCCTGAATTTTTCCATTTCAGCAAGTCTTTATACAGCAAACGCTTCATAAAATGATATTACACTTTTCTGGGGGAAAAGTTAAGGTAATTTTACATTTTTCTAGGGGAAAATAAGAGAGTTTCCACACTTTTCTAGGGGAAATTTCTGATATTTGTAAAAACAAATGAACTTCAGTCGTGATAATGTGTTCCGCACTGAACAATTTCGATGATGTTGTTTTCTATTTTATAGACAATTCTGTTGTAGTCGTCAATGCGGCGGCTGTAATAGCCTGAAAGATTTCCTTTTAACGGTTCGGGCTTTCCGATTCCGTCATATCCGCCACGTTCAATGTCTTTTAGAAGTGCGTTTGCTTTCTTGAGAAGTTTTTTGTCGTTTTGGAGCGTCAAATAGTCTTCCCAAGCCTCGTCTGTCCATGCTTTTTTCATATTTTAAACCTCAATAAGTTCGTGTTCTGTAAGTTTTCCTTCTTTTGCGTGCTGAATTGAAAGTTCAAGCCGTTTCTGGTTCTCCTCGCTGTAAAACGGGTCTTCGGAAGAAATTTCAAACGGAATGCGATGCTCTCGGATTACTTTTTTTGCGAACAGATTGAACGCTCCGGAAATTGAAAGCCCGACATCCTTGCAGAATTTTTCAAACTCCTTCTTTGTTGTGTTATCCATCCTTACGCTTACATTCATCATAAAATCACCTCAAAATAAGTCAATATAAGTTATCTATACTTAAAATTTACATTTTTTATTCTGTTTGTCAAGTTTTTTATATAAAAACTATTCTGACTTGTCAAAAAAAATCATCCGTTATGGACACCGCAAATGGGGAAAAGTGATATGTAAAACGTCCGTTTTTTGGAGCACTTTTTCAGCACAAAATAAAGGTTTCGGCGATATTATGGAAGAATCTTTCCTTATAACAAACGGACCTGTCCGCAGTTTTTACAATGAGCTTGTTGAAAACCTGAATGATTGTTCTCAGTTCAAAATCAGTGTGGCATTCATCACTTACGGAGGATTGCAGGTTCTGCTTGAAACGTTAAAGGCTCTTGAAACGCGCAATATTCACGGCGAGATTCTTACAACAACTTACAAGGAAATGACAAGCCCGCAGGTTCTTGAGCGGCTTTCCAAATTCAAAAATATTCATCTTAAGATTTATGTTCCACCAACGCAAAACGACGGCTTCCATGCAAAAGGCTATCTCTTCCACAAGAACAGTCCTGAATCAGAAAAGTGGACTGTCATAATCGGCTCTTCAAACATAACAGGCCGGGCGCTAAAAACGAATGTTGAATGGAACGTCCTTCAAAATGAAAAATGTAGCGAACAGCAGGAACCTGGAATTTTTACAAAATCCGTTCTTGACGAATTTGAAACGCTCTGGAAAAGTCCGTGGGCAAAAGAATATTCCGATGATTTTTTGATTTCTTACCGCGACTATCTTTCAAAAGTAAAACGCCAGCAAAAACAGGAACAAAAACTTTTATTTTCATACAGCAGTTTTACAGACGAAAAATCTCCGTCCATAATCCAGCCGAATGAGATGCAAGCCGAAGCGATTGTAAAACTTGACCGGCTCAGAAAAACCGGCGCAAAAAAGGCTCTTGCAATCGCAGCAACCGGAAGCGGAAAAACATATATGTCAGTTTTTGACGCGCTGCAGGTAAAGCCTGAGCATCTGCTTTTTATTGTCCACCGTGAGGACATTCTAAAAAAGTCGAAGGAATCTTTTGACACAATCTGCTCTGCAACAGAAGAAAATTATTCATCAGGATTTTTTACAGGAAATCAGAAAGACAAAAACTGCAAGTATCTTTTTGCGACACGCGACACTTTAAGCCGCCATTACAAAGAATTTGCAAAAGATGCCTTTGACTATATTGTTTTGGACGAGGCCCATCACGCTTCAAGCGAAAGCTACAAAAATATTCTTGCGCATTTTACGCCTAAATTTCTGCTTGGACTTACCGCAACTCCGGAGCGAAGCGACAATGGCGACATTTATTCAATTTTTGACAACAATGTCGCAGTTGAAATCCGCCTGCGGGACGCACTTTCGCACGATTTGGTCTGCCCTTTCCATTATTTTGGAATTACCGACGCAGAAGGAATCGACTATTCAAAAATCAAGGCTGAACCAGGCACAAGCAAATATATAGAAGAAATTGCAGATATGCTCATGGTGAACCGCCGCGTTGACTACATAATCGAAAAAATGAATTTTTACGGACACGACGGCGAAAAAGCTAAGGTTCTGGGATTCTGCGCAACTGTAGAACACGCAAAGTATATGGCGCAGGAATTCAACAAGAGACTTTCAAAAAACAACGGGCAAATTGCCATAGTCCTTTCAGGAGAAGACAGTGTTGAAATCCGCGAAAAATATGCACGTCTTTTGGAAGATGACAATTCTCCGCTTCAATACATTTTTTCAGTCGATATTTTTAACGAAGGAATTGATATTCCATCAGTAAACACAGTCTTGCTGCTGCGTCCTACTGACTCTTCAATAATTTTTATTCAGCAGCTTGGACGAGGCTTGCGCAAACTGGGCGGCAAAGAATTCGTAACAGTTCTGGACTTTATCGGAAACTACAAAAAGTCTTTCTTGATGGCGATTGCCCTGAACGGAAAGCAGGATTACGACCGCGATTCATTGAAGCTTGAAGTTGCAAATGATTTTGCGGACTTGCCGAACGGAACTTACATTCACATGGACAAAATCACAAAGGAACAGATTCTGCGCCAGCTTGAAAATGAAAAATTCATGTCGCTTAAATATATGAAAGAATCATATTTTTCGTTTAAGCATGTATGCGGCGGAAAAGTCCCGTTTCTTGTTGATTACTTAAAGCATGACGGAAGCATTGATCCTGTGCGGTTTACGGTTTTCAGCCCGAACTACAAGACGTATTTCGATTTTGCCGCATACATTGAAAAAGAATCGCATCCTGAATTTTCTCTGATTAACGAAGATGAATCTTTCAGCCAGATTATGCGGCTTCTAAGTTTTTACTCGCCTGCGAAACGCGCTGAAGAATGGATTATTGCGGAAACAGTCTTTAATTCCGAAAAATATTCAGCTTCTGTTGATGAAATTTCTGAAAAGGCAAAAAAATATCTTTCTTTTGTGAATAAAACTTCTATCGCTCACGCATGCCGGACGTTAAGCGGAGCTTATTTTGATTCAAGCGAAAAAACACGCTACGAAAAGGCGATTTTTGATTTTGACGGTGATTCAGTTTCGTTCAACCAAAATACAGTCAACTCACTTGAAAACTCGGAATTTTCTGCACAGAAAAAACTCTGGCTTGAAGATTTGATTCAATACAATCTTTTGCGTTATCAGAACGAATTCGGTTTGGACGATTATTCTGAAAGCGGAACTTTGCCTTTTCTAAAACTCTATCAAAAATACACGATGCGCGACGCGGCGCTTTTATGCAACTACACAAAGATTCATTCCTCATTCCGCGGACAAGGACTTATAACTTCCGCAAAGCCGGATTATTTTCTATTTGTGAACCTGCACAAGGATGCGGACATAAAAGATTCAATCAACTACGCGGACAAATTCATAACGCCGGAACATTTTCAGTGGCAGTCGCCAAACAGCACAACGCAAAATTCTGAAGTCGGGCAGAATCTTATCCGCAACATCGAAAGAAAAATCCGACTTCATCTTTTTGTACGCAAATTTGAAAAAGTAGAAAACATAACCCAGCCGTTCATTTATCTTGGTCAGGTTTCAACTTTTCCGGGCAGCGCGGAAGGCAACAAGCCAATCACAATGAAATTCGCGCTTCATAGCCGTGTTCCTGACGAGCTTTTCAACGACTTTATAACACGCACTGACAAAATGGGAAAAAACAGCGATAATTGACTTTACAAAAAAAGGACTGAAAAAATGAACAACGCAAATATAACAAAAAACGATTGTAAAATCCAAACCACACCGCTCAAGAAAATCCATGTTTCGGCGGCGGTAATTTTCCGTACTGCGGCTGGCGGCGAAAAAATGGTTTTTGCGACGCAGCGTGGCTACGGTGAATGGAAGGACTGGTGGGAGTTTCCGGGCGGAAAGATTGAAGATGGAGAAAGCGCGGAACAGGCGGTTGTGCGGGAAATACGCGAGGAGCTTGCGACGGAAATCCGGGCGGAACGCAAGATTTGCACGGTTGAATACGACTACCCTGCTTTTCATCTGACAATGGAATGTTTTTTGTGCTCAATTGTTTCCGGGAAGCTTACTCTGCTTGAGCACGAGAACGCGGCATGGCTTTCCGAGGAAAAGCTTAAAAGCGTAAAATGGCTTCCTGCGGATGTGGAAGTTCTAGAAAATCTAAAGGAACTTTTTTAGGCGGATGCGGTAGCGCTGGGAGCAATGCCGGAGGCAGTCCGAACAAAGTGAGGACCGCGCGCAGCAAGTTGCGGACATAGCGACGGCAAGCGCCACAGGTGATTGCCGGACCGCCCATAGTATTCTGTTAAAAAAAATGCCGCAACTTTTTCAATGCAAAGTTGTTTAGTAAATATAATCTGAAAAAATTTTATGCTGATTTTTTGGATGCAATTTATTATATTTAAAGCATAAAACATTTGGAGGAAAGAATGAAAGAACTAAAGGCATTTATTATGGCGGTGTCGGTTTCGCTTGTGGTTTCCGCGGTGATTGTTTCCGTGGGACTTTCAAAAATCGCAAGACCTGACAGAACTGTTACGGTGCGCGGACTTGCAGAAAAAGAAGTCGATGCAGACCTTGCGCTTTGGCCGCTCACATTCACACTTGGAGCAAACAGCCTTCCACAGCTTCAAAAGGACATTCTCGCAAAAACTCAAACCGTAAAGGAATATCTTGCAAGCCACGGACTTTCCGAAGCCGACTACACGGTTCAGTCGCCTAGCATAACGGACAACACAATCAATCCGTACATGGACAAGGACAAAATTCTTTACACTTACCTTGCGCAGACTGTGGTTCTTGTGCGCTCTTCAAAAGTTGCGGAAGTAAAAAAAGCGCAGGACGATTCCCTTGACTTGATGAGCAGCGGAATTGCAGTTTCAAAAGACTACAACAGCAAGATTTCTTTTGAATTTACAAAGCTGAATGAAATAAAGCCGCAGATGATTGCAGAGGCAACAAAAAACGCGCGTACAGCAGCAGAACAGTTTGCGCATGACTCTGGAAGCAAAGTCGGAAAAATAAAAACTGCGACACAGGGATTTTTCAGCATAGAAAACGCAGCCGAAGATCTTCAGGAAAAAAAGACAATCCGCGTTGTAACTACAGTTGAATATCTGCTGAAATAAAACAAAATCCGCCGAGAAAACAAGACACACTTCGGCGGATTATTTTTTTTCAATTATTTTCTGAACAAAAAGCATTCTTCTTCATGCAAAAAACCTATTTCCAACCTTCCCAGATTTTCGGCTCAAGTCCGCATATGGCGGCATTTTTTCCGTTCCGGCAAATAGGAAGTCTCATCAGAAGCTGGTTTTCAAAAAGTTTTTCTTCCTTGTCAGCGTCATCAAGATATGCGAACGAGGCATAGTCCTTTGATTTTTTATCCACCAGAAGCTCAAGCGCATCCGCACGTGAGCCAGCCACTCGTGCAACTGAATCCACAACGCTTTCAAATTCGCCTCGGCTCATCTCTTTTTCCTTTAAGTCAATAAACTGAAAAGGAATGCGCCGTTCCTTGAACCACATCTGCGCCTTTTTTGTGTCGAAATTCTTTGTTGTTCCAAAAATCTGAATCATAAAAAGATTGTAGCAGAAATCCGGCGGAAGATACAGAACTCGCGTAACAAGCCGATTGTTTCTAAAGCCACAGTTTTTCGCTATAATCATTCTTATGAACACAAACGAAAATCAGAATGAAAATAAAACAACACCGGCGGAAAATATTCCGGAGATTTCAAGCCAGACGGAAAAGATAATCGCTGAGCTGCTCGCCTCTCACCCGCAGAAAAAAGGCTCGTTTTTTGTAATCGGCTGCTCGACGAGCGAGGTTGCGGGCGGCTCAATCGGAAAGGACTCGAGCGCGGAAATCGGAAAGGCGATTTTTACGGCTGCGGAGAGGATTTTGACTGAAAAAGGAATTTTTCTTGCTTGCCAGTGCTGCGAGCACCTGAACCGCGCGCTTGTGGTTGAGCGTGAGTGCGCTGAAAAATACGGTCTTGACGAGGTGAGCGTTGTTCCGTGGATTCACGGAGGCGGCTCGTTCGCGACTGCGGCTTACTACGCTTTCAAGGAGCCGGTCGTCGTGGAGCATATAAAGGCTGCGGCAGGACTTGACATCGGAAGCACGCTGATTGGAATGCACTTGAAGGAAGTTGCGGTTCCAGTCCACCCAAAGCAGAAATTCGTGGGCAAGGCTTACGTTACTGCGGCTTACTCACGGCCGAAGCTCATTGGCGGCGAACGGGCAAGATACACGGCGGAAAGGTAAAAAATGTAACGCTTTGCAAAATCACTTGCAGACAGCAAACGTTATAATAACGTTTATCAAAACCATTTGCGGGCAATGAACGTTATTTTAACGTTTTATAAAAGTACGTGCGGTCGGCAAACGTTAAAATAACGCTGTCTGAAAGTGCCTGCGGACAAGAAAAATCAAAATAACGTTTGAAGAAATTGCGTCAGGTCAAAGAACGTTACCGCAATGTTTGAAAAAATCATGTGCAGTCAGAAAACGTTACGGCAACGCATAGAAAAATCACTCTCGCCTCACAATTTTTCCACAGATATTTTTTCTTCCGCGTTCCGTTTTGCAAGATACATCACGACAATCACAGCAATGCCGACGGCAAACGCGACCAAATTAAACGTATCAAGCGAAAGCGGCGGCTGAGGCTCAGACAAAGTTGCAGGCCCTTTGTAAATCGCGTAAAGAGAGCCGGTCATAAGCCCAAGCACAAGATAGATAATCGGGGCGCGGTGTTTTTCAAGAAGATTTTTTAAAAGGCGAGCAGTTCCGGCAAGTCCGACAAGAACGCCAAGACCGAAAAACGCGACCGCAGGCAAGAACGCAAAATGCAGGTGAATCAGCTCCTTGACCGCGTTTATTACCGGCAGATAAAGCCCCATAATCAGAAGAAGCGTGGAGCCGGAAATGCCCGGAAGAATCATCGCGCTGATTGCGATAAATCCGGCGGCAAAAAGAATCAGCCAAGTCGCGATGCTAGGAACTGCAAGGTCAAGCGACGAGAAAGCCGCAACCGAATTAAAGCGCGAGGCAAGCACAACGAGCAGAAGCCCCGGAACAAAAAACGGCACGGCACGGAAATTTTTCACGCAGGAAAGCTCTTCCGCCGCAACAACAGGAATCGCCGCAGCCGTAAATCCCAAAAACAGCGACGACATCACGTAAATATTTTCGCTGAACATTTTGGAAATCAAAACCGCGCAGACTCCGAATCCGAGCGCCCAGCCAGTGCCGAGCCGCAGAAGATACAAAAGCGCAGGCAGTTTTTCCTTTTTTCCGCAGAACACAAGGGAATCAATTGCGCCGACAAAACGCTCGTAAAATCCCATCAAAAAAGCAACCGTCCCTCCCGAAACTCCAGGCACACTGTCAGCGCACGCCATGCAAAGCCCGTGGAATCCGTCATTCAAAAAATTTGAACCCTTCATTTTGTCCTCCAAAATAATTTTTTATATTTACACTTAATACTGCCAACCGATTCCGATGAAAATCTCGTAGGAGGAAAGGCTGCTTCTCCAACTTGTGTCGTAAGAAGTTCCCGGGATTTTTGAAAAAATCAGGTTACCAAAATCCAAGCCTAGACTCGCGCGCACAACGATGCTTTTCCATTTTTCAGGATAAACCAGAACTTCAAAGCCGCCGGAATACCAGCCGTCTTTCGGGCTGAAAAAGTTTCCGGTCGTGCTGTTTTTTGTCAAGGCAAAATCCACAAACGGCGCGAGCTGCACTTCAAATCCAAAATCCTTTATGCGGGAAGTTTCTTTTGGATGAATTGAAAAAAGATGAAACGGAAAATCCAAGCTCAAGCAAAGAGCGGTCGGAACGTAAAGAAATCTGTCCGCAAGGTTTTTTGACGAAAGCTCCGGCGTGTCCCTGATTCCGCGCAAAAAAGTTCCAATCGGACGTTCGTTTTTGTCCTGAAAAAAGTTCAGCTGCGAGGCGATTCCGAATTTTTCCCAAGCCCTGAACGCGTTCACCTGCGCCGAAAAATACGGAACAAATTCATTTCGCCTAAAGTCAAATCCGCTTCCGCCGTCAAAAATCGCGCTGATTCCCTGCCGGAAATTTCCGAGCCAGTCAACGCGGCCGAATTCAAAAGAAAGCCCGGTTTTTGCAAGCGGAGAAGAAAGTTCCGTGTCGTCAAAATTAAGTTCGCAGTCGCTCCAGCAGTAAAAAAAATCTGTGTATGGTGTGAGCGTCGAATCCGCAAAATTCAATTTTATCGGCAGCGAGATTTTCGCATATTCTGAATAAAAAATATCGTTTCCAAAAAGCGCGTGCTCCTCGTCGCCCCGCACCAATCCTTGAGAAAAATCTAGAACAAGCTGGCGCATTTTATTTTTTTCAAGCGGAAAAACAAACGAAAGCCCGGCGTTTATGTCATAAGAAGGAATTGGAGAGTCAAAAGTGAACTTTACAGAACTATCTGTAGTCGCAAAAATCCCAAATGACTTGTAAAAAACAGGATAATTGAAATTCAACGCAAAACCAGCGTTGAAATTTTCAGACGCAAACGAAGAAAAATCAGAGATTCCGCCAAAAACTTCACCTTCAAGGCGCGTTATTGTGCCGCGGAAATTGTCGTCACGCATTTTAAGTTTCAGAACCGCACCGTCGTTCGAGCTATACTTTGGATAAGGCAAAAGCAGAAAATGCTTTGAATCTTCCGTGCGGATTTTAAGGTGAATCGGAATAATTTCTGCAGCAACTTTAGATTCCGCAGGCAACGGATTTTTTTCAATTTCAATGCTCACGTCAGAAAAAATCCGAAGATTCAAAAGCCGCGTTTTGCAGTCGGCGATATATGCATCAAGCTCCTCTTTTGAAGAAAAAGTTCTTTCCGTGTCAATCAAAACTTCGTCCCGCAAAAACTTTTCCTGCGTCTGCCCGGAAATTTCGCAGTCAACTTTTTCAATTTTAAAAGTTTGGGAAAACAAAAAGTCAAAATTAAGAGACAGCGTAAAAAGCAAAGCCAAAAGATATTTTCCGCAAATTTTAAAGGTGATATTCAATCCTCGCATACGAAAGAATATATGCGGAAAAATTAAAGCGGCGATAAACGAAAGTTAAACTTTTTATAAACGGGAAAATCTATATCCCGCGCCCCAGACGGTTTCGATTTTGTTTGTGGAGGCGGAAAGTTTTTCGCGCAGGCGGTTTATGTGCACAGCTACGGTCGCGATGTCGCCGCTGGATTCGTCGCTCCAGAGCCGCTCGTAAAGCTCTTCCTTGCTAAAAACGCGGTCGGGATTCTGCATGAAAAGCATGAGCATATCGAATTCTTTTTTTGCGAGAATGATTTCCTTTTCCGAGACAAAGACACGCCGGGATTTTTGAACGAGCCGCAAGTTTCCAAAAATGATTTCCGCAGATTCTGATTCGGCGGCTCGTGCATTTCCGCGCGAAGTTCCGTTTGCAATTCTTTCGTAGGCGGCGATGTGAGAGCGGACTCTTGCCACAAGCTCGCCCGGCGAAAACGGCTTTACAACGTAGTCGTCCGCGCCAAGCCCCAGCCCGCGGATTTTGTCGATGTCGTCCTTTCGGGCGGTAACCATGATGATTGGAATGTCGAGCTTTTCGCGGAGCGTGCGGCACAGCGAAAATCCGTCGATTTCGGGAAGCATCACGTCCAAAATTATCAGGCTGAAAGAGCCGTTCAGCGCAAGCTCAAGCCCGGCTTTTCCGTCAGAAGCTATTTCCACCGCAAAGCCCTGAATCAAAAGATAGTCGCGCTCAATTTCGGCAATCGCCTCGTCGTCTTCAACAATCAGGATTTTTTTCATATTCACCTCAAAAAGTTTTCGTTCTGCGCCATTGTGGTCATTTCGACAGGCTCAATGACCGCAAATCTTTTTCCATGTCCACATTTTTATGCCAGCGGCAGGCGAATTGTGATTTTCAGTCCGTGCAGCTCGTCTTTTTCCGTCGCGTTTTCTGCAAAAATTGTTCCGCCAAAATGCTGGCAGACTTTCGCGGTGATTGCAAGCCCCAAGCCGCTCCCCTTTTTTCGCGGACTTCTCGCGGAATCTGTCCGGTAGAAAACATCGAAAAGTTTTTCAAGCGCGCCGTCTGGAACTCCTGGACCGTTGTCCAAAACTGAAATTTCAGCAAATCCGCCGCGCCGACCGCAAGAAATCTTCACAACACATTTTTCCTTTCCGCAATATTTCAGGCTGTTTTCAACGATGTTCGCCAAAGCGTTTCTGAACTGAATCTTGTCAAAAACGATTTCCGCATTTTCGATTTTCGTTTCGCTTCCGTTCTCGCAATCATTCTCGCCATAAGAAAAATCTGTTTTAATGGAAAGTTTCTCGCCGTAATCGTCAGAAAACGACTGCACAATCTTCTTGATTTCCGCCGCCACATTCAGTTTTTCCGTGCTGAACGGATATTCGTCCAAGTCGAGCTTTGAGAACATAAAAAGCCGCTCGGTCATCGTGATAATCTCGTTTGTCTTTAAAAGAATCGTCGCCATGTATTTTTCGCGTTTTTCGTCCGTGTCCGCAACGCCGTCCCATAAGCCTTCAACATACGCCTTAATCGAAGTGAGCGGAGTGCGCAGATCGTGCGAGATTCCGGCAATCAGCTCGCGCCTGTTTTTCTCGTCCTTTTTCTGAGCCTCAGAAAGCTCAGCAAGCCGCACCGCCATCGAGTTGAACGCGCTGCAAATCGGAAGAAATTCGTCGTCGGCAGAATAATTTATTCTATATGAAAGATTTCCGTCACTGATATTTTTTACGCCGTCTTCAAGAATTTCCAAAGGCGACTGAACTTTTTTTACGATAAATCGCGTAAGAAAACTGTTCGTGGCAAAAACCGCCATAAAAACAAGAAGAACAACTCCAGCCAGAAGAGTTTTGAAAACCGCCTCGTTGCCCTTGTCCTCGTGCCAGTCAAAAGTTCCAAAAATAAAGAGAGAATAATTTTCGCCGTGAACTGAGAGTGGCTCTTTCACGAAAAACATTCCGTTTATATTCAGGGAAAAAGCTCCGTTTTCAGTATTTACAGTTGAATCAGGAATCCAGTCAGAAGCAATCGAAGATGAAGAATCGCTTGAATCTTCAAGAACAGAAGAAGTCTCAAAAAGCACCGAAAACTTATTTTCAATCCGGCGGAAATCATCAGTTTCATTTCCTGCTGAAAACAAAAGCTCGCCGTTTTCCTTATTCATCTTGATAAAAATTCCGTGGCTTTCCGCAAAATCCGAAAGAGAAACAGCTGCCCTGCCCTGCGCGTCTCCGCTTTCAAGATACGACTCAACCTGCTTTGAAATCATCTTGTAAACGAGCGGCAGCCGCCTGTCTTCAAGCGACTCGTCCATATACTGAACGTAAACCACGCGCCAGAACGCGAACGCAGCCCCGAACGCAATCAAAGCCGCAACCGCCGCTGGAACAAGAATCATCACGATATTCGAAATAAAAAGCCTGCGTTTTATGGTCATGCAAAAATTATATCAGAATTTCTGAAAAATGCGGAAAGATTTTTGATGAAATGATTTTGCTTGGTGAAAATGATTTGGGCAAAAATGAAAACTCACACCACCACCGAAAAACACACGCACGCTTCGCCTTTTTCATCTTTTTCATTTTGAACTTCGATTTTTCCGCCGTGGAGGTTTGCGATTGCCTGCGCGATTGAAAGTCCAAGTCCTGAGCCTGCCGTGCTTCTTGAGCGGTCGCCGCGGTAAAGGCGGTCGAAAACGTGGGGAATGTCGTCCTCTGAAATCGCGCCTGTGTTCATCACGGAGATTTTCACGCGGCTTTCAGGAGTTTCTTCCGTGCAGAGTGTAACTTCGCCGTCTTCCGCCGTGTACTGGAACGCGTTCTGCAGAAGATTCGAGACGCACCGCATAAGAAGAAGCGGGTCTGCCGTAAAATCAAAATCTTCCGCGCATTTCTTCTGCACACTGAATTTTATCTTCTTTTTTTCCGCAAGAAGCGAGAAGCGCAGTGCGACATCGTCCGTAAACTTGAACGCGTTCACTTTTACTGCGGAAATTTTCATCTCCGGGGACTCAAAGCGGCTCAAGTCCTGAAGATTCCACACAAGCTTTTCAATCAACGTAAGTTCGGAATAAAGAGCGGCGAAACGCTCGGCCGTCGCCTCAAGAACTCCGTCGTTCATTCCCTCAACCTGCATTTTCACCGCGGTTAATGGAGTGCGCAAGTCGTGCGAGATGTCCTGCATCCACTGCCTGCGCAAAGTCTCCTCGTGAAGAAGACGGTTTTTAAGCTTTTTAACCGAATCCAGAATCCTGTCGAACTCGTTCACGCCGAGCGCGCCAAGTTCTGTTTTCATCAGGTCGGGAGACGAGATGTAGTCTGCAAGAGTCCGCGCCTTTTTTGAGAGCATCGTCGAAATCAGCACGGAAAGCGCAATCGTGATTGAGACCGCAAGAACGATTCCGGCGAAAAGTCCTTTTTCCATTGTGGAGACAAAAATTCTGTTCGCCTTGTACGCCAGAAATCCCACGTTGTCCGCGCAAAGATAGCCGATTGTGTCGTCTCCGTCCTTTATCTGAACAGGGGAAT
The DNA here is from genome assembly GCF_945873775.1 of uncultured Treponema sp. Lineage (GTDB taxonomy): Bacteria > Spirochaetota > Spirochaetia > Treponematales > Treponemataceae > Treponema_D. Next base: position 31,167 of record NZ_CAMCEC010000008.1, on the reverse strand, counting down.
TTAGCGACAAAAAAGTTGAAAGAGAGCCGACCGATTTTTCCACGTCGCCTTGCGTGCTGACTTTTCCTTTTTCAAGAAGAAGAACCGGCTTTTTGTTTCCGTCAAAAATGTAGATGTAAAGGGAATCCGTAGTGTAAGGCATTACGGCTTTTTCAAGCTCGGAGGCAGAAAGACTTCCCGTGAGCCTGTACGTTTTTGAGATTGCCGGAAGAATCAGAGCCACAAAGTCGTCTTTTTTGTCCGTGTTCCAGTCGTTTATCGAGCGGCTCACCGACACCGTGAAAATAACGGACATTGCGGCGATTACGGCAAAAGAGGCGGCGATAAATCCTGTAAGAATCCGGGCAAAGATTGACTTCATACTTTATTTTTTTACCTTTTGGAATCCGGCTTTATTCCGCTGAATCTGTAGCCGAAGCCTCTTACGGTTGAAATCCACTGCTGCCCGATTTTTGAGCGCAGGTTTGCCATGTGAGTGTCTATCGTGCGTTCAGAGCCTTCAAAAAAATAGTTCAGGCACTCGCCCAAAAGCTGCTCGCGCGAGACAACCTGTCCCGCGTTCGACGCAAGATACAAAAGGATTTTCCATTCTGTTGAAGTAAGCTCCGCGGCGTTTCCGTCAACGCTGATGCTGTGCTTCGCCTCGTCAATAAACACGGTCGAGTTTCCGCTCTGCCATTCGCCTGAGGCCGCGCTTTTTCCGCTTTCTGGCTTTCCGCTTCTGCGCAAAAGCGCGTGGACACGGAGAACAAGCTCCTTCGCCGAAAAAGGCTTGCAGATGTAGTCGTCCGCGCCAAGCTCGAATCCCAAAATTCTGTCAGACTCTGAATCCTTTGCGGTCAGAAAAATCAGCGGAATGTCGCTTGCTGCCCTGATTTCCTTTGCGAGCGCGAATCCGCTTCCGTCGGGAAGCATAACGTCAAGAATCGCAAGGTCAGCGGTCTCCCTTTTTACCGCGTCCAGAACGCCCGAAACTCCGCCGAATTCAAGCGTCTTGTAGCCGTCGAGCTTCAAGTAGCCAGAAACCGCGTCGCGAATCAGCGAGTTGTCCTCAACAATTATCACGCAAGCCATTTTTCAGTTTTCCTTTTTTTCAGATGAAGTCGAAGTATGACTTGAAACCGGCGAGTTGTACTGGAAAATCCGCAAAGTGATTCCAGAAGCATTTTTTTCCATAGCGACGTTTCCGTTCCAGTCGTAGAAGAATTCTTTTTCAGAGACGATTTTTCCCTCCGCGTTTTTAAGAACTGAATGAATCATATTTCCGGCAGAAAAAGTCCGTGTTTCCTCTGTCTTTAGGCTTCCGTCCGCGCCGAGCGTTCTTATTGAAGAAGCCTTTCCGTTTGAATACGAATAGTTCACGCTCTCGTAAAATCCGCCTGCGTCATAGTTTTTTTGCTGCGCCAAAGTGGAGTCCGCGTTGTAAAGATACTCGACGCGCTTGAAAAGTTTTCCGTCGGCATAAAACGAAGAATAATCCTTAATCCGTCCGTCCTCGGTGTAGATATATTTTTCCGTGAAATTCAACGCACCTGCCACCGAATAAGTCTTGCACTCCGAAACTTTCGACTTTGCGTTGTACGAATATTCAGCGCGCCACTCAACCTCGCCGTTCCCTGAATAGGAAGTCTCGCTTGCAAGAAGCCCTTTTTCATCGTAGCCGTATGAATATCGCCACTTCACATTTTTTGAGGAATCAAGCCCGGTGATTTCTGAAATTTTTCCGTCATCAAGAAATTTTCTTTCAACAAAAGTTTTTTCTGCGCCGTCCTCGCCAAACTGCCGCTCCCTAAAAATCCGTCCGTCCGCAAATTCAATAAGACTGTATTTTTTAAGACTGTCTGGAGAAGCTCCCCTATATTCTGTGACGGAAACAGGCGAACCTTTGAACTTGGGCGGTTCGGACAATGTGTTTTTTACTAGTGAAACCGAGTTCTGCGAAAAAACTTCCGTGCCACCCCAAAAAAGAACGGAAGCAAACGCCAAACAAAAAAGACGAGATGATTTCATTTTAATCCTCAAGTACGTGATTTTCTTCTATTATATACACACAGAAAAACGGTTTCAAGATACAGAAAGTTGTTGGAAAGATTGGGAAAAGATGAAAGAAAATGTGAGGAGGTATAGTGAGTACGAAATGAAATAACAACGAGGAAAAATCAAACTCACGCTGTCACTAGCACTTTTGGAGCTTTCTGTATAACAAGAATATTTTCACTATGCAAATTTTGCTCTTGCTTTTCTGAAATATTAACAAATTCAAAATCGTTCTTAAAAAGCGTAGCATTTTCTTCAGCCAGTTTTTTTCTTGCAACTTCTATCGCCTTTTCGGACTTGTCGATTCCAATCCAGCGTCTGCCAAGTTCTTGTGCGGCAACCAAAGTTGTTCCCGAACCGCAGAAAAAGTCCATAACTAAACTTTCGGGATTTGAGGAAGTTTGGACAATAAGTTTTAGCAAGTCAAGATTTTTTTCTGTTGGATAAACCGGATACTGGTAATCTTTAAAATCCCAAATGTCCTGAAGCTTTTTGCCCTTTTGTTCATCTGCAAAAATTTTCCTGCGGGGAACCCCATTTTTTGACCATTCGATTAAGCCTTGCTCGTCAAGTTTTTCAAGTTCCGCAGGGGAAGTACGCCAGTGTCTGCCTTTTGGCGGCAACATTCCTTTGAAAGTTCCGCCTGTAACTCCATCTTTTGTTTCGCCCGGAGCATGAAGCGGAACTGTTGTGTAAAATCTGCCTTGCTCATCAACCTTTTTGTAAAGACGGGCTTTATCTTCTTCTGAAAAAGGAACAAAAGGCTCATTCCAAATCGGATTATTAGTCTTTGAATAAAAAAGAATCAAGTCTTTTATGTTTCCGTAAGCTCTTCGTGAAAAATTTTTTGGATTGCACTTTATTCTTGTGATGTCGTTTCTGAAATTTTCAGCTCCAAAAATTTCATCCATTATGATTTTCACGTAATGTCCGATTTTGTAATCAATATGAAGATAAATAGAGCCGCGTTCGCTTAAAAGTTCTCTTGCTAAAATAAGGCGCTCCCGCAAAAATTCCAAAAAGTCCTCGCCAAGAAGATTGTCTGTATAAGCGATTTCATCCTTTTTGCTTGAGCTTATTGTGCTTGTGCGTTCTTCGCTGATTGTGAAAGTTCCGTTAGTCGCAAAAGGCGGGTCAATATAAATTAAGTCAACCTTGCCCTTTAGATTTGAATTGTGAACAAGAATCCTCAAAGCTTCCAAATTATCGCCGTTAATTAAAATGTTTTCTTTTTCTGAAACCGGCTTTGAAAAGTCTGACTGCGGAAGAGTTTCTAGAATTTCTTTTTTTGATTTTTTGCCGTTGTAAGTAAGTTCCATTTTTTCGCTCCTTACAGACTTTTTATAAAATCTTTCAAAAGCAATGCTGACATTATATTTTCTTCGCAGTGTTCTTCAGTTATCGCCTTATACATTTTGTTGTTAGTTTTTAACCAGCAAACACCATCAAGAATTGCTATTTTTGTAGCTTTTACATTTTGAGTTGTCAGAGTAAGAATTGCATCTTCTAGTTGAGCGTCTTGATGTCCTCCAAAATCAGACAAAAATTTTGCCTCTCCAATTAAATATTTGCCATTGAAACGACCTACAAAATCCAAGCCTTTGTTTCGCTTGTAATTTACTGTCCTAAAAGCCCAGTCCATCATTTCTTTGTCAGAAGCATCTAAAATTGCATCCTCTTTTGTTTTTTCAAAATCTGTTACTGAAAGAATTTTTGTTTCATTGAAACTATTTTTACACCATTTTTTGAAAAGCGGACCAATTTGCCTGTTCGTTTCTTTTGGCTCTGTGCATTTTTCACGGATTTTATCTAAGCCCATTTCATAAAGTCTATTGCAAAGTCGTTTTACAGTTTCTGGATTGTTTTTGAGTGCGTTTGCTGTATCTCGTCTTAGAAAAGGAATATAAGAATCCTTTATTGGAAACAAATCAAGATAAAGAAGATATTTTATTAAGCAGTTATCGTCTTTATTATTGAATGCCTGAACAATACTGTCCCAATATTCTTCATTTATTTTTCGTATTTTATTTGGAGTCATCGGATAAACATCAAAAAGTTTGTCGAGATAGTTTTTATTATTTGCAAGTTCGATACTGCGTTGCATCCAAACATTCATAATTTTATCCTCCAAAAATAATTAACGTTTACAAAATTACTATACACAATTTCTGCCAAAACTTCCATAGCTTTCCGCGTTAGGGATAGTAGGGGCACGCCGCAGGCGTGTTCCGAAGCGCAGCGAAGGAATGAAGCCGAAAGGCGTAACCCCCGGAAAGCCCGGCGGCGCGAGTTTGCGAAGTAAACTCGTGAAGCAAAACAAAGTTTTGCGGCGAACGCCCGAATAAAAAAATCAGCAGAGTCGGAACTGGAGACTGAGTTCTGCCCTGCTGAAAAAAGGATGGATTTTTGTTGTATTTAAAGATGATTTCTATTCCGCAGCCGGAGCAGAAACATCGTTGTTCTGTGGAACTTCTTCCTGAACGGCGGCTGGATTTTCTTCCTGCAAGGCGTCCTGTCTGGAAAGATTTTCTTCTGCCGGAGTTTCAGCCGGTACTTCTGTCTGAGCCGCGCTGTCCAATTCCTGCTGAACTTGAGATGTCTCATCCGAAGCTGGAGCGTTCTTTTTTGTTCCGGCGCAAGAGAACATCATTGCGGCGAAGGCAATCATTGATACGGCGATAAAAGCTTTCTTTGTTGTTTTCATAGTTTTCCTCTTATTTATATTTTCTTTTGTCATTGTCTGACATATTACTTTGTCATTGTCGGGCTTGAGCCGGCAATCATGTTTCCCGATATTTTTTTCTACTCTGCAAACGCTACAGAAGTTGCTTCACTGAAGTTGTTTGCAAGGCGGAGAACCGCAACTTTGTCATCCGCACTGTCAGCAAGTCCCGCAACCTCAACATTGTTTATAAGAATCGCAGAATCCTTTACTTCAACAGGAAGCGTTTTTCCAGAAAGTGTCTGAACGGAACTCTTTGCCTCAAGATTTTCCTTTGTGAGCTTTTCAGGAACGATGTAGTCGGAAATGTTCTGTGTGATTTTTCCAGTGTCGGCGATTGCGTCAATCGGAGCAAGAACTGTAACGCCTGTGTCAGAATCAACTTCCTGGATTTTGTCGGAAGAATTTTTGAGGATGTTCGCGAAGATTTTTATTCCGTCAACTTCCTCAATCGATTTTGAGATTTCCTGAGCCGAAAGAGTTTTGTCCTCCGCGTTTTCAGAAAGAGCTTCCTGATTTGCAGTTGCCTCAACGTTCGCATTTGTGTTAAGCTCGCCGAGCACCGATGAAGAAAGATTGAATTCCTGCGCAAAAACCGAAGCCGCAACCAAAGCCGATACACCCAAAGTAAAAATTGTCTTTTTCATATTATGTCCTTGCCCAAAAGCAGACGGATTTTCTGACGGACTTTGACGCACAGGCATCTATTCCGCTCCCCTCTCTGCTTTTGACATCGCCATAATAGAATTCGCGTTTCAAGATTTTCTTTCGGAAATGTCAAGATTGTGTGAAGATTTTGGAATAGTGGAAAAGAGGCTTTGAGATTTGCATAACTGACTGTATGCTACGAGTTTTTGCAACGCAAAAACTTGGTAGTGAGCAAAGTCTGTGTAGCAGACTTTGCGAACGTATAGCTTAGGGCATGAAAGTCCGAAGTTCTGGAGCGGAACGAAGTGCAGCGGAAGAATGAGCGTTAGCGAAGGCTGGAACGCCCGACGGCGGCGATCGGAATGTAACGAAGTGAAATGCAGTCCGCAGCCGGAAGCCCCGAAAAAATAGGAAAACGTTATGTTTACGCACGGTTCAGTTTAAATCAAACCCAGCATCTCTTACTTGACAACTTTCTGTAAAAGAAATACTAATAAAGGCACAAAATAACATAATGTTTTAGGAGTTTATTATGAAATCAAAGATCGTATTGATTTTGCTTATGGTTGCAGCTACTTCTTGTTTCGCACAAAAATAGAAAGGCCTTGTAAAAGGAATTGAAGGCAGAGTCGGCGGAAACAACAATTCGCAGACAACTGAACAAACTCAGGCAATCGAACAAACAGCGCAAAGAAAAATACTGCAAAACTTTCAAACAATCCTCAAGTTCAGAAAGTGGCGGCTTATCTTACAAAAGCTGAAATCGCGCTCAACTCAAAAGACTATAGAACTGCCACAGAAAACTACAATAACGCTGCAAAAGTGAAGCTGCCGAAAAATGTTGAGAAATCTGACGCAGACATACTTAACGCCTGGTCTGCAGAAATCTACTCAAGAATTCAGTATCACAATATCAAAAGTTTTACAAACAGATAAGTTTCAGCAAAAAATCCCGCAAGGCAAAACCGCGTGAAAATGCCAAACGGGATTTTATTTCTACTCGTGGATTTTCCAGCCGTTTATCATTTTTACAAACGCAGGATCGGAATGGTTCACGATTTCGCTGTGTCCGATATCGAGCGCGGCGATTTTTTATGATTGATGTAACGCGCAGTCATAAAACGCGAAATTGGAAGTTATAATCCACAAAGAATTTATCACACAGGAAGCAAACGGCTTTCATATTATGCAAAAGAGGAGCGTGAGGCTCCTCTTTTTTTATGCTACTCCGTGTCAGTAATGAGCTTCTTGTGGGTTCCGTCAAGATTCAGCTCGAACGGAAAATTCGCCGTCAGAACCTCGACCTTGCTGTGGACATGGGTGGCCCGGCTTGTCATCGGGCAGTGCATCCTGATTTCCGCGGTGTGCCAGCCGTGTGCGGCTATTCTCTCGTTCAGGCTTCTGTTGCGGTATGAGCTTAGAAGGAACTTGCCTTTTATCTCCTCCAGCAGGGAGAGCAGGCTGTCGAAGTCCTCCTGCGTGTAGCCGTCGTAATGCCCCTGGTCGGCTCCGACATACGGCGGGTCGATATAGAAGAATGTGTCCTCGGTGTCCCGGCTTCTTATGATGCGCAGCGCGTCGCAGTACTCAATCTGGACGCGGCTCAGCCTCTTTGCATACTCCTCCGTGAACGACCTGCGCTTGTTGTCCATCTTCTTGCTCATTCCGCCTGTCCTGTCGTAGCCGAAGCAGCCGTCGAGCTTGCAGCCGTATGAGCAGTTCGCTAGCATCCATACAGCCCATGCCCTTTTCATGCGGCCGAACATATCAGGATTGGTGTAGACAACCTCGGCCTGGCGGTGCATATCGTGGCTGTGAAGCGAGAGGCTGATTTCATGCTCCAGATCTGGAAAGCTGTCCCTCACGACCTCGTAGAAGTTTATAAGCTCCCTGTTTGTGTCGTTAATGACCTCAACCTCCGACGGATTCTTGGCGAAGAACACAGCCCCGCCGCCGAAGAAAGGCTCGCAGTAGATTCTGTGCCCAGAAATGAGACCGACAATAAGCGACGAGAGCGACTGCTTGCCGCCGTAGTAAGAAATAGGTGTTTTCATATTTATCCCCTCGAAAAATATTAGGGACTAAACCTTTAGACTGGAAAGACACGCGGTGGTTTCAGCACAACAAGGAGACAGAGCAGACGCCGCGAGAAGCGGCGGCAAAGTGTGGCTTTGCTGTCGTGTTTGAGCCGGGTGCGCACCCGACCCAATGTAATGCAAGCCGACTGTGGCGGTTCAAGTCCGTCCTGCCCCATAAATCCAGCCGCAAAAGCGGAAGGAGGTGAAACAATGAAGAAATGGACTAAATGCCTTTTAAGCTTCTGGCTTTGGATTGCCGTGGTTCTTTTGTCGTTCATGCTGGCTGTCGTATCAGCCGCAGCAAGCTCTGTCCCGCGGCTCGCGGTAGCGATTTTCGCTATTGTAATTTTCGGGCTTTCTGTCGCAGTCCCGGTTGTCAATCCCGGAATCTTCGCGAAGCTGAACACCGCAGCGACCGGCTCATAGAGCCTGTTTCTGGCGAGAAAAGAAAAAACGCCTGCCGCCTAAAAAAACGGCGGGCTAGTCAAGAGAGGTCAAAATTGAAAGTCTACATCGCGGGAAAAATAACAGGGCTTGATGAAGCCCTTGTATTCAAGAAGTTCAACGAGAGCAAACTCCAGCTCAGAAAGCAGGGCTGCGTCGTAATGTCTCCGGCTGTTCTTGCGTCGAACGAGGGCTTCGCGCATTCCAACTATATGCACATCTGCTTCGCGATGATTGACGTGTGCGACGCTGTCTATATGCAGAAGGACTGGCAGGACTCAAAAGGCGCGCGGACACGAAAGTCGAACATCAATGAAAGAAAGACGCTCGAGGCTCTGGACAGGAAGCCCTCAGAGGATGAGATTGCGCAGGCTTTCCTCACGCTCACATCAGGGGAGAGACGGAATCTCGCTCTCTTCGGCATGACGGCGATTCTTCAGGACACGCAGTCCCTCAAAGGATTCTATGAATTCCTCTCCGGCTGGAAAAAATGAGATATTCAGTTCTGGTCTGCTATAAGAAATATGGCTGCCCCTCCCGCAGGTGCAAGGCTGATGTCGAGGCTGTCAATGAGAGCGAAGCCACCGCGATGGCGGTCGGCTATGTCATGCTGAGCATCTCTGACTCCAGCCCCTATGTGAAGATTCTCTGCACAAAAATTCTGCCAGCTGTGAACTGAAATCCAGCCAGAAATGCCTCTGAAAAAATCACACACTATGAAAAGGCTTTGCACTATGTTCCCGATAAAAACCGCCTCTTCCCGGAAAATCCCGCATTATAACTTCCAAATCCCTAAAATATAACTGCTTTATTCATATAAACACATTAAATTTTTTAACAAAAAAGGAGATATTATGTTTTGTCAAAATTGCGGTAATGAAATCTCTGAAGAAACAAAGTTTTGTCCTTCTTGTGGACGGCAAACGTTATGGTAACGTTTTACAAAATCACGTGCGGACAAAGAACGTTAAAATAACGCTGCACGAAAGCGCTTGCGGTTAATGAAAATCAAAATAATGTTCCTAAAAATCATCTGCGGACGGCGAGCGTTAAAATAACGTTTGAAGAAAGCACGCCAGTTCAAGGAACGTTATGGTAACGCTTCAAGAATTTACGTAAAGTCGGCAAACGTTATGAAGATGCAAGGGAAACTGTCCGCTTATTTCCGAGCATTTCTCAACGCAAGTACGGCAAAAAGCGCGATTCCGCACAATGCGACAATCACGCCGAGAAGCGCGTCCTGTTTGCTAAGGTCAAAGAACGCCTCTCCGCCCGCAACATTCGCAATTCCGTCAACACTCCACATTATCGCCGCCGCCCAAAAAGCAAGCATCGTTGTAAAAACAGGCTGACTGAATTTTCTTAATCCAAAACCGTGTGATTTTTCCGCGCTGTCAGTTTTTTTTGAAACAATGAACAGCACGGAAAACACAGCCGCCATAAAAACTGTGATTATCAGACACATCAGACAGCAGCCCCCGGAAAGTCCAAGCACAGAAGATTTTTTCTTCAGATTTTTAGCCAATGCCGCAATTCCGATTCCAGCCGCCCAGACCGCAGTTGTAAGCAGAGCCATTCCAACTCCAACGGTCGCCATTTCGTGCAGCATCTCAGGAATTTCAGCAGGATTTTTCATCGCCGTAAGGAATGGCGGAACAAAACTGATTTCTCCGTGGTACAAATGCTCGACTGCAAGCAGGAAACTTCCGCCGTAAAGCATTTTTTCAAGGATTCCGAGCTTTTCTTTCAGCACTTCAATTTTGTGATTTTTCGCCTCTTCCGCACTTTTGATGACAGAATCCGCATTGTGCCTAAAAACAATTTTCTTTGCGACTGTAAGAACAACAGCCTCAGCCAATGGAACAGTAAAACACGCCATAATTTCCTCCAAAAAAACTCAATGAGAAAATTTCAATTTTCGATTTGAGTTTTTTAGTTGTTTCGCAATGAAATGAACTCGCAACGCAAGTTTCCAGCGGAAACAACAGTTAATATAGAAAGTTTGCAACGCAAACTTGTAAACAAAAACTTTGACGCTATCTTTGGCAAAGTTTTTGTTATTCCTCCAAAAAAATAATATTATTCAGTGCAAGCGCACTCGCTCACAATTTTATTGTAGACTTCGCCGAACGGCTTTTTTATCTTCCGCGCAATCCGCGAAACGCTTTCGTATTCCGGGTAAAAACGCTTTTCACCGTACACGTCCACAACTTTTACATCCGCGCTTTCTCCAAAAACTTCCACAGAAACCGCCGAACGTACAAGGCAGGTGCGTTCCATTTGCGCCTTTCTGATTCCGATTGTCGTTGTGTGCGTAAAAATGATTTTTTCCATTTTCGCCGCATCTTCAACTTTGCAAAGCACAACCAGAAGCCACGCCGGGCGGTTCTTTTTCATAAAGCACGGAAGATATTGAACATCGAGCGCGCCTGACTCAAAAAGCTCTTCCATCACAAAGCCCAAAGCCTCGCCGGTTGAATCGTCGATGTTCGTTTCAAGTTTTACAATCTTGTCGTGCAAAGCGGACGTAAGCTGATTTTCAGAATTGATTTTTTCAGCCGTTTCAATCAACATTGCACGCACAATGTTCGGAACGCCGTAATCCCTTTTTCCAGCACCCATTCCAATTTTTTTAAGCACAAAATCTTTCGGCAGACTGAAATCTGTTGCAACCGTGGCAACAAAAGCTGCACCGGTCGGAGTAACAAATTCGCCACACTCCCCGATTATTTTTAGCGGAATGGAAAAATCCTGAACGATATTCGCAACCGCCGGAACTGGAACAGGAAGAATTCCATGCTGACATCTCACCGTTCCACTTCCCTCGCACAAAAACGGAACAAAAACTTTTTCAACATAAAGACTGTCAAAGCAGACCGAAAGCGCAATTACGTCAACAATCGAATCAATCGCGCCGACTTCGTGAAAATGAACTTCCTCAACCGGCTTTGAATGAGCCTTGCTTTCCGCCTTTGCGATTATCTCAAAAATTTTATGCGCAAGATTCCGCGCATTTTCTGTCATTTCCGTTTTGTCGATTATTTCAAGAACGTCATGCAGATTTCGGTGCTCGTGGTGATGAACTTGTTCATAGTGAACTTGGCCACCGTGTTCTCCGTGATGATGTTCATGCGAATGTTCGCAATGCTCGTGGCAATGTCCGTGGTTCTCGCCGTTATGAAAACCATCGTGATTATGTTCCGCGTGCTCATGCCCAAAAAGATAATCCATGTCGTGGTCGTGGTTTTCGTGTTCTGAATCCAAAATCACATTGAAGTCAAGACAGGAAACGCCGTTTTTTTCCACGCGCTTTATTTCAGTTTTAAATCCTTTTGCCGGAATGCTCGCCAACGCTTTTTCAAGAGCCGCTCTGTCCGCGCCCGCATCAAGCAAAGCCGCAACCACCATATCGCCTGAAATTCCGTAGTTACATTCAAGATACAAATCGCTCATTTTTCACCTGCCTGATTTTTTACACTTCCGCAGACTGCAAAACGGTTTATCTGCGTTGCAATGTAGCCTGCGCCGTAGCCGTTGTCTATGTTCACAACGCTGATTCCGTTCGCGCAGGAATTTATCATCGCCAAAAGAGATGAAAGCCCGCCCAAGTTCGCACCGTAACCAACCGAAGTGGGAACCGCAATCACAGGAACGCTCACCAATCCGCCAACAACGCTTGCAAGCGCACCTTCCATTCCAGCGACCGCAACAACAACATTCGCCTTTTCAAGTTTTTCAGTCTGGGAAAGAAGCCTGTGGATTCCGGCAACGCCAACATCAAAAATGCGTTCCACCCGCGAGCCAAAAAATTCAGCAGTCTGGGCAGCCTCTTCCGCAACAGGAATATCCGCCGTGCCAGCCGTGCAGACTGCAATGTTTCCAATAAGATTTTTCTTTTCGCCCTGAACTTTTATGACTTTTGAAATGCTGTCGTAAGCCGCCTGCGGAAGAATTTCCTTTACAATCTCAAACTGCTCTTGTGTGGCACGAGTTCCAAGAACTTCGCCGTTCTCTTCAAAAAGTCTTGTAAAAATATCTTTTAAAAATTTGTCGTCCTTTCCATGACAAAAAACAACTTCGCTGAATCCAGTGCGTTCTTTGCGTCCCATGTCGAGTTTTGCAAATCCCAAGTCGCAAAAAGAATCTTTCATTTTAAAACCTCGTTCATCGAGCCGGTTCTGTAGCCCTGCAAGTCAAGCGAAACGTACAAAAATCCAAAGCTTTTAAATGCATTCACAATTTCTTCCCGGAGCAAAAATGCCTTTTCCATTTCCGCCGGGGAAACTTCGATTCTTGCAAGATTCTCGCCGTGGATTCTTACCCTAAGCTGACCAAACCCTTTATCGAGAAGAAACTGTTCCGCCTTGTCTACCATTGAAAGTTTTTTCTCGCTGATTTCTTCTCCATAAGGAAAGCGCGAAGAAAGGCACGCGAACGACTGTTTTTTCCAAGTCGGAAGATTCAGTTCTTTTGAGAACTCGCGGATTTCAGCCTTGTACAAATTGCAGTGGCGCAGCGGACTTTTTACACCGAGTTCCGCGACTGCCTGCAAGCCCGGACGGTAATCTCCGTTGTCGTCCATGTTGCTTCCCTCGCAAACAAAGGCGATTTTATTTTTTTGTGCAAGCGAAATAATTTTTGTAAAAAGCTCTTTTTTGCAGAGATAGCAACGGTTCTTTGGATTGTGGCGGAATTCAGGAATATCAAGCTCTTCTGAATCCACGGTAAAATGGCGGATTCCTTCTTTTTTGCAGAACAATTCCGCCTCGTCCGCCTCGCGCTTTGGAAAGCTGCATGATTTCGCCGTAACAGCAACCGCATTCTCGCCAAGGACATCGTGCGCAACTTTCAGCAAAAATGTCGAGTCAACTCCGCTAGAAAACGCAACCATCACGCTTCCAAGCGAACGAAGATAATTTTTTAGATTTTCAAATTTTTCGTGAATTTCTTCAGCCATATTGTTTTCCTTGTCCTTTATCGGCATTTATAAAATCAGATTCACAATAAATCCTGTCAAAAATTAAAACAGAACAACGTATATAATATAGAAGAAAAAATGCTTTGCTCCAAGCGCAATTTTAAGCGCGCCAAGATTCGTGATTTTTGTTGAAGGCCCCGTAAGCATAAAAGCCGCCGCGCTTCCCGCGCTCATTCCTTCACTAAGCCATTGCTGCAAAAGAAGAATCGTGCCGCCGCCGCAAACGTAAAGCGGAACTCCGACAGTCGCCGCCATAAGAACGCCGAACGCCTCGTTTCCTTTTCCAAAAATTTTCGCCATCGCGTCCGCAGGAACATAACGCTGAAAAACAGCAGAAAGCACAATTCCAAGCAAAAACATCGGAGCGGTCGCCTTTACGTTGCGCCCAAGATTTTTTACAAGCCGAAAGAAAATGTTCGGGTCTATGTCGTGATTGTGCGGCTCGTCAAAAGATGAAAAATCAAAGTAGGAAGAGCGTTCATTTTTGCAGTAAAAAACACGGACAAGAAGCCCGGCGACAATTCCCATCAGAAAACAGCTTGCAATCCGCACGAAAAGCATTGTCCGCCCAAGAGCCGCCGAATAAATAATCAGCTGAGGATTCAGAAGAATCGAGCTCATCATAAACGCGGCAAGAAAATCGTCCTTTATTCCCTTTCGTGAAAAAGCAGCGCAGATTGGAATTGTTCCATACATACAGAGCGGGCTTGCGATTCCCAAAACAGAAGCGAAAACAATTCCAGCAATTCCCGGAACTTTTGCGCCAAGAATTTCCGCCGCCCTATGAATGTAGTTTTTCGCAAAAACCGATACCGCAGAGCCAATCAACATTCCAAGCACCCAGTACCAGAAAATCTGACGCAGCTGCAGGTCAAAATAATACCAAAGATAAACCGCTTCTCGCTGAATAATTTCTAACATTTATTTTTCCGCTTCCACATTCACAATGCCTGAAAGATTTTTTATATTCTCCGCGCCGCTGACAGATTTTCCAAGAATAAAAAGTCCGGGATATTCATTGAATTTTCCGTAAAAAAGAACGACATTTCCCCAGGGTGAAAAATACGCCAACGTTCCTGAATCGCCTGAGCCTTCAACTCCGTTTTTTAGCGGAAGTTTTTCTTTCGGATAAAATATTTTTTCGTTTGTGCTGTAGTTTTCAATCTGTACTTCAAGCGGAAGCTGACTGTAAAGCGATTTGCTCTGCTCGCTTGAGTTCAGTTCATAAATGATTTTATTTTTTCCGTCTGAAACGCTGATTTTCATGATTTCCCCATTTACGGTTACGGCATTTTCCGCAAAGGCGCACGAGCTCGCCGCCAAAGCAGCACCGAATAAAAATAAAAGCAATTTTTTTTTCATACGTTGCGCCTCCAAACTCCATGTCATTATCGGGCTTGCCCCTGTGATGTTTTTAAAAGAAACTCGGCCGATAATCTAAATACATACGTTTATAGATTGCCGTATCAAGTACGGCAATGACATTTTGAACCTTATTAAACCACTATTTAATCTCAACAAGCCTGTAGTTTCTTGTGCCTTTTCCAAGTCCGATTTCCGCGGCGTGCTCCAAAGCGTGGCGGCCGTTTCTCTGTTCAATTCTGTTTATGAGGGATTTTGCGGAATCTCCTTCCTTGTTCTTGTAAGTGTAAATCATATCGATTGCAGCCTGGTCAATTGCAAGCGGGTCTGTTGAAGCAAGAATTCCGATGTCTTTCATTTCTGGCTCGTGAGGACGGCCGTTGCAGTCGCAGTCAATTGAAATGCGGTTCATAACATTCACAAATGCGATTCCTTTTTCGTTTCCCATGTAGTCGCAAACGCCTTTTGCAGCTTCCGCCATGCTTTCAGTGAACAAATCCTGATTCGCAGAGCCTTGAGTAAATCCCCAAAAGCCGCTGTCCAGACTTCTTCCGCCTGAATGAATCAAAGCCTTGCCGGATTTTTTTGATGAAGTTCCGCTTCCAAATCCGATTGAAAGATTCTTGATTGCGCCGCCGAATCCTGCCATTGCGTGTCCCTTAAAGTGCGACAAAACCAAATACGAATCGTAATTCTTAAAATGCGAACCGACGTAATCGACTTTCAAGTTTTTTCCGCCGTTCACAGGAATCTCCAACTCTCCGTCCTCGTCAAGCAAATCAAAAGGCGCGATGTCCAAAAATCCGTGGTCTTTCACAACCTGCTTGTGCATCGCATTTGATGCGCGGCTTCCGCCGTAGGCTGTGTTACATTCAACGATTGTTCCAGAAAGCTCGTCCTTTACAAGTTTTCCAATCAAAGAAGGACGAAGATAATTTGAAGCAGGAGGCTCGCCAGTGCTGATTTTTACACCGACTTTTCCGTGCGGCTGCCAGCCCATCGCCTTGTAGACTTTCACAAGACTTTCAGGCGTAATTTCGCACGTAAAATAAACAACCGGCGCGTTTTTATCCGAAGTTTCATAAGTCTTGTAGTTTTCAGCCTGAGCAAAAAGCGCAACTGCAGAAACCAAAACCGCAAGCAAAGAAATAATCCGTTTTTTCATGTTTTTCATAATTCCCCCAAAGCGTGGTAAAAAAAATCTGTATAAAAATAGAATGAATTAAAGCCGAATTAGTTACAAACTGTAACTAAAAATATATTTAATACAATTAACGTAAGTTGTCAATAATCTAAATTGATTAAATAAATTGAAAAATCACTTGCTGGTCAAGAGAATTACAGTAACGCAAGGAGAAATTGCTTACGGACAGCGAGCGCTATTATAACGTTTTATGAAATTATGTGCGGTCGGTAAACGTTAAAATAACGCTGAATGAAAATGCTTGTGGTCAAAGAAAATCAAAATAACGTTTGAAGAAATTGCGTCAGGTCAAGAAACGTCATTTTAACGTTTTATAAAATTACGTGCGGAAAGCAAACGTTAAAATGACGCTGAATAAAAGTGCTTGCAGTCAAGAAAAATCGCTTCTTCCCCTACTTCCGTTTTACAGGAATCCAGATTGCGCTTTTGTAGTCCTCGCCGTTCATCGAGTCGCAGTCGTACCATTCGATGTTGTAGCCTGCCGACATCTCGTAGTCGGGATTGCCAGGAAGCCATTCCCTGAAGATTCGCGTGTTCACGCTCTGAAGGGCATTCGGCACCGGGCCGACGCAACTGAACTTTGCCCATTCCAAGTCCGGGAACTCAAAGAGCGTCATTCCGGCCGGAACTTTGCCGCCGCAGTATTTTCCTGCAACCAGATAGCGGAACTTTCCGCCGCCGATGTCGTCAATGCACACTCCGTACTCGCCGACGCAGTTTTCCTTGACCGCACGCCCAATCTCCGACAAGTCCTTTTTTCCGCTCCAGACCGCGCCAAGATATTTCTCGCGAAGCTCGTCCCAGAATTTCGGAATCTCGGAGTATGAAGTTTCCGGGTCAAAAATCCTCTCAAAGCCAATCACCTTGAAGCCGAACATCGGGCTTACCGCAAAGTCAAGTTTTTCCATTTTGTTTCCTCCTGTGATGGAAATCGTGATTTTCAGCGGAAGAAAAACGTGAAGCGACTCAGGCGAATTTTTTAACTGAACCGGCGAAACTCCGTGAAATCTCGTGAACGCGCGCGTAAAGCTTTCGGGAGTCTCGTAGCGGTACTTGAGCGCAATGTCAATCACTTTTTCCTTTCCGCCCAGAACGTCAAGAGCCGCAAGATAAAGCCGCCTGTTCCTGATGTACTCGGCTGGCGTCATCTCGGTCAGAATCTTGAATCCGCGCTGAAAGTAGAACGGAGACATAAAGATTTCCGCCGCAACGTCATCGGCAGAAATTCCGTCGCAAAGATGAGCCTCCATAAAAGCGATTGACTTTTTCATCGCCGTAAGCCATTCCATTTTCTTCCCCTAAAAAAGTTTTTTTATGTGCCGCGACATTCCCCAGCCTTGCCGATTCGCGGCACATCATCAGGATAAATCAGAATCAAAATCCGCTCCTGACATTTTCTGCACAGTTTTGTCATGCGTCAAGGGGGGGGCAAATACGGAATCGCAATAATTTTACAAGGAGAAAATGCGTTGGGCGACTTGTGAAAACTTAGTTACACAATATATTTTTCTGTCTGAACTGAAAGTTCCTTTGCAAACTTTTTGTTTTCAGAAGCCATGCCGATAAGTTTGTCCGCATTGGAATTTATTATTTGAGTAGATTTTTTTATTTCGTCAGTTTTTGAAGACAAATTTTGAGCGGCGTTTTCAAGTTCCTTTACTTGTGCAACGACATTTTCAATTCCTGAATTCATTTGCTTTGAATTTTCAATTATAGTATGCGTTGTATCCTTTATGTTTCCGAGAGCATCTACAATCTGCTTGCTTCCGATTGACTGCTCTTCCATAGATGAACGAATTTCTGTGATTAAAGAATCATCGCTTGAAATTTGATTTACGATTTCACCAAATGTAAGACCTGCGCTACTTGCCGCATTTGTAACTTCGTCAATGTTTTCAATTACGGAAGAAAGCGTCTGCTTTATGTAATGCGACTGCTCCGTTGTGTTTTCAGAAAGCTTGCGGATTTCTTCAGCGACAACTGCGAAACCTTTTCCTGCTTCACCTGCGTGCGCGGCTTCGATTGCGGCGTTCATGGCAAGAAGATTTGTTTGCTGGGCAACAGACTCAATTACTTTGTTTGTGTCCAAAAGTTTTTTAGATTCAGCTGAAACAGAATCTATGAGCTTTATTACATTTTCTATTTTGTTTTTTCCGTCTTCTGAATCCGAAGAAAGCTTGTTGAAGCTGTTGCCGAATTTATCAATGTTTTCTGTAATTGACTTTATGTTTGAAATCATTTCCTCTACAGCCGCGGAACTTTGGGAAAGAGCATCGTTTTGATCATGAATCTGCGCGGAAAGCTGATTTGTAATTGAACTCATTTTTCCCATTGTGCCGACTGTAAGTGAAACTGTGTCCAGCTGCATTTTTGCCTGGTCTGCAAGTTCTAAGGAATTGTCAGAAATTTGCTTTATCTCTGATGAAATTCCAGAGCTGTTTTCGTTCAGATTTTCAGCAACTTGGTTTAGCGAAACGATGTTCTGCTTTGAAACGGCGACCATTTTGTTTATTGATTCTGTGAAAGCGTTTATGCTGCGCCTCATTTTGCTGATTTCATTTTTTCCTTTTTGTGTTGAAAGTCTAAGCGTAAGATTTCCAGCTGCCATTTTTTCAAGAATGCGCGCGGTTTCTTCAATCGGCTTTGAAAATTTTTTGGAGAAGAAAAGGCTTACAAAAATTGCGGCGACCAGCACAACTGCCATTGTTTCAAAAATGTAAAGCAGAAGTTTTGAAAAGTGCGTTCTGACTTCATTTTCAATTTGCTGAAGCTCAACGTTTATGTCGTCATAATAATTTCCGCTGCTCACAATCCAGTTCCATGGCTTGAACAGCATTGAATATGTTCTTTTTGGAGCGACTGTTATTCCGTCCGACTTTGTAAAATAAAATTCACTGAAGCCGCCTTCTTCGCTTGCATTTACAACGCTGAGAATTTTCTGAATTATTGTTACGCCGTTCTTGTCTGTAAGATCTTTGCGGTTCTGTCCTTCGTTCTGCGGAAGAATCGGATGGGCAATCAATGTGCAGTCTGTCGCGTCAATCCAAAAGTAGCCGGAACTGTCGTCTCCGTAGCGGATATTTTTTATAACTTTGATTGCTTCTTTTTGAGCCTGTTCATGCGAAAGAGTTCCGTTTTGCTCTTCTTCATAAAAAGTTTTTAAAATTGAAACTGCATTTTGAATTTGAAATTTCACAGAATCATCGTAGCCTTTCATGCGTTCTGACCTTACGCTTTCTGTGCTGAACTTTTGGATTTTTCCAATTCCGATTTTTAAAGTGCTGATTATTCCGATGCTGGCAACTGCTATGAGAGAAATGCAAAATGCAAGAACTATGGTTTTTATAGATTTCATTTGTAAATCCTACCTTCAAAGTTGATAATATATCTTGTCAATATTTTTGTAAATATATTTACTGAATAGAATTAAAAAGTTCTAAATTGTATAATTATTTATAAGTATCTTCATAATTTGTTAGCTTTTTATTAATGCAATGTTAAACAGGAGTTTTATTTTGAAAATCGCACTTATTTAGGGAAGCTAGCAGAAAGACAAAATCTCTTGATTTTATAACGTTGGAATATTTATAATCTTTCACTATGGAAAAAAATCTTACTTCGGGCAGCGTTTTTAAAAATGTTGTCTGTTTTTCTTTGCCTTTTCTTCTTTCATATTTTTTGCAGACTCTTTACGGAATGGCGGATCTTTTTATAATCGGGCAGTTTGGAGGTGTGGAGCAAACTACTGCTGTTTCAATAGGAAGCCAAGTCATGCACATGATTACGGTTATGATTGTGGGACTTTCGATGGGTTCTACAGTTATAATTGCAAGGGCGGTTGGCGCGGAAGATAAAAAATCTGCCTCACGCACGGTTGGAAATACCGCAACGCTTTTTATGCTGATTTCTGTTGCTCTTGCTTTGACTCTGCTTCTTTTTGCGCGTCGGATTGTTTTTGCAATGTCTACACCTGAACAGGCAGTTAATGGAACTTTTCTTTATCTTTCAATTTGCTTTGCAGGGATTCCTTTTATTACAGCGTACAATATAATCAGTTCGATTTTCCGTGGGCTTGGAGATTCAAAAAGCCCAATGTATTTTATTGCGGTTGCTTGCGTTGCAAATATAATTTTCGATTACATTTTTATGGGCGCGCTGAAACTTGGACCTGCTGGAGCTGCACTTGGAACAACACTTTCTCAGGCTGTAAGCGTGGCGATTGCGTTGGCTGTAATCATAAAACGAAAACTTATTTCTGTTGAACGCAGTGATTTTGTTTTGCGCCGTGAAATTGTCTTGCCTGTTTTGAAGATTGGTTTTCCTGTTGCAATGCAAGATGGATTTATTCAGATTTCTTTTATTTTGATTACCATAATTGCAAACAGACGAGGACTTGCAGATGCCGCCGCTGTTGGAATTGTTGAAAAAATAATGAGCTTTATGTTCCTTGTTCCTTCGTCAATGCTTTCAACTGTTTCTGCGCTTGCTTCTCAAAATATCGGAGCAAAAAAATATGACCGTGCAAATTCCACGTTGCGCTTTGCATCTTTTATTGCAACCGGATTTGGACTTGTGATGGCTGTTTTGATTCAGTTTTCAGCTTCTTCTTTTGTAGCTCTTTTTACTGCGGATTCTGTTGTAATTGCTTTGGGTGCTCAATATTTGCGCGGTTACATCTGGGACTGTTTTCTTGGCGGAATACATTTTAGCTTTAGCGGATATTTTTGCGCGCTTGGAAAATCTGGAATTTCATTTTTGCATAACTTGCTTTCGATTGTGCTTGTCCGTGTGCCCGGCGCATATTTTATGTCAAAACTTTTTCCTGAGAACTTGTTTCCGATGGGAATTGCAACGGCGTGCGGCTCTTTGCTTTCGGTAATAGTTTGTGTAATTGCATTTTGCATTCTTAGGAAAAGAAACTTTAGATTATAGTGTAATTCCCATGGCAGCAAGTTTGTCATCGTTTTTTTTGTCATTGCCGTGCTTGACACGGCAATCTTTCCAATGGATTATCAACCGAGTTTCTTTCAGAAACATCGCAGGGTCAAGCCCGATAATGACAGTCTGGCAGTCTTTTTGGGATTACATTTTTTCCGTCGGTTTTGCGCTGCCAATTTCCGTTCTGTCTTTTTTCAGATAGAAGAGCGTGATTGCAAGCGTGAGGATTTCCGTTGCGGGCGAGGTGAGCCACACTCCGTTCATGCCGAATAATGCCGGAAGAACAAAGATTGCGGCAAGAAGAATCACAAGTCCGCGTGCACTTGAAATCACCGCCGACTCTTTTGCTTTTCCGATTGACGTAAAGTAGAACGAGGCGATTGCGTTGAATCCGCACAGAACAAAGTCCCACATAAAAATCAGAATTCCGCTTTTTATCATCTGCTGAACCGCCGTGTCGCTCACAAAAATTCTGCTGTACCAGCCTGAGCCGAATCCGACAAACGCGACTGTCGCGCATCCTGCCGCAAGCACAAGAAGAACTGTCCGCGTAAAAAGATTTCGTGCCAAAAGTTTTTCCTTTGCACCGTAGACAAAGCTTGCAAGCGGAGCCATTCCCTGTCCGAATCCGCAGACAATCATGCTGAAAACGTAAGCCGTGTAGCCTACGACCGTGAACGCTGTAACTCCGTCAACTCCAATCCGCTTCATAATCACAAAGTTGTAAGCCGCCATGCTGATGCACATTGAAAGTTCGCCGATGAATTCCGAAAGTCCGTTGAGCATTGTGCTTTTGAAAATCTTGCGGTCAAAACGGAACTTGACGAATTTGAACACACGCGCCTTTTTCGCAAAGTAAGCCACAAGAAAAGCGAATCCCAGAACTGCCGAAACAAGAGAAGCCGCCGCAATTCCGCGAACTCCAAATCCGAATACTGCCGTAAAAAGCCAGTCGAGCAGAATGTTCAGCACACAGGTGAAAGCCGTAACGCCCATGTAGAACTGCGGACACCCTTCCGCACGCACGAACATTCCAAGCGAGGCGTTCACGGTCATAACCGGAAGCTCAAAAAGAAGAATTGCATAATATTGAAGAAAATATTGCGCGACATCTCCTTTTGCGCCAAGAACGGCAAGAATCGTCCGCAAAAGAAAAAACATGACCACGCTCAAAAGAACGGAAGATGCCGCACAGGTTGCAATCGTCTGGCTGAAAACAGAACGGCAGCTTTTTTCGTCCTTTCTTCCCATCAACATTCCGGCAATAACCGAGCCGCCCACCGAAACCATAAGCCCAGTCGCAAGAAAAAGATAGATAATCGGAAGCCCCAGATTCACCGCCGCAATCGCGTCCTTGTGGATAAAGTTTCCCATAAAAAATCCGTCCGCCACATTTATGAGCGAAGTGAGCACCATGCTGATTATCGCCGGAACAGAAAAAGCCAGAATCGCACGAGTTTTTCCCGCGCGGATTAAGTCAACGTTCATAGAATTCATAAATACCCCTAAGTAAAAAAGAGAAAATTGTTTGAATTGATTTCCGCGCGCCGGAATCGTTTATGCTTCTTATATTACAGAAAAGAATAATTTTATACTTATGAATTCTTGCTTTTTTAGAATGGATTTGTGAAATAGAAGTTGAAAATGCGGTGGTTGAACTTGTCGTAGCTTGAACCTATAGGGTAACCACCGGATGTAATGGATGTGCTCATTTCGACAGGCTCAATGGGCAGTTTTTCATACAAATCATGGCAACTCTTTTTACACTTCCGCATTATTTTTGACTTTATTGCTGCTAACCGGATGCATGACAGAGAAAGACGGCGACTCTGAAAATCAAAGCTGCCGTTTCAAATGGGTGTGTCAAGTCATCTGTGGTACGACGACTTTTTTTTCTTTTGCCGTCGTGCAGCAAAGTACCTCTTATCGAATAGAAAGGAAAGTTACTCTTTTTCTTCTGCGGGAGCGACCTTAGCGTATCCGTCCCAAGCAAATAGCGCTTCTTTGCTTTCGTCGGCAAGCATCTTGTCGATGTTGCAGAGGTACAGATAATGATCGCCGGATTCCACAGTTTTCTCCAGCGTGACCTCAAAGGCAATGCGGCTATCTTCAGGGATCTGAATATCCGTCCCCTCAATGCTCTGCAAGGCAATAGGCGTTTGGGCCAGTTTGTCCTTTTTGCCGCCGTTGGCGCTGCCGTAGGCCATAACTGCGTCTTTCAGGCTGACACCGGGGGCGGCCAAAACAGCCTTGCCGGTTCTGCGGATGTTTTCACCGCTGTTGGCTGCCTTGCCCATCGCAAAGGCCAGCATAGGCGGATTGAAAGAGGCATACATGAAGAAAGATAAGGGTGCCATATTCAGTTTGCCGTCCTCTTTCTTTGTGCAGACAAGCACGAGCGGATCAGGGGAGGTCAGAGCCGTTGCCTGACCGATGTTAATTTCGTTCATAGTAAAACTCCTTATATTTTTATTGCCGAAACGCTTGATTTCGTTCGGTAGTCTTATTATACTAGGATAGTTTTATAAATCAAGTACGCAGATTATTCTGACTGAGTACGAAATATCATACTAAAGGAACGATTCAATGAGCAAAGAAATGTCTTATGCGGAATATATGGAGCTTGTTCATAACGGCATTACCACGCAGGCTGGAAACTGCCCTGTGACACCGCTTTTGGAAATGCTGCAAGGCCGCTGGAAGTTTCAGATCATTTATGAGCTGTGCATCCAAAGCCCAATCCGCTTCGGAGAGCTGAAAAAGGCGCTGGGCGGCATTACGAATACCATGCTGACTTCCTCTCTGCGGGAATTGGAGCAGGACGGTTTGGTTGACCGGGTACAATTCAACGAGATACCGCCCCATGTGGAATACTCGCTTTCTGACAAAGGGAAAGATTTACTGCCGGTCTTTTACGAAATGACAAAATGGGGCTTTAAGTATTTGGAGTAAAACAATGATCAATAAAATGCTGATTCGTGGAGCGAAAGTCCACAACCTTAAAAACATTGATGTAGATGTTCCGCTAGGTAAAATTGTAGGAATTGCGGGTGTGTCCGGCTCCGGCAAATCCTCACTGGCACTGGGTGTACTGTACGCTGAGGGATCACGCCGCTACCTCGAAGCTCTGTCCACCTACACCCGCCGAAGAATGACGCAGGCATCCAAAGCCAGCGTAGATGAGGCACTGTATGTCCCTGCTGCACTGGCGCTGCATCAGCGTCCCGGCGTACCGGGTATCCGCAGCACTTTCGGCACAGGGACAGAGCTATTGAACAGCCTGCGGCTGATGTATTCCCGCCTTGCCAACCACCGCTGCCCGAATGGGCATTATATGAAACAGTCATTGGCTGTCGCCGCAGGAAAAGAACTCATTTGTCTGGAGTGCGGCGCTCATTTTTACGCACCGTCTGCCGAGGAATTAGCGTTCAATTCTCAAGGCGCCTGTAAGACCTGTGGTGGCACAGGCCGCGTCCGAACCGTAGATATGGCAAGTCTTGTGCCGGATGACACACTTAGCATTGACGAGGGCGCAGTCGCTCCGTGGAATAGACTGATGTGGTCGCTGATGACCGATGTGTGCCGTGAAATGGGTGTGCGTACCGATGTGCCGTTCCGTGATTTGACCGCAGAAGAAAAAGAGATCGTCTATCACGGGCCGGCTGTGAAGAAGCATATTCTTTACAAAGCAAAGAACTCCAATCAGGCGGGAGAACTTGATTTCACCTACTACAATGCCATTTACACCGTGGAAAACGCACTTGCCAAGGTCAAGGATGAAAAGGGTATGAAGCGGGTAGAAAAGTTTTTGAAAGAGGATATTTGTCCGGAGTGCCACGGCACACGCCTTTCAGATACTGCCCGTGCTCCGAAACTGCGGGGGATTTCTTTGGATGAAGCCTGCACAATGACTTTGTCCCGGCTGGCAGAGTGGGTGCGGGGTGTCCCAGGAAGTCTGCCGGAAGAAATGCGCCCGATGGCTGAAAGTATTTGTGAGGCGTTCCAAAGTACCGCCAAACGGCTGATGGATCTGGGGCTGGGCTATCTGACGCTTGACCGTTCTGCGTCTACACTTTCCACCGGTGAGCGCCAGCGGATGCAGCTTGCCCGTGCTGTCCGCAACCGTACAACAGGGGTTTTGTATGTGTTGGACGAACCATCCATCGGTCTGCACCCAGCCAACATTGTAGGACTGACCGGTGTGATGCACGCTTTGGTAGCGGACGGAAATTCCGTCATTTTGGTAGATCATGACACCCAGATTTTGAAAGAAGCCGACTGGATCATAGAAATGGGACCGGAGGCAGGTGCAAAAGGCGGTCATGTGATTGCTGAGGGGTCAATTCCAACCATTGAAGAAAGCCCGGTTTCGCAGATCGGACCATTCCTCTCCGGCAAGGCTGAAACAAGGCTGCGCACCCGCGCCGCAGAAAATGATCTGTTTGCAAACGGAACGATTCATCTGTCTACCTCTCAAATCCATACGGTCAAACCGTTAGAGGTAGATATTCCAAAAGGGCGGCTCACTGTTGTGACCGGTGTGTCCGGCTCCGGCAAGACAACAATGGTGCTGGAAAGTCTTGTTCCGGCGCTGGAAGCAAGCATCAACGGCAGCGCTATGCCTGAGCATATCCGCACGGTCAACGCCGAGGGTATTCAGCATATCAAGCTCATTGATGCCACACCAATCGGGATCAATGTTCGCTCAACCGTTTCCACCTATGCAGGTGTTCACGATGAACTGCGAAAGCTGTATGCAAAATCTGCTGACGCAAAGGAAAAAGGTTATAAAGCAAGTGACTTTTCTTATAACACCGGCTCTCTTCGCTGCCCCGGCTGCGACGGAACAGGTGTTGTCAGTTTGGATGTTCAATTTCTGCCGGATGTCAACATTCCTTGCCCGGATTGTCGAGGCTCACGCTATGCAAGAGCTGCTTATGATGTGAAGCTCACAAATAAAGCTGGCAAATGCGTTTCTTTGCCGGAGTTGATGGATATGGATGTAAATTCCGCTATTGACTTCTGCAAGGACATGAAAACCGTCAGCCAAAGGCTGAACATTCTGAAACAGCTCGGCCTCGGCTATCTGACACTCGGCGAAGAAACACCGAGTTTGTCTGGCGGTGAAGCGCAGCGTTTGAAGCTGGCAAGTGAGATTGGCAAGACACAGGAAGATTCCGTTTTTGTGTTTGACGAGCCGTCTATCGGCCTGCACCCGCTGGATGTACGGGTATTGCTTGGTGTTTTTCAGGCACTCATTGACAACGGTGCGACCGTCATTGTTATCGAGCATGACCTTGATGTGATCCGAAACGCCGATTATGTAATCGACATGGGACCGGGCGGAGGTGAAGCAGGCGGACAAATCGTGGCCAGCGGAACTCCGGAGGAGATACAGAATAATGAGGGGAGCATTACCGGGAGGTATCTATAAAAACGGCTGAAAAGGTGAATATTGATACCAGGTGTCTTGCTTTTTTGAAATTCTATTCAATCGGAAAGCACAGGTCGATTTCCATGTAGGTTGCGTCGTCGTTCACGTAAATGTATTTGTCGAATCCCATGCGCTCTGCGAATTTTGCGCTGGTTTTTGGAAACCACACGTTGAACATATTCTGGTACGCTGCGTAGATTTCCTTGTGGCTTCCCTTAAAGTGGTAGACCGCGAATTTTCCGCCCGGAATTACGCACGTGTTCTCAAGCGGGCAGTCCTTTTCCGCCTCGATGCACAAATCGTAAAGGCAGCGGTTCTCGTCCGAAACTGAAGGATCGTCAAAAGTCCTCTCAAAGCAGATTGCGCCTTTTTTCGCAACCGGCTGATATTTTTCCATGAAAGTGCACCAGTCGTCTCTCATGTCGTGGTAGTTCCCGATTTTCCGCTCGTAAATTACAAAATAATCCGGAAGATTTTCAACCGTCACCTTTGCAGAAACTTCCTCAAAACTTGCAAGCCGTGCCTTTCCATTTTTTCCGCCGGAATCCGCCGCAGCATGAAAAAAATCGTGCTCAACCGACCGCCTCGCAAGCTCCTTCCTAAAATAGAACGGCGAAATTTTCTGCTGCTTCTTGAACGCCGGCACAAAGTTCGAAGGGCTGATTCCGTAGTCAAGGCAGATGTCGCTGATTGTTCTATCGCCGGTCTTTAGCTTCATCGTAATCTGTTCAAGGCGCATCCGCTTGATGAA
Source organism: uncultured Treponema sp. (assembly GCF_945873775.1). GTDB lineage: Bacteria > Spirochaetota > Spirochaetia > Treponematales > Treponemataceae > Treponema_D. Next base: position 4,571 of record NZ_CAMCEC010000008.1, on the reverse strand, counting down.
CGAATGGACGCTCTGCCCCGTGTACCGCTTGAATTCCCGGCAAAAATAAAATTTCGACCAGCCGCAGAAAGCCGCCACATCGTCAACCGAAATCTGGGCTGTCAGGTGAAGAAGAATATAGTCAATCGCCTTGTTAATTGTCTCTCGTGGAATCATGACAAAAGATTATAGCAGATATTTGCGATTGAGAAAGTGGGAGAACGTGGCGCGGAATTATTCCGTTTGTTGAAAGCGCATAATTTCTTCTTATGAAATAATTTCATTCGTTGCCCAACGCATTTTTTGGTCGTGAGAAAACTTTTATGCGCCGCCCAACTCGTTTTCTGCTCGTGCGAAAATTTTTACGGTTTGCCCAACGTGTTTTCTACTCATGCGAAAAATTTCACGAGCCGCCCAACGCATTTTCTGCTTATGAAATTTCTGCATTGCCCGGCAAAACGTGATTTCTTATTATGAAATTATTTCATCAAAACTTGCAATTTTTCTAAATAAAAAAAATACCCTCCACTTGATTTTTTTATGACGGGGGGGGTAGTATGTATTTATAAAACTATTCTAAAAGGAGTTTATTATGGCAAACGACAATTTTTGGCTCGGAGTCATGCTTGGAAGCTTATTCTCGAAAAACGGGAACAACGGAAAACAGAAAGGCGGATGCCTCGGAAAAATCATAGGCATTCTGATTGTTATCGGCATAGGAAATCTTGCTGTAAAGCATTACGGAATAAAAGGAATCCTAATACCAATCGCAATTCTGATTGCAGCTTTTGCATTGTTTGTCTTTCTCTCAATCAAAATGAGCTATGCAAAGGACACTGCGGCTTCCTTTTTTAATCTTTACAACGAAGGAAAGTATACCCAGGCGATTGAGTATATCGAGCAAGAGCCAGAAGCAAAAATTGAAAAAGTATTCAAGAAATATCCAGATGTAGCATTGGCAGCAGGCTTGTCCTACAGATTTGGCAGAGGCTGCGATGTAAATAAACAAAAAGCATTCGAGTATTTTGAAAAAGTCAAGGACAAAAGCAATGAGGCGGCAGGCTGCTATGGAGCAATGCTTATTACCGGTGAAGGCTGCAATGCCGATGCAAAAACAGGACTTATTTATTTAAAAAACGCAGTTGTAAGAAATGTTCCTTATGCCTGCTATGAATATGGAAAACTTTTATTCAACGGAGATTTCCTTGAGAAAAATGAAACTGACGGAAAAAAATTTCTCCGCATAGCTTCTGAAAACGGCGTACAGGAAGCAACGGACTTTCTTAACAATATATAAAAATGACGGAGAAAAAAATGAAGAAAGCAGCACTGCTGGCAGCAATAACAATTGCAATGGCGGCTCTCACAGCGGAAACTTTGCCGAACGGACAGAACGCACCAGTCCTGAAAATCACAAATGATGAGGAAGGAAACAAGGCGGCAGTGCTTGCCCAGCCTTTCGAGATTGAAACAAAATACGGAAACCTGACAGCTCCGGCAACTTCCACAGTCACTTTCTATGAGAACGGAAATGTAAAGTCAATGCAGCTTGAAGGCAGTCAAGAGATTGAAACGGAAGCCGGGAAATTCGCGGTAAACACAAGAGCTGAATTCTACGAGAGCGGAATCATAAAGCTCACTTTTCTTGAAGGCACTCAGCAACTTGAAACAAAAGCCGGAACATTCAACATAGCCGCAACTCCAAGCAGCGGAGCAGCACTCGCAAAAGACAAGCCTCTGATTTTCCACGAAAACGGAACTGTAACGTCAGCGTATCTTTACGGCTCGTCCGCGCCAGGCGAAAGAACAGCGACTGCAAAAACTCCAGACGGAGAAATGGAGATAAGAACAAGAAATTTCATAATATTCTATGAAAGCGGAAACCTTGAGAGCGCAGTTCCGGCGGACGGAAGCACCGCCGCGTTTCTTACAAAGCTGAAGTCAAACGCAAAATTCAACTCCGGCTCAACGCTGACTTTCTATGAGTCAGGAAAGCCGAAAAGCTTCACTCCGTCATCATCCTTAAAGCACCAGCTCGGATTCAGCACAAAGGCAAGAAGCGAGGTTGTAATCTCAGAGGACGGAAAAATAATCTCATGCATTCCCGACAGAGCCTCGACCTTGAAATTCAACGGAGAGTACTGGCACTTGTCTCCAAGCATGCCTTTCAAAAACTTTGAAGACAATTTCCCGGAAGAAATGACAGTTGACATGACTGACAAGCATTTTCTTTTCGGTCTGGAGCAGGCTGGAATTTATTTTGACCTTGAGGAGGGAACTCCAGTCATGCAGGGGAAAACAGTAAAAAGACCGGAATCAAGCGGAAGCGTTCCATACGGCGTAATCACGCTGAAATTTTTCAGCACAAAAACATTGAGAAGCGCGGTGTCGAGAAATCCATTTGTAGTCAAAGTCGGCGCAAATGGAATTTCCACAACGAATGTTGAATTCAATGAAAATTTCAGCCTGAAGAAAATTCTCCTGTCGCCTTATGCGGAAGTTCCGATGGAGACAACGACAGTGCAGGTTTCAACCGCTGAAAATCCAGATGTGAAAGTCGCGCGCAAAAAATACACAAGCTGCATTCTGCAGAAAGTCTAGTTCACAAACGGTCGCATAGGCTGCGCAATCGGAAGCTACTCGCAGGTTCTTCAGGGAAACAGTAAATACTACAGGCCTTTGAACTGCATTGCTCTTTTTGAGAACGGGAAAATAAAGGACATTGTTGCAAAAGGAGCAGAAAGCCTTACAGCAGCATCCGAACTTGTTTTTGACGAGAGCGGAAATCCTGCTGCCTACACTTCAAAAGACAGCCTCGGCAATGAAAGAACTTTTGAAATAAAATAGAAGCTAAAAAATGAATCTCCACAGATAGCAATCTGCTGTCCGCGGAGATTTTAAATTTATTAATGCATCAATCTTTCTATTATACAACCATTTCTTCTCCTGCTTTCATCACTTTCATGTCTTTTGTGAAAATCATTTTTACGGAAAATTTGAGCCATCTGGAGGGCGTTATTCCGTATCTGCGGCAGGTGATTTTCTTTGAAAGGAATTTTGAGAAAGCCGTTTTTTCTTTTTGCGGGATTTCAGTTTTTTTCACTTCTTTTTCTTCCGAATAGCCGAATTTGGCAAGCAGTTCCGGTGCGATGAATGACGCTATGCTCGTCGTAAAATCTTTTTCTTTTGTGCGGTTCGCCTCAAATCTCTTGGAGATGACGGTTTCAGTGTATGCTGACAACTTCGGCAGATTTTCAATTGAAGATTTGTCCGATTCCTGCATTTTGAAAAGAATTCTTGCCGTGTTGAATGCGTCCGCCAACGCGTTGTGTCTTTGACCTTTGAATTTCAGGTGGCAGAGTTTCATCGCCGCATCCAAAGAAAGAGTTTTTTCCGCATCAAGTCTTTTTCCGAAAGCAAGCTGCAGGTCGGCAAATGTCTCTAGAAATTCCCTGTATTCATCATGATTTTTTGCCTTCACATAAATTTCGTTCCAAAGCTGCTTGTAATCGCTGTCGCTCCAGCAGAAAGTCGTTATATCGTCTTTTCCAGCCCAAGAATAAAGTTTATAGAAAGCAGTTGAAAAACTGTCGGCGTGGGCAACCGTTTCGTCCGAGATTCCTGTTAGCTTTGTGATTTCTTCCGTAACGTGGCTGAAAACCGGCTTTACGTAAGATGCGAACTGGCTTATGCAATTAAAATTCTCATCAAGCATGACCGCTCCAATCTGAATCACTTCTCCAGCCATTCCTTTTACGGATTTGCGTTCCTTTGATGTAAGCTCGTTCATTTCAAGGTCAATGCAGATGTAGCGTTTTTTCTTTATTACAGGTTCTGCCTTTTTTGCCGATTGCATGTTTTTCCTTGTTGTGTCGTGAAGTTTTGCTGCAGCTTCCTGTTTTTTTAGCTTCTTGTCCATTTTTAGCAATGAGCGTTCGACCCAAAACTGATGGCTTGTCTGCCTGATTAAGGCGTCGCACTGTTTTCCGAGGCAGTTTTTTGTCTTGAGCTGCTTTGCTGTCAGATATGCTTTGTGAAATTCGCAATATCCGACACATCTGCAGAAATAGCTTTCTGTATTATACAGGCACTGGCAAATCTCCATAGGATCTGACGGAAATACAAAATCAGCCATAAAACCTCCGTTAAAACACCATTCAGCTTTGCAAACTGATTATAACCGGTCAATGCGACAAGGAATGTCGGTGGGGATTAAATTATCAGCTGAAATATCACATTATCGGAAGTAAAAATTAAATCAAATAATTAAAAAATGCACGAACTTTTATCTTGGAGTGTTGGCTTCCTCATATTCAACGACAATCTTTCCATCAATCTCTTCAATTTTATTTATGAAATATTTATCGTAATTTGTAGCCATTCGTTCCTTGCCGCTTATAACCATCATTCCATAATCAGCAATAAGCCAGTGGTCATAATCAGTCCAATTTGAAAACTCTTTTGTCATATTGAAATTATACATATTTAGCGAAGTAAATCAAGCGGGCTTGACGGCGCGGGACGCGCCCCCACTGGCGAAAAGAAAGCCCCCTCCAGTAGTCTGGAGGGGCATCGGGAGATGTATGAAAGAA
>NZ_CAMCEC010000007.1 GCF_945873775.1 uncultured Treponema sp. | reverse complement strand
AATTTTCAATGGCTTTTTTCTACCCCAAATTGCGAACTTTATTGTACACTATCTGTGTATTTTCCTGCAAATGAAGATTCCTTTGAGCTGCTATCATCTTCGTCATCTGAAAAAATTCCGTCTAAACCAGAGCAGCTGCACAGCCCCCCATAAGGCGGCAATGCAAACAACAGCTTTGAGTGAAGAAAATAATTTAAAATGTTTCATGCAATAATTATAAAATCACTGTTCAACTTTTTCAACAAAATTTATTTCAGCGCCTTTTGAATTCTTTTCATTGCTTCTTCAAGTGTTTTGCGCGGGCAGGCGGCATTTATCCGCTGAAATCCGTTTCCTGATGTTCCGAAAATTTTTCCGCTGTCAAGCCAAAGTTTTGCTTTGTTGATAATCAAGTCTTCAAGTTCCTGCACATTAACTCCAGTTCCGCGGAAGTCAAGCCAGGCAAGATAAGTTCCTTCGTGTTTAATCATTTTTACGTCAGAAAGATTTTTTTGCGTGAACTCTTCAATAAAATCAATGTTTGCCTTTATATATTTTTTTACAGAAGTGAACCATTCAAGCCCGTGCTGGTATGCTGCCTGGCAAGCCTTTATTCCGAACACGCTCAGCTGGCTTATTCCAGCAGCGTCAACTTGTTTTTGAAATTTTTTTCTAAGCTCAGGATTTGAAATAAAAATATTTGAAATAAGCGTTCCCGCAAGATTGAAAGTTTTACTTGGTGAAGTGCAAGTTACTGTTATATTTGCAAGTTCTTCGTTTAATGAAGCGAACACATTGTGCTGTCCTTCAAAAATAAAGTCGTTGTGAATTTCATCGCTTACAACAATTACTTTGTGGCGAAGGCAAATTTCTCCAAGCTGTAAAAGCTCTTCCTTGCTCCAGACTCTTCCCACAGGATTATGCGGGCTGCACAAAAAAAATAATTTTACGTTGTTTTGAATTATTTTATTTTCAAAGTCGGCAAAGTCAATTTGGTAGCGGTTGTCGTTGCCCAGAACAAGATCGCTGCTTACAACTTTTCTTTCGTTGTCGCGGATTACTTCCATAAACGGATAGTAAACTGGCAGCTGCAAAATAACGGCGTCTCCTTTTTGCGTGAAGGCTTTTACCGCCATTGCAAGAGCAAACACAACGCCCGGTGTTTTTATAAGCCATTCTTCCTGAACTTTCCAGTTGTGCTGATTTTGCATCCAGCTAGCAACCGCGTTAAAGTATTCAGTTTGAGTTTCTGTGTATCCAAAAATTCCATGCTCGCAAACTTTTTTAAGCTCATCGATTATGCAGCTTGAAGTTTTAAAGTCCATGTCGGCAACCCAAAGCGGAAGCACATCTTCTGGAAGTCCGCGCCGAACTGCAAAGTCGTATTTTAGGCAGTCTGTATTTTTTCTGTCAACGATTGTGTCAAAGTCAAGATTCTGTTCCATAAAATTCTATTCCTCTTTTTGCGCCTGTGAAAATACCCGCTCAAATTCTTTTATAAGGTCATCGCAGTTTTCAATTCCAACGGAAAGCCTCAATGTTGCATTTGTGATTCCGTTTTTTATTCTAAGCTCTTCCGGAACATCAGCATGCGTTTGAGTTGCAGGATAAGTTATTAAAGTTTCAACGCCGCCAAGACTTTCAGCATAACGAATAAGCGAAACTTTTTCCAGAATTGAAAGCGCGAGTTTTTGCGACTTGACTTGGAATGTAATCATTGCGCCGAATCCTCTTGCCTGTTTTTTCATTATTTCGTGTCCCGGATGCTCAGAAAAGCCCGGATAAATTACACGCTCAACAAGCGGACTTTCTTTTAGCCAGTTTGCAATTTTAAATGCGTTTTCCTGAGCGCGCTCCATTCTTACAGCCAAAGTTTTTATTCCGCGCAAAATAAGCCAGCAGTCAAACGGCGCAAGTCCAGCTCCAGTTGTCTTTATAAGAAACCGCAGTTTTTCCTGAATGTCAGTTCTGTTTGTGACAACAAATCCTGCAAGCGTGTCGTTGTGTCCGCCAAGATATTTTGTTCCGCTGTGAATTACGATGTCTGCGCCAAGGTTAAGCGGATTTTGAAAATATGGCGAAAGAAATGTGTTGTCTACAATCAAAAGAAGTCCGTGCTTTTTTGCAATTTTAGAAAGAAGCAAAATGTCCGAAACATTCATCATCGGATTTGTGGGAGTTTCCACATAAAGAGCCTTTGTGTTTTTTGTGATTAAATTTTCAATTCCGTTTTCATTGCGAACTTTGCTGAATTCTGTGCGGGTGAATTCAATTCCATTTTTTGCTGAAACATTGTCGAACAGTCTTATGCTTCCGCCGTAAAGATCAGAATCCACAATCAAATTGTCGCCCGGAGAAAAAAACTCCATCAAAAGACTTATCGCTGCCATTCCGCTTGAAAGTGCAAACGCATCAATTCCGTTTTCAAGAGAAGCGACAGTTTTTTCAAGCTGCTCACGGGTTGGATTTTGCAGCCGAGAATAATCAAAGCCAGTGCTTTTTCCTGCTCCCGGATGCGCATAAGTTGCTGTCTGATAAATCGGAAAACTTACCGCGCCGTAGTGGTTTTTACAATTGTCCTCGTTTTCCAAGTGAATGCATTTCGTTTCTATTGATAACGCCATTTTTTCCTGCCTGATTTTTTTATTGTCATTATCGGGCTTGACCCTGCGATGTTTCTGAAAGAAACTCGGTTGATAATCTATTGAAGTTTTATAACAGATTCCTGTATCGCTGCACAGGAATTACATTTGAATTTAAATTATATATTCAATTGGCTTTAACACACGCTGAAGAAATTTCTTTGTGCGCTCTTCTTTTGGATGCTGAAAAATCTGCGCGCTCGTGCCTTTTTCTACAACAACTCCGCCGTCCATGAAAACAACTTGAGTCGCCACATCTTCCGCAAAGCTCATTTCGTGCGTAACAACAATCATTGTATTTCCTTCCTTTGCAAGTTTTTTTATAACGCCCAGAACTTCTCCAACAAGCTCTGGGTCAAGAGCGGATGTAGGCTCGTCAAAAAGAACGACATCAGGATTTGCTGCAATAGCCCGCGCAATTCCAACACGCTGCTGCTGTCCTCCAGAAAGCTGAGACGGATAAAAATCCTTGCGTTCCAAAAGTCCGACTTTTAAAAGGGCTTCTTCTGCAGTTTTTCTGGCTGTTTCCTTTGGAATTTTTCTTGCGGTAACAAGACCTTCCATTACGTTTTCAAGCGCAGTTTTGTTGTTAAAAAGATTGTAGTTCTGAAAAACAAAACCAGTTTTCCGGCGCACTTGAAGAACTGTTTTTTTATGCGGATGAGAAAGGCTTGTATGTATTTCATCAAATTCCATTTCGCCTTTGTCCGCAGTTTCAAGAAAATCAAGGCAGCGCAAAAAAGTTGTTTTTCCAGAGCCGGAAGGTCCGAGAATTACAACAACGTCTCCTTTTTCAACTGTCAAGTCAACGCCCTTTAATATTTCGTTTTCTCCAAATGACTTGTGCACATTTTTTACTTTCAGCATTTTTCACCTTCCAATTTTAGCGCGGGTTTTCCTGTTCTATAAACTGAAACTTTCTTTTCCGTCAGCCTGAAAATTTGCTGGACTATAGAACATACGATTATGTAGATTACAAAAATATCAAGGTAAGATTCGATATAATTGTAGCCATAGGAAGCTTCAATTCTTGCAACCGCTGTAATGTCTTTTACAGTCATCATAAATGCAAGCGAAGTATTTTTTATAAGATTCACGGTAGCATTGCAAATGTTCGGGAGCGCGCTTTCCAGTGCCTGCGGAATTATAATTCTTCTGTAAGTTTGGCAGCTTGTAAGTCCGCACGTAATTCCGGCTTCAAATTGTCCTTTGCTGACTGTGAGCAGGGCTGAACGGAATACTTCAGAAAGAATCGCTGTGTTGTTCAGTGAAAATACAATGTAAGCGTAGACAATTGGATTTATCTTGAACACATCGATTGAGCTTCCGGCGTTTTTAAAAACTGAATTTAAAAGCGATGGAATTATTGAATAAACAACAAGAATCTGAAGAACAACTGGAGTTCCGCGTATAAACGAAACAAAAAATGCGCAAATCTGTGAAAGGACTTTTACTTTGTGTATTCTGCAAAGAGCAATTAAAAATCCAAGCGCAGTTCCGGCAGCAAAAGCTACGGCGGTTATTTTTAACGTAACAGGAAGAGCTTTAAAAGAAAGTAAAAATGTTCTAAAGAAAAATTCTATGTCAAACATAAGTTCTCCCTGTTAAAAAGTTTTTCTTCCGCGTGAAAAATGTTTTTCCAGCCTGCCGAAAATCTGCTCAATTGAAATTGTGAGCGTCCAGTAAATAAGCGCAAGAGCCGTGTAAGTTTCCACAGCATAAGCTCCAAAATTCATGCTGATAAAAAGGTTGCCTTTTCCCATTACGTCTACAAGTCCGATTGTGTATGCGAGCGAGCCTTCCTTTAAAAGCGCAATCAAACTGTTTCCAAGATTCGGAAGCGACACTGCGAATGCCTGCGGAAAAACTATCCGCCTGAAAGTTTGAAATTCCGTAAGCCCGGAAGTCAATGCGGCTTCCCTTTGTCCTTTTGGAACGCTTAAGTAGCTTGCCCTCATTATTTCAGCCGCGCTTGCTGAAAACAAAAGTCCCAGCGCAAGAATTACATAAAACGATTTTCCCCAGCTGTTTATGTCAACCTTGAATATTGCCCAGAATAAATTTGGGAGCCCGTAAAAAACTACAAACAGCATTACAATTGAAGGCGTGCATCTGAATGCGTTTATTATAAAGGAAGAAATTTTCCTTGGCGCATTGTGGGAAGAAAGCATTCCTTTTGCAAGAAAAAATCCTATGAAAAGTCCAGTCAAAACTGTTCCCGCGATAATTCTAAAAGTTACCAACAGGTAAGGCAAAAGAACTGGAATAAGCTCAAGAATTTTTTCAGGATAAAATGGTCTGTCCATATTTTTACGGTGCTCCCAAAATTTTTATAGAAGTTATCCAGCAAGTTCAAGTTGTCATTGCCGTACTTGATACGGCAATCTTGCATTTAGGGCAACTCCATTTTTTTATCATTTTTATTCTACAAAGGAAAAAATGTCCTCACCAAAATACTTTTGCGAAAGTTTTTCGAGCGTACCGTTTTCCTTGAGTGTTTTTATTGCTTCGTCATAAGCGTTTGCAAGTGCCTGATTTTTTCTGTTGAAAAGCGGCCAGGTTGGAATCGCCTTGTACGGAACATAAGAAAGTTTGTCCTTGTATTTTGCGTAAGGTGCGCCTTCTTTTTCAATGTTGTTCTGGAACGAAAGCTTTATGTCTACCCGGGCATCGTATCTTCCTTCCACAACCCAAACATAACCGTCCGCTGCTTCAAACTGATCTCCTGCCACAAGTTTTACTTGAGCGTCGGGATTTTGCTTGTTGTATTCATCGATTATATTGTACTGCGCATTTGAAGGTCCTATTGGAACAAGTTTTCCTGAATACTTTGCAAATGACTTCATGTCCGTTATTTTGTCCGCTGTGTCTTTTCTGATTACAATTCCAATGATGCTTGCCGCAATTGGGTTCTGCGGAAAAATATATTTTTTCTTGCGCTCTTCTGTAATCCAAACGCCTTTTGTTCCCACATCATATTTTCCCTGAAGAACTCCAATCAAAAGGTCATCGTCGGAAGTTGGAAAATATTCAAATTCATACTGCGGAAGAAGCTTGTCAATTTCTTTTAGAACTGCGACTTCAAATCCGTCCGATTCGCCTTTGTCGTTTACAAAATCATAAGGAACATAATAGTTTGTGTGAGCTACACGGATTTTCTGAACTTTTCCGTCTGACTTTTTTGGTTTTGCCGAAAGCGGAAGAATTGCTGCCAACGCAATAAATGCTAAAATTGTCTTTTTCATAATTCACCTCGTTTAGTTTTTTTGCTCATTATCGGGTTTGCCCCTTGTCATTGCTGGATTCGCACCGGGAATCGCATTGTGTATATTTTTTTACTCTGCGGCTTCGCGTATCCATTCAAGATGCTGCAAATCTGTGCCGCGCGGAATTGTGCAGTCCGCTCCAAGAATTATTCCTGTGCGCCCTGAATCTTTTAAAAGCCGTTTTGTTTCAGCCTGAATTTCTTCTTTTGTTCCGCTGAAAAGAATTCCATCTGTTGTGTTTGCGAATCCGCCGATTATTGTTTTTCCGCCGAAAATCTTTTTTGCTTCTGCAAGCGAAACTCCTTCAACAACAGAAGCAAAGTTTACGGCATTTGCAGGATAATTTTTGAACAGAGAAAGGTTGTTTCTTGCTCCCTCGTAGCCGCATACGTGCAGAATATTTTTTCCGCCTGCGCCAATTGCGGCATTCAGCACAAAAAGTTCCGACGGGGAAATTATTTCCGCGTACAAGTCAGGTCCTACAAAAGCGTCTTGAATTGTCTGCACGCTAAGATAAATTCCGTCCGCCTTGCCTTCGCTTATTACGGCTTCTGCAACTGCCTGCGTATTTTTTGCGATTACGCTTAGAGCATAAAGAACTGCATATTTGTCTTCTTTTATAAATTGGGCAAGTTTTTTGTCTGCGCCTTCAACGCTCCATTTAAATGCTGTTGCCGGAGCAAAAATGTTGTAAAAAGTAAGAACTTCATTTCCAAACGAAGAAGTAAGTTCCTTTACAAGCGAAACCTGTTCTGTAATCCAGCTGTCGTCTTTAGAAACCGGCTTTAGCTCGTAAAGCTCTTTTGCGGATTTTACATTGTGAAGAAACTTTGCTGTCTTTGGCTCAAAAAAATATCCGTCGCTCATAAGTTTTACAAAGTCCGGCTTGAATTCCTGAACGAATTTTTTGTGTCCGTCCAAGTTTTCCTTTCTCATCTCCGGATTTTCTGAAACCGGGAGCATTTCGTTTTTTGTATAATGAAACCAGAATCCCACTGGAACACGTTCAGTTGGTTTGTTGTTAAGTGCGTCAAGAACAAGTTGTTTTTTGTTTGCCATGTTTTCCTCCAATAAAAAGTCAATGAAATGTAAGCAAGTGTTTTTTTCCGCGCGACAATGGAACAATACTGATTATTTCCTATTGCTTCAATAGGTTTATTTATACTGTTTTTTTATATTGAGCTATAGAAAATTCCTATAACTGATTAATTGTTAATCAGCCTAAAAATTCGAGTAATAATGCTGAAGTATTTTTGCTTTAAAATTATGGATTTTAACCAAAAACTAAAGTATAGTAGAAGTATGCTTAAACAAAATGCTAGGGCAAAATCGGTTTGGTTTGATGATTCTAATATTTGGATTTCACTTGTTGATGGAAGACAGCTTTCAGTGCCTAAAGCCTATTTTCCGAAACTTGACAATGCTGCAAAACTGGAACTTGATAATTATGAGCTTAGCGGAAATGGAATAGGAATTCACTGGGATTCTCTTGATGAAGATCTTTATGTTCCTAATCTTCTGATTGATTTTTCTTCAGCAGAATCAGTTCAGCGGCTTGCGTAACAGAACAATGTTTTTGCCAGTTTGCAGAAAAGACCTTGAGGAGCGCGGAATAGGTCAGCTTGATTTTGTTTTTGTTTCCGGGGACGCTTACGTTGACCATACGTCTTTTGCAGCGGCTCTTTTGGGACGGCTTTTGGAATCCCGCGGATATTCTGTAGGAATTTTGTGCCAGCCGGACTGGAAATCTGCGGAAAGCTTTAAAGTTCTTGGGCAGCCTCGTCTTGCGTTTCTTGTAACAGCAGGCGCAATGGACAGCATGGTTTCAAATTATACTGCGAACAACAAGCCTCGTTCGGAAGATTCTTATTCCCACGGAGGCGAAAAAGGCCATCGCCCGGACAGAGCTGTAATTCAGTATGTGGCAAAAATCCGCGAAGCATACAAGGGCGTAAATGTGATTGTCGGCGGAATTGAAGCAAGCCTGCGCCGCACAGCCCATTATGACTACTGGTCAAACACAGTAAAGCATTCTGTTCTTTTGGATTCAAAAGCCGACCTTCTTATTTACGGAATGGGCGAAAAAGCTCTTCTTGAAATTGCATCTCAGCTTGATAAAGGAATTTACGCGCGTAAAATCCGTGGCGTAAGAGGAACTTGCTGGTTCACTGGCAAAAAAGATGAAGTTCCCGCTGACGCTATAATGCTTCCTTCATTTGAAGAGATAAGCAAAAACACGCCGGAAAGCAAAGCCAAGTTTGCCTTGTCATATAAAATTCAGGAAGAAAATACAGACGCAATAAACGGAAGCGTTCTTGCCGAGCCTTCTGAAAGCCGTTTTGTAATTCAGGAAAAAGCTGCGTTTCCTCTTTCGCAAGCTGAATTTGATTCGATTTATGAGCTGCCTTTTGAACGCAAGTGGCATCCGATGTATGACGTTGCTGCTTCAAATGGAAAAAAAGGGATTCCTGCTCTTTCCGAAGTGAAATTTAGTCTTACGAGCTGCCGAGGATGTTTTGGGGCTTGCAGTTTTTGCGCGATAACTTTTCATCAGGGGCGGCGCATTCAAGCCAGAAGCCACGAAAGCCTTTTGTCAGAAGCAAAAAAAATGACGCAGGATTCTGACTTTAAAGGATACATTCATGATGTTGGAGGCCCTACTGCAAATTTCAGAAGCGATGCCTGTGAGTTTCAGAAAAAAAACGGCGCGTGCAAAAACCGAGATTGCCTTGGAGTTTCTCCGTGCCCGAATGTAAAAGCCGACCACAAAGATTACATAGAGCTTTTAAAAAAGCTTCGTTCACTTCCGAATGTAAAAAAGGTTTTTATAAGAAGCGGAATACGATTTGACTATCTTATGCTTGATAAAGACAAGGCATTTTTGTATGAGCTTTGCAAGCATCATGTTTCCGGGCAGCTTAAAGTTGCTCCCGAGCACGTCAGCGACAAAGTTCTTGCCCTTATGTGCAAAAGCACTCACGCCGTCTATGAAAAATTTTCTGCGGAATACGCAAAGGCAAACAGGAAGCTTGGACTTAAGCAGTATCTCGTTCCTTATTATATTGCGGGGCATCCGGGAGCTGGAATTCCAGAGGCAATTGAAACCGCCCTTTATTTAAAGAAAACTGGCTTTGTTCCAGACCAAGTTCAGGATTTTTATCCAACACCGGGAAGCCTTGCAACTTGCATGTATTATACAGGACTGAATCCGCATGAAAAAAATTCAGATGGAAGCTTTAAGGAAGTCTATGTTGCCCGCGGTGGACACGAACGAAGGCTTCAGCGCGCATTGCTTCAGTTTAACAAAAAAGAAAATGCCCAGTTTGTAAAAGAAGCATTGATTCAGGCTGGAAGAGCGGACTTAATAAAAATTTTATTGTAAATTTCTGCCTTAAAATGCAAAAATTCAGCTGTTTTTGTTAAAAAAATCTTCGTGGGGGGGGGTAGCTGTTGAAAAAACAATTTATGTGGTCTATAATTTAGCTATGTATAACTAGTTTGCAAATTTGCATTGCAAAATTGCATATCGACTGCCGTTTTTCATTTAGGGTTTATCCAAACCGTAAAAGCGGCTTAAAAAGCTATTCTAAAGTAAGATTTTACTTTGGCTTTTTATGGAGGCAGTGTTATGGCAAAAAAAAGATCTTTTTCTATTCTGATGGGCATTGCGTCTTTTCTTCTTTTGAGCAGTGTTCTTTCGCTCTGTTTCTTTCTATATAAAAACCGTTTGTCTTCTGCGCTTATAAGTACTAAGCTAAAAAATCCAAGGGCGAATGTTCTTTTTCTAAGTTCAATGCCGAACTCTTATGTTGTTGATCTTCAGGAAAAAGGAATAAGAAATGTATTCCTAAAGAACAACATAAATGTCGATGTTGAATATTTTGAGCCAGATGATTTTTATGATAAAACGCTTCCAGAATTTTTAAAGGAACGTGTTGAATTTTTGCAGCAGAACAAAAAATTTGATGCTGTTCTTGTAAGCGGAAATAATTCATGCAACTTTGTTGAGCGCAACTACGATACGCTTTTCTCAGGAATTCCAATTGTGTTCTTTTGCATAGAAAGCAACATCAGGGCAGAGCGTCTTTACGAAAAAAAGAATTTCTGGGGAATTGCCACAACAAGATTTTTGTCAGATACAATTTCACTTGCAAGAAAGCTTTTCCCTTCCGCAGAGCATTATGTCGCCATTTATGACAAGACCGATGCTGGTTACGAAAACTACAATATTTTTATAAACGCCGGTGAAAGGATTCCGAATGTAGAGCTTTCAGGAATTGATACTTCCGCATTTACAAAAGCGCAGATTGCCGAGCAGCTTTCCGCATTGGATGACAAAACTATTGTGTTTTATTTGGGAGCTTCACAAGATTCCAGCGGCAAAAAATATTCCATGGAAGAGCAGTCGGACTTCATTGTAAAGAACACTTCCGCGCCTGTGTTTAGCCACAATGCGAACGGTGTGGGATTCGGTTTTCTTGGCGGAAAAATGGTTGACTACGAAAAAGCCGGCGCTCTTGCCGCAAAAATGGCTCTTGATATTATTGACGGTGAAAAATATGTTCCGTTCCAAAGGATAAAAGACGAAAAATTTATCTTTGACTACAAGGTAATTGAAGAGCGCAACTTAAAGGCTTCCGCTTTTCCGCTGAATTCCGTGTTTGTAAATATTCAGGATCAGATGCAAAAAAACAGCCGCGGAATTTTGTTTGGAATAATCGGAGTCGCTGTTTCGCTTTTTATTTTCATTGCGGTTTCTTTGATTCTTATAATTGCTGAAGTAAAAAATTCGCACGAGCTTCGTTGTTCAAACTTAAAAATGGAATATATGCTTGGACACGATTCGCTTACAGATTTGCCGAACAGATTCAAGGCGCAGGCTGTGTTCAACGATATTCAGAAGTCTGGAAAAAAGTTTTCGCTTGTTCTTTTTGATATTGACGATTTTAAAAACATAAATGACTTTTATTCCCATGCTTGCGGCGACATTGTTTTAAAGACAATTTCTTCAAGGCTCAAGGCTTATTCTGCCGGAAGAGACATTTTTGTTTCGCGGTTCGGCGGAGATGAATTCCTTGTGCTTTATCTTGAAAAGCAGCTGAATGAAGATTCCATAGAAATTCAGGAGCTTAGAACAATTTTTGAAAGTCCGATTAACTATGCCGAAAATAAAATCCATATTCAGTCTAGCTTTGGAATTGTAAATTCTTCTGATGATGAAATGGAAAATATGATTCAAAATGCGGACATTGCGCTTTACCGTGCAAAAAATTCCGGCAAGAACAAGACTGTTTTCTTTAACGAAAAAATGCGCGACCGTATATTTGAAAACAACCGCATTTCAAGAATCCTTGACGATGCTATTGCAAACGACGGAATTTGGGTTGCGTACCAGCCGCAGATTGATGTTGAAACTGGAGAAATCCACGGGTACGAAGCTCTTATGAGGCTCAAGAACAGCAAAGTTTCTCCGGCGCAGTTTATTCCGATTGCAGAAGAAACTGGACAGATTATAAAAATTGACAGAATCCTTACAGAAAAAGTTGTAAGGCAGATGGCTGAATGGCGTGAGCACGGAATCCCTTTGTACAAAGTTTCAATAAATTATTCCTACAGCCAAGTTTCGGATATTCATTATGTTGATTTTCTTGAAGAGCTTTTGAAACGTTATAATATTCCGCCAGAACTTATCTGCATTGAAATTACAGAAAGCCTGTTTATTTCAAATAAGGAAGCAGTTTCAAAACTTTTGAATGAATTTGTAAAGCGCGGAATTTCTCTTGCCTTGGACGACTTTGGAACTGGATATTCTTCTCTTAGCTATCTTACGTTCCTGCCGATTAATGTTGTAAAAATCGACAAGTCGCTTGTGGACAATTATCTTTCAAACGAAAAAGGCGACTTTATAAAGAACATTGTGCGTCTTGTTCATTCGCTTGCAATGAAGCTTACTGTTGAAGGTGTTGAGCATCAGTGGCAGAATGAAAAGCTTAAGACTTTCCACTGCGACTATATTCAGGGCTACTATTATTCCAAGCCGATTTCCGGGGCAGAAATAGAAGACTTCAACAGAAAATTCCGTAGCATTGGATAATAAATTGATTGCTGTCATTATCAAGCTTGACCTGATAATCCAAATTACAATTGTTCAGAAATTGTTAACCGAGTTTCTTTCAGAAAAATTGCAGGGGCAAGCCCGGCAATGACGTTAATGTTCAATTTTATAATTTGCACAAAGCCTGTCATTGCCGCACTTGATGCGGCAATTATTAATTCAATCTTGTAGTTTGCATGGATTCATTTTATAATGAGTCTATGCAAAATGCAGTTTTGATTTTTAATGCCCGGCTTGTTGATGCCAATATTGATAAAAAAAATACCGCAGTTTTTTTAGCTGACGGAAAAATAAAATCATTTCCAGACAAAGTTTCTCTAAAAAAACTTTTAAATGATGATTCTATTTCTAAGTTCGACGCAAAAGGACTTTGTGTTTTGCCTTCATTCATTGATATGCATTCGCATTTTAGAGATCCAGGGCTTACTCAAAAAGAGGACATTGAAACTGGTTCTGCGGCTGCGGCTGCTGGAGGTTTTTCCACTTGTGTTCTTATGCCGAATACAAATCCTGTAGTTTCAAGCCAGAAACAAGCGGAACTTAATAACAAAAAGGCCTTTGAATTCGGGCGGTGCAGAACAATTCAGGCTGTTTCAATTACCAAGGATTTCGACGGAAAAACTATAAGCCACCTTGAATCTCTTGACGCAAAAAAAGTTCCAGTTATAAGCGAAGACGGAAAAGAAGTTTGCAATAGCTCCGTTATGCTTGAAGCGATGAAAATTGCCGCTAAGAAAAATATTGTTGTTTCGTGCCACTGCGAAGATCCTTTTTTAGCAGAAAGCGCGCGTCCGTTTAGAAAAGCAGCATTGGAGCTTCTTTCAAAAGAAAATGCTTCGCCTGCTGAAAAAAAAGAAGCCGCAAATAATTTAAGAAAAGCCGATTCGCTTTTGGCTTGCGCAGAAGATACTGCGACTTTTAGAAATCTTAGGCTTGCAAAAGATGCCGGCTGCCATATTCACCTTTGCCATGTAAGCACTGCCGCTTGTGTAGAGGCCGCAAAAAAGGCGCGCAAGGGAGGAATTGACGTAACTTTTGAGATTACACCGCATCATATTTTTATGAACGGAGAAAAAGCTCCCGGCATTTTTAATATTGTAAATCCGCCGTTGCGTTCAGAAAATGACAGGCTTGCTTTAATTCAGGCTTTAAAAGACGGAACTGCAAACTGCATTGCAACCGACCACGCGCCGCATACAGCCTTGGACAAGAAAAACGGCAGCCCGGGATTCAGCGGACTTGAAACTGCATTTTCGGCTTGCTATACAATGCTCGTAAAAGAACACGGAATGAGCTTAAAAAAACTTTCCGAGCTTATGAGCGCGAACCCAGCAAAAATTCTTGGCTTAAAAAATGAAGGGCTTTTAAAAGAAGGATTTGCCGCGAACCTTGTTCTTGTTGACTTGGAAAAGCAGTGGACTGTGCGCGGCCAAAAATTCGCAAGCAAAGGAAAATTTACGCCGCTTGAAGGGAAAAAACTTTTTGGCTTTATAAAGACAACTTTTTTCAACGGAAACATTGTTTTTTCATCATTGTAACAGTCTTTTTTTTTTGGTAAAATCAGCGCATGGTAATTTCTTCTATAGATTTAAAAGGCGGCCATGTTGTTCAGTTGAAAAACGGAAAAGACCTTGTTCTTCAGCGTGATGATGCCGACTCATTGATTTCAGAATTCAATAAATATGGCGAAGTCGCAGTTATAGATTTGGATGCGGCTTTGGGAAATACTGACGAAAAGGGAAATACTGCAAACACGGAGCTTTTAAAGTCTCTTTTGCGCAAGGGAAATGTCCGTGTTGGCGGCGGAATCAGAACCGTAAAAAAAGCACGCGAGCTTATTTCTCTTGGAGCTGAAAAAGTTATAATCGGCTCTGCGGCTTGGAATCTTGACAGAAAAAACGGCGGCTCAATTCTTAACACAGAATTCCTTGACGAGCTTGCTTCTTCAATTGGAAAACAGCGCATTATAATTTCCGTGGATGCAATCAATGGAAAAATCGCAGTAAAAGGCTGGGCCGAAACTGCTGACATTTCTTTGATTGAAGGCGCACGTGAAGCTGAAAAATACGCATCTGAGCTTTTGTTTACTTGCGTGGAAAAAGAAGGCTGTATGCAGGGAACAGATATGGAGATGGTAAAGCAGCTGCGTGATTCTGTAAAATGCCGTGTTGTTGCTGCCGGCGGAGTAAATTCCCTTGAGCAGATTGTTCAGCTTGAAAAACTTCATTGCGATGTTCAGCTTGGAATGGCTTTGTATACTGGAGCTGTAAATCTTAAGGAAAGCTTTATAAACTGCATCGACTGGGAAAAGACAAATGGAATGGTTCCGGTTATTGCCCAAAGTCCAGCCGGTGAAGTTCTTATGATGGGCTATTCAAACAAGGAAGCTTTGGAAAAAACTTTTGTGCTTGGAAAACTTACTTTCTTTAGCCGCACAAGAAATACTCTTTGGACAAAAGGCGAAACTTCCGGGCATTTCCTTGAGCTTGTAAAAATGAGAGCTGACTGCGACAGGGACACAATTCTTGCGACCGTTATTCCGCACGGAGGAGTTTGCCACACAGGAAGCTTTAACTGTTTTTCTAGCGAGGCTGATGAAAAAAGCAGCATGGAACGTCTTTACGGAACAATTGCAGAACGATTTGCAAATCCGCGTCCGGGCAGCTACACTGCGACTTTAAATGACAAGCGTGTGCGCGAAAAAATAATGGAAGAAGCAGAAGAGCTTACAGAAGCGGAAGGAAAAGACGAAGTAATCTGGGAAGCCGCTGATCTTCTTTATTTTGCAAGCGTCCTCATGTACAAAGAAGGCGTAACTTGGCAGGATGTTTACAACGAGCTTGACAGAAGACATAAAAAATAAAAGTTTCTAAAAAAATTTGAATGTCAAGTTTTGTAATTTTACGTCATTATCCGGCTTGACTGGATAATCAATATTCTGTACAAGATTCCCGTGTCAAGCACGAGAATGACAGTTAAGAAACTAAATAATTTTGGAGTTTAATATGAAAGAACTTGAATTGAAATATGGTTGCAATCCAAACCAAAAGCCGGCTAGAGTTTACATGGAGAACGGCGAGCTTCCTGTAACTGTTATAAATGGAAAACCTGGATATATAAACTTGCTCGATGCTCTTAACGGCTGGCAGCTTGTAAAGGAATTAAAAGAAGCAACCGGACTTCCTGCGGCAACATCTTTTAAGCACGTTTCTCCTGCTGGAGCTGCGGTTGGCCGTCCTCTGAGCAGCACTCTTAAGCAAATTTATTACACTGATGATGTTGAGCTTACTCCTTTGGCGTGTGCTTATGCAAGAGCCCGCGGTGCAGACAGAATGTCTTCGTTTGGAGACTTTATTGCTCTTAGCGACAAGTGCGACAAGGCGACTGCTCTTTTAATAAAAAAGGAAGTTTCTGACGGAATAATTGCTCCGGGCTATGATGACGATGCTCTTGAAATTCTCAAGGCAAAGAAAAAAGGCGGATATTGTGTTCTTCAGATTGATGAAAATTATGTTCCAGCTGAAATAGAAAAAAAGCAAGTGTTTGGCGTAACTTTTGAACAGGGGCACAACTTTATAAAACTTGATGACGACTGCTTAAAAAACATTGTAACAAAAAATAAAACTCTCACAAAAGAAGAGCGCGACAATCTTTTGATTTCCCTGATTATCTTGAAATATACTCAGTCCAATAGCGTCTGCTATGTAAAGGACGGACAGGCAATTGGAATTGGAGCCGGACAGCAAAGTCGCATTCACTGCACACGTCTTGCTGGCGACAAGGCTGACAAGTGGTGGCTTAGACAGAGTCCTCAGGTTTTAAATTTGAAATTCAAGGCTGATATAAAAAGAGCCGACCGCGACAACACAATCGATGTTTATACAAGCGATGACTATGACGATGTTCTTGCGGAAGGAACGTGGCAGAATTTCTTTGCTGAAAAGCCTGATGTGTTCACACGTGAAGAGCGCAAAGCTTGGATTGCAAAAAATACTGATGTCGCAGTGGGCAGCGATGCTTTCTTCCCGTTTGGAGATAACATTGAACGTGCTCATAGAAGCGGAGTAAAAGTCATAGCTCAACCGGGCGGCTCAATTCGTGATGACAATGTTATTGAAACCTGCGATAAATATAATATGGTTATGGCGTTCACAGGAATCAGACTTTTCCATCACTGATATTTTTTGCTATCTTCGTAGCGGGTGTCATTATCCCTGTTAGATTCCTGTGTTAATGTTTGCCTTGCAGCGTACTGCACAGGAATTATGTTATGTCATTATCCAGCTTGACTGGATAATTTCCTGCTAAATCTGTTTTCAATTTTCCAAAATATCTACAATGTGGGAGCCTGCGCCTAAAAGCTCTGGGCGTTCCGCATTGCAAATCTGGTATTCAATGAATTTTTCAAAAGTTTCTTCTGACATTGCGTTCAGCTCTTTGCGCATAAAATCTGCAGGTCCGTCTGGAGAAAATACTTTTATCCGCTTTAGTCCGCTTAAATTATTCAGCCGGTCAATATCTTCTAGGCGTACATAATCGTAAAGTTCGTTTTCTTTTGGCACGATGTGAAAATCTTTAGAAACATTTCCGCTTTTTATAAGCTCAAGAATTCTGTTTTGAGAAAAGCAATATGAAAGGATGCTGTATTCATTTAAAAGATATGCGGCAAAAATTATTCCGCCTTTTTTTGTTATTCTGCGCGCTTCCTTTAGAGCCGT
This sequence comes from uncultured Treponema sp., assembly GCF_945873775.1. GTDB lineage: Bacteria > Spirochaetota > Spirochaetia > Treponematales > Treponemataceae > Treponema_D. Next base: position 98,575 of record NZ_CAMCEC010000007.1, on the reverse strand, counting down.
AAGTTTTTCTTCTTCCTTATGAAGATGATAAAGCGGCCCAAAAAGAATTGTCGCGTCAAAAGTTTCATCTGGTAAAAAGCTAAGGTCAAGCGCATTTCCCGGCCAGCACTTTACGCGCTCATGTTTAGATTCAAGTATTTCAAGATTGTGCTTTACAAGCTCCACCGCTGTAACATCAAAGCCTTCTTTTGCAAGCGCAACTGAATATCTTCCTGTTCCGGCTCCAATATCTGCAATCTTAAAAAACTGCTTGTTTTGCGCAGGAAGAAAATCGTGGATGTATTTCATTGCGACAGTGAATTCAACTTTTCCGTGCCGTGTCAAAAGCCTGTTTTCTTCTTTGTGTTTATTGTAGTGCTTTTCTATTTCCGTCATTTTTTTTGTTCAGCATTGCAAGGATAAAAATCATGAGTGTTCCGCCTGCAATCATCATAAGGCAGAAAATTTGTCCTGTGCTAAGATTTAATAGAGAAGTGTTTGTATAAATTGCAGCGTCTTTTGTTGCGGAAATTCTGTAGCCAATGTCTGCGTCAGGCTCGCGGAAATATTCTATAAAAAATCTCACAAATCCGTAGCCAATTGTGTAGCAGGCTGTAAGGAATCCGTCGAACGGTTTTTTCTTCCGCAAGCACCAGATAAGAACAAAAAGCAAAAGTCCTTCAAAAAGCGCCTCGTAAAGCTGGCTTGGATGCCGCGGAAGATTTACAAGCCTTGTTCCGTCAAGAGACATTCCTATTGAAGAAGCGAATTCCTTTACCCAGTCCAAACTTGAAGAAAAAGTTTCTGCACGTGGAAAAACAATTCCCCAAGGAGCTTTTGTTATTCTGCCGTAAAGCTCGCCGTTCATAAAGTTTCCGATTCGCCCGAAAGTGTAGCCAAGCGGAATTGCAACTGCCATTGCGTCAATCCATTTTAAAGCAGGCTTTTTATGTTTTTTGCACCAGATTAGCATTCCTATAAGTCCGCCAAGAAATCCGCCGTGGTAGGACATTCCCGCAAGCCCAGTGAATCTTTTTGTAACTGTGTCGAACGGCCAAAAAATCAGCCAAGGCTTTTTCCAGTAAAGCCCTGAAGTGTCGTATACGAGCGTTGAAAAAATCCGCGCGCCTGCCAAAAGAAAAATGATTCCGAATGCAATAAAGCTAAAAATGTCGTCTTCTGTTGTCTTTGAATCCGGCGTGTCCAATGCGCCTTCACGCTGAATTTTCCGCAGAATATAAAAAGCTGTTCCAAAGGCAATTATGTACATAAGACCGTACCAGCGCACAAGCCCCAAAAGTGGAACTCCGGGAAAAAGCTCCGGGTGAATCCAAGACGGATATTTTATATATAAAAGAGAATTTAGCATTTTGTTTTACACCTTGAAGCCTTTTGCCGCTGCTTCCAGAAGTTTTTTCTTTAATAGATTGTTTTCGTTTTTTAGCCTTGTAAGCTCGTATTGCTGTTGCTTTAAAGTTTCCGCAAGTTCCCCGGCAGTAAGCGCGCCAGTTCCAGCAAGTTCTTCTATGTAAGCCATTTTTTGTCCAAAGTCATCGTTTGCTTCTTCCGTGGCAATTTCAAATGAAGTGTCCGAAGCCTGAGTTATGTCGTAGCTGTCGTCGAACTTTAAAGTTTCAGACTGAATTATTTTTTCCGCGATTCTGTAGATTGCCTGGCCTATAATTGACTGCGGCTTGTAGACAATGACCGGCAGCCTTGAAGAAAGAGCTTTGTCCTGCAAAGTGTCGCGGTAAATTACGCCAAGATGATCCAAGTCCAAATCCAGATACTGCTGGCATGAACGTCGGATTCTTTGCGCTCTGTCTGCATCCTTTGGGTCGTCTATCATATTAAGAACGAGCCGTGGATGGAATTCATTTATGCGCTTTTTGAACAATGCAGTTTCTTCTGGATCTTCTTTTTCAAGAATTTCAACAAGTTTTGGAATATAAAGCCTCTGGAGCGAAAGTGAATCTTTTTTTAGGGATTCAAGATATTTGTAGCCTGCGCTTCCTTTTTTGAAAGTGTTGTACATCATGCGGAACATTACATTCTTAAGGAAAAGATAGCCGTTCAGTGTGGCGGTAACGGTCGGAGCTGTAACAACAATTCCCTGCGGAGAAAGAAGGAACATATCAAGAATTGTAAGATGAGTTCCCGCTCCCAAGTCCAGAATAAGATAGTCGAATTTAAATTCCTGTTTATTGAAACTTTTTATAAGCTCGTTTTTCTGGCTGACTTTGAGAGAAGTAAGCCCCGGAATTTCAGAGTCGCCTGCAATAAAACTTACATTGTCGTAGTCTGTCGGGCAAATTATGTCTTCAAACTTGCTTTCACCTGTAAGAAATGTGCCGATTCCTGCTTTTGGATTAGGATGGCCTATTACAAGATGAAGGTTCGAAGCTCCCAAATCCAAGTCAATGAGAAGAACTTTTTTGCCTGCCTGACCTAGGGCAATTGCAAGGTTTGCGCTTAAAAGGCTTTTTCCAACGCCGCCTTTGCCGCTCGCTACTGGAATAATCTGCATAATGCAATTGTATCATAGAATGCTTTGATTTTAAAGACAGAGTTTTAAAATAGACAAGGTAAATCCTGTTGTGCAGGGCATTTGAAAATCCTGTGCTTGACGAAGAAGGACAATGGAATGAAGAGCATTCGGACGGAATGTTGAAGCAAGGAAAAGAAACGTCCTGTATTTGCGTAGTGTTAAAGAATTTTATGTGCTTGGTGACTGTTCATGCAGACTGTCGCCGGACTTAAACGCTAAAAATTGAATAGATAGATAATAGAAAACCCTTGTCATTTATACAAATTTTATGACAGGGGGGGGGTAAATTTTCTACTGTTTGAAAACAATCAGTTTGAAATAATAATTTTCGTTACTTTTTAGAATAGTTTTACAAGTCATGGCACATGACAAGGAGCTTTAAATAATTTTTTGTTTTTTTGTAAAAGAAGTCTCGGTTTGTTATTCATGCAGTCCGCCCTAAATCATGACAAACCGCACGAATTTGTTGCTAAGCAAATAGTCTATTTTTCAATGAAAAATAACGTATTTACTTAAGGAAAATTCCCATGTTTTAAGCTAACTTCACTAAGTCAACAAAACAAAAATTCTCAATAAATTTTCGCCAAAAAGTTGTTTTTTGAAATTTATTCAGTATAATTTAATTTAGATTCTAGGAAAGTTGGTTATAACAGAGATTCCCGCGTCAAGCGCGGGAATGACAGAAAAATCCAAGTTTGATAATGGCATGAAAATGTTAGGAAAATTGTCATTGCTGGATTTGTTTTATCAGTCCCGTGCCTTTGTCATTGTCGGATTCAATCCGACAATCTTTAAACGTATACATTTTGATTGGAGGTCTTTTATGAAGAAATTTATTGTTCCGGCTTTATTTGCGTTTTTATTTGTGGCTGCGTCCTGCGTGAACGTGAGCGGCGGCTCTGAAAAGGGCGGCTCAATTCGTGTTGCCTTGCCGGGCGGCGGACGTGAAATTAGTTCCAGTACAAAAGCTGATATTTATATAGTAGAACTTTTGTTAAATGAAGATGTTATTCAGAGTGAAACCGGTTCTTCGGGGGGGGTACTGGAGTTTTTAGAAGTCAGCCCAGAAACTTACACGGTTGAAGTCAAGGCTTATAAAAATAATGTTTTGTCTGGCCTTGGAGATTCAGAAGTAACAGTTGTTGCTGGAGAAACTTCTCCTTGCACTGTAACGCTTCATGATAAATTTACTGTAACTTTTGATTCGAACGGCGGAACTGGAACAATGTCTTCTCAAATTTTTACTTACGGAACTTCCCAATCCCTTTCAGAAAATTTATTTACAAAAGACGGCTCTACATTTCAAGGCTGGGCGACCAGCATAGACAGCGACCCAGTTTACAATAATGCTTCTATTAATGTATTTGAAAAAAACGATGTTACACTTTATGCAAAGTGGTCTACAGACGGCTTTGTGTTTGTAGAAGGCGCAACAATAACAGAAGCAGCTCCAAATAGCGAAGTATTTATTGATGGAAGAGCTGTAACTATAAGCAATTTTTATATTTGCGACCATGAAGTTACGCGGGGAGAATACGAGACTGTAATAGGAAGTCTTCCAAGTAGTTTGGCAACTGCAATTGGAACTTCGGATAACAATCCGATTGGCAGAATAATCTGGTATAACGCAATTGTTTACTGCAACAAGCGTTCAATAGAAGAAGGACTTACGCCTTGTTATTCGATAAACGGTTCTACAAATTCTGATGAGTGGGGAAATGTGCCAAGTTCAAGCTCAGGCAATAATGTTACTTGGGATGCTGCAACATGTAACTTTGGTGCAAACGGTTACCGACTACCTACAGAAGTTGAATGGGAATATGCGGCACGCGGCGGAAACGGACTAAGCGGCACACAGTATATTTATGCAGGAAGTGATACAATTGATGACGTTGCTTGGTACACGGATAATTCAGCAGAAGCAGGCACCAAAGGAACTCATGAAGTAAAGACAAAACAAGCAAACGAGTTGGGGCTATACGACATGAGCGGCAATGTATATGAATGGTGCTGGGATTGGAACAGTAGCATATCAGGCAGTACATCTTCTACTGGTGCATTGTCGGGTTCTAACCGCGTGAGTCGTAGTGGTTGTTATGTCATTGGTGCGGACTCCTGTTCTGTTTATAAGCGGAATAGTTTGCGCCCAGATTTAGGCTACGACAATTATGGTTTCCGTGTTGTGCGTACAGCGAAGAACTAGGATTATACAGTTGAGCTCGATAATGGCAATAAACACAAAACTCGGTATTCTGGGCTAATTACAAAACCTAAAATAGAACCAAAAGGAGAGAGAGACTTTATGCTTGAACTTAATTCGTGTATTTCATTAAACGGAAAGGATTATCAACTTGAAAAGCTTTTGGGCAAAGGCAAGGGCGGATATTCGTATCTTGCTTCTTGTGGCGGAAGTTTTTTTGTTCTCAAGCAGATTCACCACGAGCCGTGCAGCTATTATCAGTTTGGCAACAAGATAATGGCGGAACTTAACGATTACGAGCGGCTGAAAAATGCCGGCATAAGAATTCCGCTTATGATTGCGCATGATGTTCAAAACGAACGTATTTTAAAGGAATATATTGACGGTTCTACAATCGAGCAGCTTGCCAAGGAAAATCTTGTAAAACCCGAATACATCGCCCAAGTAGAAGAAATGTGCCGCAAACTTTATCCGCTTCACCTTAATATTGATTATTATCCTACAAATTTTATTGTACAGAATGGACTTTTATATTACATTGACTATGAATGCAATGAATATTCCGATGAATGGAATTTTGAAAACTGGGGCAAAAAGTACTGGAGCTAGCCAGTTTGCTTTGCGGAAAATTAAAAGCGAGGTCTTATGAGCGCGACAATTGACACTGCCGTAGAAAAAATACTTGAGTCTTACCAAAAGTACGGAGGAATCAACCTTGATGAAGCCATGAAGTTTCCAAACAGGGAAAATGTCATAACGGTTCTAAAGGACATTCAGTGCTTGATTTTTCCAGGCTACAGGGTTGCGGAAGAAATTGATTCGCTTACATTGAGGTTTGTTACAGGCGAGCGTGTGAACCGCATAGTTTCAATGCTTACCCGCGAAATTAAAAAAGCCCTTTCTTTTGTTGTCCAGAACGACAAAGTGGAGCTTTCTCACTGTTTTAACCTTGCGGAAAAGGCTTCTCTCGCGCTTATTGAGGAAATTCCAGAAATCCGCAGAAAAATCGGGCTTGATGTTCAGGCTGCCAATGCTGGAGATCCGGCTGCAAAGTCCAGTGAGGAAGTAATAGTTTCGTATCCGTGCCTTGAAGCGATTTCAGTTTATAGGATTGCGCATTTTCTTACTGAAAACGGAGTTCCTGTTATTCCGCGCATAATGAGCGAGTACGCGCACAGCCATACTGGAATTGATATAAATCCGGGTGCCAAAATAGGCGAAAGTTTTTTTATTGACCATGGAACTGGTGTTGTAATCGGCGAAAGCTGCATTATCGGCAACAATGTAAAGATTTACCAAGGCGTTACGCTGGGAGCTTTGAGCGTAAAAAAGGAGCTTATGAACAAAAAACGCCACCCAACAATAGAAGACAACGTTACAATTTACGCCAATGCCACGATTCTAGGCGGAAACACCGTCATTGGAGAAGGCTGCGTAATAGGCGGAAATACTTGGATTACAAAGTCTGTTCCTCCGCATACAACCTTTACGCAGGAATGCCGCTCGTAGTCGGGTTTTTGCATCACTGGACAATAAGTTTTAACTGTCATTGTCGTACTTGATACGACAATCTTTTTTCAGAATTCAGCCTATTGTTCTAAAAATCTTATTTGAATTTCAACAAATTCAAGAATCTCTTATTGACATATTTTTTCTATTAAGTTATATTTCCAAAACATACTATTTTTCAGGGGAATATTATCCCTATGCTCTTGTAGCTCAGTCGGTAGAGCACATCGTTGGTAACGATGAGGTCAGCGGTCCGATTCCGCTCGGGAGCTATAAGATTAGAAAAACAGAGGAGCAAATATTATGGCAAGCAAGAAAAAGTCAGCCGTAGAAATCATTGCATTGCAGTGCACAGAATGCAAACGTAAAAATTACACAACATACAAAAACCGCAAGAATATCACTGGCAAACTTGAAAAGAACAAGTACTGCCCGTTCTGCCGCAAAGAAATCCTTCATAAGGAAACAAAAGCTAAATAAAATATATGCCTTCTTTTATGGAGGCTGAATATATTTTAGGTCAGTAGCTCAGTTGGTAGAGTCCCGGTCTCCAAAACCGGTTGTCGCGGGTTCGAGTCCTGCCTGGCCTGTTAATTACAAAAGACGAGGATGAAAATGAAAAAGATTTTTCAGTTTTTTAAAGAATGTGCCGGAGAGCTTAGAAAAGTAACTTGGCCTACACGTAGCGACGTTCTTTCTTCTACAAAGGTTGTTTTCATCTCTACAATTATTGTTGCATTGATTCTTGGTCTTCTTGACTGGTTGTTTACAGAAGGCCTCCGCCTCGTATTCTAGGGGAATCAAATGGCAAGAAGCTGGTATATTCTTCAGACTTATTCAGGCTACGAACAGAAAATTCAAAGAACATTGGCAACTATGCTCACAGAGCAGAAACTTGATTCAAATATTGTTTTTCAAGTAAAAGTTCCAATGGAAGAAGTTGTTGAAATTTCAAATGGAAAAAAACACGTCCGCAATAACTTGATTCTTCCTGGCTACATTATGATTGAAATGGATCTTCCGCAGATTGGCTGGAAGAATACCTGCTCTCTAATCCGCCGTGTTCAGGGTGTAACTGGCTTTGTTGGTGTTAAGCCTTCTGAAAAGCCTCGTCCAATTTCCACAGATGAAGCAAAAAATATTCTTCAGATGGCTGGCGAACTTAAAGGTGAAAAGCTGGTTCGCATTAAGCAGAATTTTGAAGTTGGCGAAACTGTAAAAATTACAGAAGGTCCTTTTGCAACTTTCAGCGGTGCTATCGAAGATATAAATACAGAAAAGAACAAGCTCCGTGTTAATGTTCAGATTTTTGGAAGAGCAACTCCTGTAGAAGTTGATGTTCTTCAAGTTGAAAAAATATAAATTGCTTTTTGCAGTTTAACTTTTATGCCGGTTTCAAACAGCATTTTTTTGAAACTGGTTCTGATGTTTGATAGAATTTTGCATTCGCAATGAATGCTTTTTTCTTAATTTTGGGAGAAGTGCAAGTCCGTTGGACATAGGCATTTCGCTAGGGTTCAGAAAATCTGATACCCACCACCAATGTAAGGAGATACATTATGGCCACAAAAAAGGTTACAGCTGTCATTAAACTTCAGTGCCCTGCCGGCGCTGCTACACCAGCTCCACCTATTGGACCGGCTCTTGGACCTCATGGAGTTTCTGCGCCTAAGTTCGTTCAGGAATTCAATGACCGCACAAAGAGCATGGAAAAGGGACTTATTATCCCTGTAGTCATCACTGTCTATCAGGACAAATCTTACACATTTATTCTCAAGACTCCTCCTGCAGCTGTTCTTATTAAAAAGGCTGTTGGAATCCAGAAAGGCTCTGGAAATCCGCTTCGCAACAAAGTTGGAAAACTTTCAAAAGCGTCTCTTGAAGAAATTGCAAAACAGAAACTTCCTGATCTTAACGCAAACGACATTGAGGCTGCTAAGAAAATCATCGCTGGTACTGCTCGCAGTATGGGCGTAGAAGTGGAGGCTGAATAATGAAGCACGGAAAGAAATACCGCGAATCATTGAAGAAGTATGATCCGGCAAAGGCTTATGGAATTTCAGAAGCTTGCCAGCTTGTAAAAGATCTTCACTATGTAAAGTTCGATGAAACAGTTGAACTTTCAGTTTCCCTTAAGCTGGAAAAAAACCAGACTGTACGTGATACTCTTGTATTCCCGCATCAGTTTACTGCTGAAAAGCGCGTTCTTGTTTTCTGTAAAGATGACCGTGTAAAGGAAGCTCTTGATGCAGGCGCAACTTACGCAGGTACAGAGTACATTGAAAAAGTAAAGGGCGGCTGGCTTGATTTTGATGTTGCAGTTGCTACTCCAGACATGATGAAGGACGTTGGTCGTCTTGGTATGGTTTTGGGTCGCAAAGGTCTTATGCCTAACCCTAAGACAGGAACTGTAACACCGAACATTGCGCAAGCTGTTGCTGAACTCAAAAAGGGACGCACAGAATTCCGCGCAGACAAGACTGGTGTTGTTCATATTCCTGTTGGAAAAGTTTCCATGGATTCAAAGGACACTGCTGAAAACGTAAAAGTTTTCCTCACAGAACTTGAGCGCAAAAAGCCAGCTGATGCAAAAATCGGATTTGTACGTTCTGTTTCGATCAGCTCTTCAATGGGACCTGGTGTTTGGATTGACTTTAAGGAGGCAGAATAATGGCTATTTTGGCAAAAAAGATTCAGCCTAGCAAAGCACAGGCTATTGAAGAAGCAAAGAAAGTTCTTAGTGAATATAAAGATTTTATCTTTGTTGAATACAGAGGACTTACTGTTGAGCAGATTTCAAAGCTCCGCCATTCTTTGCGTGAAAAGAATTCACAGTTCAAGGTTATCAAGAATAACTTTGCGCGTGTAGCTTTTGACGAAATGAAGAATGATGCAGTTGCTCAGTATCTTTCTGGACCAACGGCTATTGCCATGATCAAGGAAGAGGCTAACGAGTCTGCAAAAGTTTTGTTTGACTTTGCGAAAGAAGCTCCAGCCCTCGTTGTAAAAGGCGCTTGGGTAGAAGACGAGCTTTATGATGCTGCAAAAATCGAGGCGTTTGCAAAACTCCCTGGAAAGAAACAGCTCATCGCAATGCTTATGTCTGCAATCAATGGACCTGCAAGAAAACTTGCTGGAACATTGCAAGCATATGTTGAAAAACTGGAAAAAGAAGGTCCGGCTTCTGCTGCTCCAAAGGCGGAAGAGGCAGCTCCTGCGGCAGAGGCTCCAGCAGCCGAAGCAGCTCCAGCTCCAGCAGCTGAATAAATTCAGTAGGGCAAAAGCTTTTTGCAATGCCCAGAGCGGAATTTTTCCCTGCGGTCAGGCTTCATAGCTGTCGACTGTCCGCAGACAAACCGATGCAGGGCTTAGAAACAGTTTGTTTTTATCTGCACGGAAATTTTACTAATCATATTTGATTACGGAGAAGACAATATGGCAGCTCTTACAAATGATGAAATTCTTGAAGCAATTGCAAACATGACAGTTCAGCAGGCAGCTGATCTCGTAAAAGCAATGGAAGAAAAATTCGGTGTTTCTGCAGCAGCACCTGTAGCAGTAGCAGCAGGTCCAGCAGCGGCAGCTGAAGAAGAGCAGACAGAATTTACTGTTACTCTTGAATCTATTGATCCAGCAAAGAAAATGGATGTTATTAAGGCTGTTAAGGCTGCAACAGGTCTTGGTCTTAAGGAAGCAATGGCAATCGTTACTGGTGCTCCTCAGGTTGTTAAAGAGGGTGTATCTAAGGCTGATGCTGACAAGCTCATCGCTGACATCACTGCTGCTGGTGGAAAAGTTAGCAAGAAATAATCTGGCAGATGCTTGATTGTTTTTCTTCAAGACATTTATAAAACTTGAACTCTAGCTTCAGGGAAAGATTTTTCTTTTCCTGAGGCTTTTGTTGTCAAAAGAGCCTGCAGGTTGGCTTTAAAATAAAAATAAATCTGCCGGGACAGAGATTTCCGATAGGGCGCTTTTTCTCGTGCTGAGCAAAGTCTTTGCTTGTAGCGGTCTGGGCGTACCAGTTCATAACCCCTAAAGAGGTATTTGATGTTCGCAAAGAGCAAGAAAATTGTTCGCCAGTACATAGGAAAAGACATCCAGGATTTCATGGAGCTTCCTAATCTTATCGACATTCAGCTTTCTTCCTACGAAGAATTCATCCAAAAAGACAGAATTGAAAAAGGCGAGCCGCTTTTAAACCAAGGACTTCAGGAAGTTTTCACTTCAACTTTCCCTATTGAAAGCCCGGCTGGCGATATGTCGCTTGAATACGAATTTTATGAGCTTGACTATGCCGGCATGAAATTCACAGAGCAGGAATGCAAGAAAAAAGGTGTTTCTTACGCAGTTCCATTAAAGGCCCGCATCAATCTTAATTTTAAAGAAACTGGAGCTATTCTCCAAAAAGATATTTACATGGGCGATGTTCCTCTTATGACAGACAGAGGAACTTTTGTTATCAATGGCGCAGAACGCGTTGTTGTAAGCCAGATTCACCGTTCGCCTGGAGTTATTTTTCAGCGCGACAAGGGCGTTTTGTCTAGCCGCATAATTCCTTACCGCGGTTCTTGGCTTGAATTTGAAATCGACCAGAAAAAAGAGCTTATTTACGCAAAAATTGACCGCAAGAAAAAAATCTTGGGAACAATTTTCCTCCGCGCGCTTGGATATTCAACTCGCGAAGAAATCATAAACTGCTTCTATGTTACAGAAGACGTAAAAATTCCTTCAGATTCAGAAAAACGCGACGAGCTTTCAGGAAGAGTTCTTGGAAAGCCGGTAATCGTAAAAGATGAAGAAACTGGCGAAGAAAAGAAATTGTTCCGCGCAGGCGACAAGCTTCATCCGCATGATATTGACGACCTTGTTTCAAATGGAATCAAGGAAATCAACGTAATAAAGTTCAACATGAAAAAACGCCCTGATGACAAAGAGGAAAAAAATCCTTCTTTGGATAGCGAAATGATCGTGAACTGTTTTGAGCGTGAAGAAATTGTATTCTCCAAGGAAGGTTCTTCTACAGCAGATGAGCCTACAAAGGAAGAGTGCCTTTCAAAAGTTTACGCTGTCTTAATGCCGGGCGAACCAATTACAGTTGAAGCTGCAGAACGCGACCTTACAACTATGTTCTTTAGTGTGCGCCGCTACGACTTGGGACGTGTTGGACGCTACAAGCTTAACAAGAAATTTGACTATAAAGAGCCTGTTGAAGATGTAACACTTACAAAAGACGACATCATCAACACAATGAAGCATCTTATAGAAGTTTACATTGGCGATGAGCCTCTTGATGACATTGACCACTTGGGACGCCGCCGTGTTCGTTCTGTTGGCGAGCTTCTTACAAATCAGTTTAAGACAGCTTTTGCACGCATGGAGCGCATTGCAAAGGACCGCATGAACTTAAAGGAAACAGAAACCCTTAAGCCGGGCGACTTGATTTCTATAAAGCCGATTATTTCTTCTATCCGTGAGTTTTTTGGTTCAAGCCAGCTTTCACAGTTCATGGATCAGTGTAATCCGCTTGCAGAGCTTACTCACAAACGCCGTCTTAACGCATTGGGACCGGGTGGTCTTTCACGCGACAGAGCAGGCTTTGAAGTCCGCGATGTTCACTACACTCATTATGGACGAATGTGTCCTATTGAAACTCCTGAAGGTCCGAACATCGGTCTTATTGTTTCTCTTGCGATTTTTACCCGCGTAAATGAATACGGCTTCCTTGAAGAGCCTTACCGCAAGGTTGTAAACGGAAAGGCTACAAATGAAGTTGAATATCTTGATCCAATGGATGAAGATAAATACTACGTTGGTCAGGTTACAGAAGGAATGAAGGCAGATGGCTCGTTCCCTACAGACTTGGTTTCTTGCCGCCACCGTGGAGACTACACAAGCCGCTCGCCAAAAGACATTCAGTACATGGACGTTTCTCCGCGCCAGGTAATTTCTGTTTCAGCTTCTCTTGTTCCGTTCCTTGAGCATGACGATGCTAACCGCGCGTTGATGGGTTGTAACATGCAGCGTCAGGCTGTTCCGCTTTTGTTCCCAGAGCCTCCTCATGTTGGCACTGGAATGGAGCAGAAGACAGCTTACGATTCTGGCGTTCTTACAAAAGCCCGCCGTGCCGGAACTGTAAAGTGGGTTGAAAGCGATCTTATTAAAATCAAGCCGGATGGAGTCAAAGGCGATGTATTTGATGAATATCCGTTGCTTAAATATCAGAAGACAAATAGCGATACTGTAAACCATCAGCGTCCTACAGTTCAGGTTGGCGAGCACGTTGAAGCCGGCGGAGTCATTGCAGACGGTCCTGCTACATTCAATGGCGAGCTTGCTTTGGGACGTAATATTCTTGTTGGATTTGTTCCGTGGAACGGATACAACTATGAGGATGCTGTTCTTATCAGCCAGCGCGTTGTAAAAGAGGATATGTATACTTCTGTTCATATCCACGAGTTCCAGACTGAAATCCGCGAGACAAAGCTTGGACCTGAGCGCATTACACGTGATATTCCAAACACTTCAGAAAAAATTCTTGACAATCTTGACTCTGAAGGAATTGTACGCATCGGCGCAAAAGTCCGCTCTGGAGATATTCTTGTTGGAAAAGTTACTCCAAAGAGCGAAACTGAAACTACACCGGAATTCAAGCTTTTGAATTCTATTTTCGGTGAAAAGGCAAAAGAAGTCCGCGATTCTTCACTCAAGCTTCCTCATGGAGTTCAGGGCGTTGTAATTGACATTCAGCGCCTTAAGAGAAGTGAAGGCGATGAGCTTCAGCCTGGCGTAGATGAGCAGGTAAAAGTTATTATTGCAGACAAACGCAAGCTTGTTGTTGGTGATAAGATGGCCGGACGCCACGGAAACAAAGGTGTTGTTGCCCGCATTCTTCCTGTTGAAGACATGCCTTACCTTGAGGACGGTACTCCGCTTGATGTTTGCTTGAATCCTCTTGGTGTTCCTTCGCGCATGAATATTGGACAGATTATGGAATCTGAGCTTGGAAGAGCTGGTCTTGTTTTGAATGAATGGTACAATTCGCCTGCATTCCAGACACCTAGCCAGGAGCAGATTGCGGAAAAACTTGTTCAGGCTGGACTTTCGCCGGACTGCAAGCAGATTGTGCACGACGGATTTACAGGCGAGCCTTTCTTGAATCCAATTTTCGTTGGCGTTATATACTTTATGAAGCTTCACCACTTGGTTGACGACAAGATGCACGCGCGTTCAACAGGACCTTATTCTCTTGTTACTCAGCAGCCGTTGGGAGGAAAAGCCCAGTTTGGTGGTCAGCGTCTTGGAGAAATGGAAGTTTGGGCGCTTGAGGCTTATGGCGCTGCAAATACATTGCAGGAAATGATGACAATCAAATCTGATGACATGAACGGACGTTCTAAAGTTTACGAGTCGATTGTCAAGGGTGAGCCAACAGCTCCAATCGGAGTGCCGGAATCATTCAATGTTTTGGTTCAGGAACTTCGCGGACTTGCGTTGGACTTTACTATTTATGATGACAAAGGCAAGCAGATTGCCCTTACAGAGCGTGATCAGGAGCTTATTGACAAAGTAGGCGCTGGTTTTGACAAGGAGAACGAAAATGCGTGATATTCAGGATTTCACAAGCCTTAAAATTAAACTTGCTTCCCCGGAAAATATCCGTTCATGGTCTTACGGTGAAGTAAAAAAGCCGGAAACTATAAATTACCGCACTCTTCGCCCGGAAAGGGACGGACTTTTCTGCGAGCGCATCTTTGGTACAACAAAGGAATGGGAATGTTACTGCGGAAAATTCAAGTCAATCCGCTATAAAGGCGTTGTTTGCGACCGTTGTGGAGTTGAAGTTACACACTTTAAAGTCCGCCGTGAACGTACTGGACACATTGACTTGGCAGCTCCTGTCAGCCACATTTGGTATTACCATTCAGTTCCTAGCCGCATGGGACTTTTGCTTGATTTGCAGGTGGCTGCTCTCCGTTCAATTCTTTATTATGAAAAGTATATTGTAATTGAGCCGGGCGACACAGATTTAAAGAAAAATCAGCTTTTGACAGAAGATGAATATCTTGAAGCGCAGGAACGTTATGGCGGAGCATTTACAGCGGGAATGGGAGCAGAGGCAATTAAAACTTTGCTTGAAAACCTTGATCTTGATGCTCTTGCAGCCGAGCTCCGTGCAAAAATGATTGAAAAAGGTCCAAAGAGCGACAAACGTCTTTTGAAGAGAATTGAAATTGTAGAAAATTTCCGCACTTCAGAAAACAAGGCTTCTTGGATGATTCTGGATGTTATTCCGGTTATTCCGCCGGATTTGCGTCCTATGGTTCAGCTTGACGGAGGACGTTTTGCGACTTCCGACTTGAATGACCTTTACCGCCGTGTAATCAACCGCAACAACCGTTTGAAGAAGCTTCAGTCTTTGTCTGCGCCGGATATTATTATCCGCAACGAAAAGCGTATGCTTCAGGAAGCAGTTGACTCATTGTTTGATAACTCTAAGCGCAAGCAGCGTGTTCTAAAAGGAGCCGCAAACCGTCCGCTTAAATCAATCAGCGATATGCTTAAAGGAAAGCAGGGACGTTTCCGCCAGAATTTGCTTGGAAAACGCGTAGACTATTCTGGACGTTCTGTAATCGTTGTAGGTCCAGAGCTTAAGCTTTGGCAGTGCGGTCTTCCTGAAAAAATGGCATTGGAGCTTTTCAAGCCGTTTATAATGAAGAAACTTGTTGACAAGGGCGTTGTCTTCAATATTAAAAAGGCACGTTCACTTGTAGAAAGCGAATCTACAGAAGTTTTTGCAATCCTTGATGAAGTTGTCCGCGAGCATCCTGTAATGCTTAACCGCGCTCCTACATTGCACCGCTTGGGAATTCAGGCATTTGAGCCGGTTCTTGTTCCGGGAAAAGCATTGAAGCTTCATCCTTTGGCTTGTAAAGCGTTTAACGCTGACTTCGACGGCGACCAGATGGCTATCCACGTGCCTCTTACTCAGGCTGCGCAGATGGAATGCTGGACACTTATGCTTTCTGCCCGCAACCTTCTTGACCCGGCAAACGGCAACACGATTGTAGCTCCTTCTCAGGACATGGTTTTGGGAATTTACTACATGACTTCTATAAAGCCGAATGCAAAAGGCACAGGAAAATTTTTCTCTAGCGCGGATGAAGTTCGTCTTGCGGCTTCTAGCGGAGCAATTGAATGGCAGGCGGAAATCAAGGTTCACAAAAATATTCTCAACAAGTGCGTAAACAACGACAAAGAGCCTGACAGCAAGTACATTCTTACATCTGCCGGACGCATGGCTTTCAATGAGTCAATGCCGGACGAAGTTGACTTCTACAACGAGCAGCTTGGCGACAAAAAGCTCAAGAAAATGATTGAAAGTGTTTACCACAACGAGCAGACAAGCGACAAGCGAATAAAGAGCCTTATTGAAGAAAAATATCAGTTTGAAACTTTTGATGCGGAAACATTGGATAAAGTTATCGAAGATGCTTCCCTTAGAAAGCAGATTGACAAAATCTACAATAGAGAAACTCCGCTTGAAGACTACAAGCTTAGAAAAATCCTTCCGAGCCTTTATGCGATTGACCGCGGCTGGCTTACAATCCAGATGCTTGATGCGATTAAAGCCTGCGGATATAAAAACGCTACATTCTACGGCGCAACTCTTTCAATGGACGATATTCTTGTTCCAGAAGAAAAAGAAGCTATGGTTGCAGAAGCAAACAAGGAAGTTGAAAAAATTGTAGGCCAGTGGAACAGCGGTGCTATTACAGCTGACGAACGCTACAACAAGTCTGTTACAGTTTGGGAAAACACAAACGAAAAGCTTACAAACCTCATGATGGACAACCTTGCAAAGCACAAGGACGGATTCAATACTATCTATATGATGGCTACATCTGGTGCCCGTGGTTCTAAAAAGCAGATTTCCCAGCTGGCGGCAATGCGTGGACTTATGCAGAAGCCTAACGGAGACATCATTGAGCTTCCAATTCGCGCAAACTTCAAGGAAGGACTTTCAGTTATTGAGTTCTTTATTTCAACAAACGGTGCGCGCAAAGGTTTGTCTGATACAGCTTTGAAGACTGCCGATGCTGGTTACATGACACGCCGTCTTGTAGATGTCGCTCAGGATGTTGTTGTAAATGAAGAAGACTGTGGAACAATCAACGGAATTGACTATGCTGCAATAAAGGACGGAGACACTGTTACTGTTCCTTTGGCAAAGCGCATTGCAGGTCATTATACAATTGAACGCGTAATTGACCCTGTTTCCGGCGAGCTTCTTTGCGATGTAAACCAGTATATAGATGAAAGCCTTGCTGAAAAAATTGACAAGGCTGGAGTTGAAAAAGTTAAGCTTCGCACAGTTCTTACTTGCGAAAGCAAACACGGAATTTGCGTAAAATGCTACGGAAAAGACCTTGCTCGCAACAAGATTGTTGAAATCGGTGAAGCAGTTGGAACTATTGCGGCCCAGTCAATCGGTCAGCCGGGTACACAGCTTACACTTCGTACATTCCATACTGGTGGTGCTGCGGAAGGTGGACAGAAAGACAACCACATTGCAATGAAATACGATGTTTACATCAAAAGCCTTGAGGGAACTCACGTTGTTTCAAAAAATGGCGACTGGCTCTTTACACGCCGTGGCTCAATGATTGTTACAAAACTGTTCAAGTCTTATGCTTTTGATTCTTCCGATGAAGTTATTGTTGAAGACGGAGCTTATGTCCGCAAGGATAATCCGATTTTAAAGCACAAAGGACAGGAAGTTCTTGCTTCTGACGGAGGACGCATTATCATAAAAGACAATGTGATTTACCTTACAAGCAATGACCAGAAAGTTGAAATTTCCAACGGTTCAACTGTATACGCAAAATTCACAGAAGCTTCTTGCATTGCAAAAGCCGGTGAGCCTGTAGGTGAATTCGATCCTTATAGCGAACCTATTATTGCGGAAGTTTCCGGCTACATTCATTATGAAGATATTATTGACGGCGTAACTCTTGAAACAAAAACTGATATTCAGACTGGAGCTGTTGAACGCCGCATTTCAGATCTTCACCTTGATGTAAAGCAGCCTCGTATTATCATTACGGACGAAGACGGAAACGAGCTTGGAAGCTACCACATGCCGGTTGGCGCTATTTTGAGCAACGACATTAAGGACAAGGGAAAGGTTGAAGCCGGAACAACTCTTGCAAAAATGGCAAAAGACGCTGCAAAGGCGAACGATATTACCCTTGGTCTTCCTCGCGTTTCTGAGCTTTTCGAAGCACGCAAGCCAAAGAATCCTGCTGTAATAGCAAAGATTACTGGAACTGTAAAATTCGACAAGATTGTAAAAGGCAAAAGAACTGTTATTGTTGTTGACGAATACGGAAAAGAACACAGCCACCTTGTTCCTATGGTTAAGCGTCTTCTTGTTCGTGATGGCGATAAGGTTGAAGCTGGAGAAAAGCTTTGCGATGGAGCAGTAGACGCGCACGATGTTCTTTCTGTTCTTGGTGAAGACCGCCTTCAGAACTTCCTTATGGATGAAATTCAGTCTGTTTACCGCGCTCAGGGCGTAGATATTAACGACAAGCATATTGGAACTATTATCCGCCAGATGCTTAAGAAAGTTGAAATCATCAAAGTTGGCGACACAAGATTTATCTACGGCCAGCAGGTTGACAAGTACACATTCCGTGAAGAAAACGACAGAGTTGTTGCGGAAGGAGGACAGCCAGCCGTTGCTTGTCCTATGTTCCAAGGAATTACAAAAGCTGCTCTTGCCGCTGATTCGTTCATTTCAGCTTGTTCATTCCAGGAAACAACCCGTGTTCTTACAAACGCCGCAATTGCAGGTTCTGTAGACAATCTTCATGGTCTTAAGGAAAACATTATTATTGGACACAGAATTCCTGCTGGTACAGGAATACGCCAGTATAATAATGTTAAGCTTTCAGACAATTCAAGCGCCGACTTGGATGCCAAGATGAAGGAAATCCTTGAGCAGCGTATGCTTGAAATGAAGGAAGCAGAAGAAGCCGCAGTTGTTCCTGCAATGGATTCTGCATCGGACGAGGATTAAAAATTGCCAGTCGCTAGGAAAATTAAACTTTTTCTAGCGACTTTAGCAAAATTCCCTTGACGAAACAAGTTTGAATTCTGTAAAATTAGATACTTATTTTGTTATTCTGTCCGAGGTGCTGCTCGGCAATAATATAGGAGAATAGGCGATGCCTACAATAAACCAATTAATTCGTAAAGGACGTCAGTCTTCTGCAAAAAGAACTAAGGCCCCCGCACTTCAGTCTTGTCCGCAGAAACGTGGTGTTTGCACACGTGTTATGACAATGACTCCAAAAAAACCGAACTCAGCTCTTCGTAAGATTGCTCGTGTTCGCTTGTCAAATGGAATCGAAGTTACTGCATATATTCCAGGAATTGGACACAACTTGCAGGAACACTCAGTTGTACTTGTTCGCGGTGGACGTGTAAAGGATCTTCCTGGTGTACGCTACCACATTATCCGCGGTACAAAAGATACTCTTGGCGTTGACGGACGCAAAAGAGCCCGTTCAAAATACGGCGCTAAAAAACCAAAGGCATAATAGGAGGTTAATACTATGGGAAGACATAAGAAATCAGTTAACCGTCCGGTTATGCCAGACGAAAGATACAACAGCGTAGTTATTTCAAAATTTGTAACACGCATGATGCTTGATGGGAAAAAACAGATTTGCCAGAAAATCGTTTATGATGCTTTGGACAAATTGAAAACAAAGACTGACAAGGATCCTCTTGAAGTGTTCCTTAAGGCTTTGGAAAATGTAAAGCCAATGGTGGAAGTAAAAAGCCGCCGTGTTGGTGGAGCTACATATCAGGTTCCTATTGAAATTCGTGACGCACGCCGCGAAGCTCTTGGAATGAGATGGATGATTAACGCTGCCCGCTCACGCAACGGACACGGAATGGCTGAAACTCTTGCTGCTGAAATCTTCGATGCTTTCAACAACACAGGTTCTGCTTATAAGAAGAAGGAAGACACACACAAAATGGCAGAGGCAAACAAGGCTTTTGCTCATTACCGCTGGTAGTTCTTGCTTTTTCAGAACAGCCGCTTTGGTTTTTCCAAGGCGGTTTTTTTATGTCTTTTAAAAATTTGAATTTAGTAAATATATTTTCAATTATTTTCCAAATAAAAGTTTTAGCCCCTTGATTCTTTTTTGAAAAAAGTATATAAATACAGAACATTTATGCCTTTATAAGGCGTATTCTGCATTTTTGCAGACAGAGTGTTTGATAGTCGGACGGACAGTTTTAGCTGTCTGGTGAAAATCGTAAAACTTCCGCAGTGCGGCTGTAGAGTTTCACACCCTGAATGTGCAGAAAGTTTCGTTGAGACTTTCTATTAAACGGTTGCGTGTTCAGGCTTCTGACTGGCTGAAAGAATTGCTCCCGCAGTTTGTTTCAGCTAAAAAAAGGTTCTGAATTCCAAACCAATCGTCAGCCCGGATGATGCTAGGTGGAAAAGGCCAGCTGCTTCGAATAGATGAAACAGAATTTTTGATGTTGTCCATTCACGTATAGAATCGTCCTAGTTAAATTGGTCAAGTGTGTATGCGAAAATATTGTCTGCTTTTTAAGAGGCATATTTTCTGGCTTAAAGTGCAACACATAAAATACAACATAATGCCGCAGTAAAACACTGCAAGGCAAGGAGAAAATCATGGCAAAGGAAGAGTTCAACAGAACTAAACCTCACATGAACGTTGGTACTATCGGTCACGTTGACCATGGTAAGACTACACTTTCTGCTGCTATCACTGCTTATTGTGCAAAAAAATACGGTGATAAGCTCTTGAAGTACGATGAAATCGACAATGCGCCAGAGGAAAAGGCTCGTGGTATTACTATCAACAGCCGCCACCTTGAGTATCAGTCTGACAAGCGTCACTATGCACATATTGACTGCCCAGGACATGCTGACTACATCAAGAACATGATTACTGGTGCTGCTCAGATGGATGGAGCTATCCTCGTTGTTTCTGCTCCAGATTCAGTTATGCCACAGACAAAAGAGCACCTTCTTCTTGCTCGTCAGGTTGGTGTACCAAAGATTATCGTATTCCTTAACAAGGTTGACCTTGTTGACGATCCAGATCTTCTTATGCTCGTTGTTGACGAAGTAAAAGAAACTCTCAAAGGATACGGCTTCTCTGAGGACACACCAATTATCCAGGGATCTGCATTTAAGGCTTTGAACGAATCTGATAACCCAGAAAACACAAAATGCATCGAAGAGCTTCTTACAGCTATGGACACATGGTTTGATGATCCAGTTCGCGATGACCAGAAGCCATTCTTGATGCCAATTGAGGACATCTTCACAATCACAGGACGTGGTACTGTTGTTACTGGACGTATCGAGCGCGGTGTTATCCACATGGGTGATGCTGTTGAAATCGTTGGTATCCGCCCAACACAGTCTTCTACTGTAACTGGAATCGAAATGTTCAACAAGACTCTTAACGAAGGTATGGCTGGTGACAACGCTGGTATTCTTCTTCGTGGTGTTGAAAAGAAAGATGTTATCCGCGGACAGGTTCTTGCTGCTCCGGGAAGCATCCACCCACACACAAAGTTCGAGGCTCAAATCTACGTTCTTTCAAAGGAAGAAGGTGGACGCCACAGCCCATTCTTCACAGGCTACCGCCCACAGTTCTACTTCAGAACAACAGATATTACTGGTACTGTTGAACTTGAACCTGGAACAGACATGGTAAAACCTGGCGACAACGTTAAGATCATCGGTGAACTTATTCACCCAATCGCTATGGATGAAGGTCTTAAGCTTGCTATCCGTGAAGGCGGACGCACAATCGCTTCTGGACAGGTAACAAAGATTATCGAATAGTTATTGAAGGGCAGAAGGCTTAGCTTTCTGCCCTATTTGGAGAATATCATGGCAAATGGCAAGATTCGTGTAAGACTTCGTGCTTTTGACGTAGCTCTTATCGATCAGAGCGCAAAAGACATCGTGCAGCAGGTTCAGAAGGCAGGAGCAAAGGTTTCAGGACCAATCCCGCTTCCAACAAGAATCAATAAAGTTACTGTTCTCCGTTCACCTTTCGTTAACAAGAAGTCACGTGAACAGTTTGAGATGAGAACTCACAAACGCCTTATTGACATTTTTGAACCAAGCTCAGAAGTAATGGATTCTTTGATGAAACTTGAGCTTCCAGCAGGTGTTGATGTAGAAATCAAGCAGTAATCGGAATAAAATCCGGTTTCTGTAAAATAAAGGTAACGGTCCCCTTGGATCGGGGATGGCGGCCAAGTTTAGGAGATTCAGATGAAAGGTCTGATAGCAAAAAAAGTAGGAATGACACAGGTTTTCGATGAAAACGGCAATCTGACACCAGTAACCGTGATCCGCGTCGAGCCAAACACTGTTGTTGCTACAAAGACACAGGAAAAGTGCGGCTATGAAGCTGTTGTCCTTGGACTTGAGGATTTGAAGCCTCACAAGATTACAAAGCCATACGCAAAGCAGTTTCCAGAGAACATTACACCAAAACGTCATCTTAAAGAATTCAGAGATTTTGAAGGTGAAGTTAAAGTTGGCGACCAGATTGGTGTAGAATTGTTTGAAAAGGTTCGTTTCATCGACGTAACTGCTACCTCAAAAGGTAAAGGTTTTCAGGGTGTAATGAAGAGATGGGGCTTCCACGGCGGACGTGCTACACACGGTTCAAAATTCCATCGTGAAGCTGGCGGCACTGGATGCTGTACAACTCCGGGACATTGTCTTAAAAATGTTAAGATGCCTGGCCGCATGGGGTTTGATCGCGTTACAGTACAAAACCTCAAGGTTGTGAAAGTTGACCCTGAGCTCAATGTTTTGATGGTTCGTGGTGCAGTTCCTGGTGTAAGAAACTGTACTCTTATCGTTAAGGCTGCGGTTAAGAAATAAGGTCGAGGAATAGTATGGAAAAGAAAGTCTATTCAATCGATGGCAAAGAACTCAGGACTATCAATCTTGATGACAAAATTTTCGGACTTCCAATTAACGAAGATGTTATTTACTATGCCATCACTAACGAATTAGCAAATAAACGTGTTGGAACAGCATGTACAAAAACACGTGCAGAAGTTCATGGCAGCAATGCTAAACCTTACAAGCAGAAGGGAACTGGTAATGCACGTCGTGGTGATAAAAAGTCTCCAATTACAGTTGGCGGCGGTACAATTTTTGGACCAAAACCACGTGATTACAGCTATGCAATTCCAAAGAAAGAAAAACGTCTCGCAATGAAGTCTATCTTGAGTCTTCAGGCTCAGGCAGACAGACTTACTGTTGTTGAAGATTTTACTATTGAAAGCGGAAAGACAAAGGACTTGGTAAAAATCCTTAAGAACTTTGTAAAAGACGAGCGCACTGTTATTCTTCTTAAAGATGACGATGCGAAAATCAAGCAGGCTGGAAGAAACCTTCCGAATGTTTATTTCCTCTCTTACAACCGTCTTCGTGCGCATGATCTCTTCTACGGAAGAAAAATCATCATGCTTGAAGGTGCTGCAAAAAATCTTTCTGATTTCTATGCTGAAGACAAGGAGGCAAAATAATGACATTCAATGATGTTCTTATTAAACCTGTTCTTTCTGAAAAAGCAACAGCACTCCGTGAACAGAATAAATATACTTTTATTGTTGACCCTGCAGCTACAAAGTTTCAGATTAAAGAAGCTGTACGCAAGCTTTTCAATGTAAATGTTGAAGACTGCAAGACTATCAATGTAAAAGGAAAAATCAAGCGTCTTCGCGGAAGACCTGGAAGAACTGCTGGCTACAAAAAAGCAATCGTAAAGCTTGCTGCTGGCGAAACAATCAAGGTGTTTGAAGGTGTTTAAGCCTTTAAACTGTAAGTAAGGGGAACCATATGGCTCTTAAGATATACAAGCCTTATTCAAAAGGTACACGCGGCCGTGTTGACTTGGTTCGCGAAGAATTGACAGCCGATAAACCCGAAAAAAGCTTGACTCATGGCCGCAAATCAAAAGCTGGTCGTGGCGCAGGCGGACGTATTTCTGTACGTCATCAGGGCGGCGGTCATAAAAGAAAATACCGTGAAATCGATTTTAGACGCGATAAGCATGGTATTCCTGGAACTGTAAAGACAATTGAATACGATCCATTCCGCAGCGCAAACATTGCTTTGATTGCTTATGCTGATGGTGAAAAACGCTACATCATTGCTCCAAAAGGTCTTACAGTTGGACAGAAAATTATGTCTGGTGAAAACGCAGCTCCTACTGTAGCTAATGCTCTTCCACTGGATGTTATTCCGATTGGATTCACTGTACACAATATTGAGCTTACTCTTGGCCGTGGCGGACAGCTTGTTCGCTCTGCTGGAACAGGTGCTCTTGTTGCTGCAAAAGAAGGTGATTACGTAACTATAAAGCTTCCTTCTGGAGAGCTTCGCCGTATTCACAGAAAGTGCTATGCAACAATCGGTATTGTTGGAAATGAAGACCGCATGAACACTAAGCTTGGTAAAGCTGGACGCAACAGATGGCGTGGTATTCGCCCGACTGTACGTGGTATGGCAATGAACCCTGTTGATCATCCGCTTGGTGGTGGTGAAGGCGCTGGAAAAGGACATCAGCCAGTTACTCCTTGGGGACAGCCTTGCCGTGGTTACAAAACACGCAATAAGAGAAAGACATCTAGTCGTTTCATTATTAGTCGCCGCAAGAAGTAGGGTAGGAGTTAATCGTGTCAAGATCAGTTAAGAAAGGACCTTTTATAGAGAAATCTCTTTACAAAAAGGTTTTAGAAATGAACAAAGCATCAGCAGCTGATAAGAAAATGATTAAAACTTATTCCCGCTGCTCGACAATCATCCCTGAAATGGTAGGAAATACTATTTCAGTGCACAACGGTAAGTCATGGATTCCTGTGTATATTACAGAAAACTTGGTAGGCCACAAGCTTGGTGAGTTTGCTGCAACACGCACATTCAAGGGACATGGCGGTTCAGACAAATCAGCTGGTAAATAATAGGAGTGGATATTATGGCTGAAAAGAAAGGTTATGTAGCCACAACTAAATTTCTCATTGCATCTCCTACAAAGGTTCGCCCTGTAGCTAATGTTGTAAAGACTAAGTCTTGCTCTGAAGCTATGGCTATTCTTGATGTAATGCCGCAGAAAGGCGCTCGTCTTATCAGCGGAACATTAAAATCTGCAGTAGCGAATGCTCTCAATAAGAATAAGCAACTTGATGAAGATATGCTCTACATTAAGGAAATTCGTATTGACGAAGGTCCAAGACTTAAAAGAGTATGGTTCCGTGGACGCGGACGTGCTGATCAGCTCTTGAAGCGGATGTGTCATATCACTGTTGTAGTTGACGAAAAGGCGGGAAAATAAAGTGGGTCAGAAAGTTAATCCTATCGGTTTACGCCTTGGTGTAAACAAAACTTGGCAGTCTCGTTGGTATGCAGATTCTCGTGAATATGCAGACTTGTTCTTGGAAGATATGAAAATCCGCAAGCTTGTTGGCTCTCTTCCTGAATGCAAGAACGCAGATATTGCTGAAATTGAAATTGTTCGTCATCCGCAGCGTGTTACTATTGTAATTCACACAGCACGCCCGGGTGTTATTATTGGTGTTAAAGGCGCTACTATTGAAAAAATCAGCGCAGATATTCAGAAGCAGCTGACAAAGAAAGTCCAGATTAAGATTAAGGAAATCAAACGTCCTGAAATCAATGCTTCTCTTATTGCGCAGAATGTAGGCCGTCAGCTTGCTGGCCGCGGTTCTTTCCGCAAGGCTCTCAAGCAGTCTGCTTCAAACGCTATGAAGGGCGGAGCTCAGGGTATAAAAATCCGTATCTCTGGTCGTCTTGGCGGAGCTGATATGACACGTTCAGAAGAGCTTAAGGAAGGACGCGTTCCTCTTCATACTCTTCGTGCTGACATCGATTATGGTACTTATGAAGCTCTTACTACTTATGGTAAGATCGGCATTAAAGTATGGGTCTACAACGGAATGAATTACGGACGTGAGCAGAACGAGGATGCAGGTGATATTGTAAGAAAGCCTCGCCGCGACCGCTCTAATGGCGACCGTAAGTCTGCTCGTTCCCCAAAAGCTGAGGGAGGAAAAGTAGAAAATGCTTAGTCCTAAAAGAGTTGCGCACCGCAAAGTTCAGCGTGGCCGTCCAACAGGCAATGCTACACGTATTAACTATGTTGATTTTGGTGATATAGCGCTTGTTGCAATGGAGCCGGTTTGGTTGAATGCAAAGCATATTGAAGCTGCTCGTGTTGCTATTAACCGTTGCATTAACCGTCAGGGTAATCTTTGGACACGCGTTTTCCCAGACAAGCCAGTTTCTAAGAAGCCGGCTGACACTCGTATGGGAAAAGGTAAGGGCGCGCCTGAATTCTGGGCCGCTGTTATTAAACCTGGTATGATTTTATTTGAAGTTGGCGGAGTAGACAAAAAGCTCGCTGAAAAAGCAATGCATCTTGCTGCAAGCAAACTTCCAATTAAAACAAAAGTGGCATTCCGCCCAACAGTCGAGTAAGGAGTAAGAAATGGCTGATTCAAAGAAAAAAAAGGATAAAGATCTTTCTTATGATGAACTCGTTGCAAAGCGCAATGAACTTAAAAAACAGTACATGGACTTTCGCTTTCAGAGCGTAATTGGCCATGTAGATAATCCAATGCAGAAGCGTACAATGCGCCATGAAATTGCCCGCCTTAATACGCTTATTCATCAGCAGGATCTGGCAAAATTCAGAGCAGCTGCTGCTGAAGCTATTGCTGCAAAAAACTAGGAGCTGACCCGTGGAAGAACAGAATGTGCAGAAAAAAGGTGCAAAACGTTCATTCGTAGGTATCGTCACTAGCGACAAGATGGACAAGACTATCGTTGTTTCTATTGATAAGAAAAAAATGGACCGCCTTTACAAGAAATATGTTACACGGACCAAGAAATGCAAGGCCCACGATGAAAAGAACGAGGCTCATATTGGAGACACAGTTCGCATCGTAGAATGCAGTCCGATCAGCAAAGAAAAATGCTGGCGTCTCGATACAATAATCGAGAGAGCCAAATAAGGCAGGAGTAAGATTATGCTTCAGATGCAATCAAAAATGGTTGTTGCCGATAACTCCGGAGCTAAATTGGTTCAGTGCATTAAGGTTTTAGGTGGCTCACACCGCCGCTATGCAGGTATTGGTGACATTGTTGTGGTAGCTGTAAAGGAAGCGATTCCTACATCTACAATTAAAGAAGGTTCAGTACAGAAGGCTGTAATTGTCCGTGTGGCAAAAGAATACCGCCGTCCAGATGGAACATATATCCGCTTTGATGACAACGCTTGCGTTCTTATCGATGCAGACAAGAATCCAAAGGGAAAACGTATTTTTGGACCTGTAGCTCGCGAGCTTCGTGATATGGACTTTATGAAGATCATATCGCTTGCTCCGGAAGTTCTCTAAGGAGCTTGGACAGTATGCAGCATAAATACAAGATCCATAAGAATGATAACGTTGAAATCATTGCTGGAAAAGACAAGGGCAAGCGCGGAACAATCGTCCGTGTATTTGAAAAGAATAACAAAGGACGTGTTATTGTAAGCGGTTGCAATATTGTAAAGAAAGCAATAAAGAGGAAGTCCCAGCAGGATGCAGGCGGAATTGCTGAAATCGAAGCACCTCTGGACATATCAAATGTAGCGCTCGTATGTAAAAAATGCGGACGCCCTGTCAGAGCAGGATATAAACTTGATGGCGACAAGAAAACTCGTGTTTGCCGCAAGTGTGGAGAAGCACTGTAATGGAAAATTACGTACCACGGCTTAAGAAAGTCTATAAGGAAAAAATCGCTCCAGAGCTCTTTAAGGAGCTTGGATACACATCCGTAATGCAGATTCCGGCAGTAAAAAAAGTTGTCGTAAGCATGGGTGTTGGCGAAGCTCTCACGAATAAGAAACTTCTTGATGCTGCAGTTACAGATCTCACTCAGATTACCGGCCAGAAAGCTGTTAAAACAAGAGCTAAGAAAAGTATTGCAAACTTCAAACTTCGTGAAGGCAATGAAGTAGGAGCAATGGTAACTCTTCGTGGAAACATCATGTATGAATTCCTCGATCGTCTTATCAATGTTGCTCTTCCTCGTGTAAAGGATTTCCGCGGAATCAAAGCTACTGGTTTTGATGGACATGGAAATTTCTCTCTTGGTATTACAGAACAGATTATCTTCCCGGAAATTGATTTCGATAAAATCGTTAAGATTGCCGGTATGAACATCAGCATTGTTACAAGCGCACGCACAGACAATGAGGCTCGCGCCCTGTTGACCAAGTTTGGAATGCCGTTTAGGAAATAAGGAAGAAGTTCATGGCTAAGAAATCAATGATTATCAAGGCAAGCCGCACACCAAAATATGCTACTCGTAGATATAATAGGTGCCAGATTTGCGGTCGTCCACATGGATATTTGCGTAAGTTCAAGATTTGTCGTATCTGCTTCCGCAAATTAGCAAGTGAAGGCCTTTTACCGGGCGTCACAAAATCATCTTGGTAGTGACAGGAGATTATAGAAATGGCAGCTTCAGACCCAATAGCAGATATGCTTGCAAAAGTCCAGAACGCGGCAAGAGCCGGTCATGAAAAAGTAGATGTTCCTACTTCTAAGATGAAACTGGAAATTGTAAAGATCCTTAAAACAGAAGGATATATTAAGAATTTCAAAAAAGTTCAGGATGACAACGGACACACTGTTATCCGTATCTTTTTGAAATATGACGACTTCAACAAGTCAGTTATTCACGGCATGAAGAAAATTTCTACACCAGGTCGCCGTGCTTATTCTGGCTACAGAGAATTGCCTAGCGTTTACAACGGATACGGCACTTTAATCGTTTCAACATCAAGCGGTGTTACAACTGGCAAAAAGGCTTCTGAAAAGATGGTCGGCGGCGAGTTGATCTGCAAAGTATGGTAATAGGAGGAAGAAATGGCATCTAAGATTGGAAAACTTCCTGTTGCTATTCCAGCAGGCGTTACTGTTACTGTTGCTCCTAACTTGGTTACTGTAAAAGGTCCAAAAGGCGAGCTTAAGCAGGATATTAACGGTCTTGTAAATGTTGAAGTAAAAGGCGCCGAAGTTATTGTTAATCCTGCAAATGAGACAAAGGCTGCAAGCGCATGTCACGGTTTGTACCGCAATCTCATTCACAACATGGTTGTGGGAGTAACACAGGGCTTCTCTAAGACACTTATAATTACAGGTGTTGGTTATCGTGCTGAAGTTCAGGGAAAAACAATTATAATGAACCTTGGATATTCTTCTGAGTTCGTTGCTGTTATTCCTGAAGGACTTACTGTAACTGCTGACAAAGACGGAAAGCTTACTATTTCTGGAATTGACAAGCAGCAGGTTGGTGAATTCAGCGCACAGATTCGCAAATTGCGCAAGCCTGAGCCTTACAAAGGAAAAGGTATACGCTATGACAACGAAGTTATCAGACGTAAAGTCGGTAAGACCGGCGTAAAATAAGGTGAATTGATATGTTCAAGAAACTTAGTGATAAAAACAGAAAGCGCCTGCATAGAAAGATTCACATTCGTAAGTCTGTTTACGGAACTGCAGAACGCCCTCGCTTGACAGTGTATAAAAGCGGCCGTAACCTTTATGCACAGGTAATTAATGATGATGAAGGCAGAACTCTTGCCGCCATCTCAACTCTTGAAAAGGATTTTATTACGCTTAAGGCAAATGTCGAAAGCGCAACAAAACTTGGAGAAGCTTTGGGTTCACGCCTCAAGGAAAAGAACATTACAAAAGTAGTGTTTGACCGTAACGGTTACCTTTACCATGGTGTTGTAAAAGCCCTTGCTGACGCTACCCGCTCTGCCGGGATTGTATTCTAGGAGAGGCTATGGAACACCAGAAAAACTATGAAAAAAAGCCTGCTGACGAATTTGTAGAAAAACTTGTAAAGCTTAACCGCACTGCAAAAACTGTAAAAGGTGGACGCAGAATGTCTTTCTCGGCATTGACTGTAGTTGGCGACAAGAAAGGACGCATCGGCTTTGGATTTGGAAAGGCTAACGATGTTACCGAAGCTATCAGAAAGAGCCTTGAAAAAGCAAGAGCAAATCTTATTACTCTTCCGCTCAAGAATGGAACAATTCCACATGAAATGATCGGAAAGTATAAGAGTTCTGCTGTATTGCTTAAGCCGGCTTGTCCTGGTACTGGTATTATTGCCGGCGGTCCTGTTCGTGCAGTTTTGGATGCAGCTGGAGTAACTGACGTTATTTCAAAATCTCAGGGTTCCCGCACATCTGTAAATGTTGTTCGTGCTACATTTGACGCAGTTGCAAATCTTATGGACGCACGTGCTGTAGCACAGAGTCGCGGAAAGACTCTCAAGGAAATGTGGGGCTGATTATGGCAAAGATACGTATTACCCTTGTTAGAAGTGTTATTGGACAGAAGCCTGAAAAAAGAGCGACTGTTCGTAGCCTTGGCCTTAAAAAAATCAATTCCAGTGTGGAACATGAAGACACTGCTTCTATAAGAGGCATGGCTGCTGCAGTTTCTCACTTGGTAAAAGTAGAGGAAATTAACTAATGGCTGACTTTACTTTAAGAGCACCAGAGGGTGCAAATAAAAAACCTAAGCGTGTAGGCCGCGGATCTTCTTCTGGTCTTGGAACAACAGCTGGAAAAGGAAACAAAGGTCAGCAGTCGCGCTCAGGAAAAGGAACACCATACGTTGGATTCGAAGGCGGACAGATGCCTTTGTATCGTCGTATTGCTCAGCGCGGATTTTCAAATTCACCTTTCAAAAAGGAATTTGCAATCATCAATTTGGTTGACCTTGAGGCAAAATTTGCTGACGGCGAAACCGTGAACCGCACATCTTTGAAGGAAAAAGGTTTGGTTGGAAAAATCGTTGACGGAATTAAAGTTCTCGGAAACGGTGAAATTTCCAAGAAACTCACTGTAGAAGTTGAAAAAATTTCTGCAAGTGCCAAAGAAAAGATTGAAAAAGCTGGCGGATCAGTAAAGGTGATTGCTGAAAAGTCTGCGAAAGCAAAATAAACGTGGAGTGACTAAATGGCAAACAATCCAGTTGTAAATATGTTCAAAGTAAAAGAATTGCGTTCAAAGCTTCTTTTTACATTGCTCATTCTTGCTGTTTTCCGCTTGGGAAGTGTTCTTACTATTCCAGGCATCAATGCCACATTGCTTTTGCAGTATTTTGACAATCTTGCTAGTGGCGCAGAAAGTGCGTTTGCCAGTTACATGGACTTTTTTGCGGGCGGTGCATTTGAAAGATTTTCAGTGTTCATGCTTGGTGTAATGCCTTACATTTCTACACAGATTATCATGCAGCTCGCGCTTGTTATTTTCCCATCGCTCAAGAGAATTGCGCAGGAAGAAGGCGGTCAGCAGAAAGTGCAGGGCTGGACTCGTGTCGGAACAATTATCGTTTGTCTGATTCAGTCTATGGCCATTACAGTTTATGCTGATTCCATCAACCAGCAGATTCCTGGGGCGATTATTTTTGATAACAAGGTCTATTTTAATCTTCTTGCTATTCTTACTGTAACCACAGGTTCTATGATTACAGTTTGGATGGGCAATCAGATTACTGCGCGTGGTATTGGCAACGGTATTTCAATGATTATCTTTGCTGGTATCGTCGCACGTCTTCCAAGTGCTGTCTATGAATTGATTAGAGGTGTGCGCAATGAAGACATAAATGTTGTTTTCGTTGTTGTCGCAGTGTTCCTGTTTCTTGCTATTATCGGACTTGTTGTATTTGAGCAGTCTGGTGAGCGCAAAATTCCTGTTCATTATGCAAAACGCGTTGTTGGACGCAAAATGTATGGCGGACAGAGCACTTACATTCCTTTTAAAATCAATCCGTCGGGAGTCATTCCAATCATTTTTGCTTCTGCATTCTTGACTTTCCCTCTTCAGATTGCAAACAGCCTTTCAACAAAAGCTACCTGGCTTATGAAGGTTGCGGCAGTTTTGAATCCACTTGGTTTTTGGTATAATTTCATCGAAGTGTTGTTGATTGTATTCTTTGCATACTTCTACACTCAGGTAACCCTGAACCCCACTGAAATCGCTAAGAATATCCGTGAAAACGGTGGTTCCATTCCTGGAATCAGAACTGACAAGACTGAGGAATATCTTCAGAAGGTTTTGAACCGTCTGATTCTTCCTGGCTCACTGTATCTTGCTGCAATTGCTTTGCTTCCTACACTGATTCAAATTTTATTTAAGTTCCCTGCATCAATTTCTATGTTGATGG
Organism: uncultured Treponema sp.; assembly: GCF_945873775.1. Classification (GTDB taxonomy): domain Bacteria; phylum Spirochaetota; class Spirochaetia; order Treponematales; family Treponemataceae; genus Treponema_D. The sequence continues at coordinate 66,983 of NZ_CAMCEC010000007.1, read as the reverse complement.
GCGGTACTTCGTTGCTGATTTTGGTCGGTGTTGATATTGATACTATGGCTCAGGTTGAGGCTCTTCTTAAAATGCATCACCATGACGGACTTACAAAGAAGGGATTAAAATCGCGCAATTTGTAAAATTTCGTGATTAGGACTAGATTAAGTTAGGAAAATTATGTTATATTATTGCACTGCTGTTTTTTACGGCAGTGCATCGGATTGTAATCCATGGTGTAGAAATTTCACTTCGGATTGCCATGATTCGGTGTATACATGTTTTCCAAGGGGACTTTTATGAAAGTACGAACCAGCGTAAAGCCCATCTGCGACAAATGCAAGGTAATCAAGAGAAACGGAATTATCCGCATTATCTGTGAAAACCCAAAGCATAAACAGAGACAGGGCTGAGGAGTAACTGATGGCACGTATTGCGGGTGTTGATCTCCCAAACAAACATGTCAATATCGCATTGACATACGTATATGGTATTGGCCGTTCATCAGCTAATAAGATTTGCGAAGCTACAAATGTAGATCCTCATGCACATTTGAATGATCTTTCAGAAGATGATCTTACAAAGCTCCGTAAATATATTGATGAGAATTTTAAGACTGAAGGACGTCTTCGCTCTGAAATCGGTCTTAACATTAAACGTCTTATGGATATTGGAAGCTATCGTGGACTTCGCCACCGTAAGGGACTTCCTTGCCGCGGTCAGCGCACACGCACCAATTCTCGTACACGCAAAGGTAAGAAAAAGACCGTTGCTAACAAGAAGAAGGCTTAAGCGAGGTAACAGATGGCAACAACTGTAAAAAAGAGAAAAGAGAAAAAAAGCGTTTTTGAAGGTAATATCTACATTCAGGCTACTTTCAACAACACTATTGTTACAATCACAGACTTAAGAGGAAACGCAATCGCTTGGGCTTCTTCTGGCGGTTTGGGATTTAGAGGAGCAAAAAAATCTACTCCATTTGTAGCACAGTCTGTAGCAGAAACTGCTGTTCAGCGTGCGGCAAGCTATGGTTTGCGTGAAGTTCATGTATTTGTAAAGGGACCTGGAATGGGCCGTGAAAACGCAATACGTGTTCTTGGTACATTGGGACTCAAGGTAAAATCAATTTCTGATATTACTCCGATTCCTCATAACGGATGCCGCCCGCGCAAGACACGCCGCATGTAATGACGATAACCGGTTCTTTTATGTGCCGGTTAATGATAATGCAAGCCCGGAATTCTGGCTTTTCAGTTTTTCGGGATAAATAAGGAGTTCAGATTGGCTCGCAAAAATCTGCTTAAGGGTTTTAAGAAACCAAAGGGAATTATATTTGAACATCTGGAGAACAATCCGAATTACGGAAAGTTCACTGCGTATCCATTTGAGCCAGGATTTGGTACAACAGTTGGAAACACACTCCGCCGTGTACTTCTTTCTTCAATTCAGGGATATGCAATTTCTTCAGTGCGTATTACTTCTTATGATGCAGACGGTGTTCCTCATGTAATTTCCAGCGAGTTCGAGACAATTCCAAATATTTCAGAAGATACTTTGGAAGTTTTGAACAGTTTGAAACAGATTCGTTTGCGCCTGCCGCGGGACGTTGAGCAGGAAACTTTCTTCTATGAATTCAAAGGACCTGGCACTGTAAAAAGTGATGACTTGGCAAAAGAAGGTCAGCTTGAAATTATGTCTAAAGATCTTGAAATCTTTACCATGATGGAAGGCGCACACCTTGAGATTGAGTTTCAGGTTGATCTTGGAAGAGGTTATGTTCCTGCTGAAGTAAATGAGCATTACATTGAAATTGTTGGTACAATTGCAATGGACTGTATCTTTACACCTGTGCCAAAGGTTAAGTATTCAATTGAACCTTGCCGTGTAGGACAGCGAAACGACTATGATAAACTGATTCTTGAGATTTGGACTGATGGTTCGATTACTCCAGAAGATGCGCTTGCAGAAGCTGCAAAGATTGCTAAAGATTATTTTGCTATTTTTGTAAACTTTAATGAAAGCGAGTATTCTGGCAGCGATGAGCTTGATGAAGGGGACGAAAAGATTCGCCAGCTTCTTAATACTTCGGTAGAAGAGCTTGAGCTTTCTGTTCGCAGTTCAAACTGTCTTAAGAATGCAAACATTAGAACAATTGGTGAGTTGACCAAGAAAACTGAAGACGACATTACAAAAACTCGCAACTTCGGAAAAAAGAGCCTTGAAGAAATCAAAGCAAAACTTGAAGAGCATGGCTTGACTCTTGGAATGACTGATTATAGCCACCTTAAAGATGTTGACTTAGGTAAACATAAGGACGAAAACGAATGAACCACAGAAATGGATTTAATCCGCTTTCACGTACAACAGCCCATCGCCGCGCAATGACTCGCAACATGGTAACTTCGCTTTTTAGATATGAGCGCATTACTACAACAGAAGCTAAGGCTAAAGAAGTACGCAAAGCCGCAGAAAAATTAATTACACGTGCAAAAGTTGATTCTGTTCATAACAGAAGAACTGTTGCTAAATTTATTGCTGATGAGAAGATTCTGAACAAGCTTTTTACAGAAATCGGACCTCGCATGAAGGAACGCAACGGCGGTTACACACGCATCCTTAAACTTGGATTCCGCCAGGGTGATGCGGCAGACACTGTAATTTTTGAATTGGTTGACTACAAGCTGCCAGATTCTTCCGCTGAAGAAGAAAAAGCCGCTAAAAAGTCTGCAAAAAAAGCTGAAAAAGCTGACGCATAAGGAGTAAGCAATGTCTAAAGCTCATCGTGGAACTGGAATCCGTAAAGATCCTAATCATGGTCGCGGAGTTTGTCCTGTTTGTGGAAAACAGCAGATTAAGACTTTGTATGATCAGGAAATAGACGGAAAAAAAGTTAAGATTTGCAAGTTCTGTAAGGCTGCTCTTAAAAACAAAGCTCAGGCAGAAGCAAAACTTGCTAAAAAAGCTGCTGCAGAAGCCGCTCCTGCCGCTGAAACAGAAGCACCTGCTGAAGCATAATTTTATTTGCATTCAGCTTCAAAGCCGTCCTTTTTTTAAGGGCGGCTGTATTTTTTTAAATATATTTAAAATTCTTGTTTACTAAATTTTAACAATTGTATAGAATTGCTTCATAAATGATAGATGCGGAAACTTGCATTTTTAATATGCAAAAGTTCTGCAGGAGGATTTATGAGTAAATTTTCAAAAGCATTAGTTTTGGGCGCAATGGCTTTTTCTGCCGTTGCTTTTGCAGCTCCAAAAGGAAAAACTGTAAAAATCGGCGGAGTTGCACCTCTTTCTGGCGCAGTTGCAGTTTATGGCGTTGAATGTAAAAATGGAATCGACCTTGCCGTTTCTGAAATCAATGCGGCTGGAGGAATTAACGGTCAGCAGGTTCAGTTTATCTGCGAAGATGATGAAGGCGACGCTGCAAAATCAGTAAACGCATATAAAAAACTTGTTACCAGAGACAGAGTCCGCATCATAATCGGCTCTCTTACTTCTGGATGTACAATTGCAATTACAAAACAGGCTCAGGCACAGAAAGTAATTCAGATTGCTCCTGCTGCGACAGCTCCTGCAATAACTGACGCAGGAAACTACATTTTCCGCACTTGCTTTATCGATCCGTTCCAGGGAAAAGTCGGCGGAAAATTTGCATTTTCAAATCTTAACACAAAAAATGCTGCTGTTCTTTATGACATCGGAAATGACTATTCTGTAGGCCTTATGGAAAACTTTGTTGCAGAATATACTTCTTTGGGCGGAAAGGTTGTTGCAAAGGAATCTTATAACACTGGCGACAAGGATTTTAATGCTCAGCTTACAAAAATAAAGTCAGCAAAGCCTGATGTAGTTTATCTTCCGGACTATTATGGCACAGTTGCTCTTATTGCAAAGCAGCTTCGTGCTCAGGGCATCAATACTCCAATCGTAGGTGCGGACGGATGGGACGGACTTACAGGCAATGCAGGCGATGAAGTTCTTAACGGATATTATTCAAATCACTATGCGGAAGATTCAGACAGTCCTGCTGTTCAGAAATTCGTAAATTCATTCAAGGCAAAATATGGAAAATCTCCAAACTCTTTTGCCGCTCTTGGATACGACAGCGTTTATATGCTCAAGGATGCAATGGAAAAATCTGGAACAACTACAGATATTGCAAAAATCCGCAACGCATTTGAAAAGACTGACGGAAACTATGTAACAGGACACATTGTGTTCGATGAAAAACGCAATCCTGTAAAATCAGCTGTAATGATTAAGCTTGTAAAAGAAAACGGAAAACTTTCTACAGCTTATGCGGCTACAGTTGATATTAGCAAATAGCGAATAAATTAAGTTTTTACTATTCTAACACAATGGGGTGTTCTTCGTAATTGAGGAACGCCCCTTTTTATTTTTATGAATTTATAGTAAAATCAGTAGGATTTTTTTCTTGGAGGATACGTTGGATACTTTTTTTAAGCAACTTGTCAACGGGCTTTCTTTGGGCAGCATATATGCCTTGATTGCTCTTGGGTATACAATGGTATATGGAATAGTAAAGCTCATCAACTTTGCCCATGGCGATGTTATGATGATTGGAGCTTATACAGGATACTTTGTTTTGACTGCTACAGGTCCGACTCCGCTTGGACTTGTTCTTGCGTTTTTGGGTGCGATGGTTGTTTGCGCAGTTTTGAGCCTTGCAATTGAACGTTGTGCCTACAGACCTTTGAGAACTGCGCCGCGTTTAAATTCTCTTATTACGGCGATTGCGGTTGAGCTGATTCTTCAAAATGCTATGCGTGTGCTTCCTTTTGTAGGACCGAATCCGCGCCAGTTTCCGACAATGGAAACAAAGTTCTTTACATTTGGTTCAGTGCAGATAAGCAATATTCAGCTGATTGTAATTATTTCTTCAGCAGTTTTAATGGTTATTTTGAATTATATAATCAATTATACAAAAACCGGACGTGCTATGCGCGCTGTAAGCTACGACCTTGGAGCCGCAAGTCTTATGGGCGTAAACGTAAATAGAACAATTGCAATTACATTCGTAATAGGTTCAGTTCTTGCTGGAGCGGGCGGAGTTTTGTATGCGACTGCCTATCCGCAAGTAGATCCGTTTATGGGATATATTCCAGGACTCAAGGCGTTTGTTGCGGCTGTTTTAGGCGGAATTGGCTCTATTCCTGGCGCGATGGTTGGCGGTGTTATTCTTGGAATTGCGGAAACTATGACCAAGGCTTATATTTCTTCACAGTATGCCGATGCAATTTCTTACTGCATTTTGATTGTAATTCTTCTTGTTAAGCCGGCAGGTTTGCTTGGTAAAAAAGAAGTTGTAAAAGTTTAGGAGCGGCGGAATGAAAGACAAATTTACCAGAAATACGATAATTCTTTTTGTTATTGCCTTTGTCTGCATTGCAGTTCCTGCGGTTCTTATGGATTTGCCGCTTGGAATGCCTTTGATAGATGCCTACACTGCTCAGATTATAACTCTTGCCGGTGTAAATGCAATCATGGCAATTAGCGTAAATGTTATCTGCGGAATTACAGGTCAGCTTTCTTTGGGGCAAGCCGGATTTCAGGCGCTTGGAGCATATTCAGTTATTATTCTTACAGAAGCCGGAATTCCTTTGCCTGTGAGCATTTTGCTTGGCGGACTTATTGCGGCTTTTTTGGGATTCTTGATTGGATTTCCTACACTTAAGCTTGAAGGCGACTACCTTGCGATTGTAACACTTGCGTTTGGTGAAATTATCAGAGTTTGCCTTATAAATTTAAAGTCTATAACAGGCGGTCCGAACGGAAAACAGTTCAGCACGATTTTTACAACTTCACTTGACCACAGCGCGGCAATTTCTTATCTTGCGGTAATTGGCTCGCTTGTTGTGATTGTTGTTCTTCTTCAGAATTTTTTGCGTTCAACTTATGGAAGAGCAATTCTTGCAGTCCGCGAAGATGAGGTTGCGGCAAACAGCAATGGAATTGGAGTTTTCCGCTATAAAATGACGGGCTTTGTAATCGCTTCGTTTATTGCAGGAATTGGCGGCGCGCTTTATGCTCCGTTTATTGGATTTATAAAACCGGATTTGGCTTCTTTTAACAATTCAATTAACGATTTGATTTTTGTTGTTTTGGGCGGAATGGGAAGCATAACCGGCGGAATTCTTGCGGCATTTGTTCTTACAATTCTTCAGGAAGCGCTTAGATTCTTGCGCGATTACCGTTTGCTTATTTATCCTGTTGTTTTGATTTTTGTAATGCTTTTCCGTCCGCAGGGACTTCTTGGAACGAAAGAATTGAGCTTTATAAAAGTATACGATGGAATTCCTGGATTTTTTGCCAGATTGTTTAAAAAGCAAGGAGGAAGAAAATGAGCGAAAACAAAGAGCTTCTTCTTCGTGCAAAGGATATTTCAATTGTTTTTGGCGGTTTGCGCGCGGTAAGTGATTTTGACCTTGAGCTTTATCAGGGCGAGCTGATTGGACTTATTGGTCCGAACGGAGCCGGAAAAACAACAGTTTTCAATATGCTTTCTGGAATTTACAAGCCGACTTCTGGAACAATTACATTTGTTGGACGCGACGGAAACATTCAAGTTGTAAGCGGAAAATCGCCTGCCCAGTTGAACAGGATTGGAATTGCCCGCACTTTTCAGAACATCAGGCTTTTTGGACATTTGACTGCTGCGGAAAATATAAAAATCGCGCTTCATCAGACTAGAACCGTTACGCCGATTGATGTTTTGCTCAGGACTAAAAAATTCCGCAACGATGAAAAAATCATGCAGGAAAAAACAGAGCTTTTGCTTTCTATTTTTCATCTTGATTCTAAGAAAAATGAACTTGCGCACAACTTGCCTTACGGTGAGCAGCGTAAGCTTGAAATTTGCCGCGCGCTTGCTTCTAATCCAAAGCTTCTTTTGCTTGATGAGCCTGCGGCTGGAATGAACGGCCAGGAAACTGAAGAACTTATGGAGCTTATTTCATTTATCCGCAAAAAATTTAATCTTACAGTTCTTTTGATTGAACACGATATGAAACTTGTCATGGGAATTTGCGAGCGGCTTATGGTTTTAAACTACGGACGTGTAATTGCTTCCGGGCTTCCTGCGGAAATTCAGTCAAATGAAGAAGTTATAAAAGCGTACCTTGGTTCTGGCTATGAAGATGTTGGAGGGAAAAAATGAGCATGCTTGAAGTTGAAAATCTTGTTGTTTCTTACGGAGCAATCAAGGCGCTGAAAGGAATTTCCTTCAATGTTGAAAAAGGCGAAGTCATTACGCTCATTGGCTCAAACGGAGCTGGGAAAACCACAACGCTTCATTCAATCAGCAACCTTGTAAAAAAGGCAAGCGGAACAATAAAATTTGAAGGAAAAGACATAACAAATATGAGCGCGGATAAAATTGTTCAGCTTGGGCTTATTCAAGTTCCGGAAGGGCGCAGGGTTTTTGCAAATATGAGCGTAAAAGAAAACCTTGAAATGGGAGCTTATTCACGCAAAGACAAAGATGCAATTAAAACTGACATGGAATGGTGCTTTGAGCTTTTTCCGCGTTTAAAAGAAAGAATAGGACAAATTTCTGGAACACTTTCCGGCGGTGAACAGCAGATGCTTGCAATGGCCCGCGCGCTTATGTCAAAGCCGTCGCTTCTTTTGCTTGATGAGCCGAGCATGGGACTTGCTCCGATTCTTGTTGATGAAATTTTCAGCATTATTGAAAAAATCAGTTCGGCAGGAACAACAATTCTTTTGGTTGAGCAGAACGCATACAAGGCATTGTCAATTGCCAACCGCGCATATATACTTGAAACAGGCGTAATTTCAAAAAGCGGAAACGCTCAAGACTTGATAAAAGACAGTGCAGTAAAATCTGCGTATTTAGGAGGCTGATTATGCTAGTAAAAGATGTAATGACTGAAAATCCTATAACAATCGGACCGGAGGCTTCTGTTCTTGAAGCAAAGGAAACAATGAGCAGAAACAAAATTAAAAAGCTTCCCGTTGTTGACCGAAGCGGCGCGCTTGTTGGAATTATTACAAACACAGACTTAGCAAAAGCTTCTCCTAGCGCGGCAACTAGCCTTGATATGTTTGAGCTTGGATATTTATTAAGCAAGCTTTCTGTTGAAAAAACAATGGTGAAATCCGTAAAGACAACTACTGCAAACCAGACAGTTGAAGAAGCTGCCCGGCTTATGAATGACTACGGAATCAGTTGCCTTCCGGTTGTAAAGGAAAATCTTCTTGTTGGTGTTGTAACTGAATCTGATTTGTTTGCGACTTTTATTGATATGTTCAACACAAGAACTCCTGGAGTGCGCGCAGTCGCAGTTGTAAATGAAATTCCAGGCGAGCTTGCAAAACTTGCCGCGGCTATTGCAGAAAAAAACGGAAACATTGTTTCGCTTGTAACTTCTGATGCCAGCGACTCTAAGCATAGAACTGTTACCGTAAAAGTTTCGAATATTTCTGAAGCGGAATTGAAGTCTTTGCTTGAAGCTAACAATGCTGAAATAAAAGACATCAGGTCAGTTTAAAAAAAACTTTTTGCAAGAAATCAAACGCCACTAAAGAAAGTGTTCCTAAGGGAAGTTTTTAAATCCATTTGGAATACTTTCTTTGTGATGTCTTGACCTTGTTATTGTTTTTTGGTAAAATTCAAAAATATTTAAGGGGGTGTAGCTCACCTGGCTAGAGCGCTTGCATGGCATGCAAGAGGTAACCGGTTCAAGTCCGGTCATCTCCAAATTTGAGTGGAAGTCGGTTTGATAAGTTCAGACCGGCTTTTTTTATTTTAAAACTGTAAAATAGCAAAGCCGAATTTTTAAAAGGAGGTAAGATAAAAACAGCCGAAAATAGCGTCTGTTTTTATCTTTAAAAGTTTGCATTGCAAACTTTCTTATTATCAGTTGTTTCTCACTTCGTTGCGAAACAACTTAAAAGGTCAATCCTAAAACTGAAGTTTTAATCTTGACTTTTTATGGGAGTGGAAAATTTATGTTGAAAGTTATAAAGCCAGAGGCGATTTTAGATAATCCGTTCAAGCTGATTGGAAAAGATCAGATGCTGATTACGGCTTGCACAAAAAAAGTTTCAGATGACGGAAGCATTATTACTGGCCGACCGAATACAATGACAGCGAACTGGGGCGGGCTTGGAGTTCTTTGGAACAAAAATGTGGCGACAGTTTATATTCGTCCTTCAAGATATACAAAGGAAATTATAGATGAAACGGATAGTTTTTCGTTGAGTTTTCTTCCTGAAAGATATAAGACTGCTCTTGACTACTGTGGTTGCCATTCAGGACGCAACGAAGATAAATTCCGTGCGACAAAACTTGATGTTGAATATATGAATGGAACTCCTTGGATAAAGCAGGCTCGGCTTGTCTTGTTTTGCCAAAAACTTTATTCGCAGGAACTAGATTCATTTAAATTTGTGGAAGAGAAATTTTGTAATCAGTTTTATAGAAAAAATGATTTTCATACAATTTATATAGGAGAGATTACAAAAGTCTTGGCGGAATCAAGGGACTTAAAATGAATCCGCAGAAACAAAAATGGATTTTGATGAAAAAAAACTATGGGAAATTTTAGGTCGGATTGGAGCTACAATTACGGCATTTTGCCTGATTGTGAGTTTGTTTCAGTTTTTTACTGATGATTCACAAAATCTTGACGACATAAGAAAATTTATTAGAATTGCCATAAATATTATTGCATTTCTTCTTTTTTTACGACTTTGTTTTGATTCTTTGGATTTTCGCTGCTATTCTGTTCTTTTTTATTGCTACGGAATAGGAAATTTTTTCGACAACGGAAATATTTTGGGCATTTTGTGTCTTGGACTTTCATTTTTGTTTTTGAACTTTTCTAATTTTTTCAAAAGCTACAGAAGTATTAAGACTTGTGTTTTTATGATTCTTCCTGTGGTTTCTTTGACAACGCAGTTTTTTAGATCCGGCTCTCTTGTTTTTTTGCTTTCTCTTGCGCATATTGCCGGAGCCGTTTACATGGGCTTTGTTGCTTTTGCAGTTCTTTATCCGATTTTAAAAAAGGCGGAATCAGTTAAGCGGATAAAAATTCTTGAAGACACAGAATGTTCTCCTCGCGACATTGAATTTTTGTCTTCAGTTTTGGAAGGAAAAAAATACAGCAAAATCGCCTTTCTCCATGATGTTTCCGAAAGCACAGTAAAAGCCCGCATGGTTGAGCTTTACAAAATGCTCGATGTTAAAAACCGCACAGAATTTCTTACAATGTACAATGGATTTTCTTTTAAGTTGAATTCAAGCGGAAATTTCAACAGCGGTGTTTTTCAGACTCATCAGAATGCAAATTAGCTTAGCATTTTCTTTGAACAGAGGCTTCCATAATTTTTGCTTTTGTTTCTTCGCTAAATAAAATTCTTACAATTTCCATTGAAAATTGCTCGGCAGTTCCTGGGCCTCTTCCTGTTATTAAATTTTCATCTGTAACAACTGGCTGAATTTTGTGGTTTTTCTGAATTTCTGCGGAAAGACTTTTTTGCATTTCTGGGTAGCAAGTCCAGTTTTTTCCGTTTAGAATTTCAGTTTTGCCAAGAACAACAGCCGGAGAAGCGCAAATTGCCGCAACAAGTTTTTTTGCCTTGAACATCTGATTTATAAATTCCATTGCTTTTGCGCATTCGCTTATATTTTTTGCGCCGGGCATTCCGCCTGGAATAACCACCGCATCCGGCAGCTCTTTTTCAGTTGAAAAATATGTGTCCAGCGTCATGTCGGCAGTTACAAGAATTTTATGCGCGCCTTCAACATTTCTAGAGGAAGTTCCGGTTGCTGCGATTATGACTTCAGCTCCTGCCCTGCGAAGATAATCTGCCGGCGAAAGTGCTTCTATTTCTTCAAATCCATTTGCCAAAAGAACTACTGTTTTTTTCATTTTTTCTCCGTGAATTAAGCTGGTTTCTAAACTGTGTTTATAATTGAAATTATACAATTTATGAAGTATTATGTATATTATGAAATCGGTACTTCTTATAGACTGCTCTTCTTTATTCGGCGGTTTTTTGCATGACAAATTTTCAACTGAGCAAATTTCGCTTGAGTCAGTTTCTAGTAGAGAAGCCTATACAAAAATGATAACTCTGCTGCCCAATTTGATAATCATTGAGGCGGAAGACGGACTTTCTGAAGATGTGATGCACCTTTTGGAAAAAAAGAGCGTTGATCCGAATGCACGCAAAATTCCCATAATAATTACAGGTCCTGTAATCGAACGCTCAAAAATTGCGAATCTTGTTGAATATAATGTAGTAAAATATTTTTCCAAGCCAATTAAATTTGAAGTTTTCTTTGAGGCTGTTGGAAAAATTCTTCAAATTGAATTTTCAATGGACAAAACGCCTTGCATTCTTGATGTCCATTTGAACGGAAGCCTGATTTTTATTGAAGTTGCGTTTGGACTTAACCGTGAAAAACTTATGCTTTTAAAATACAGGCTTGCGGAACTTATTGAGCATTACAAAATAAATGTTCCCAAGGTTATTCTTATGCTGACAAATATTCAGCTTAGTTTTGTTGACGGCATGAACCTTGAGCTTTTGATTGACAATATTTCCGCGGAAGGAAGAATCCCAAACAAATATATAAAAATCCTGACGAATGATGTTTTTACAAAGGAACTTGTAAAGGGGCATCCTGAATATTTTGGAATACAAGTTTCAAACGACATTGAATCTATCGTGGGATTTATGGTTGACCAAGATTCAAATTACAATATCAAGGAATTCCTTTATGACAAAGTTCTGATTTCTGACAAGCCTGCCGAAGAATCTGCGTTGGGATTTATTGATTCTAAAAGCGAACTTGAAGGAAATTTTGGAAGCATGATGCGGATTGCGGTTATTGACGATGACATTGTCGTGCGCAAGCTTCTGCAAAATACTTTTTCTTCTGTAAGCGGTGAAACTGAGCTTTTTGAAACAGCCGGCGCTTTTTTTGATTCCCTTTCGACTGGAAAAGAATACGATGCCGTTATCATGGATTTGTATTTGCCGGATATGGACGGAATCAATGTTCTAAAGAATTTTCAGCGGAAAGGCTTGCAGATTCCAGTTATTGTTTATTCAAAGGCAGCTGCAAAAGAAGTTGTAATGCAGGCTCTTTCTCTGGGCGCAAGAAGCTATCTTGTTAAGCCGCAGAAGCCGTCTGTAGTTTTGGGCAAAGTTATAGAAATTTTGCATTCTAATTCATAAAAACGGAATATTTTATGATAAAATCAAATTTTCACACTCACTCAACTTTTTGTGACGGAAAAAACACTCCTGAAGAAATGGTTGAATCCGCAATAGAAAAAAAAATAGACATTTTAGGATTTTCAAGCCATTCAATGTATCCGTTTTCAAGCGACTGGCACATTCCGTCCAATTCCCACGAAGGATATATAAAAGAAATTTTGCGTCTGAAGGAAAAATATTCCGGCAAAATAAAAATTTATGCAGGCTTTGAGGCTGACTATATTGCGGGAGTTTGCAATCCAGATTTTAAGAATTATGAAAAGTTTAACCCTGATTTTTTGATTGGCTCTGTGCATTTTGTTCCCGGGAAAAAAGGATTTTTTGAAGCTGACGGAAGCCAGGATTCAGTTTGCAAAAAAATAAAAGAATGTTTTGGCGGAAATGTGAAGAAAGCGGTTCAGGAATATTTTTCTTTGGAACGCGAAATGCTTGAAAAATTTTCGTTTACTTTTTTGGGCCATGCGGATTTGATTAGAAAGCAGAATTTAGGCGGAAGAAATCTTTTTGATGAAAATTCGCAGTGGTACAAAAACGAACTTAAGGAAGTTGCAAAGTCAGCGGCAAAGGCTGGAGTTTGTGTTGAAGTGAATACAGGCGGAATTTTGAGAAGCGGAATGACTCTTCCATATCCTTCGCCATATTTTTTGTCGCTTTTAAAAGAGAGAAATGTTCCTGTTACAATAACTTCTGATGCGCATTCAGCTGCTGGAATTGACTGGTGGTTTGATGAGGCTGTTGAGTACATAAAAAAATCCGGCTACACAGAACTTTCGTACTATGAAGACGGATCTTTAAAAACTCAGAAAATTTGCTAGCGGTTTTTGCGCTCTTCTTTTGCCTGGCACTCTACGCAAAGAACTGCATAAGGAAGAGCTTCAAGGCGGGCTTCTGGAATTTGTTTTCCGCATGACAAGCACTGTCCGTAAGTTTCCTGCCGGATTCTGTCCAAGGCTCTGTCAATCATTGTAAGCCTGCGCTGGTCAGCTTCTCCAAGCGAGTTAAGAAGAGTTCTGTCAATTGTGTCAGACGCAATATCTACATCGTCGCCGGATTCCAATGTGTCAACAAGCTTTGTAAGCTGTTCATTGCGTCCTGCGAGCGAATCAAGGATTTCATTTCTTTCTGCGATCAACTTTTTTTTCTGTTTATCTACAAATTCTTTTTTCATTTGAGCCTTCCCCTGTAAAACTGCCTTTGATTTCAATGTTTGATGTTGACAGTCTTAAATGTTTTGTTCATAATAGTATACGAATATTTTGTCAAAAAGGCAAACATTTTTTTGGAGGAATTGTGGCTAGTAAAGACGAGGCTATAGAAGTTGAAGGAATTGTAAAAGAAGCATTGCCTAACACAATGTTCCGTGTTGAATTAAAAAATGGCCATATTATTTTGGGACATCTTAGCGGAAAGATGCGCAAGCACTATATCCGTATTGTTCCTGGCGACAGTGTAAAAGTAGAGCTTTCGCCTTATGATTTGAACCGCGGTCGTATTATTTTCCGCGAAAGATAAGTTTGTTAAAAATGTAAAAAAGGCTGTCCAAAAACTGGGCAGCCTTTATGCTTTTAGTATTAGTACAAATTTCTAGTTTTATAGTTTAATGTCATTACGATAATCTATTGAAATTTTACAACAGATTCCCGCATCAAGTGCGGGAAAGACAAAATAATTTCAAATCAAAGCGATATTTTTTTATTTGCGGCGTACAGTAAATTCTGCGCGTGGCGTGTTCTTTTTTATATCAGTTTTTTTTTTGTATTTTTTATAAAGAACTTCCTGAACACGGACTGCCTGCTCATTTTTTTCTGGAGAAAGTTGTTTCCAAAGACCTGTTTTTTGCAAAACGTGGCTGTGCGTGTTGTCTTGAAAATATAAAAACAAAATCTCTTTGACTGTTTTAAAGACTTTTTTGTCAGAAACAGGGAACATGAGTTCAATTCGCTTGTCAAGATTTCTTTCCATCCAGTCTGCGCTGCTTAAATAAATTTCTTCAGAGCCGCCATTCTGGAAGTAAAAAATTCTTGAATGCTCAAGGTATCTGTCAACAATGCTTACAACTTTTATGTTTTCGCTCATTCCTTTTACTCCGGGAACTAGCGTGCAGATTCCGCGGATGTTGAGTTCTATTTTTACACCGGCATTGCTTGCTTTGTAAAGCGCTTCGATTATCTGCGGATGGCAAAGGCTGTTCATTTTGGCGACAATGTGCCCCGGAGTTTCTTTTGTGCTTTGCTGAATTTCACGTTCGATAAGCTCAAGAAGGCGGCTTTTTAAAGTTACTGGCGCCATGTAAAGATGATGCATTGTCTGAAGCGCGCTGTATCCAGAAATTACATTGAAGAACAAAGTTGCGTCGTTTACAAGCTCGTGGTTTGTTGTAAAAACGGACAAATCTTGGTAAAGTTTTGCGGTTTTTGGATTGTAGTTTCCAGTTCCTATGTGCGCATAACGCCGGATTCCGTCGCTTTCACGTCTTACAACAAGGCAGATTTTTGCGTGGACTTTTAAATTTACAATTCCGTAGACAACAATTGCGCCGGCTTTTTCAAGTTCTTCTGCCCAGGAAATATTTCGTTTTTCATCAAAGCGGGCTTTAAGCTCAACAAAAACTGTAACTTGCTTTCCGTTTTGAGCCGCTTCTTTTAATGCTTTTACAATCGGACTATTGCTGCCTGTTCTGTACAAAGTCATTTTTATTGCAAGAACCTGCTCATCGTGCGCCGCCTGATGTATAAAGTTTACAACCGGCTCGTAACTTTCGTAAGGAACATTTAAAAGAATATCCTGCTGTCTGAAAACATTCCAGTAAGTTTCTTCTTCCGGAAGCGAATTAGGAAAGAAATGCTCCCATTCAGGATAAATGTATTTTTCCGCGCCTTCAATGTTAAAAAGCTCGTCCAAAGATGAAGGGTCAAGAATTCCGCAGGCTTCGTAAACATCTTCATTTGAAAGATTTAGATGCTGCTTTAAAAATTTTAAAAGCTTTTCACTTGCAAAATCGTAAGTCATTCTTACCGCGAATGAAGACTGGCGTTTTTCAAGAACTTCTTCCATCGCCTGAATAAAATGTTCCCCGGAATCTTCGTTTACTGCAAAATCCGCGTCTCGTGCTATTTTGAACAGCATTGTTTCCTGAACTTTGTAGCCCGGAAAAAGTTTTGTTCCGTAAAGCCGGATTATGTCGTCAATAAGCGCAAACTGCTTTGTTCCTCCTGAAGACGGAAGCCACACAATTCTGTTTATTGCTGACGGAATTTGAACCAGTGCAACAATATCTGATTCTTGCGAGGTTGAAAGCGCATTCTTGATTTTTCTTACTCCTTCCATTGGCTCAAGAAGAAATGCCGCGGTCAGGCAAAGCGCGCCTACATGAGGAAAAACATCTGTGTCAGTTCTCAATGGCGTTAAAAGCGGAAAAATTTCATGCTTGAAAAGATTTTCTGCAAATGCTTCCTGCGCCTGCGTATAGTTTTTTGAAGGAACGTAAACAAAGCCTTCTTTTGCAAGAGCTGGCAAAACATCATTCATAAGCGTTGAATATTGAAGCTTTATAAGTGCGCGTGTTTTTTCTGAAATTTTTTTGAGCACGGCGGAATCAGTCAGTCCGCTTGCATCAACGAAGTTTTTTTCTTGGGAATTTTGAATTCGGCGTTTTATGCTTGCCACTCTTACTTGGAAAAATTCGTCAAAGTTGCTTTCTGTAATTGCAAGAAACCTAAGCCGTTCCAAAAGAGGAACTTCTTTTCTTAATGATTCATTTAGAACTCTTGCGTTGAATTCAATCCAGCTTAATTCTCTGTTAAAAAATTTTGTCTTTGCCATAAGCTATACCAATACTATTTTGTAGCCAAAAATATTTTCAAACAAGTCGCCTTTTTCTGAAACGGCAAGTTTTTCCAAGGAAAGGTTGTTGTGCCCTTTTGTTCTGAACGTTATGCTGTCTTTTGCAAAAGAAATGTTGAAGTTGTACAAATGCTGCTTGTGCGTTCTGTCCAGCGCGTCCGCCACACGGAGAATTGCGCTTAGCTTTAAAACAGTCATTCTTCTGCTTCTGGATAAAAGCCTGAACTCTTCATCTTCCTGCGGCATTTTGCTTCCGCGGTGAAAACTTATTATCTGCGCAACAATGGATTTGTCGTCCCGGTTCAGTCCGAAAATTTCACTGTTGTTTACAATGTATTTTCCGTGGATATTGTGATCTTCCGCCCTGATAAACATTCCGACATCGTGAAGAATAGCACTTATTTCAAGAAGCACGCGGACGTGGGAATCGAAGCCAAGTTCTTTTTGAAGCGCATCGTAAATTTCAAGGCTGGTTTTGCGCACGTATTCAGCGTGATTTTCATCGCCTTGATATTTTTTCAAAATCGCCCTTGCGCCTGCTAAGATTTGCTGAGTAAAGTCGTTTTGAATTTCAGGATTTGAAAGCTGATTCCGGCTTAAAAGAATTCCTTCGCGGATTGAAGTGTCCGGCACAATAAATTTTGTTACATTTGTAAGCTGAATGAAAAGTTTGTAGGCAACAAGCGAAATTTGAAATGTCTGCGCTTCATTGTAGCTCATTTTGAATTTTGCGATGCATTCTTCAGGCGTGTAATGCTGAACTTCATCCACGAAATTTTCAAATGCGCCGCGCTCAACTTCCCACAAAAATGGCGAAATCGGTTTTCCGACAAAAAGCGAAACAATTTTCATGTCATTGCCAAGAACAATGAACTGCTGGATTTTGTCCAAATTTATTTCTGCATTCAGCGTATTTTTTGTGTTGCGTATAAATTCTGAAATGAATCTTCGGGCGTCGTCAAGGTTTCCCATCATGGAATGAATCATCTGCTCAATGATTACAGTTCCCAGCCTCATGCTGTGCGCCCCGATGATTCTGCCTTTTTCCATGAGCATCATTTCTGTTGCGCCGCCTGAAATGTCAAGGAAAATTGAGTCGTTTTGACGGATTGCAACGCTTCCTTCTTTTATGCATTCGCTTACGGCAAGATACATGAGCCTGTTTTCTTCAATTCCATCGATTACATGGACAATAAAGCCTGTTTTTACTTTTATTCGGTCAACGAATGGATCTCTGTTTTCTGCCTCGCGGACTGCGCTTGTGGCGATTACAATTGTTTCTTCCCGGCTGATTCCCCAGGCTGCCAGTTGCTCTGCGTAGCGTTCAAGAATATGCAGGCAAATCAAAAGAGTTTCGCGGCTTATTGAGCGTGTGGTAAAAACATCGCGTCCCAAATTCACAGGCTGATCGCTTCGGTCGAGAATGTTAAATTTTTTCTGTGATTGGACTTCAACTGGTTCAGCAACAAGAAGCCTTATTCCTGTTGAGCCAATCTCAATTACAGCTTGAGGTGTGTTCATTAAAAATTACCTTATTCCATTAACTTTTAGAAACGCTTTGATTTGTGTTAATTTGCTGTTAAATCCGGCGTTTTCTAAAAATTATTTTACATTTTTAGCTCTAAAAACATTCAGAGCGGAATATGTTACAATTTGTCGATAAGCATTGAGCATTTTCCGCTTGGAATAGGAAGCGTTTTTTTCTTTTGATCCAAAATATTGATTGTAAAATAGTAGAGTTTTTCGCTTTCCATCTGAATTTCCCAGCCGCGTTTGCTTTTATTGCTGAGAATTGTGATAAGGTTCCGCTTTAATGAAAGCTTTTCAATTCCCATGATTTCAAGGTTCGGAATAATCCAGTCTACAGTCTTTCTTGGAAGGCTTATGTTCAGACCGATTACGTTTTCAATCATGAGCGCAACTGTTGAAAGACCGGTAAAATGCAGGAAACGTTTGCGCGGAAAATCTTTTTCGCTTCGGCAGGTTGCAGGACCTTCCTGGCATGGAAGATATGCTTCGTACAAGTCGCCTTTCCGTTTTGAGTCCGCCGGGCTTAATGCTTCGAGAATATAATACAAGTGCCGGATTGAACATTCGCGTGCAAATGCGTAACGCTGATATTTTTCAAGTCCCTTTATAACCATGAAGTTGAACGGAGCCAAAACAGAGCCTTTGAATCCTTCGCCATTTTCTTTGAAGTCCGGGCTGTCCGCGCTTAAAGTAGGGAATGGATGGTCTGTGCCGAATGTCTTTGGGTTGCTTAAATGAGCAATAAGAGTGTCAGCCCTGTCTGCATTTGGAAGTTCCGCAAGCAACGGCCAGAATCCGGCTATAGTTTTTTGTGAAAGACGCTGTTCATTTTTGTCCAAATCGTAGTAAAAACCGCTTTCTACATCCCACATAAGGCTGTTTATTCTGGTTTTTAAGCTGAAATACATTTTTTTATACTGAAAGCTCAAGTCCTTGTCATTCAGAATGTCTCCAAGTGCAGACATGTGCGCCATATTGATTGCCATGCAGCAGTTGAAATCGACTGGATAAAATGCGCCTTTCCGCGGAGAATTGAACATTGTTGAACATTCGTGCGGAACTGAATAAAGTCCGTTCGGCTGCTTGAATGTTCTGTCAATCCATTCCATGTATTTTTGCAGCACCGGCATTACTTCTTTTATGCGGCGTTTGTTTGCGCTTTTGTGATATAAGTTGAATTCAGCCCAGGCAAAAAGCGGAAGACCTATTCCCTCTGGATTTTTTTTGTCCATAATAGGGCTGTTTGTAGCCGCGTCATATTTCCATCTGATTGCTCCATTTTCTTCTTGACGGGCGTAAAAATAATCTATGTTTTTGCTTGCCGGATAATTTCTATTTGAGTAAACAAGGAAAAATGATGAAAAAATTGTTTCAAGCTGATCTAATATATATTTTCCATTTACAGGATAAACAAAAAGTCCTTCGCTGTCTTGTTCGCCTGTTTCTGTGTTAATCCAATATTCAGAAAGCCAGTTCCAAGTTTTATCATAAATATCTACAAAATCCTGATCATAAAAGTGGATTTTAGGGAAATCACGTTTGTTCACAATTGCTCCTGCTGCTTTTTTTCAAAAAGTTGATGTAACGGCATTTTGGCTAATTATAGCACATATTTCTTTAAAATGACAAAAAATAGTAAAAAAATTTATTTTTTTTCGCTTCAATTTCAAGCTGGGAAAAATAAGATTGCCATGTCGGGCACGGCATCTTGTTGTCATTTTCGCGCTTGTTGCAGAAATTTTTTCCCTGAGAATTTTGATTTTCAATATTTTTTACTGTTCTGCGGAAGTTGAATTTGGAGTGTTGCTTTCTGAATTTGAAATTTCAGAAGGATTTTCTTCTGCGGAAACT
This sequence comes from uncultured Treponema sp., assembly GCF_945873775.1. Taxonomy (GTDB): domain Bacteria; phylum Spirochaetota; class Spirochaetia; order Treponematales; family Treponemataceae; genus Treponema_D. The sequence continues at coordinate 47,501 of NZ_CAMCEC010000007.1, read as the reverse complement.
GGATTTTGCGCTTCTGGCTCTGCTTTTTTAGGCTCTGAAGCCGGTGGTTTTGGCAGCTGCGGAACTTTTGACAAATCTGCGGTTGTTTCAAAAGTTCTTGGTCCGTCATAGAAAAGCCTTATTAGCTCCATTTTTGACTTATGGCGCGATTTTATAAACAGCGAGCGTGAAGAATTCTGGTAAACATAGCCAGATGAATTGTAAGTTTCAAAGCGTGGATCTGTTCTGAACATTTGGCTCTGGATTTCAATTTTTCCGTGGAAATTAGGAATTCCGTTCAGCATAATGTAATGCGTTAGCGACAATGGGAAATCTATGAAAATATTTGCTGTGTTTGCTGGTTCTTGCGTGTAAAAAATCGATTTTGCGCAAGTCCATGCCCAGACGCAAGAGCTTCCGTACCAGCCAAGAATTTCTGTGTGCGGATAAAAATAATTGTTTTTTACTATAATAGGATAAATATTTGCGATTGTCCTTATGCTTGTGTCCGCCCCAGAAAGGCTTGAGTAAATCATCAGGTTTCCGGCTTGAACCAGAACTTTGTTTCCTTGCAGTTTTCCAAGTTTTTGCAAAGCATCTCCAGTAAAGACCGTTTCAAAAATGTCCATTGAATTTTCTGCGTCTTTTTGAATTTTTATAATTCCGTTTTCAGTTTTGCAGTTTTCCTGAATGGAATTGACGCAGGTTTCTATTACGGCTTCAAGCGGCTGAACGAGCGCGGAATCTTTGCCTTTTAAATTTGTGTAGACGCTTATAATTCCGGCTGCCTGAAACGGCGAAAATTCGCTTGCCTTTGAAACAGTTTCTATAAGATTTTTTACTGCCAAAGACTTTTTTTCACGCAAAATGTAATCGGAAATTCCTTCAACTGTGAAAACTTCCGCTGAATTTGACTGCACGAGAGACGCGTATTTTTCAGTTTGAACCGAAAGGCTTCTGCTCATTGAAACGAGATTGTCAAAATATGGAGAAGAAATGTAAGTGCGCTTGTTTCCTTTTTTGAACGAATCTGGAATTGAATCGATTGCCTGATTGTATTTTCCTTGGGAAGCGAGTTCCGCAACATAAGCCGTGATGTCGGTTTCAGAAAGCGAGTCGATTTTTGCCTGCGCCAATGCGGACTGAACTTTTTCCACAAGGCTGTAGCGGATTTTTGTTGTAAGTTCTCTGATTTCACTGTCGCTAGTTCCCTTGATGCCGGCAACAAGGTCAAATGTGAATTTTTTTGTAGGATTGTAATGCGAATATTGCGCCGCTGAATCTGTTTTTGTAAACGCGATTTTTTCCGCGCTGAATTCGTGGGATGTAAAACTGAAAATTCTGTCTTTTGAAGTTACAAGAATATTTGCCGGCGAAACATTTTCCGTGCTGTAGGTTTGCGCAATTTTATATGGAAGGAAAATTTCAGTACAGTTTTCTGGCGGAACTGCAAGAATTGAAAGCGCAGTTGAATTTTCTTCGTCCTGAATTTGGCGGAACATTATATGCGCGCCGCCGTTAAATGAAAATTCCACGGAATCAGCTAGCTCTTCGTAGGATTCAAGAAAAAGCGGCCTCAAATTTCCGCTAGAATCTTTTGCAGTTACAGGATTTTTGTCATCCGCTGAAAATGTAATGCCTTTAAAAGATACTTTTATCTGATTTTTTAAACTTGTCCCGTTGTTTTCCGTTTGAATCTGTGAAATTGAAAAATTCAAGTCTCCTAAAGATTTTGAAAATACAGAGTTGGACTTAAATTGAATAACAAAAATGCCGACAATAATAGCTGAATAAAGGAGTGTAAGTCCAAAAAACTTTCTTACAGGATGTTTACGCATAACTTTGCTATTTTATATTTAAAAAGTGTAAAAGGCAATAAGCATTCTGGAATATGAGGAATTATGAAAAGTTCGGTAAAAACTACGTTGACGGAGCTTTTGGCTGCGGTTGTTCTTGTTGTGGCGGTTGCTATTATTTTGAGCATGGGGCTTTCTTCTTGCGCTTCCACTGAAAAACCTGTAGAGCCGGCTCAAACTGCTGAAACTGAAAAGAAATCAGAAACAAAGAAAAAAACTGAATATTCAAAAACTGATTTTATGGAAGATTTGAAGTCAGTTTTGAATAAAGACGGACCAGAAGCGGCTCTTTCACTTTACGAAACTAAGCTTCCGGCAAAATATGCGGACGATTTTGATTTGCTTTTTTTAAAGGCAGCGATAAATGTGAGCGCAGAAAATCTTGATGAAGCGCAGGCTCTTTGCAATGAGCTTTCACAACGAGATCCGCAGAATGATGATGTTGCTTCTCTTGCGGTTGCGATTGCAAAAATGAAAGGCGACAATGCCGAGCGCATAAAACAAGTTAATTCGCTTTTGGCAAAAGACAAGCTGAATTCCGCAGCAAATGTGGAGCTTGGCGAGGATATGTTTTTAAAGAAAAACTATAAGCAGGCAAAAATTTATTATAAAAGAGCTTTAGTCCGCGAGCCAGAAAATATTGATGCTTTGCGTGGAGCCGGGCAATGCGACTATTACCTTGAAAATGATGACGAGGCGGAAAAAACTTTCAAAAAGATTCTCGAGATTGACCCGAAAAACACCCAGGCTTTTTTGTATTTAGGAAAACTTGCCTACGCCGCAAATGAATATAAAATCGCTTCTGACTATGCAAAGCAGGCGCTTGATACAGATTCTGAAAACTATGAATGCAATATGGACTACGGAATGTACGAGCGTTATCTTGGGCATTACAAAAATGCGGAAATAGCTTGGACAAAAGCAATTGAAATTGAGCCGGATTATTTTTTAGCTTACGCGTACCGGGCAGGGCTTTATGACGAGCAGGATATTTTTGCAAAGGCAATGGAAGATTACAAAAAAGTCATTGAGCTGAATCCGAATTATTACTACGCTTATGAAAGCCTTGGAATTCTTGCCCTTCACGAAGAAAACTGGACAACCGCGCGCGAAGCTTTTATGAAATGCTACGATTCCAATAAAAATAATATTTCTTATCCGCTGATGATTACTTACTGCTATTACAAGGAAGGCAACGGAACTGAAGCAAAAAATTTCAGCAATCAGGTTCTTAGAAAAATGGACAGAAATACAATTGAATATTCTATGCTCCGGGTTTTCCATGACAGGGCAGGCGAGCGTCCTTTGCCGCAGAGAATTTCCGCAATGACAAACAGAAATTTGCAGGGAAAAATGTACTATTATCTTGCGCTTTTTTATGATATGTTTGGTGGAGCAGAACTTGCCAATGAATATTACGCAAAGGTTGTCAGCATGAACAGCCCGATGTTTTTTGAATTTCGTTTGGCAGAATGGAGAACAAAAGGAAAAGTTCCTTTAAAATAATTTTTTATGGAAGAAAACAAGTCAACACAAAAAATCCTTGAGCTTAATGGAAGAAAATTTATTCTCATTGGCACAGCTCACGTTTCAAAAGCTAGCATTTCGGAAGTTGAAAATGCAATTGAAGAGCAAAAACCGGATTCTGTTGCAATCGAGCTTGATGAAAACCGCTTGAAAAACATGGAGGATAAAGAGTCCTGGAAAAAAATGGATATAATTGAAATCCTCAAGAAAAAGCAGGGATTTCTTTTGCTTGCGAACATTGTCCTTTCAGCTTATCAAAAACGCATGGGAGAAGACGCCGGAATAAAGCCCGGAGACGAAATGGCGGCTGCAATCAAAAAAGCCAAGGAGCTTGGAATTCCGCAGATAATGGTTGACCGTCCTGTAACAGTTACGTTGCGCCGTGCCTGGGCAAAAAATTCTTTTATGGGAAAATGCAAGTTGCTTTCGTTGCTCATTGCCACTGCTTTTTCCAAGGAAGAAGTTTCAGAAACTGAAATTGAAAATTTAAAGCAGTCCAGCGAAATGGACACAATGATGCAGGAGCTTTCGTCTTATCTTCCGGCTGTAAAAGAAGTTCTGATTGATGAGCGTGATTTTTATCTTGCTTCAAAAATTTGGTCTTGTCCGCAAAAAAATATTCTTGCAGTTTTGGGAGCAGGACATTTGCCTGGAGTTTCTTCCCATCTTGAAAAAATTGCGGCTGGAAAAGAAATTCCTGATGTAAGCGCAATTGAAAAAGTTCCAGAAAAATCAGCTGGAGCAAAAGTTGCTTCCTGGATAATTCCGATTTTGATTTTGGGACTTATTGTTGCGGGCTTTGTTGTTGGCGGAATTGAAAAAGGCGCGGACTTGATTGGAAGCTGGGTTTTGTGGAACGGAATTCTTGCGGCTATTGGAACGGCTGTTGCGGGCGGACACATTCTTGCAATTTTAGTTTCTGCTGTTGGCGCGCCGTTCACTTCGCTTTGTCCGTTTATTGGAATTGGATTTGTTTCTGGAATTGTTCAGGCTCTTGTAAAAAAGCCGGCGGTTGAGGATATGGAAAATTTGCAGGCTGATGCTTCGAGCGTAAAAGGCTTTTATAAAAATAGAATTCTCCGCGTTCTGCTTGTTTTCTTTTTGTCTTCAATTGGAAGCAGCATTGGAACTTTTATTGGCGGCGCAAGTTTTATTTCAATTTTTACACGGTGATTTGCAATGGAAAAAATTGAGCCTGCGCTTTATCTTATTCCTGTAACTTTGGGTGAAACCGAATATCAGAAAGTTCTGCCTGAATACAACCGCAAAATTATCCGCGGAATAAAGAATTTTATTGTTGAAAACCGCCGTTCTGCAATCCGTTTCTTAAAGCTTGCTGATTCATCGATTGATATTGATTCGCTTGAATTTCTTGAGCTTAACGAGCATTCAGACCTTGCAAGAATTTCAAATTATCTTGATCCGCTTTTAAAGAAAAAACTTCCGATGGGAATTATTTCAGAAGCCGGATGTCCTGCTGTTGCCGACCCTGGAGCTGCTGTTGTTGAAATGGCGCAAAAAAAAGGCTTGAAGGTTGTTCCGCTTTCCGGACCGTCTTCGATGATTATGGCTGTAATGGCAAGCGGATTGAATGGCCAGAGCTTTGCATTTAACGGTTATCTTCCTGTTAAGCCGAATGAACGCGCCGCAAAAATACGGCAGCTTGAAAACCGCGCTTGGAACGAAAAGCAGACGCAGCTTTTTATAGAAGCTCCATATAGAAATTTAAAAATGCTGGAATCTATTTTGAATTCGTGCCGGAATGAAACCCGCGTTTGTGTTGCGGCAGGTCTTACAACTGAGCAGGAATTTATCAGGACGCTTTCTGTGGCTGAATGGAAAAAAGCAAGCGAGCCTCCTATAAATAAAGTTCCAGCAATTTTTTTAATTTACCGGAGCTGAAAAATGAGCATAGTTTTAATGGGCATTAAGCACTGCGGAAAATCAACTCAAGGCCGCATAATAAGCAAAAAACTTTCAGTGCCTTTTTTTGACACGGACGATGTGATTTTAGAAATGACAGGAAAAACTCCGCGGCAGATTTACACAAAATTTGGAAACGAAGGTTTTCAAGATGTTGAAGAAAAAGCCTGTTCATTTTTGCTTGAAAAAATAAATTCTTCTGCTGAAAAAAATGCGGTTATAGCGACTGGCGGCGGAATCTGCGGAAATAAAAAAGCTCTCGATGTTTTAAGAAAAATAGGAACATTTGTTTTTTTAAAGACTCCAGAAAGAATTGCCAGTTTTCGTGTTTTAAGGGAAATTTCTGTTGCTCAAGATGGAACTCTTTCAAATGTTCCTGCTTTTATTGCAAAAAAAAATCCACGTTCAATAGCCGATGCAAAAAAAATTTTCCATGACTTTTTTATTGAACGTGAATGTATTTATGAACAGCTGGCTGATGTTGTTATTGATATGTCCGGCTCTTCAAAAGAATCAAACGCTGCAAAAATAATAGAGGCTGTTTCTTCTAAAGTTTAGTTTTCACAGCCACAGTTTCCATCGCAGTTGCCGCAGCCTCCGTCTGAACATTCGCCTCCACAGCCACCGCTGCAATTTCCGCCGCAACCGCAAGATGGAGGATTCAGTTCTTCTTCTGTTGCATTGCGTACGTCTGCAATTTCAATTTCAAAATGAAGTCTTGTTCCTGCAAGCTCATGGTTTGCGTCAACTGTTATTTTATCATCGCTGATTTTTGTAACACGAACAATTTGAGGTCCGGAAGCTGTCATCGCTTGAAAAGCCATTCCAACTTCTATAGGAACTCCGTCTTCAAAACTTGAACGGTCAACATCTGTAACAAGTTCTTTTCTATATTCTCCGTAGCCGTCTTTCGGTTCAAGAACTACGTTGAATTTATCTCCGGGATTTTTTCCAGCCAACTGCTCTTCCAGCTTAGGTAAAAGATAGCCACGCCCATGAACATAATCCAAAGTTTTTTCAGTGGAAGAATCGAGGACTGCTCCTTCATCATTTTTCAATACATAATGGATAGAAACATATTTGTCGTTTTCAACTGTCATCGCTTAGTCCTGTACAACTTCGGAAATTTCGGGGCAGGTTTCTTTTAAGTAGCGTTCGATTCCCATTTTAAGAGTCATTGTTGCCATTGGACATGAACCGCAAGCTCCAGTGAGTTTTAGATGAACTTTATTTTCATCATCGATATTTATAAATTCCATGTCGCCGCCGTCTGCATTAAGCTGCGGGCGGAATGCTTCCAAAGTTTCTTTTACTTTTGCAATGAGAGCTTCGTCTGCCATTTCTACCTCTAAAATTTTATTTTTCTAAAGATACAAAATTTGGCAGATTTATGCAATGATTCACTTTTTCAGTTTATGCCATGTTTTCAAGCTTGCGGTTTATTTCAAGAATTCTTGTGTGAAGATAATGGTCAGCGGCAAACTTTTCCATAATGCCAAGAGGCTTTCCGTCGTTGTCTACAATCGGCATTGATTCCGTATCTGCGTCGCTGAATTTTTTATAGACATCGGGAAGCGAATCTTCAGGGCTGCAAGTGCAAACAGGTTTGTCCATAATGTCAACAGCGAGAAGTGTGTCTGCAAATTCTCCAATCATGAGAGTTTCTTTTAAATGCTCAAGCGTGATTATGCCGGAAAGTTTTCCAGATTCACTTGAAGCGACTGCAAATGACTGGTTGTGGTGAGTTTCAAAATTTTTAAGTATATGGCAGATTTTTTCTGTTTCACTGACAATTGCGTGGCTGTCGGCGCAGCAAATTTTTTCACTTCCCCAAGTAATGTCTTTTACTTTTGAGGATTTCAAAATGTCATCTTCTGTTATGGCAAGACCAACTTCGCCGGCTTTTGTAACGCCATGTTTTACGCAGACTGGACCAATCAGCTGAACGATAAAAGTTGTCGCCGTGATTATAAGTATTATAGAAGGCCCGATTGAATTTTCAAAATCGTTGCTGGCTGCAATGCTAAGTCCGATTGCGACTCCGGCCTGGCTTAAAAGACACCATGGCAAAAAGTCGTGGACTGTCTGCGGAGCTTTTGTTATCTTTGCGCCAAGACGAGCGCCTATGGATTTGCCTAAAGTTCTTCCTGAAACATAAACAATTGCAAGAATTCCCAAGACTGGTGTAACAACCCAAATGTTCAGTTTTGCGCCAACAAGCACAAAAAACAAAACGTAAATTGGCGGCGTGAATTTTTCAACAAGGCTGAATATTGGGCGTGTTTTTGCAGGAGCGAAGTTCACCATAAAAAATCCCAAAGACATTGCGGCAAGAATGTTGTCTAGTCCTAAAATTATGCAGACTCCTGTGGAAAGAAAAAGTCCTCCAAGTCCGAACGAAAGAACTCTGCCTTCATCTTTCATAAGATTTTTTACAACAAAAGTTACAAGCGCGCCAAAAATGCTTCCGGCTATAATAGAACCGAAGATGTCTTTTGCAATATTCAGCATCTGCATTCCAAACGACTGCCCTTGTCCGCCAAGCAAAGGTGAAACAACCGTAGATGCAACTGCGTACAAAATCAGCGCAACCGCATCATCCATTGCGACAATTCCAAGAGTTGTTGTTGTTAAAGGTCCGCGTGTTCTGTATTCTTTTAAAACATCAGTTGTTGCCGCCGGTGCTGTTGCCGCGCATATTGCTCCAAGAATCAGTCCGAAAGAAATTGCAGTTTTGAAATCTTTCATAAAAATGTATGCGACTAAAGTAACAAAAAATCCAACAACAAAAAATGGAGTTACAGATTCGCCAATTAAAATTCCAACGAACTGCTTGCCGTATTTTTTTATTACATCGATTTTTAGTTCTGCGCCGATTAAAAATCCTATTAAAGAAAGCGCGATTGTGTTTACTGGATTTAATGCGATGATTGTTTCAATCCGAAGAATTTGAAAGCCTGAAGAGCCGATTAAAATTCCGATTACAATATATCCTACGACCTGCGGAATTTTCAGTTTTTGAAAAATGCGTCCGCCGAGCGCGCCAAAGAACATAATGATTCCGAGCAAAAGAACAAACTGTGTTCCTTGCAAATGCGAAAAATGAAATGCCTGCGGCAGAACCTGTGCAAACGGGTCAGTCATAATTTTGTCTCCGTTTATAAAATTAAAAGGAATTGAAAAATTTTAGAATTTTTTAAAAGCGAAATGTATTCTAGTTTCATTTCATAATTTCTTCAACAACTTGCGATGTGCTTAGTCCGTAGTAAAGATAACCGTACATTGCCGCCGCTGAAACAACTTTGCGTCCGTATTCTCTTGTTTCTGAAAATGGAATCGCTTCTAAAAATAAATCCCGTGGCAAGGCTGAAGTTCCGAATTCAAGATTCGCGCTTTTTACCCAGGAACGAACTCTTGAGATTCCGCCGTTGTAAGAAAGAATTGCAAGTATGGAAGAGCCGTCAAGCCTGCGCCTAAGTTCTTCAAGATAAAATGAGCCAAACCTTATATTTGTCGCGCTGTCTGTTAAATCGAATTGCGCCACTTTAAGTTTTCGTGCAACATCCGCGGCAGTTCCTTCCATAAGTTGCGTAAGGCCTTTTGCGCCTGCATTGCTTTTTGCATTCGGATTAAAAAAACTTTCGCTTCTGATTAGTCCGTAAAGAAGATATTCCGGCTGCGAAAAATCCTGGCAATATTTTTGAACGCTCTCTTTAAAATACTGCGGAAATGAAAGCTCCAGAAGTTTTTTTTGAAAATCCTGATCTTTTGAAAACAACCTTCGGGAAGCAATTCGGATGCTTTCTTGTTCTTTTCCGCACTGGCTTAAAAACTCTGCAATTTTTTCCGTGCATTCCATTCCGATTTTGTCTTGAAGCCTTTGATATTCAGGATAAATAAATTCTTTAAGTCCGAAATCCGCATAGCCAAGCAAAAGTTTTTCTGCTTTTGAATCTGGCTGAATTTCTTTTTTGTTTCCCGCGGAAAAAATAATTTCTTCTGCTTTTGTTTTGTCCAGCTCCAAATTTTTTATTGCAAGAAATCTGTAGTACAAGTCGCTTCCGCTTTGAAGTGCCTGCGAAAAAAGTCTTTGCTCTTCTCCTGATTTTTCTTTTGAAGGCTTTATAAAATTTTCCTGAATGAGCCGGGCGGAAATGTATGAATACTTTGCAGAAATTTCCGGACTTGCTTTTCCATAAATTAAATCTGCGGTTTTAAAAAAATCATTCCAAGCATGAAGTGAAAGAAGCCGCACAGAAAGCGTTTCAAAAAAATCATCAAAGTAAGAAGGATTTTTCCATTCGCCTCTATATTGCTCAATTGCATCGATTGTTCTTGGAACTGAAATTTTTAAAAGGCAATTTAAATAATACCAAAGCGCGTTGTCAAAATTTCCGTCTGATAAAGATTCCTGCATTGCAAAAACAAATCTGTTCAGTGCTCTTGTTTTGTAGGAATCAGCTTTGTCGTAAAGCCGTCCTGAATAAAAACTGGCATAAAATTTGCAGTCGTCCGGCAAATTCTTTTTTATGGAATCAAGATAAAGTGCATTTGAAAAAAAATTGTTTGAGCCGTACAAAAACACTTTTCCTGCATCGCTTAAAATTTGCGGCAAAAGAAATTTTTTATTTTCAAGAATTGATTTTGCATTTGAATATGCGGCGACATAATTTTTTGTAAAAATATCAGCACGCAACTGAATAACATTTGATTCTTCTGTTTCTTCGGATTTGAATGTTTCGCAAAAAAGCTTGTAATGTAAATCAGAAAATGTTCTTGAAACGCACCACTCAAAAAAATCCTTGCTGAATCTTGAGTCATTTTTTTTCTGCATTGAAGAAAGCCTGTAATATGCGGTTTCATTCAGGCAGCTTTTCAAATCGATTTTTTCTGTGAGGCGGATTACTCTTGCATATTCTTTGTTTTTAAAAAATTCTTTTGCGACTGCAAGTTTGGTTTCTTCATCTGGAAATTTTTTGTATAAACTGTAGCTTCTGTTTATGCGTTCCTGAACATTTCCAAACTGTGAAAGTTTTTCCATTGAACGTCTTGCAATTAATGGAGACGCTTTTTTTTCAGCTTGTTTTAAAAGATGTTCCGCCTGACGCTCATTTCCGTTTTCAAGAGAAAGAAGTGCCATAAAATATGCGGAATCTTGACCATACTTTTTTTGCAGAGAATTATTTTGTGCGCATCCAAATCCTGTAAAGCTCACTAAGACAATCAGGCAGGAAATAAATACACGTATTTTTTTCATCAATAATATAAAAAGCTAAATGCCAAAAAATTACTCCGCCGGAATAAGAATCCAGTGTCCTGAAATAATATGGTCAGGATTTTTTATGCCGTTGTAATTTGCAATCCGCTTGTATTTCCATGGAGTTTTATAGTAGGCATTTGAAATGTCCCACAAAGTGTCTCCCCAGACAATTTTGTAGCGGATGTCTTCAATTGGTTCTGGAGCCGGAGCTGGCGGTTCTGGCACAACAGCTTCAGGAATTTCTGCAATTACAATTTCATCTTCTTTTGCAGGAATTGGCTCTGGTTCAGGCGGAAGCTCTGCGATTTCTGTTTGCTGATTAATTTCTTCAGAAGGAAGATTTGTTACTTGTTCCTGCTCAGAAATTTTTTCAGTGTGCTTTCCAAAAATATTCAGCTTGGAAGGAATTACAAAAAGCACAAGGAGAGCCGCAATCACGCAGATTATTGCGCAGACTACGCAGATTATTACTGGCGCTTTTGTTTTTCTTTTTATTTCGTCTTCTTCGCTGTATGAAGATGAGGAGCCTTGCATTGTTTCTTTGTCGTAAAGATTGCTGAACATATTTGTGTTTGGCTGAAATGTCGGATCTTTTGGCTGCTCTTCGTTTTCTTGCGGAATTTCTGGCTCATCATCAAATTCCGGTGGAAGAGAAAAATCATCATCAGAAAGAGGCTCTTCTGTTTTTTCATCCTCAAAATCTGGAAGCGAAAATTCTGTGTCATCAAAATCAGGCAGCTCGTTGTTTTCTTCGGAAACTTGAGTTTCAGGCTCTGCCGGTTCTGCTGGCTCTTCGTCTTCAACTGATTCCGTGCTGTCAAAATCCGGCAGACCGTTTATTTCTGTCTGGTCATCAGGAGCTTCAACTTCTGTGTGGTCAACGTCAATCACATTTTCTTCTGAAGGAATTTCTGAAATTTCCTGCTCTGGAATTTCTTGTTCTTCTGCTTCTATAGGCTCGTCTGTAAATTCTTCCTGAATGTCTGTGTCTGGCTCTTCAAAAATTTCTGTTTCAAAATTTTCCATTTCTTCAATTTCAGGATGAAGCTTTGTGTTGTCCGGCACGAAAGTTTTGTCATCATCTTCATCAAGAAATGAATCCGCAGAAATTTCTTCATTTGCATCTGAAGGAAATTCTGGAAGATCCAAACTGTCCTTGCCAAAAATTTCTTCATCTGCGGAAGATTCTGGCTCAGTCTGAGGCTCTGAATTATTCAGGTCATCAAAATGAAAGTCATCGTCATTTGTTTTTTTTGCCTGTTCTGCAACAAAATCTGCAAGTCCTGCATTCGCAAGATCGCTGTCAGAAATTGTAACTGGCGGTTCTTCTTCCTGGGGAATTTTTTCTGGCTGGTTTGCCTCTGAATGAGTGCGGGATGCGAGGGTAACTTGGATTTCGCTTTTCTTTCCAGTTTCAAGGTCGCGGATTTCTGCGGAAAGCTCGTTGTTTTTGTCCACGTCGATTGCAAGGCACAAAGTTGGCTCTCCGTTCTGATGCGGATTCAAATTTGTAATTTCAAGCGTATCAACATATTCTGCGCCTTCGAGCGTTCCAGTTTCTGTTCTATATACATCGACCTGAACTTTTGTCTGGTTGTCCATGACCGTTGTCAAGTCAATAGTTTTCTTTTCTGGATTGCCTTCTTCCAAAAGCGGATAGAAAGTTCCGTCTGCGAGTTTTATTCCAATAGACTTCATATTGCACCCTCTGAATAAAAAGATTCCCTTGTTCTGATTTTCGGAAAAAACAAAGCGGTTGTTTAGGGGAAAAATTGTCAGTACCAAGGAAATTGCAGGAACAGATGTCGTCATTGTCGGGCTTGACCCGATAATCCTATAAAAATTGCATCAGAAAAAATTTAACAAAAATTTATAAAAGTACTTGACAAATCCCGGGGGGGGGTACAATGGAGGCTGCTGAATTTTTTTCAGCGTAATCTATTTTTAAAGGAGTAAACTTATGAGAAAGTTTGCTAAAATTTCAGCTGTATTGGCGGCTATGGTTCTTGCGATTGCATTTGTAGGCTGCAAAGATGACGATGATGACGACGACGATCCAAGCGTTGTAACAACTTGGTACACTCAAGAAGTGGATGAAGATGATGATTCTGTTATGACAGAAACAATTTATTTCTATGATGACAGCACATTTAAAGTAGTAGACTCTTCTGAAGGAGTAAATATTAATTTTGCAACAGGAACTTATACTGGCGATACTACAAAAGATGGAAATATTGTAATAACAATAAAGAAGATTGTAAAAGGCGTGCTTGATGATTCTGAATCATTAGACCTTGTTGATGTTCCTGCAGAATATGCTTCTTATTTTGTTTTGAAAGCTACAATCAATGGAAATACAATGAGTTCTATTGATGGTGATGGTGAGCTTTCTGCTTGGATTAAAAAATAACTTTTTCTTCACGGAATAATTTTTAGGCTGTCAGTTCTTGAAATTCACTTCAAGCAATTGGCAGCCTTTTTTATCTTTAAAATTTTCTATTGTAAAAGCCGCATATTCATGTTACTATAAAAAGATACATACACTTTTTAATCTTTTTGAGGTTTTTCGCAATGTCAAAGAAAATGATAATGGGAAACGAGGCGATTGCCTTGGGCGCGATTTGTGCCGGGGTAAATGTAATTTCCGGCTATCCGGGAACGCCTTCATCAGAGATAATAGAATTTGCGGCAAAATACATAAAGCAGACCGGAGCCTACGTTGAATGGTCGGTCAATGAAAAAGCAGCTCTTGAAGTTGCGGCTGGAGCTTCGTATTGCGGTGCGCGAACTTTAGTCACAATGAAGCAAGTTGGACTGAATGTTGCCGGCGACCCTGCAATGTGTCTTTCCTACGTTGGCGTAAAAGGCGGAATGGTAATTGTAAGCGCGGACGATCCCGGACCAATCAGCTCGCAGACAGAGCAGGACACAAGAATGTACGGCGCATTTTCAAAGATTCCAGTTTTTGATCCAAGCTCGCCGGAAGAAGCCTTTGAGATGATTCAGCAGGCATTTGAATTTTCTGAAAGATACAATACGCCGGTATTGCTTCGTCCCACAACAAGAGTTGACCACGGATACGCAAGCATGGAAATCCCGGAGCTTCCAAAAGCAAAAAAAATTGAAGGATTTGAAAAGGACACAAGCCGCTGGGTAATTTTTCCGCGTACATCTTTTTTGAACCACAAGCAGATTTTTGAGCGTAACGAATTTATTCTTCCGTCTGAATTTTCAAAAAGCAAATTTAATTTTATAGAAAACAAAATTCCAAAAAGTAAAAAGGGAATTGTTACAAGCGGCGTGAGCTATTGCTATGCAAAGGAAGCTTTGGAAATTCTTGGTGAAAAAAATATTCCGGTTTTAAAAATCGGAACGCCTTATCCGTTTCCGACTGATCTTGCAAAAAGTTTTTTAGCGGACGTAGAAGAAGTTCTTGTAATTGAAGAGCTTGACCCGGTTATTGAAAACGAGCTTTTAAAGTTGTGCGGAAAAAATCATCTTGAAAATAAAATCCACGGAAAGCTCACAAAAGAAATTCCAGAAGCCGGAGAATATTCTGTGGAAATTGCAAAGCAGGTGATTGCAAAATTTCTTGGCCTTGAACTTTCAGAAAATAAAATTGAGCTTCCGCCTCTTCCTGTGCGTCCTCCGGTTCTGTGCGCGGGCTGTCCTCACCGTGCAAGTTTCTATGCGGTAAAGCAGGCGATGAAAGGCGAGAAGACAGTCTACTGCGGCGACATCGGGTGCTACACTTTGGGAAACGCCAAACCGCTTGATATGTGCGACACCTGCCTCTGCATGGGCGCGGACATAACCATGGCGCAGGGATTTTTTCATGCGGAAAACGACAGGCACTGCTTTTCATTTATCGGCGACTCGACTTTTTTCGCTTCGGGAATCACAGGCGTTGTTAATGCGGTCTACAATCAGGCGCGTCAGACAATCTGCATTTTGGACAATTCCACAACTGCGATGACAGGACATCAGCCTCATCCCGGAACAGGCGTTACGATGATGGGCGAAATCACGGAAAAAATCAGCATCGAAAAAATCCTCAAGGCGGTCGGAGTTGAGCCTGTTATTACGGTGAATCCGTTTGACTTGGAGGAAAGCATTGCGGCGGTGAAGAAATGCGATTCGCATGAGGGAGTGAGCGCAGTTATTTTCAAGTCTCCTTGCATCGCCCTTTTGCGCAAGGAAGAATTCAAGGAATTCAGAAAACCCGCTCTTTGCATTGAAAATGAAAAATGCGTCGGCTGCAAAAAGTGCATAAACGAAATCGGATGTCCCGCGCTCGGCATGAACGGCAAAAAAGCGCAAATCGATTCATCGCTCTGCACGGGCTGTTCATTGTGCTCGCAGATTTGCCCGGTAAATGCGATTGCTTCAAAAAAATAAAGGCGGAAAAAATGAGTGTAAATATTTTGATATGCGGAATCGGCGGACAGGGAACTGTTCTTGCCGCGAAACTTTTGGATCAGGCGGCACTTCTTTGCGGGCTTACGGTTCACTCTGCGGAAACGATTGGAATGGCTCAGCGCGGCGGTTCAGTCGTAAGCCACGTTAGAATCGGAGAAAACTGCTGGTCGCCTCTGATTCCGCTTGGTCAGGCGGACATGATTATTTCTTTTGAAATGACAGAAGCTGTAAGAAATATTCAGTATTTAAAACGCGGAGGAACAATTGTTGTGAATAAAAAAATTACGGTGTCTTCTGCTTGCGCCGGAAAGGAAAATTCAGCTGATGAAAATTCGCTTCTGGAATTCCTGAATAAAAACTGCGGTTCTGTCTGCGTTGTTGATTCAGAAAAAATTTGCTGCGAGCTTGGTACTTCAAAAGTTGTAAACACAATTCTTTTGGGCGCGGCGGCTTCACGCGGAATAAACGGAATCAGCATAGAAAAAATAAAGGAAGCTTTAAAAACAACGGTAAAGCCAGCGTTGGTAGAAATCAACATAAAAGCATTGGAAAAAGGTTTTGGAGGAAAAATATGAAATTGAATGAAAAGCAGCTTGCTCAAGTTGACAAGCAAATTAAACGTCTTATTGCAGGCGACAGTTACTACGGAAAAATTTTGAAAGAAAAAAAAATTACCGGCGTTTCAAGTCAGGAAGAATTTGAGGCACTTCCATTTTCCAGCAAGGACGATTTGCGCAATGCATATCCGCTTGGAATTCAGGCTGTTCCAGATGAAGAAATTGTTAGAATCCATTCATCGTCTGGAACAACAGGAAAGCCGGTTATAATTCCGTACACTGCAAAAGATGTTGACGACTGGGCGATTATGTTTGCGCGCTGCTACGAAACTGCCGGAATCACAAAAAAGGACAGAATCCAGATTACGCCGGGCTACGGACTTTGGACAGCGGGAATTGGATTTCAGGCTGGATGCGAAAAGCTTGGCGCAATGGCAATTCCGATGGGACCGGGCAATACAGAAAAACAGCTTCAGATGATGCAGGATTTAAAATCAACTGTAATCACGGCGACTTCTTCTTATGCACTTTTGCTTGCGGAAGAAATCAACAAGCGCGGACTTAAAGATAAAATTTATTTGAAGAAAGGCGTGTTCGGTTCTGAACGCTGGTCAAAAAAAATGCGCAAGTATATCAAAGACGAACTTGGAATTGAGCTTTACGACATTTACGGACTTACAGAAATTTACGGACCGGGAATTGGAATCAACTGCGAAAAAGAAAGCGGCATTCATTATTGGGACGATTACATTTATATAGAAATAATCGATCCGAAAACTGGAAAAAATTTACCGGACGGAGAAGAAGGCGAAATCGTAATTACAACTCTTGTAAAGGAAGGCGCGCCGCTTTTAAGATTCAGAACGCACGACATTTCAAGAATCATTCCTGAAAAATGCAGCTGCGGAAGATGCTATCCGAGAATCGACATGATAAAGGGAAGAAGCGACGATATGTTTAAAGTTCACGGCGTGAATATGTTCCCAAGCCAAGTTGAAGAATTGCTGCAAAATGTTGACGGAGTTTCAAGCGAATATTCAATTGCGATTGCGCATGACGATGAAATCAACAAGGACATTATGATTCTTACTGCTGAAGCCGAGGGCAGAGTGAACTTTGAAGAAACCGCAAAAAAAATTGGTGAAATGTTCAAGTCGAAAATCGGTGTAACTCCAAAAATTACAATTGTTCCGGTCGGCACTCTTCCACGCAGCGAAAAGAAAACAAAGCGCGTAACCGACTACCGCGACAACTGAAATAGAGTTTGCAACAACTTGAATAAATTGGTAAAATAAAAAAATATTTACAAACAGAAATTTTATTGGAGAAACTATGAGCGATAAAAAAGATTTGTGTCCATGCGGTTCAGGAAAAGATTATGCTGAATGCTGCGAAAAAATTATTAAGGGCACTGAAAAAGCAAAAACTGCTGAATCTCTAATGAGGGCGCGTTATACAGCTTACGTAAAGCATGAAATTGATTTCATTATCAATAGCTGCGAGAAAGGCGAGAAAATTGCAGAAATTGACCGCAAGGCAACTGAAGACTGGAGCAACAACAGTACTTGGCATGGCTTGAAAATTCTTCGCACAGAAAAAGGAACAGAAAGCGATGATGAAGGCATTGTTGAATTTGAAGCTGAATACACTTCAAAAGGAATGCACGACATTCACCATGAAATTGGCGGCTTCAAAAAAATAAACGGCGAGTGGCTTTACAGCGAAGGCATGATGCGCCCGACAACAGTTGTAAGAGAAGGCAGAAAAATTGGCCGCAATGAACCTTGCCCTTGTGGAAGCGGAAAAAAATATAAAAATTGCTGCGGCAAGAATTGACGCAGCAATTTTGTACAATGATTGCGACCAAGTGGGAGCAAGCACCAAACTGCGGCAAGAATTGACGCAGCAATTTTGTACGATAATTAATTGAAAAATTTTATGGGAATATCCAATAAGTTTAAAGTGTCATTGCCGTACTTGATACGACAATCCCTAAAAGATTGTGATATGTGCAGTTAGATTTCTAACCGAGTTTGCTGCACAAACATCGCAGGGTCAAGCCCGAAAATGACATAAAAGATACTTTTTAGACATTCCCATATTTGTAAATCAACATTAGCCAGCAGTTTCTTTTGAAAAAATAAAAGATTATGTCAAAAAATATTTATACAGGCTTCCATGCTGTGGAAGAAAAAGTCAGACTGTATTCAGTTTCTAAACCTAAAGAAATCAGCTTGAAAATTTTTTATTCAAAGCCAGGACCAAGAATCAAAAAAATAATTTCACTTGCAAAGGACTCAAATTTTGAAGTTTCACTTGTGAATGAAAAAGAACTTGACTCAATGGTTTTGCCGCTTCCAGAAACTGCCCGTGATCACCGCGGAATTATTCTTCTAGTTGAAGGTGAAAAAGAAAATTCGAAAAATCAAATTCAGCTTGAACAGTGGATTACTTACTGCCCGGAAAATTCCGTTGTCATTGTTCTTGACAGTGTTACAGATCCGCATAATGTCGGCGCAATTTTGCGTTCATGCGATCAGTTCGGCGCAAGCCTTATGGTTGTTCCAGATCATAGAAGCGCGGAAATCAACAGCAATGAAATAATTGCACGCACAAGCGCGGGCGCTTCTTCTTGGGTTGATGTTGCAAAAGTTCCAAATCTTGTTCGCGCAGTTCAGATTTTAAAGTCAGCCGGATTTTGGATTTACGGAGCGGATGCAGGTGGAACGACTCTTTCAAAAATAAAGTTTCCAAAAAAAACTTGCATCATAATGGGAAGTGAAGGCAGCGGAATTGCGCGGCTTTTGCAAGAACAATGCGATGAAATTGTTTCCATTCCAACCTGCGGAAAAATTGACAGCCTGAATGTTTCTGTTGCAGCTGGCGTTCTTCTTTATGAAGTCTACAGACAAAAACTAGAAAGTTAATTTGTGCTGCTGAATTTTTTAAAGCATTACAAGTCCTTTGCCCCTTAGCGAGCGAAGGATTTTTTTTATTCCCGGATTTTTTTGAACAAGATTTTCCATGAATGAACTGTCAAAGTTTTTAGGTGAAAGAAAATAAAGCGCGTGAATAAACTCTTCTTTTTCTTGTGCGGAAATATTTATTGAAATTTTAAAATCTTCATGCATATAGTTCCATAAAAATTTATTTTCACAGAAGGCAACGTTTCCTGCAAGCCAGAAAAGTTTTTTTATATTTAACGGCGTGTTCCATTCTTTGTCGCGGCGTTGCTCATATTTTTCAATTGATTTTGAAATCAAGTTTTTGGGAACATTTGGATGCGGAACTTTAAAATCAAACCATTTTTCAACTGGAGTATTTAAATTTTCTCCGTGCATCCAGCTTTGAAGAGCCGCGTAAAGTCCGTTGCCGAATTTTGCGGATTTTTCCTCGTCCTTAAAATGAAGCCCATTTTTTGCAAACACTCCGGAATTTTTAGGAGCAAATGGATTTAAATTTTTATGAAGCCCGTTTTTCCATTCTGAATAAATTCTTGAATGCCTTGTTAAAACAAATTTATGCCAGAAGCAAGAGTCAAGGAGTCCTGCTTCATAAAGCTGTCTTAAAGTTTCCATTGAATTTATTGTGTCCTGTTCAGTTTCTCCAAAGTAGCCGTAAATCATGTAGGCGTGAATCAAAATACCGGCTTCTTTGAACGCACAGCACGCGCTTACAATTGAATCTAAATCTGTGCCTTTGCTTATGCTGTCCAGACCTGTTCCTGTTGCAATTTCAATTCCGCCGGAAACTCCAATCAGTCCGCCGAATGACAAAAACTCTGCCATGTCGCGGGAATAAATTTTTTCAAATCTTACATTTCCCCAAAATGAAAAGGAAGCAGAATTTTCTAAATTCAACTTGGAAAATTTTATCATTGCGGCTGGAGGCATTGCTTCGTCAACAAAATGAATTCCGTGTATTCCATTTTTTTCTGACTGTGATTTTAATCCATGAAAAAGATTTTCAATTTGAACAAGCCTATAGGAAGCAACATAGTCAAGGCTTACATCGCAGAACGCGCATTTGTGCCAGTAGCATCCGTGCGCAAGATAAGCTTTCATCCAGGCTCCGTCTGACCACAAACGCTGCATTGGATTTTCGTCATCGGCAACACGCGGATAAATAGAAAAATCCGTTTCTGAATAATCAGGAACAATTAATGATGTCTGCTCATTTTCAAATTTTTCGTATTCTAAAGATGACTGCAATGGCTCTATGATTTTTTCTTTTGTAAACAGACGCATTTTATAGAGCTGTTTTTCTTCGGAAATTTTTCCGCCGGGAAATTCATCAAAAAAATTTTTGTATGAGCCGTAGCCTCTGTCGTAGCTTATTGCATCTGCGTATTTAGAAAATGAATTGTCGCTGAATTCTCTAAGCTCTGTATTTATGAATCCGCCGCCAAAACAAATAAAAACTTTTTCGCCATATTTTTTTCGTAGATATTTTGCTGTGAAAAGAGCTGGAGTAAAAGTTCCTGCAAACGGAACGGAAATGCATACAAGTGTTTTTTCGTTTTCAGCAATAGTTGTTTTTGAAAACGTATCTTCTAAAACTTCTGTATAAAAAGTTGTCAAAACTGGCGAGTTGAGTTTTGCTTCAATTTGGCTAAAAGAAGTTTCGCTTACCGTAATGCTTTCCGCGTAACGCACGAGAGAAAAACTTTTGTCGAATGCAACTGAAATGTAGTCTGCTAAATCTTCAAGTGCAAGGCTTGCAATATTTCTTGTGTCATCTACAGTTGGTTCTCTGTCAAGATTTGCTATGTAGTTTTCCATGCGGTTTCCGCGCGGAGTGTACGGATTTAAAATAAATCTGTGGCAAAGTTCACGTGCGCTTGGATTTTGTTTTCCGCATAAAGCCGACATTATAAAATCAATCCAGTCAATCCATAAATCGCTTTGAAAAATGTAACGCCTTAAATTTTTTGCAGTTGCGAAGTCTCCTTTTTTTTCTGCGGCGGAAGCAATCTTCATTGCGTTTTCTTTTGAAAGTTCAAAAAGTTTTTTCAGTCCGTTTTTTGAAAAAATTGAATGTACGAGCCGCACACTCAAATCAAGCCATACAGCATTGTGTCCGTTTCCATTAAAAAAAGATTTTAAATATGCTCCAGATGGGTATGGGGAATTAAGTTGAACTAAAGGCGGCTGGATTACAATTACATTCATAACAGAATAATTTTAATTATAAGAAAAGATGCTGTCAAATATTTTTTATGGAAGATTGTTATATCAATGCGGAAAATCGTTAAAGAAAAAAATATTTTTGTGTATTATAATTTTCCAAAAATTGCAATTAAGTGAGGTTTGTATGGCATCGCTTCTTCTTGCTGTGATTTATGTGGCTTTTATAAGTCTTGGTCTTCCTGACCCTTTGCTTGGTTCCGCATGGCCTTCGATGTATAAAGATTTTGGCGTGGACATTTCTTTTGCCGGAATCATTGCAATGATTATTGCCGCGGGAACTGTTTTTTCAAGTTTGATGAGCGACTGGTTTACAAAAAAAGCCGGTGTTGGAAAAGTCATGGTAATAAGCGTTGCAACAACTGCACTTGCGCTTTTTGGATTTTCTATAAGCAGTTCATTTTTGATGCTTTGCCTTTGGGCTGTTCCTTATGGACTTGGAGCCGGAAGCGTGGATGCCGCCCTTAACAATTATGTCGCCCTTAATTACAAAAGCCGCCACATGAGCTGGCTTCATTGTATGTGGGGAGTCGGAACTGCAATCGGTCCTTCTATAATGGGATTCGCATTGACTGGTCAGCACGGATGGAATTCCGGCTACAGATACATTGCAATTTTTCAGACTGCGCTTACTGCAATTCTCGTTGCTTCTCTTCCGCTTTGGAAAAAAAATAAAACCCAAACTGATTTGCACGAATCTGAAAAAAATGAAAAGCCTCTTTCCTTGCGTCAGATTTTTTTAATTCCGGGCGCAAAGGAAGTTATGATTGCATTTTTTTGTTATAGCACGCTTGAACAGACAACTGGACTTTGGGCTGGAACTTATCTTGCGCTTTATGAAAATGTTTCTCCTGAAAAAGCCGCCTTTTTTGCAGGAATGTTTTACATTGGAATTACAGCAGGACGCGCCATCAGCGGATTTTTAACAATGAAAATGAATGACACGCAGATGATTCGCCTTGGACAGATTTTTGCGCTTGCAGGGATTGTCGCAGTGGTTTTGCCGTTTGGACAAATTTCCACAGTTGTAGGATTGGTAACAATCGGACTTGGATGCGCGCCAATTTATCCATGCATAATACATTCTACTCCGGCGCATTTTGGAGCAGACAAGTCGCAGGCAATAATTGGGGTTCAGATGGCAAGCGCTTACACCGGCACAACTTTAATGCCGCCTTTATTTGGAATGATTGCCTCAAAAACTACAATCGCATTGTATCCGTTTTATCTTTTGCTTGCCCTCGCGCTTCTTTTTGTTATGCATGAAAAACTTGTAAAGAAAACTTCGGAAGTCTAATCTAAGAGCCGCACTTTGCATACAAGCGGAAGATGGTCGCTGTACCCTCTTCCGTTCCAAAGTGAATATTTGTAAGGAATTGAATTTTCATTGCACCAAAATCCTTCTGCCGCTGGAAAAAAATCTTCAACTTCTATTTTCCCTGAATAAAAAATATTATCAATGCGCGACCATTCTTCTCTAAAATAGTAGCTTCCCGGTTCTATTAAATTTTCGTTTTCATCAAACCAAGGCGATTTTACCAAAAGCCCTTCATCGTTAAGAAGTTTGCCGTGCCACGCTCTAAGCAGAACATTTCCGTTTTCTTTTACGCAAAAATCATTTATGTCTCTGTTGAAGTCTCCAACTGCAAAAACTGCCTTGTCTTCGTTTAATGCCCGGCTCATAAAAAATGAAAGAACGCTTTCTTCTCGGTTCCTCCATTTTTCAGTTTTTTCTTCTCCGCCGCTTTTGCTTTTCCAGTGGTTTACAAAAAGACTTAATGTTTTTTCTTTTAATTTTATTTCAATTTCTGACAAAGGTCTTGTCCGTGGCATTTTTTCATTTTCGCTTCTTATGTCAAGCGAATGCAAATTCATTTTTTGCAATGGAATTCTTGAAAGAACTCCGCAGCCGATAGCGCCGCCTTCACTTTTTGAAAAACAAGCGTATCTGTACATTTTCCGTGGATTCCATTCGCCTGCAAGGAAATTGCTTATGTCAAAAAGCACATCTGAATTTTCAAGCTCTTCCATTACAAAAATATCAGCGTCAAGTTTTTTTATAACAGAACAAAGCCGCTTGAGCCGCTCCTTGTACATTTCTTCGCCCCAAGTTTTGCTTTTGACAAATTCGAAATATTCTGTTCCATCGTTGGTTGCATCAAAAAAAGTCTGGACATTCCAATTTACAATTTTTATTTCACTCTTGCCGGAATCGCAGCAGGCAAAAAACGGCAGAAATAAAATCCACAAAACAGCATAAAATTTAAACCGCTCATTTAAATTAATTTTCCTCATAATTTCCTCCAAAAATATATATTCGAATATTTACAAAAAATGTATTAAATTGATAAAATATTTTTAAAAGATGAAAGATATTCCTTTGCCAACGAAACGCAGACTTGTTCTTTTAGAGCGGCTGCTTTCAGGATATAAAGAAAAAAATATAACTTCGCAAAAAATTCAGGAGCTTACCGGTTGGACTTCTGCAGTTGTGCGCCGTGATATTTCAGCCTTAAAGTTGAACTGCGGTGCAACGAACGGCTACAAGGTTGAAGAGCTGAAATCCCATCTTGAAAAAATGTTCGGTGAAAAAAAAGAAAGCTTGCGGTGCTGTATTGTTGGCCTTGGAAGAATGGGGCAGGCACTGCTGGACACTTCGGAACTTTATGATTCACCATTTAAAATCGTAGCCGGATTTGATTCAAGCGTGAATAAAACTGAAGTTTTAAGTTCATCATTTCCGCTTCATCCCACGACCTTGATGAAAAAAATTATCCGTGAAGAAGAAATTTCCTATGCGATTCTTACCGTTGATTCCGACGAAGCCCAGTCGCTTACGGATCTTCTTATTGACTGCGGAATAAAAGGAATTGTGAATTACACGCCTTGTGTGCTAAAAGTTCCGAGCGAAGTTCCCATAGAAAATGTAAGCCTTTTGACTGCCCTTGAAACTTTGGCTATAAACTGAAAGCTTCATTTTAAAAGTTAAATTTCTGCATTAATCCTATTGACATTATGATGTGAATTTTGCTAGTATATTTCCACATTCATGGAGCGATGTCTGAGTGGTCGAAAGTACCTGTCTTGAAAACAGGCGTGCCGAAAGGTACCGGGGGTTCGAATCCCTCTCGCTCCGTCCTAAACAGAGTTTTAGGGAATTGGAGGCGTTGTAGAGCGGTTAATACAACGGTTTGCTAAACCGTCGGTTCCCTAAAGGGCCGGGCAGGTTCGACTCCTGTCGCCTCCGCTACTAAACAGGTTTTACTTGATTTAGCAGCAGAGAAAAGGTCTGTTTATGAGATTGTAGCTCAGCTGGATTAGAGCACCACCCTGCGGAGGTGGGGGTCGCACGTTCGAATCGTGTCAGTCTCAATTATATTTAGATTTCAGTTTATAAGGATTCAGCAAGAATGAATCCTTTTTTTGTTGACATTTTAGGAAAGATGTCCGAGTGGTTTAAGGTACACCCTTGGAAGGGGTGCGTAGCAGAAATGTTACCGGGGGTTCGAATCCCCCTCTTTCCGATTTTGAGCCTAGATGCTCTGCACATTGCAGCTGGAAAACCCCGCCAGAGCGGGAACGCAGCAACGGTATTCAGTTTGCAGTGGTGCCGGAGATTATCTAGGCTCTTTTTTTACATTGAAAAGTCTTTTCCTAGGTAGATTTCGCGGGCTTCCTGCGACTTTAAGATTTCTTCCTTTCCGCCAGAAACTAAAATTGTTCCTGTAGAAATTATTATGGCGCGGTCAGTTATTTCCAAAGTGTCGCGCACATTATGATCTGTTATAAGAACGCCGATTCCTCTTTTTGCAAGCAGCCTTATGATTCCTTTTATATCCGCAACCGCAATCGGGTCTATTCCGGCAAATGGCTCGTCCAAAAGCAAAAACTTTGGCTCTATTGCAAGCGAGCGCGCTATTTCAGTTCTGCGCCGTTCTCCGCCAGACAAAGTGTACGCCTGCTGTTTTCTTATGCGCCCGATGTTGAATTCTTCAATAAGCTGGTCAAGCTCCCGTTTTTTTTCGATCCGTGTCAAATCCTTGCGCGTTTCAAGAATTGCCCAGATATTTTCTTCAACTGTAAGTTTTCTAAAAACTGAAGGTTCTTGCGGAAGGTACGAAATTCCGGCTCTGGCTCTTTTGTACATTGGAAGCTGTGTTATACATTCTTCGTCAAGAAAAACATCGCCTGCCGTTGGCTTGTAAAATCCTACAATCATATAAAAAGTTGTGGTTTTTCCGGCTCCGTTTGGTCCCAAAAGTCCAAGAACTTCCCCGGTCTGCATTGAAAAATCAACGCCCTTTACAACACTTTTTTTTCCGAATGATTTGTATAACGAAGAAACTCTTAGCGTGCTTTTTTCTTTACTCTGGAATTCCATTTTGCTCCTCTGAAATTTCTTCTTTTTCTTCCGCATTTTCGCTGCTTTCTGTTTTTGGCTCGGCGGAATTTTTTTGCTCCGGCTTGCTTGATTCCGCGGTAGAAACAGAGCCTTTTACTCTTCCTGTAAGCGTTATTTCCTGAGTTTCCATATCAAGAAGAATTACTTGCGCGCGGAAAGTGTCTCCGTTTTGCACAATTTTTGGATTTCCGCTCATTTCCAAAGTCTGCTCGTTTTTGCTGTAGATTGCATAGGCGGAAGTGCAGACATTTTTCTTTTGCGTTAAATTCACTTGAATCTGCATGATGGCGGTTTCTTTTTTCTGGTCATATTCAATGAGTTCGGCCTTTGCATTTACGCCGTTTTCTGTGTCCGAAAGCTCAACGTTTTGCTCCAGAACTGCGATTTTTGTCTGCCTGTCGTATTTCATTCTTTCGCAGGTGAAATCCATTTTGCTTTCTGTGTTTTTGCCTACGACATTTCCGCTTGCCGTTATCCGCCTGAAATTTTTTCCAGAAAGTTCTATTGTTTCCGCGGAAATTTCCATGCT
This sequence comes from uncultured Treponema sp., assembly GCF_945873775.1. Classification (GTDB taxonomy): domain Bacteria; phylum Spirochaetota; class Spirochaetia; order Treponematales; family Treponemataceae; genus Treponema_D. Next base: position 21,863 of record NZ_CAMCEC010000007.1, on the reverse strand, counting down.
TTCTGTTTTTACTTTTGCGTTTCCTTTTAAAATTGTCGTGCTGTTTTTGCTTCCGGCTGTTCCTGTCATTGAATCCGCGCTGAATGTTATCTGCTCCGCGTTTGCCGCAATAGAAAAAATCAGCAATGTTATATAGAACAAAATAAATTTTTTACTCTTCACTGAATTCTTCTCCGCTTGATTCTTCACTGTCGTCTGTTGTAATTGTTCCTGTTACAGGATTTGCAAACTCAAAGCTTTTTGAAGTTCCGCTCGCAGAAAATCCGCTGCCCTGAATTTCAATGTCGCTTCTGGTGAGCTTTACGTTTCCGTCTTTTGTGGAAACCATCTGCTTTGTTTCTGAATTCCATTTTAAACTTTCAGCATTTATCTTGAAATTCTGTTCAATGTTGTCTATGAAAATTTCGTTGAAAAGCGTGTAGATTTTTGTGTCGCTGTTGATTCCAAGCAAAGCGCAATATCCTTCTGTTAAAAGGTCGCCGCCAGAATTCCAAGTTTTAAATCTGGCGTTTTTTGCATAAGCTGAACTGTCTTTGTATTGTTCAAGAAGCTGCGCCTGAATCTGCGTTGAAAGTTTTTTGTCTTCGTATTTTTTGTAGTCCGCGTCTTTAAATTCAAATTCCGGGGAAGAATCTGTTCCGCTGGGATTTTCATCGTATTTTAAGGAACAGGAGGAAAATGCAAGGAGCAAAAGAAAAAAGGCGGCTTTTGGCATTTTGAGTTTACAGAACTTCGATTATTTCAGGCTTGCCGGGAATTGGAACTTTCCGCGTAACTGCAAAAACTAGCGCGGAAGACAACAGAAGAAACAAAAGCACGAACACAGCTTTGCCGTCGCTTGAAATTGATTTGCCAAAAAAACTCATTATAGGCGAGGCGGAAAAATATCCTGCGATTGCGCATAAAAATGGAATAAAAAGCGAAACGATTCCCTGAACTGCCTGCACTTTTTTGTTCGCCCCGATTATTACAATAGAGCCGCTTGAAATTTCCATGTTCTGCGGATTTACAACTTCAAATGCATGGTTTCTTTTGGTGCATCCGGCTGAGCAGCTTGCGCATTCTTCTTTTTCAAATCTTGCGGCAAGAATTTTGTTTTCATTTATCGACATTATAAGAGCTTTTTCTGTCATGCTTTCCTTCTTGGCGGATTTTATTCAGCTTTTTTTATTGACTCAAGCATCCTGTTGCATTCCTGGACGCCGGCTTTGTTGTTCAGTTCTTGGTAAGTGTCGCGCAAGTTGAACAGAGCGTCGTAATAATGCGGACTAAGAGAAACCGCGTGCTCAAAAAATTCTGCGGCTTCCAAATAATTTCCCTGCTGAAATCTTATGACACCGCTTGTGTTCCAGTAATGCGGATTCACCGGATTAAGTTCAAGGCCTTTTGCGCAGTACAAAATTGCTTCATCGAATGTCTTTGCGGAAACACAAAATGAAGCAAGGCTGTCCAATGTGTCTTCATCATAAGGATTTATTCTGTAAGCGTGCTCCATTGCGGCTTTTGCAAGTGAAATATTTCCTGCGTCATGGTAAGTAAGTCCCAAGTTGAACCACAAAAGATAATTTGAATTTTCTACAGTTATTGCGCGCTTTAAACAGGCAATCGCATCTTCATATTCACCTTTTGAAGCAAGATGCACCGCCTGATTATTTAGTTTTTCGCTGTTTTCAAGCATCTTTATTTTCTGCTCCCATAAGTTCTTTTGGAATCATCGAAACAAAAAGCTCTTTTATAAGAAGCGCATCTTCGTTGTCTTTCCCAAAAAGCTCAATAAAAGAGTTTCCGCCGTTAAAAATAAGCTCGATTCCTTTTTTCTTTGCTATTTCAATAGAAGAATCCTGCTCCATAAGGGCGATTGCCTTTTCCACAGCCGGGCTTTCAATTCCTTCTTTTCTAGCTTGAATAAAGTACTGGCTAAGCTCCTGAGTTTTCTTAGGATTCTCTTTATTCTGCTCAAAGAATGTGAGAACCGGAAGCGACTTTTTGCCTTCAACAATGTCGTCTCCGCGCTTTTTACCGGGATTTCCAGTTGTAAGATTTATAACATCGTCAATAATCTGGAATCCGGCTCCAATTTCTGAAGCGATAATTCCGGCTTTTTTTACGGTTTCTTCATCTGCGTTGGAGGCAAGTGTTCCTGTCTTTGCGGCAAGCGAAGCCAAAGTTCCGGTTTTGCCTTTTACCATTTCAAGATATTCTTGCACGGAAGGAACTTTTGTATTGTCTCTGTGCCAAGCTATATCCATTGCCTGCCCCAAATGAAGCCGCCTAAGCTCCATAAGATAGTTGCTGTAAAGCCTGTTTTTAAGCTCTATAGAGCAATTTAGTTTCTCTATGCAGAGCGGAGCTTCAAAATATAGCCATGAGCCTGCGTTTATTGCAGTGTCGATTCCGTAAGTTATGTATGCGGCTGGCTTTCCGCGGCGGACAGGAGAACTGTCTTCAATGTCGTCATGGATGAGGCTTGCTGTGTGTACAAATTCAACAAGAGGCGCAAGCAAATATGCCGCTTCCTGGGATTTTTCTTTGTCATTGGCACAAGCACGGGCGCATAAAACCAAAAGTAACGGCCGCCATCTTTTTCCGCCAAGATCTACCAAAGAGCGTGTTGTTTCTATAAGCGGAAAAATGTGCTTGGAGTCTATATTTTCGTTTCCAAATGAAAGTTTTTTCCATTCGTTGTTTGCTTCAAGCGGAAGAAAATTTTTTATAGAAGATTCAATCTGTTCCAAATGCGCCAAGAAATGCTTGTTCATAGAATATAATAATAACTGAGGTTGCTTCAAAAGTCTATGGCTATTTGGAAATAGAAATTAACTGTTATTCCCCGATTAAATCGGGGAATCTCTACACGTGCGATACTCCGGTCAAGCCGGAGTATGACATAATGTTAGGCCTAGAATGACATTGGAATATTTTTTTTGTCAAAGTATGACATCAGGCTTAGTAGCTGTAAGAAAAATCTTCTATGCGGGAAAGTTCGTTTACTGTTGTTCCAAATTTTTCTGCGACATCGTAGTAGCTTATTCTTACAGGATTTCCCAAAGCATCATTTTTGTAAATGCGGCGTTCTGTGATTTTTCCGTTTTCGTAAACCTGAATTTCTGTAAGAAAATCGTTTGCGTCATAGCGGAAAGCAACTTTGTTTGTGCAGTTTCCTTCCTCGTCAAAAGTTTCTATTGCGGCGATTTTTTTTGATTCTGTAAATGAATAGCTTCTTGAAAGGCTGAAAGTTCCATCTCCGTTGTATTCAGTTTCCTGAACAGGAATTCCGTCATCATTCAAAGTCTGAATTACGCGCAGATAGAGTTTTCCGTCTTTGTCGTAGTGATTTTCAGTAAGTTTTTTGCCTTCATATTTGAAAATTGTTTTTGAGCTAAGATTTCCAGAATCAGTTTCTGTAACTGTATATGACTTGATTTTTGAGTCCACGCCGTATTCGTATTCAGTCTTGAGTTCCGCGGAATTTGCAATGTCTGAATATATAAAGCTTACAAGTTTTTTTGCGTCATAATTGTTTGTTGTTTTTGTTATAAGCTCGTCTTTTGCGTTTAAAAGTGAATATTCAGTTTCAAGCCCGTTGCTGAATTTGTGAACTTCTTTTTCTGAAACAGAGCGGAAATATTCACCGAACTTAGAAGTTACAGAATAATTTGTCTTTGTGTAAGAAGAAACATTTCCGGCTGGAGTGAATCCAATTGAAAAGTTGTCGGCAAAAGCAGAAAAGGCTGCAAGGACAGCAATAGCGAAAAAAGCGGTTTTTTTCATAAATCCCCCAAGTGCTAAAAGTTTTAATTTGCGATAGATTATCAAATCAAGTCTGATAATGTCATAATGCAAAAGTGTAAATTTATCTTCTTGATTATCGACTAAAAAACGAAAAATTTTTATAGTAAATGCATGGATTTTTTTGAGCTTAAGGCTTTTATTTCCGTGGCAAAAAATCTGCATTTTGCTCGTGCCGCAAACGAAATTAATTTGAGTCCTTCCGCATTGAGCCGTCTTGTTTCAAGGCTGGAAGAGGAAACTGGCGCGGAGCTTTTTGACAGAAGAAGCAAGGATATATTTCTTACAGAAAAAGGCAGAAAATTTCTTAGCTTTGCTTCAAAGTGTGTGGAAGAAAAAGAAAATCTTGTAAATGAATTTTCTCAGATAAAGGACAGTGTGTGCGGAACTCTTCATGTTTATGCAAGCGTTACGGCGTGCTACACGATAATGCCTCCGTTTATAAAGAGACTTTCTGCAAAATATCCGGCAATTCATCTTTCCATAGAAACAGGAGATCCTGCCGGGGCTGTGAGCGCGGTAAGGGAAGGTCGGGCTGAGCTTGCGGTTGCGGCGATTCCTGATGAACGGTCTGCTTTTTTTGACTGCATTTCCGTATGCCGAAGTCCACTTGTGTTTGCCGCCGCATTGAACGGTCCTTATGTTGACGTGCAGGGAAGTCCGCAGGATATAGTTTCCACAGTGCCTTTGATTTTGCCCAAAGCCGGACTTGCCCGCAAAAGATTCGATTCCTGGATAAAAAGCCGCAATGTTCACCCGGAAGTTGCCGCGGAAACAGAAGGAAATGAAGCTGTAATGGCGCTTGCCGCTCTTGGACTTGGAATAGGACTTGTTCCGAAAATTGTTCTTGAAAACGGACCATACAGGGAAGGCTTTGTGTCGCACAACGCAGGAAATGCGCTGGGATTTTATGACATCGGATTTATTCAAAAGTCAAAAATTACAGGAAGTGAAAGCGCAAGAAAAATCCGCATTGCAGTAAATGAAATATTAGGCATTTCATAAAGTTGTATTTTGCAATGTTAGAAGCAACTAAAAAAGCTATAAGAAAAAGCGCGCCAATTCGCCAAGTTGAGCGTAAATTGAATCGGACTGCGCGATTTTACAATCGCTTGCCAACGCTCAAAACGGCTCTGTTGCCGCTTTCTTTTTCTTACCGCATTTTTAGTTATTTATTGTTAGTAAATAAAATATTGATGCTAATATTTGCATTATAATAGATTTGGAGAATATTTATGGAAAAAGATTTGATTCGCATTGATAAATGCCAGATAAGGAAGAGCGGCTCTGTTTTGATTCCGCAGATTGACTGGACGATGAAAGAGGGCGAAGCATGGCTTGTTACAGGACCGAACGGCGGCGGAAAGGCTGATTTTATAAAAGCGTTGTCTGGCTCTTTGGAATTCTACCCGGAACAGGGCGGCTCGTTCTATTCTGAATTTGCAAAAAGCACGGCTGTAGTTTCACTTGAAGAAGCTGCAAGATTAATAGAAGAAGAGCGTGAGCGGGATGAAAGCGAATACTTGGACAAAATTGATATTGGAAGAACTGGCCGTGAATACATTTACGAAGTGATTGGCGGCGCAAAGAAGAAATCAGAGCCTCTTGTAAAGGATGCGTACAAGCTTGAAACATTTCCGCAGGTAAAGCTTTGCGGCGTAGAAAAAATTCTTGACCGCGGACTTCGCTTTATGTCTACCGGGGAAATAAGGCGCACTCTTTTGTGCCGTTCACTTTTGTCTGGAGCTAAAATGCTTGTCTTGAGCGACCCTTTTGCGGGGCTGGATGCTGAGTCGCGTTCAATTCTAATGGAATTTTTCAACATGATTTTAAAGCGGCAGACTGAAAATTCAGGAACAGATTTTCCGCGCATAATTTTGTGCATGGAGCGGTTCAATGAAATCCCGGAAAAAATAAACCGCGTGCTTGAGTTTTCAGATAAAAAAATTTCCTTCTGCGCAAGCCGTTCTGAATACGAAAATCTTCTTGAAACTAGAAACGCAGAAAGAAAATCAATCCGCGAAAAAGAAAGACAGGAATTCCTTTGCGAGCTAAAAAGAATCCGCAGTGAAAGCAATGCCGCTTTGGAAACAGAAGAATTTTCCGAAGTGCCGGAAAGCCTTATAAAATTCGAGGATGTGAATGTGGGCTGGGACGACCATAAGGTTCTTGTAAACTTAAACTGGGAAGTTAAAAAAGGCGAACATTTTCTTGTAAGAGGACCGAACGGCTCTGGAAAAACCACAATCATGGAGCTTATAACAGGCGACAATATGCAAGTATTCCGCGAAAAAGTCTATCTGTTTGGAAATCGGCGCGGTTCAGGCGAATCAATTTGGGATATAAAAAAGCATCTTGGAATTGTAAGCTACAGGCTTCATGTGGAATACAGAATGGTCGGCGGAACTGATTTGCAAAGCGTGATTGTAAGCGGATTCAAGGACAGCATCGGGCTTTATGAGCCTGCCACGGATTTTGAACTTGCAATGGCGAAGGCTTGGCTTAAACTTGCAGGATTTACCGGACGCGAAAAGGAATCATTCGGCTCTTTAAGCTACGGAGAGCAGCGCGCAATTCTGATTCTTAGAGCTGCTGTAAAGTCTCCTCGTGTTCTTATTTTGGATGAGCCTTGCCATGGACTTGACGAAAACTACCGCGGAAAAATCCTAGACCTTCTTGAAACCGTTGCAGAAACAGGAACAACAACACTTCTGCACGTAACCCACGAGCCTTCCGAAGTCCTTGCATGCGAAAAAAACATCCTGGAACTTTGCCCCGGTCAAACCCCAATGTACAAAATTCTGCACCAATAGGAAAACTGAAGCTGTCATGCCAAAAAAGTATGCTGTAAAGAAACCTGTCATGGAATTGTCTAATAACTTCTAACTGTCATTGCCGTACTTGATACGGCAATCTGTTGTTTGACATACCCTATTTTATAGGATATATTAGAATCAATAAATGAAAAGAGAATTTATTGAAACACCGTCATTTACTAAAAAATGGTTTTCGCTTGGTTTCAATGATGAAGATTTAGCTGAATTAGAGCAGTTTCTTGTAGAGAATCCAGAAGCTGGTGATATGATGGTTGGGACTGGAGGCTTAAGAAAACTAAGGTTTGCATTTAAAGGAAAAGGCAAAAGCGGAAGTGCGCGTGTTTGCTATGTTGATTTTGCAGCCTTTGAAAAAGATTATTTGATTCAAGTGTTTTCAAAAGACGAGAAACCTAATTTGACTGACGCTGAAAAAAATGCAGTAAGGAAAGTTGTTGCTATTTTAAAAACTGAATCTGCTAAAAATTTGGAGGAAAAACATGAGTAGTTTTTTTAATGACTTAATGACAGGACTTAATGAAGCTGTTGCCATTGAACAAGGCAAATTGAAGGGTAGAAGAACTGTTTATGAAATTCAGCCGGTAAAAAAATATGACAATGTTCAAATTAAGCAGATTCGAACTTCAATAGGCATGACACAAGCATTTTTTGCAAATTATATGGGTGTTTCAACAAAAACAGTTGAATCATGGGAAAGAGGAACAAACCATCCTACTGGATCTGCTTGCAGATTAATAAGTATGCTTGAAAACAAAACTTTTGAAACATTGCCCTTTGTTCATAAGATGGCAACTATGCAATAAGAGTGGAAGATTCTCTACTCAGCCTTTGCAAGGGGTACTGATATGCACACGCAAGGAGCCTTGCAAGCATTTGTTAGGGGGTGTTGTAAGCATACGACAGTAGGGCTGCCGTGTGCTTGTAATCATCATAATGAAATGTTTTTTATTTATTCTTCTGTAACATTTGTATCAGTGCAGTAATCTGCCGATATGTACATTGAGTTTCCGCTTAGGCATACATTGCTGAATTTTATGTTTTCCAAATCTACAATAGAATCGATTGCGAAATTATAAAGGTTTACATTTATGACTCTGTTATGTGCAAAGAGTTTTCCTGATTTGCCTGTGGTTTTGTTTGGAAGAACAAAGTTTGCGCCACAGTCTGCAATTGAAAGTTCTTTTGGTTTTATGGCTACGAATCTGCGTGGACCGTAAAATTTCTGACTGTTTTCTTTAAGTGCTGGAATGTATGCTTCAAGTGGTCCTATTGAACTTCCTGCGCTTTCAGGATTTCCAACGGAATTTATTGTTCTTGCGGAAGTTGTCCAGCCCAAGATGTCTTCTACTTCAAATCCTGAATCTGTGCCTGCGATTTTTAAAAGCGCGCCTCGGCTGTATACCTTGCAATCATAAAAAGTATAGAAAGTATCATCAGAACCTGTTGCGTAATTTCCCACATTTGAAACCAGCGCATATACATAACCATCGTATAAAATGGCTATATCGTTGATTGTGCCCGCAATGCCCATTTGTTCTGTGGACTGTGCCGTTCCTTTTGCGCTTATTGAAAAATCTGAATCATTGCTGCTCGTGATTGTTCCACGCTGAAGGTACGATGTGCCGCTATTGTCTTTGTATGCAACGTAAATATCGCTGCCCTGAATTGCAAAAGCCATGTAAGTTGCCCCGGAAACAGAAAATCCTGTGGAAGTCGCAAATGTAGGATTGTTTTGAATATTAAAAAATTTAGTCGATGGATTTTCTATTTTAAGGAATTTTAGAGTGTTGTCTGTGGTTGTATAATGACCTATCCATAAAGTATCTGTTGTTTCATCATAATAAAAAGGGTCTATTATAGGTGTGTCATCTTGGTATGTTATTGAGAAGGTAGTTCTATCACCATTAGTCTTCAGTAAAGTAGCGAAATTAGAATCTGAGTTACCTCCGCTTTCACCACTATCTTCAAAAGCATTGCTTTTAAAGTATCTATAAGCAGCTCCGTTTTTACATTCTGCATATCCTGCAATAACTGAATTGCTTCCGGTAAAACTTTTGTCAGTTATTTCAGAGGTTGAGTCTGCGTAATAATATTTGTTTGTGCTGCTGTTGTAATGGAATAAAAGATAATTTGTTTCGTATATTTTGCCGCCGTTTGTAAGTATCATCAGAATTGATTTTTCTGCGGTTTCGCCGGCTACGACTTTTACTTCTATGCTTCCGCTTCCTATGCGTATTCCGTCTGAATCAAAAACTTCGGCTTTTACTGTATATGTGGAAGGCTCAAGTTCATCAAATGTAAATACCCCCCCCCGTGGAATCTGCGGTTTGTGAGTCGATAACTTCTTTGTCAAGAATTATGCTTACTTTATATGAAGTGGCATTGTCTTTGTTAAATGTGTAAAGTCCGCGCTCGCCTCCCGGAACTGTTATGCGTATTGCGCCGTCTTTTCCGCTAGAATTGTTCACGTTCATGCAAGAAATAAATGCAAGAATTACTGCCGGTAAGAATGCAAATGAAAATCTCCTGATGTTCATAATAATTCTCCTAGATTTTATTTTATATTTCACTGCTGAACGGTTCAGCGTGAACGCATTTCATGTTTTTTTCAAGTTGCTCTGTGGAACTTGCGCCTACTAGCACGCTTGTTACGCCTTTTTGGTTAAGAATCCAGGACAGTGCCATTTCTGCAAGAGTTTCGTTGCATTTGACTGCCTGCGCATTCCATGACTTTAGTTTTTCCAAAAGCTCTGGAGTTAAATCCTTGCTTTTTAGAAAATGCTCTTTTGCCATTCTGCTGTCAGAAGGAATTCCGTTAAGGTATCGGTCTGTAAGCAATCCTTGCGCTAATGGAGAAAATGAAATAAAGCCAATTCCATGCTCGGCGCAGTAGTCAAGAATGCCTTCCTCTTGCGGAGAGCGGTCAAGAAGATTCAGTCTGCCCTGATAAATAAGAAGCGGAACATCACGTTCGCGAAGGTATTTGTCGGCGAATTTCAATGCTTCAAGCGGCCAGCGGCTTAAACCCAGATAAAGTGCTTTTCCTTGCTTTACAATATCCACCATTGCCTGCAAAGTTTCTTCCAAAGGTGTGTCCGGATCGTAGCGGTGGCTGTAAAATAAATCTACATACTCAAGATTCATGCGCTTTAAGCTTTGGTCAAGGCTTGCTATAAGATACTTGCGCGAGCCCCAGTTGCCATAAGGTCCTTCCCACATATCGTAGCCGGCTTTTGTTGAAATAAAAAGTTCATCGCGGTAAGGGCGGAAGTCGTCTTTTATGAGCCTGCCCATTGTTTCTTCTGCGCTGCCATAAGGAGGACCGTAGTTGTTTGCAAGGTCAAAGTGATTTATTCCGTGGTCAAACGCAAAATGTGTGATTTTCCGGCTTCGTTCATAAGAGTCGTTTCCGCCGAAGTTGTGCCAAAATCCTAGGCTTACTTTGGGCAAGAGAATTCCGCTTTTTCCGCATCGATTGTATAAAGCTTGGGAGTCATCATAGCGGCGGGCATCTGCTGTATAGATTTCTTTTAAGTCCATGCGCATCTCCTTTTATACATTATAATAAGGTATTTTGGAATTTCTACTTTTTGCGTGTTTTTTTTTGCAGATTTTATAAAAAAAGCTGCCCTTTGAAGTTTTCTTCAGTTGGACAGCTTGTATAAAGTAAAAGATTTTAAGCTAGCTTAGCAGATTACAACAGAATTGTCTGTGTGGGAGAATGGAGCAGGAATGTACTTGTCTGCCGCCCAGTCATTTTCCCAGTGCTTTCCGTCAAGAAGATAGCGGAACTGATATTCTTTTCCGGCTTCAAGAGGGATTTTTACAGAGAAAGAACCGTCTTTGCCTTTTTTCAACGGAGTTTCTGTGCTGCTCCAGCTGTTAAAGTCTCCTGCGATTGAAACTTTTTCTGCGCCGTGTGCTGCTTCCTGAGAAACAGAAAAAGTTACGTTACAAGTTTTCTTGTCTTTGGAATAAGACTTTTTCAGTGACATTTCATGTCTCCTTATTATAAAAACAATTTGATATAAAACAACAGTTGCCGGATAGAAAATAACGCATATATATGCATTGTTTCCGCTCCTTTGCTATATTTACATATTATATAATATTTCAAATGTAATCAAGGGCATATATAAAAACGTTTCATTTCGCTGATTGCAGATACAATTTCTCTATGCAAGTTTATGAAAAGTTAGGTTCTTATTATTTTTTAAGTAGAAAACTAATTGAAATGTGATATAATTAGATCAACATTTGAAAACATGGAGGTATTGTATGTCATATCCTATGCTTGAGGAAAAATTGAAAACACTTCCTCAGGCCGCACTTGAAGAAGTTGCTTCGTATGTAGACTACATTTTTTATAAATTTACTGTTTCAGAAAAACAATGCCCTATTGAAACAAAAAAAAGTGGATTTGGATGTTTAAAAAATATACCATGTAAAATGTCTCCTGATTTTGATGAACCACTTGAAGAATTTGCGGAGTATATGTGATGTATTTATTAGACACTCATGCAATAATTTGGTATGTAACAGGAAATAATGAGCTTTCTCCAATAGCTCGTAATATAATGGAAACTAAAAGGTGCTTTTTTAGTTATGTATCTTTATGGGAAATCGCGATAAAGCAAGCAAAGGGTACATTGCAATTTGATATTGATATTCCAAGGTTAAAATCTGTTTTGGAAAATGAAGAATTTGTATATCTTCCAACAACAGAATATGATGCTGAAAGAATAAAAACTTTGTCAGATATTCATAAAGATCCGTTTGATAGATTGTTGATTGCACAGTCAATTGAAAATGATTTAATTATTGTAACAACAGACTCAAAAATTCCTTTATATAATGTAAAAACTATTTGGTAACAAAGAAAAAATCTAATATTTTTTTAGCAAGGTTAGCGTTCAATTTGTTGAAAAAATTTCCCTTGCTTGTTTTTGTGCTTTTGATTATATTGTTTTGAACAAATTATAAATTATCCGCTGATTTATCCAAATTGCAGGCGGAACAGTTTTCTTGTGGAACTGAAACTTGCTAAACAGGAGGCTCTAAAAATGAGCGCTGTCTTATCAAAAAATCACTATTTATTTACTTCGGAATCCGTGGGGGAAGGACACCCGGACAAAGTTTGCGACCAGATTTCAGATGGAATTCTTGATGAATGTTTGCGTCAGGATCCAGAAAGCCATGTTGCCTGCGAAACTTTTGCATCCCAGGCTCTTATTCTTGTAGGCGGCGAACTTTCTACAAATGCCCAGGTTGATGTTCAGAAAGTTGCATACGATGTTGTTCAGAGAATCGGCTACACAAATCCGGATTACGGCTTGGACTGCAATTCCATGGCTGTTCTTAATATGATTCATTCCCAGTCGTCGGATATAAATCAGGGAGTTGTTGGAAAAGGCCTTGATGAATACAAAGGTCAGCAGGGCGCAGGAGATCAGGGAATGATGTTTGGCTTTGCCTGCAAGGAAACTCCTGAGCTTATGCCTGCTCCGATTATGTTTGCCCACAAGCTTATGAGAAAATCCGCAGAACTAAGAAAAAGCGGCGAAGTCAAATGGATGCGCCCGGATTCAAAAAGCCAGGTTACAATTGAATATGAAGGCCACCGTCCTGTAAGAATCGACACTGTTGTTATAAGCCAGCAGCACGACGCAGGAATCAGCTATGACGAAATAAAATCCACTGTAATGGAAAAAATAATAAAGCCAGTTCTTGAACCTGCAGGACTTTTGGATTCTGATACAAAGTATTTTATAAATCCTACAGGTCAGTTTGTAATCGGCGGTCCTGTTGGAGACACTGGTCTTACAGGCAGAAAAATAATCGTTGACACTTACGGCGGAATGGGACGGCACGGAGGTGGAGCTTTCAGCGGAAAAGATCCTAGCAAAGTTGACCGTTCTGGAGCATATATGGCGCGCTACATTGCCAAGAACATTGTTGCCGCGGATTTGGCGGAACGATGCGAAGTTCAGCTTGCTTATGCGATCGGAGTTCCGTTCCCTGTTTCTGTCTTAGTTGAAACTTTTGGAACTGGAATTGTTCCTGACTGCCAGATTGCGGATGCTGTAAAAAAAGTTTTCGACTGCACTCCAGCTGGAATAACAAAGACATTCAACCTCAAGCGTCCTATTTATTCTAAGACAGCTTCTTACGGTCACTTTGGAAATCCTGAGTTTCCGTGGGAACAGACAGACAAAGCCGCGCTTCTAAAGAAAGAGTTCTAGCTTGAAACTTTTAACTCCGCAGCAGATTTCGCAAGTCTTTCTGCGGTTTCAAAAATTGAATCCTTCTCCAGAAACTGAGCTTGTTGCTCCGAACGCTTTTTGTCTTTTGGTGAGCGTGGTTCTTTCCGCGCAGACTACGGATAAAGCCGTGAACAAAGCAACCGAGCCGCTTTATAAAGTCGCCTATACGCCTGAACTTATGCTTGCTCTTGGTGAAGAAAAAATAAGGGGCTTTATAAAGTCAATCGGGCTTTACAAGAACAAGGCAAAGCACGTTGTGGGCTTGAGCAAAATGCTTGTGGAAAAATTCAATTCGCAAGTTCCAGACAACAGGGAAGACCTTGAGTCATTGCCGGGCGTGGGAAGAAAAACTGCGAATGTTATTCTGAATGTTGTCTACCACAAGCCCACAATGCCGGTAGACACGCACTTGCTTAGAATCTGCCCCAAGATTGGACTTGCCCAAGGCTCAACGCCTCTTGAAGTTGAACGTTCCTTGCTTGAACGCATTCCCTCTGAATTTATGATGCACGCCCACCACTGGCTTATCTTGCACGGACGCTATATTTGCACAGCGCGAAGCCCCAAGTGCGCGGAATGCCCGATAAACGACCTGTGCCTTCACAACGAAAACTTTACCAAGTAAGTCCGATTCCTGCCGTGTACGAGCCGAACTTTTCTGTTTCCTCGTCTTTTACAGAAGCGTTTACGTTGTTGCTCCAGTTGTAGCTGTACTCAAGATTCAGCATGAATTTTCCAAGCTTAAAATCTATTCCAGCTCCGGTTTTAAATACAACGTGGTCGTCTGTGCGTGCATAAACTGAAGTTTGACCGTAAGGCCGAATGTGAGTTCCAAGGTTCAGGTTTAATCCGAAGATTCCGCCGAAAGAATAAACGGGAACATTTTCGTTAAGCGAAGGCAAGTCTATTCCAGCTGAAATTCCTGCGAAGATAAATTTTCCGAGTCCAAGCGTAAGAGTTCCGTACATATTGTCAAGCGAGTAAGAGGCAATGTCCGTGCTTGAAAAATCAATGTTGTCCGTGGAAGTTTCCGCGCTTACGTAAAATGCGCGTCTTCCTTTTTGCTCGGTGAATATTATGTCTTTTTTCTTTGCTTTTTCTGTAGAAGCGTTTTTGTTTTCGTCCTTTAGAAGCTTTTTTATGCGCGCGCTGTTTCTTTCAATCTGCTTTTCTGTTCTGAATTCTTTTTCTTCTGTGAATGTAAAAAAATCCTTGCTCTGCGTTTCGTCTATTGTGATTATTGCCCACGGACGTTTTGAATTCTTGTAGATTTTTAGCGCGACCGGCTCGAATCTGTATTCGCTTGCTCCCTGCCAGTGCGTAAGTTTAAATGTAAGTTCTGCATAAAAGAATTTTTCCCCGGAACGGATTCTGGTTTCGTAGTCGTTTATGTAATATTCATAGTCGCGCCGCTGGTATTCAGTCATTTGCGGTTCTGGAACGTATTTTTTTTCCATTGCGTCGGAATACATGATGTCCACGCTGCGCTCATAGCTTATTTTTCCGCCGAAGAAAAGTGCCTGAATTTCCGTGGGCCATTTTGTTTCTACAAGGCTGTATTCTCCTATGGAAAACTGCATTTCTCCGTTAAGCGAGTTTACGGTGTATTCATCTCCTTCAAGAACCTGGTAAAGAAGGTTTAACGCGTCCATTTCCTCGTCAGAAAAAAATCCGCTTGGACTTGAGCTTAGAATTCCGCTTTTAAATTCTTCGATTGCAGAAAGCCTGTCCTGCGCGTCCTTTAATGTGGCGGCAAAAATTCCTGCGGAAAATATTAAAACTGCGGCGAATCCCAAAAGCCTTTTCATTTGTCCAAAACCTTGCGCCATTATAGTGCATTGCGCGTTTTTTTTCATAGAGGAGAATTTTTTTGTGAAATGATAAATTTTGCATAAATATACAGGAATAAATAATATTCCTCAAGAATATTGTATATTCCTGAGGAATTTGTATAAAAATTGAATAATAAAAGATATTCCAGAGTTTTTATGCATATTCTTCAGGAAAATTCTATATTCTTGAGTTTTTTGACGAATTCCACATAGAAAATGAAATATTCCTGAACTTTTTAAAGAATTCCAGAGAAAAATAAAATATTCTTGAAGCAATTTTCCTTGATTAGATTTTACATTTATTTTTACGAAATGCATTCTGTTCAAAAGACAGGAAATTCGCTAGAATAATGCCATGTGTGGAATTGTAGGATATATCGGCAATAAAAATGCTACACCGGTTTTGGTGAATGCTCTTAAAAAACTTGAGTACCGCGGATATGACAGTGCGGGAATCGCAGTGTTTAACGGTCAGGATATTTTGGTGCGCAAGGTAAAAGGCGCGCTCAAGGCTCTTGAAGAAAAAATCGCAAAGGAAACAATCGAAGGCTCTCTTGGAATAGGGCATACAAGATGGGCGACCCACGGCGAACCTAGCGACATAAACGCTCATCCGCATCTTAACGAAAGCGGAACAATCGCTGTTGTTCACAACGGAATCATCGAAAACTTCGCAAAGCTAAAGGCGTGGCTTCAGAGTGAAGGCGTTGTGTTCAAGAGCGACACAGACACAGAAGTAATTGCTCATCTTATAAACTATTACTATGAAGATTCTCTTGATATTTTTGAAGCTGTAAAGGCGACTGTAAACCGCTTGGAAGGCAGCTACGCTCTTGGAGTTCTGTGCAAGGACTTCCCAGACAGAGTTATTGCCGCAAGAAAAGAATGTCCGCTCATTGTGGGGCTTGGCAAGGATGAAAACTTTATTGCAAGCGATGTTCCTGCTGTCCTTGAGTACACCCGCGATGTTTACTTCCTTGACCAGAAAGAAATCGCAGTTCTTTACAAAGACCATGTTGATCTTTTTGACGAGGACGGAAACCGCATAATAAAGCAGCCGTTCCATGTTGACTGGGATATTTCTTCCGCGGAAAAAGGCGGCTACGAGCATTTTATGCTTAAGGAAATCCACGAGCAGCCAAAAGTTCTTACAGACACAATGAGACCTCGTCTTGTTTTTGAAGGCGGAGTTCCTGTTGACATAAAGTTTGACGAGCTTTGCTTTGACGAAAAATGGAAGGAAGCCAAGCGCATTGTGATTGTCGCCTGCGGAACTGCCTACCATGCCGGAGTTGTGGCGAAGTATGTTTTTGAGCAGCTTGCGCGTGTTCCTGTTGTAGTCGATGTTGCAAGCGAATTCCGCTACAGAAATCCTATTCTATGCAAGGATGATATTTTTATTGTAATAAGCCAGTCCGGGGAAACTGCCGACACTTTGGCTGCATTGCGTCTTGCCAAGCAGAGCGGCGTTCACGTTACGGCGATTACAAACTGCGTAGGTTCAACTGTAAGCCGCGAAGCTGATGATGTCGTCTATACTTGGGCAGGTCCTGAAATTGCGGTTGCTTCAACCAAGGCTTATACAACTCAGCTTATGTGCCTTTGCATGCTTGCCTTGAAAGCCGCATTTATAAAAGAAACTATTTCCGCTTCTGACTATAAAAAATATCTTTGCGAACTGAATTCTATTCCAGAAAAAGTTCAGCAGATTCTTGAAGACAAGGCTTCTATTCAGAGATTTGTTTCCAAGAACTACAACAAGCAGAAAGTGTTCTTTATTGGCCGCCAGTATGACAGCGCGACAAGTCTTGAGTGCGCACTTAAACTTAAAGAAGTAAGCTATATGCATAGCGAAGCTTTTGCTGCGGGCGAACTTAAGCACGGACCGATTGCGCTTATAGACACAGACACTCTTGTTGTTGCGACTGCCACAGTTCCTGAGCTTTATGAAAAACTTGCAAGCAACATTATTGAAGTCAAGAGCCGCGGAGCTTCTACTTTTGTTATTACTCAGGATGATTCCGGGGCGTTCAGTTCTTCCGCAGATGAAATTGTAAAGATTCCTTCTACGGAAAGTTTTTTTGAGCCGATGCTTTCAATAATTCCGGCGCAGCTTTTTGCTTACTATTGCGCAGTCCACAGGGGAAACAACCCGGACAAGCCGCGCAACCTTGCAAAGTCTGTTACGGTTGAATAAAAACTACTGTCATTATCGGGCTTGACCCGATAATCTAAATTTTATAGCTAGATTCCCGTGTCAGCATTCGTCTTGCGACGCACAGCACGGGAATGACAGTTAAAAATATGGCATTAAAAACTTTTCATATAAACTGCTTTCAGCTAGCAGCCCTTAAAGTCCTGAACAATGTTTACTGCTGATTTTATTGTGCAGCTTGGAAGAATCTTTGCGGCAAGTGTTACGGCTCTGTCTACTATAGCCTGGGAATCCGCCACGCCTTGCAATGTTATAGAAGTTCCCTCGTCATCGATTATTGCGCGCAGGAAATTTATGTTCAGCTTGTATTCAAAAAGAAGTTTGTTTGTCAAGTCCTGGGCTTTGAGCATATTTTCAATGCGCTTTTTGCCTAACGCTTCTTTTTCTGGATCTGCAAAATATTTTACAAAGTTTACAATTTGCTTTACAACTTCTTCCTGCTCAAGAATTCCTGTGTTTATTGTGAGCATATAGTGGCTTGAATCTTCATTGTCTATATTGAAGAAACTCTTGTGGAATCCTTTTCTGTTTGCCGCGCTTTCATTGATTCTTGCCATTGCCTGCTTTTCTGTCCAGTTGAATTCTTTTTCAAGGCGTTTTGCTCTTACAGATTCTTTTGCAACGAACCGCAGCGAAATCAAGTTTGGAACATCTTCAAGAATTACAAATGAACCGCGTCCTATTAAAATGCAGTTTCCTTTGCTTGCCGCTTCAAGAACCGCATACTGCAAATAGTTCAGGTATTCATCGCGACCTTTTGCTAGGCTTGCGAAAAATCCCGGTTTTATTTCGTCATATTTTTGAAGTTTTTCCTTTGGAAATCCTAGTTCTACAATGCGGTTTTCTATCTGCTTGCGTGTTATAAATGTGTAGCCAAGTTTTTTTGCCGCCGCCGCAGCTATTTCATCTCCAAGGGCTGCCACCTGTCTTGAAATTGCGATGATTGCCATAATGCGCCTCCTGTTTTAAATATTGTTTTTGATAACTAAATTATAAATCCGTTTTTTGAAATTTGCAATTTTTTATGATTTGGTTCTTTGTCATTGCCAGAGCAAGTCCAGCAATCTTATGTTGATTTTAGATTTCCTTGTCAAGCAATGAAATGACAGTTATTGAGATTTTCTTTCTTGCTAAAGTTTCAGAATAATTTTAGTATAAAACCCATGGACGACAAAAAACTTATATGGCACGAAAAATCTCGCAGGGGAGCTTTTAAGACTCCCGTTTTTACTGTTACTGAACGAACCAGCGTAAGTCCCGACGGAACTGAAGGCGTTTACATTGTGAACGAAGCTCCAGACTGGGTAATTGTGATTCCAGATGACGGTGAAAATTTTCTTATGGTAAGGCAATGGCGGCACGGAGAAAAATCTTTAAGCATTGAATTTCCGGGCGGCGTAATAGACAAGGGCGAAGTTCCTCTTGAGGCTGCAAAACGTGAGCTTTTGGAAGAAACCGGCGCAACTGCAAAAAAAATGATTTGCCTTGGCTCAATGAATCCTAACCCGGCTTTGTTTGCAAACCACGTTCATGTTTTTCTTGCTGAAGGCTTGGAGTTTTCCGGCAAGCAGAGTCTGGATGCTGACGAATATGTAAACTACATGGAAATTCCAAAGTCCGAAGTGATAAAAAAAATGGGCAGCCCCGAATATTGCCATGCGTTGATGGCTTCAGCAGCTGCCCTGTATTTAGCTAGGAATTTTTAGCGTTTCTGGAAAGGCTCGTAGTCTTTGTCCGGGCTATAAACTCCATCGCGGTATTCGCCAGAAATTGAAGGAATTTCCATTTTCATTCCCGGACGAATCAAGTTTGGATTCTTTGGGTCTGGAAGGGAATTCTTGTTCGCTTCGTAAAGGTTTTCCCACAAATAAGGATTGTTGTAAACATAAGGTCTTCCAGAAATATTCCAGAAGCAGTCTTTGTCTGACTCCCAAGGTTTTACAACATAATATTTTGGAAGAGGTGTAACTTCTTTTATTTCTGCCAAAGCGTCAAGAACCTGCTTTGAATAGCTTGAAGCCGCGTCCCATTCTTCTTTTGCAAATGCGTCTTCAGCCTGTGCAAGAGATTTTGATGCTGAATCATAAGCAATCGGAAAGTTTTCTTTTCCGTTGATGCTTTCAACATAAGCGAGTCTGTTTCTTGCAAGGTTAAGGTCTTTTTCCGCGCTTTCCTTTGAAAGCATGTGGCTTATGTAAGTGTCAGAAAGCTCTGCATTTTCCTTTGCTTTTGCGGCGTATTCTTCAGCAAGAACATATTCTCCTGCGTCCAATGCTCTTTCTGCTTTCTGTGTGTATTCTTTTGCAAGTTTCTGGTATGTGTTGTTTGTGTAGCTGGCTGCGAAAACTGAAAGTCCCAGAACAGATGCAACTGTGCAAGCAAGTAATTTTTTCATTATTCAGCCTCCTGTGCAGTTTCTTCGATAGTTTCTTCGATTTCAACTTCTGAGTTTTCTGCCTTTGTAAAGTCGTCTGCTTCAAGAAGCTGTGTGTCTGCTTCCTCGATTCCTTCTACTGGCTCGTCTCCAAGCGGCTTTTCCTTGTCTGCCCACTGAGCGTTTGTTTCGCTTTCTGCAACACGTTTCTTTGCTTCTTCAATTGCTGCCTGAGCTTGTGCTCTTGCTTCGGAAACCTGTGCGTAAAGAGATGCGAATCCTTCTTTTGCTTTTGTGTAGTTTGCAAGCGCGCCTTCTGGGTTTCCTGTAACGTAATTCTGGTCGCCGGACTTGAAGTTTGCAACAAATTTGTCGTAGTCAGCTTTTCTTGAAACAGAGCACTTTATGCTGTCTGCGTTTCTCTTTGCTTTAAAAGCTTCTGTGCGTTCAGCCTGCGCAAGCGATTTGTAAGCTGCTTTAAGAACGAAAGTCATTTTTGCATCTGCGGAAAGCGCATTTTTATTCCAGTCGCTTCCGTAGTCTTTTGAAGATGCAAGCTCGCTTATAAGAGAAGAGCCGTCATTGTATACATTCTGCGCATAAGAAGCAAATCCGTTTTCGTCAATTTTTGCTTTCTTTGCAACTGCGTCTGCGTAAGCCTTTAAACCTTGATAGCGTGCAAGAAGATCTTTTAGTCTTGCAGAAACATCTTCGCCTTGTTCCATCGCGGATTTTACAGAATTGTATTCTTCTTCTGCGGCGTTAAATGCGTCTGGAGCTGCTTCTTGAGCGCCGGCATTTATTGCGTCCTGCCTTGAAGACTCAATTTTGCTGAGTGCTGCTTCATTTGATTCCGCTGTGTCTTCGGAAATCTGCTGCTGGTCTTGAGATTCTTCTGTTGTGCTTTCAGAAACATTCTCTTCCTGAATCTCTGGCTCTTCTTTTGGTGACGAGCCGCATGAAATCAGTGCGAGCGACATGGCTGCAAATGCCGCCAATACAAGTTTACTTTTAATCATTTTTCCTCCATAAAGTAAAAAACGAAAAGCTTTGTTTGCCTTTTGAATTTCAGTTTTCATAAAAGCTGTTTTGCTTACTATTAATATATAATACTAATTGTATTTCGGCAATAAACAGACTGCGCAAAAGCCATAATGCGTTTTGTTTTAGAATGAAATTTTATTGATGACAAAAATGACAAACGGCATTAATATAAAATAGATTGAAAGCGCCTGTAACTTTTTGCTTTGCGAGCGGTTGTTTCTATAAAAGCGCGGCGCATATTTTTTTCGGAGGATTTTATGGCAATGTCTGAAGGTTTTACTCCGCCTGATATACAGAAAAATATCGGTGTTCTTTCCACGTCAAAGTCCGGCTGGAATCTTGAGCTGAATTTTGTGTCTTGGGGCGGCCGTCCTGCAAAGTACGACATTCGTTCCTGGGATTCCGAGCATCAGAAAATGGGAAAAGGCGTAACATTTACAAAAGATGAGCTTTGCGCTTTAAAGAATCTTTTGAACGGAATGGAAGAACTTAATTAACAGAGGAAAATATGAAAAAGAAAATTTTATTTATAATGGTTGGAACAATGGCTGCATTGTCGTTTGCGGCAAGAACTCCAAAAGTAAAGCAGGAAATCGAAACTGTAAAACTTGGAAAATTTGATCCTGTTGAACTTGGCTCTGGAACTTTCAGGCTAAGAAAAATTCTCGTGAATGAGCTTGAGGCGAAAGATTTTTCAGTTATGCTTTTTCCAAAAAACGGAACAGCTGGAATTGTTTATAAAAATATGCCGAACAAAGAACGTCTTCTTTTGGACAAAGATGCGCGCAAAGCCGTTATTACTTCTTACAACGCATATTTAAAGGACTTTGAAGAAAAGAAACTTGACCGCAATCAGAAAAAATACAAGGCGACTTATGAATATGCCCGCGCAAAAATTGAATGGGGACCTTTCCAGTACTCTTCTTATGCTGACCCAAAAATTTCCATGGGCTATGTTTTTGTCGGAAAGTCTCCTTATTTCTGCATAAAAATTCCTTCCACAAAGTCAAATCAGAGAAAAGGCGACACGCAAATTGAATACGGCGGAAACCTTTTGTACTTTACAAGGGCGCAGGCAAAGGATTTGGTTGATGCGATAACGGAAGAGGAAATTCAGAGCGCAGTGCAGTCCCAGATGGTTGTTCTTCCTGCTGACGATGAATACGATGCCGGCGAATATGAAGAAACTGATTTGCCAGCTGAAGAAATTCCAGAAGAAAACCTTGATTACGAGGAAAACTAAGCAACTGAATAATTTTTATATTCTATAATAATAAATGAAAGCAGGCTGAAAATGTCTGCTTTTTTTATGCCGTACAAAAAATTTAATAAATTTTATCTTTTTTTTGATTTTACTATTGACAATATTTCTTCACAGCTATATATTCTATCTCACCCTTTGAAAACAAAGGAACAAAATAAAAAATGTTAGGCAGTATGACTGCTAGTTTATATCGCCGTTATTTGACAGTTTAAGGGAAGGAAAGAAGAAACGACAGAAGAGCGTACAGG
>NZ_CAMCEC010000006.1 GCF_945873775.1 uncultured Treponema sp. | reverse complement strand
TAGAGCGCGACCTTGCCAAGGTCGATGTTGCGGGTTCGATTCCCGTTTTCCGCTCTTACATTATTAAAAGCAGTGCTGTATTCAGTTGCTGCGACGCAATTTGCGGAAATGGCTCAATGGTAGAGCGCGACCTTGCCAAGGTCGATGTTGCGGGTTCGATTCCCGTTTTCCGCTCGACGACGAAGCGATTTGGATTTTTTCTGAATCGCTTTTTTATTTACAGTTGAATAAACTGTAAAAACGACTGAGTCAAGGTTTTAATTGAAGCGTGCCTTGACCCGGTGCATTTTATAATCGAGAGGTTCCCACGTGAAGGTAACAAAGGAAATTTCCAAACTTGAAAATTCAGCAGTAAAACTCACTGCCACAATTGCAAAAGAAGACGTTGTTTCTGGATACAACAAAAACATTTCTAAATACGCAAAAAATGTTCAGCTTCCAGGATTCCGCAAAGGACACGTTCCTGTAAAAGTTCTTGAACAGAAGTATGGAGATTCCCTCAAGCAGGAAGTTCTCGCAGATCTTATCGATGAATCTTTGAATCAGATTTTTGCAGAGGAAGAATCAAAAGACATCCGTCCCCTTCCCTACACTCAGCCACGTCTTGACGGAGACAAGCTTCCTGAATTCAGCACAGACAAGGATTTGACATTCTCTGTTGTTTATGACGTTTTCCCTTCAGTTGAAGTAAAGGATTTTTCAAAAATCGAAGTAAAAGAGCCACAGGTTGAAATTGGCGAAAAAGAGCTCAACGAAGAACTGAAAGCTATTCAGGAAAGAAATGCTGTTGTAATCGACAAAAAAGAAGGCGAACCTGTTGAAAAAGACAATATCGTTACAATCGACTACAAAGAGCTTGATGATTCTGGAGCTACAGTTTCCGGAAGCGAGCGCGAAGGTTTTGTTTTCACAGTTGGAACAGGCGAAAACATCTACAAGATTGATGATGAAATCATTGGCATGAAAAAAGATGAGACAAAAGAAATCTCTAAGACTTATGATGCTAAAGATGAAAACAAAGATCTTGCTGGAAAAACAAAGAAAATCAGCGTAACTGTAAAAGCTATCAAGCTCCGCAATCTTCCAGCCCTTGATGATGAGCTTGCGCAGGATGTAAGCGAAAAATACAAGACACTTGATGATCTTAAAAAGGATATTTCAAAAGGTCTTGAAAGTGCAAAAAATAGAAAAATTGCAGAACTCAAATCGCAGAGCCTCCTTGAGCAGCTTGTAGAAAAAAATCCTATTGTGCTTCCAAAGTCAATGGTTCAGGCAGAAATGGAAAGCCGCTGGAGAATGATGGCTCAGCAGTTCCAGACAACACCAGAGCAGCTTGAAAAAATGATTTCAGCTTCTGGCCAGTCAAAGGAAAATATGCTTACACAGTGGACTGGAGATGCTGAAAAAATGCTCAAAAGCCGCCTGATTGTTGACGCTCTTATCCGCGAGAAAAACATTGCGGTTACTCCAGAGGAAGTTGAAGCGGAATTTGCAAAAATCGCAGATGAATCCGGCTCAACTCTTGATGAAGTAAAAGAGCACTACAAAGACGCACGTGCAAAAGAGTACATTATCGATGAAATAAAAGAAAACAAACTTTACGATGAGCTTTACAAGCAGGTAAAAGTTTCAAAAGGCGACAAAGTTGAGTTTGCGGATCTTTTTAAAAACAATCGCTAGTTTAGAAAATTTCTGACGATAAGAAAAAAACGGAGTGTTGCCCATTCCGTTTTTTTTGTTTACACTATTCATCAGAGGAAAATTTAATGAATGAATTTATGAATACTCTTGTTCCGACTGTAATTGAAAGAAGCGGAAACGGAGAGCGTGCCTATGACTTGTATTCAAGGCTTTTGAAAGACAGAATAATTTTTGTTGATGGAGAAATTCGCGATGAAACAGCAGATTTGATTGTGGCGCAAATTCTCTACCTAGAAAGCGAAAATCCGGAAAAAGACATAAGCATGTATATAAACAGTCCGGGCGGTTCAGTTACAGCAGGACTTGCAATTTATGACACTATGCAATATGTAAGATGCGATATTCAGACTATTTGCATGGGACAGGCAGCAAGCATGGGTGCTATTATTCTTGCAGGCGGAACGATTGGAAAAAGGTACGCGCTTCCTTCTAGCCGTGTAATGATTCATCAGCCTTGGGGCGGAACTCAAGGTCAGGAAAGCGACATTGCAATTCAGGCAAAAGAAATCGGTCGCCTAAAAAAACTCAGCATAAAATATCTTTCCATGCAGACAGGAAAAAAAGAAGAAGAAATCGCAGCTGATATGGAGCGTGATTTTTATATGCCGGCAGAAGATGCAAAAAATTACGGCATAATTGACCATATAATGAACAGCGCGAAAAAAGGAGTTCAATAATGGCCAGATTAGGCAGAAACAATCAGCCGGTATGCTCATTTTGCGGCCGTCCTGCTGATGAACACAGAAGAGTCGTAAGCTCTCCAGATGACATGATTTATATCTGTGAGCATTGTGTTGCAACTTGCCAGACAATTTTAAACAATGAAGCCCACACAATAGCTCCAATCGACATGAGCGCAATTCCGTCTCCAAAAGAATTCAAAGCGTACCTTGATCAGTACGTTATTGGCCAGGATTATGCAAAAAAAGTTCTTTCCGTGGCAGTATACAACCATTACAAGCAGCTTTCAATTTCAAAGGAACAGCAGCTTACAATGGATGTAAAAATTGAAAAATCGAATATTCTTCTTTTGGGACCGACTGGCTCAGGAAAAACGCTTCTTGCAAAAACACTTGCGCAAAAACTGAATGTTCCGTTTGCAATTGCGGATGCCACTACCCTTACAGAAGCCGGATACGTTGGTGAAGACGTTGAAAATGTTCTTTTGAAGCTCATCAATGCTGCGGACGGAGATATTGCGGCTGCGGAACGCGGAATTATTTTCATTGACGAAATCGATAAAATCGGAAGAAAAAGCGAAAATACTTCAATTACACGCGATGTTTCCGGGGAAGGAGTTCAGCAGGCGCTTTTAAAGATTCTTGAAGGAACACATGCGTCAGTTCCTCCTCAGGGCGGAAGAAAGCACCCGAACCAGGAAATGATCGACATTGACACTACAAATATTCTGTTTATTTGCGGCGGAGCTTTTGTCGGACTTGACAAGATAATTGAGCAGCGGCTTTCAACAGCTTCAATCGGATTCGGGGCAGAAGGAACTCATAGAACAAACGAAGAGCGAATGGAGCTTTTGAATCAGGTTACAAGCGACGACTTGGTGAAATTCGGCCTTATACCAGAAATCATCGGCCGTCTTCCAATGACTTGCGCTTTGAAGGAACTTAACAAGGAAGATTTAAAGAGAATTCTTGTAGAGCCAAAAAATGCAATAACAAAGCAGTTTCAGGCTATTTTTGCAATAGACGATGTAGAGCTTTCTTTTGATGATGAAGCGATTGATCAGATTGCAGAAATGGCAATAAGAAGCAAAACCGGCGCGCGCGGACTAAGAGCAATTGTTGAGCACATTCTGCTTGACCTTATGTACGAAGTTCCGAGCGTAAAAGGCAAAAAGAAACTTGTAATCACAAAAGATATTGTGAATCAAAAAGAACTTCCAACTGCGGAATCTCTTTTGATTGAACAAAAGACAGCTTAAAAAAATGAAAGGAGCTTTCAAAATGCAATAGCTGACGGAAGCTCCTTTTTTTATTTTAAAACGCTTTTTATTATTTCCAAAGTTTCAAGCACGCATTTTTCCCAAGAAAATCTTTTTGACCAGGCAAGCGCGCTTGCTGATATTTTTTTTCTGAAACTTTCATCTGTTGTTATTTTTTCTATGCACGAAGCAAATTCTTCTATATTATCGCTATCAAAGAAAAGGGCATTGTTTCCTGCAACTTCTGGGAGAGCTCCGGCTTTTGCGCAGGCAACGGGAATTCCAGTCGCCATAGCTTCAAGAATAGGCAGCCCTGCTCCTTCATTCACAGAAGGAAAAACGCAGGCTTCAGAATTTCTATATAGCTCAGGAAAACTTTCATGCGGAAAATATCCGGTTATAAAAATATCGCTTGCAGCTGAAGATTCAAACGCAGCCTTGTGAACTTCATCACTATATGGTCCGTCGCTTCCTGCAATGACAAGTCTATGAGGCAAATTAGTTTTTTTCTTGAACAGCGAAAATGCTTTTATAAGCTCTATATGCTTTTTTTCAGGACTTTGCATACGGCTCGCATAAATTATATAAGGCTTTTTTATTGCGAACGGCTTTATATCCGCGACTTCACTTTCAATTCCAAGAGAATCAACTGGGAAAAAACTGCTGTGGTCAATTCCGTTGTGGACAATTTCTATGCGTCGGCATTTCAGTCCTGAACGCTCAAGATTTTTCTTTACAAACATACTCGGAACAATTACGCAGTCAGCATTTGAAAGTCCGGCTTTTATGTGCTTTTGGGCAAGCAAGTTTTCATTCTTAAAAATATTTCCCGGAATGTCATTTACAATTGCAATGCCTGGAACTTTAAATTTTGAAGGAATAAGTCTTGCTCCAGCTGGAAAAACAACCGCATCATAGCCTGATTTTTTTATAAACCGGTTCGCAGACAAATAATGCCAAAGCCGGATTGCGCCCGAAGTCGGTTTTATTCCAATGCTAGAAAAAGGAACATCGCGGTTTACGTTATAAGTATATCTGTCAATTTCCTCTCCGAAAAGTTCAAACTCAAATTCATTTTCAGCAGGAAGATTGTTTATAAAAGACATAAGGTATGAGCCAAGCCCAGATTTTCCGTGATCGCAACCAAATGTATCAATTCCAATTTTCATATCTATATAGTATATCACAAAACTTTAAAAATATGCTATATTTTATTCATGGACAAATTTTTAGAACTAAAAGTTGACGAATCAATTGTTTCAAAGCTTGAAGAAATCGGCATAACTGAACCTACAGAAGTACAGAAAAAAATAATTCCGCTCATTTCAGAAGGAAAAAATATAATGTTCCAAAGCGAAACAGGAACTGGAAAAACTTTCGCATATTTGCTTCCGCTATTGAGCCGTTTGAATTCCACAGAAAAAAGAATGGCGCGTCTTATGATTGCCTCCCCGACTTACGAGCTTGCTTCCCAGATAAAAGTTCAGGTGCAGAAAATCAGCGGAATAAAATGCGCCCTGCTGATTGGAGGTGCTCCAATTTCAAGGCAAATCGAGCTTTTAAAGGAAAAACCTGAAATTGTAATTGGAGGTCCTGCGCGGCTTCTTGAGCTGATTCATTTAAAAAAACTTAAGGCTGACGGAATTGAAACTCTTGTTCTTGACGAAGCTGACCGGCTTTTAAGCCCGGAACTCAGAGACAGCACAAAAGATCTTATGGAGCGACTTCCGAAATCAGTTCAGCTTATAGGAAATTCCGCCACTGTAAGCAAATATACGCGTGAAATCCTTCAAAAAGCAAGAAACGGAATTTTAAATGATGAAAAGGAAAACGCAATTCTTTTTGTTGCGCTGCCGATGGAAAATGTTCTTAGAAAGCAAATTTCGCATTGGGCAATCTTTTCAGAACGAAGAGACAAAATTGACACTCTAAGAAGCTTCATAAATGCAGAAAAGCCAAAAAAACTTCTTGTTTTCACTTCAAAATCCGACCAGATTGAAAACATCGCTTCAAAACTAAGATTCAAAAAAATCGACTGTGAAACTTTATGCGGAAAAACAAACAAGGTTGACAGAAAATCCGCAATCGACAGATTCAGAAGCGGAAAAGCGAAAATTCTTATTACAACAGACCTCGCTTCCAGAGGACTTGACATAGAAGGCATAACCCATGTTGTTCAAATGGATTTGCCGGAAAAAGAAGACTTTTTTATTCACCGCGCAGGAAGAACCGCAAGAGCCGGAGCAACTGGAATAAACTGCGTTATTGGAGATGCCTGGGAAATGGAAAACTATGCCCGCCTTGAAAAAAAACTGAAAATAAAAGTTTTTCCAAAAATGCTTTATAAAGGTAACGTTGTCGATCCAAATTCCTTTAATACTTGAGGCTCAAAGGCCGTTTCGCTATAATAGAAAAACATTTTAAATTGAGGAAATTCCTGTGTTTTTAAAAAGTCTTGAAATATTCGGTTTTAAGTCATTTGCCGACCGAACTCATATAAATTTTGCCGACGGAATTACTGCCCTGCTTGGTCCGAATGGCTGCGGAAAAAGCAACGTTGTTGATGCAATAAAATGGGTTCTCGCAGAAAACCGCTCAAAAAATCTTCGCGCCGAATCAATGGAAGACGTAATTTTCAACGGAACAGAAACTCGTTCGGCTCTTTCAATGGCGGAAGTTACACTGACAATTGCAAATGAAAACGGGCTTCTTCCGCTTGAAGATTCTGAAATTGCAATAAAACGCAGGCTTTATCGCAACGGCGAAAACGAATATTTTATAAATTCAAATCAAGTTGGAGCTTCTTCAATCCGCAAGCTTTTTATGGACACTGGAGTCGGAAAAGCCGCCTATTCTGTCATGGAGCAGGGAAAAATCGATCAGATTCTTTCAAGCAAGCCGGAAGACAGACGCTACCTTTTTGAGGAAGCAGCAGGAATCAGCCGTTCAAAGGCAGAAGTTGCAGATGCGGAACGTGAACTTGAAAAAACAAGGGCGAATCTGGCTCAAATTGATATTGGACTTGCAGAAACAAAACGCAGCTACGAGACTTTAAAAGTTCAGGCTGAAAAAACTGCAAAATACAGAAAACTTCAAGATGAAAAATTTGAATGCGAGCTTGACATTCAGCTTTTAAAGCTAAAGGATTTTACGCAGAACAAAGCGCGCCACGAGCAGAACAGAAAAGAAGCCGAAGAAAAAAGAAATTCCGCGGCAAATGAAATTGAGGAAATTTTAAATACGCTCCAAGTCAACACGGACAAAGTAAAAGAGCTTCAGGAGCAAGTAAACACAAAACAGCAGCTTGTAATAAAAATCAGCGCGGAGCAAACCGGAAAAAAAGCAATGGCGCGGCAGCTTCACGAGCATCAAAGCCAGATGAAAGAAAAAATCGGGCAAATTGAAAACCGCATAAAAAATATTGAAGAGCGAATTGATGAATACAATGAAGAAATTGACAGCCAGAATGCGGAGCTTCACGAAAAACACAAGCAGCTTTCAGATATAAATAAAAATGTTGAAAATTTTTCTGAAAATATCCGTCAGTCTTCAAGTCAGATTGAAGAAAATTTAAGGCTCATAAATACAAATTCTGGAAAAATCAACAATCTTGATTCAGAGCGCGCGGAACTGCAAAAACAGCTTACGTCAATAACCGAAGACATTGTTACAGAACTTGACGCAAAATTAAAGGACGCAGGCTATTCAAGCACTTCAAATAAAAAAGCAAAAGAAGCTCTTGATACAGCACTTGAAAAAATCAAAATTTATGCGAACGGGCGCGCAAATATTTTCAAGGATTTTTCTTCGCTTCCTTCTCATTCTGAAAAAGATTCTGCGCAGATGGGAACTGATGCGGTTGCGGCATTTACAGAAATTTTGCGGATGCTTGAGGAGCTTTCTCAGTCAATTTCAGAATATACAAAAACAACACCGCAGTTCATTGACGATTTTCTTTCGCCAGAAGGAATTATCACAAAAAAACGCGGAATCGACTCTTCAATTCAGCAGAATCTTGCTACAATCGATTCAATAAAAAATGAAAGCGCGGAACTCTCTTCAAAAAACAATGCGCTTAACAAAAAAATTGATGAATACAAAGACACTCTTTCAAAATTAAAAATAAACCAGGCGCAGATGGCTCAGCAAATAACTTCGTGCGAGCAGCAGATTTCAACTTTGCGGAAAACTTTGGCTTCTGAAGAAACTTCGCTCCGGGAACAGCAGAATGAGCTTTTTGAGGAAAACAAACGCCGGGAAGAAAACGAGGAGCAACTTCAAGAAACTGAAGAATCGATTGCGGAACTTGAAGCTCAAGGACAAAAAATCACAGCAGAACTGAATGACTTGGACAAGCAAATTTCAGAATGCAACAGCCAGGTAAGCGGAAAGCAAAACGCGCTTCAGAAAAAACAAGAAGAGCGGAACAAATATCAAAGCCAGCTTGAAAAGTTCAGCGTTGGAATTGCGCAGTACGACACTGAAATCAGAAATGTGAAGCAAAATTTCCAAGAAAATTTTTCACGCGACCTGATGGAATTTGAAGAGCGGATGTACACAATAACAACTCCAGTTCCAGCTTTAAAAGAAAAATTGTCGCAGGTGAAGCAAAAAATTCAGGAACTTGGAACTCCGAACTTAATGGCGATTGAGCAGTTTGCAGAAGAAAAAGAACGCTACGAACGCCAGCAGGCAAACTACAACGACACGCAAAAAACTTTGGAAAATCTCGTCCGTGTAAGTGAAGAAATCCGGACAAAATCTTCTGAAATGTTTTTGGACACATATAATAAGATTCGAAAAAATTTCCACAATATGTTCCGCAGACTTATGAACGGAGGACGGGCTGAACTTAGGCTTGTTGATCCGGCAAATGTTCTTTCGAGCGGTGTTGAAATTCTTGCCCAGCCGCCTGGAAAAAAACTTGTAAATATTTCACTTCTTTCTGGCGGTGAAAAAACAATGACAGCAGTCGCGCTTCTCTTTGCAACTTACCAAGTCCGCCCTAGCCCGTTTTGCCTTTTGGACGAAATTGACGCGGCTCTTGATGACAAAAACGTTGCAAGTTTTGTAAGCACATTGCGCGCGTTTGGAAACATAAGCCAGTACATTGTAATCACGCACAACAGGAAAACTGTAATGGGCGCATCAACAATGCTTGGCGTTACAATGGAAGAATCTGGAATCACAAAAGTTCTGCAAGTTCGCCTTGACGAAGACACCATGAACGGAAACATTGTGTTTAACGACCAGTCAGATTTTGTGGAAGAAGAAGTTCAGCCGGAAGAAGGAATTGTAATTCCGCCGCGTCCTCCAAGAAGAGAGCACAATCCAGACGGAACTTTAAAAACTGATGCGAAAACTGAACCAGAGGAAAATATCAGCCAGCAATGAATTTCTTTGAAATTGTAAAGGAAAATCTGCAAAATTTTCTCCGGGAAAACACAAAGATTACAGCGGGAATAACAATTCTTCTTGTTGTTCTTGCAGTTTTCGCTTTTGTATCAGGAATTTTTCAAGAGAAAAAAAAACAGGAAATTTTTGTTTTTCCAGAGCAAATTCCTTTTTCGGCAGTTGAAGATTTTTTTCCGCCAAAAGATGATTCTTTAACTGAAGATTATTATTTTTCAAGAGAACAAAATTCTACTTGGAGCAAAGACGAATTCGACAGATGGTTTTCTGTTCCTTCAAAGGAAAATGTTGAAGCTCTTGGAAAATCAAATGAAAAAATTGCAAATGAAATTTTAGGAGCAGCTCCGTGATAAAATTTTTTTTAGCTTTGTTTTTTACATTTTTATTTTTCTCATGCGCCTCATCCCCAAAAGAAAATACAGCAGAGACTTTGCCTTTAGAATCAGAAAATATTGCTGAAGAAAATCAAGCGCAAGAAATAGAAAATTCTCAAGAACAAAATCCTGAACTTTCAAAAGAAGAAATTCAGCCAGAAAAAAATTCAGCTGACGAAAATCCTCCGGTGCCAGAAGAAAAAATTCAGGAAGAAATAAAGCTTGAGCCGATTGAAGATATTCAAGGATATTATGAAAGCGACCCGGAACCAGTTTTTCTTGAAAAGCAGGAAATCATAGAACCGATTGAAGAAACAGAAGAAATTCCTCTTGTTCCGCCGGAAGAAAAAATTCAAGAAGAAAAGTCCGAGCCTGAAAAAGAAGAACCTGCATCGCCTGAAATTCCAAGTGGCGAAAATGCAGCAGAAGAAATTCAAACTGAACAACCAGAACTTTCTGCTGAAAAAAAGCCAGAAGTTATAATAGAAAATGAAAATTCAAAAACTGAAATTCCAAATGCAGAAAATTCAGAAGAAATAATTTCGCAGCCGGAAATCCAAAATCCAGAAACAAATGTTGAAGAAAATTCCGCAGAATCAACTTCACAAGAAGAAGAAAAAACAGAACCTGAAAAAGTTCCTGTAATTCCATCGCGTTCAGTTTCAATGAAAAACAGCCAATACTTGGACATCGTTTATCCTGGAAAAGGCTGGATTTATCTTGGCGAAGAAGATGAAAAAAATTTGATGCGCTACTTCGGTCGGAAAATCGGAGATAAAGATACTTCGTTCAGTTTGCGTTCCAGAGAAGAAGGAAAAACAATTCTTCATTTTTACAAAAATGACCAGCTTACAGGCGCTTATATCGATGACTATTTGGAAGTTGAAATAAAAGGAAGAAATTATTCAGCTGAAAGAATTTTAGCACCTGACTATTCTTCTCTTGTTCCGCCATCGCAAAAAAATTCAACTCAAGAAAAAATTTCAAGTCCAGAAATTTCAAATCCCAAAAATGAAGTTTCTGAAAATTCTCCAAAAATTCCAGAAGAAAAAGCAGCTAGCAAGAATGATTTTGAAACTGAAAAACCATCGGTTCAAACTTCCAGTGAAATTTCTTCTGGCAATGAAGTTTCACCTTCGCAGGAAATTTCTTCAATAGAAAAAAATAATTCATCGGATTCTTCTGCTGACGAGCTTTTAAAAGCCGCGCAGGAAAATTTCAATTCAAAAAAATATAAAGACTCACTTGCTTGCCTTGAAAGTTTTTTTGAAAAAGCAGACTCAAGAATTGACGAGGGGCTTTTTCTTCAGGCGCAGATTTTCGAATCGAATTCCTCAGAACGAAACATAAAAAATGCGCTTGATAATTATGAAACAATTGTCCGCCGTTATCCGCAAAGTTCAGTCTGGAAAAAAGCCAGCGAACGGGTTACATACTTAAAAAAATTTTATTTCAATATAAGATAATTTTGGAGAAACAAAATGAAAAAAATTTTAGCATTAGCAGTTTTTGTTCTTTTTGCGTTTACTTCATGTAATTTCAACGCAGAAAAAAATGAGCCTAGAACAATTTCAGTAACAGGAAAAGGAACTGTAAA
This sequence comes from uncultured Treponema sp., assembly GCF_945873775.1. GTDB lineage: Bacteria > Spirochaetota > Spirochaetia > Treponematales > Treponemataceae > Treponema_D. The sequence goes on along the minus strand of NZ_CAMCEC010000006.1, from coordinate 109,637 downwards.
ACTTGACAATGAAAAAGCCGTAATCTCGCTTTCTGTTGTAACAAGAAATTCAAGTGTTCTAGCAGCAACCGAAGACAATGCCAAGAAAATGGAAGCTGTAAGAAATTCGCTAGAAACTCTTGGAATCGGAAAAGAAAATATTTCAACTTCGTCATTTTATATTCAGCAGGAAACTTCGTATTCAAACGGACGGACGATCCTCGGACAATACGTAGTTTCAAACAGCATAAATATTTTGATTTCTTCAATTGAAAAAACTGGACAGATAATTGACGGAGCTGTAAAGGCGGGCGCAAATCAGTTTAATTCAATATCTTTTTCAGCAGGAGAAACTTCAGATGCAGAAAAACAGGCTAGAATTCTTGCGTTGCGTGATGCTGAACAAAAGGCGGTTACACTTGCAAGCACAAGCGGATGTTCAGTTGGAAAAATCATTTCAATAAAAGAACGTCCGGCAATCACAGAAGGAATATCGAACACAGTTTTATATGCGGCAAAAATGGAAGGCAGCTCCACTCCAGTTTCAGGAGGAAAAACTTCCATTTCTGTAAATGTTGAAGTAGTTTACGAAATTCAGTAAACTGATTATATTTTATTTTATAGAGGCAAAAAATGTTGGACTACAGATTTATTAAAGACAATCTTGAAGCAGTAAAGAAAAATATCATAGACCGCAACATGGATCCTGCAAAAGCTGATGCAGATTTAGTAGTAAAGCTTTTTGATGAACGCACTGCTCTTACAACGGAGCTGCAGAATCTTCAGCAAAAAAGAAATGCAAATGCTGCGGCAATGAAACAAAAACTTGATTCTGAAACAAGGACAAAATATATTGAAGAAGGAAAAATCATAAAGGACGCAGTTTCTTCTGCGGAAGCAAAACTTTCTGAACTCGAAGTAAAACTTGAAGAGGCCGGACGCCAGATTCCAAACATGGCAAATCCAGAAGTTCCAGTTGGAAAAGTTGACACAGAAAATCTTGAAGTAAAAAAAGTTGGCCAGCCAAGAAAATTCGACTTCAAGCCAAAAAGCCATGTTGAGCTTGGCGAGTCGCTGGATTTGATTGACTTTGAGCGCGGAACAAAAGTTTCAGGTGCAAAATTTTATTACCTTAAAAACGAAGCTGTTTTTCTTGAGCAGGCGCTTATAATGTATGCCCTTAATATTTTGCGCAAGCACGGATTTACAACATTTATAACTCCAGACATTGCGCGTGAAGAAGTTCTAAAAGGAATTGGATTTAATCCGCGCGGAAACGAAAGCAATGTTTATGCAATTGAAGACGAAGGAACGTGCCTTGTTGCAACTGCAGAAATAACACTCGGCGGCTATCATTCAGGAGAAATTCTTGACAAGTCAAAACTTCCGCTTATGTACTGCGGACTTTCTCATTGCTTTAGACGCGAAGCAGGAGCTGCTGGACAATTCAGCAAAGGCCTTTACAGAGTTCATCAGTTTGATAAAGTTGAAATGTTTGTCTACTGTCTTCCAGAGCAAAGCGATTCTCTTCACGAAAAGCTCCGCTTGATTGAAGAAGAAATTTTCAGCGGACTTGGACTTCCGTTCCGTGTTGTTGATACTTGCACTGGAGATTTGGGCGCGCCTGCTTACAGAAAGTGGGACTTGGAAGCTTGGATGCCAGGACGCGCTGACGAAAATCATCCAGACGGAGATTACGGCGAAGTAACTTCAACTTCAAACTGCACAGATTATCAGGCACGCAGACTGAATGTAAAATACCATGACGATGATGGAAAAAATAAATACGTTCATATGCTTAATGGAACAGCTGTTGCAGTTGGAAGAGCAATGCTTTCAATTCTTGAAAATTATCAAAATGAAGATGGCTCTGTAACGATTCCAGAAGTTCTTGTTCCTTACTGCGGATTCGACAAAATCGGACCAAAAACAGACGTAGCATCTCCAGTTTACAAAACAATCAAAAAATAAAAATAGGAAGTCAAATTATGGAAGACAAAAATTATTCAAAAGGCATTTTTTACATTTTACTCTTTGCTTCCATAATTTTGGCGACTGTTATTCTAAAAATCACATCTTCATTTTTTATTCCGCTCACGCTTGCGTTGATGCTTTCGTTTGTTTTTTATCCATTTGTAAAGAACCTTACAAAATTTCATGTTCCGTGGATTGTAGGAATAATTCTAGTTGTGATTTTAGCGGCGGCGGCTTTTTTTATAATCGGAAACCTTTTGGTTGCAAGCTGCCGGACAGTTTTAAATGCTTATCCAAAATATGAAGCAAGATTCACAACTGTCTACAGTTTAATTGCGGAAGCTTTCCACATTCCTTTTGATGAAAATTCGTCGCTGATTATAAATCTTTGGAATTCATTGGGCGTAAGAACGTTTGTTCAGAATTTTGCATTGGCGGCAAGCAGCTATATGTTTTCAACTGCAAAAGTCATACTTGTAATTGCGCTGTTTATAGTTTTCTTTTTAATTGAAATCCGCGGAATGAAAGAAAAAGTAAAAACCGCATTCCCGGAAGAGCATCTTAATAGAAAAATAATGTTCATTATAACCAAAACAATTGCAGAAGTAACGCGCTACATTTCCATAAAATTTTTGATTTCATTTTTCACAGGACTTCTTGTGTTTTTGTTCTGCTTTATGATTGGACTTGACTTTGCAATTATCTGGGGATTTCTTGCGTTCATTTTGAATTTCATACCGACATTCGGCTCCATTCTTTCCTGGGCGCTTACAACTGGATTTGCGGTTCTGCAGTTTTATCCTTCATTTGGAAAAATTCTTTATGTTGGAATAGCTGTGCTTGCGGTCAATTTTATTCTCGGAAATATTATCGAGCCGCGCTGGGAAGGTTCTGACCTTGGAATTTCTCCATTTCTTATTCTTGTAAGCCTTTCTCTTTGGGGCTGGCTTTGGGGATTCATAGGAATGATTCTTGCAGTTCCGATTCTTGTAATTATAAAAATCATCTGCGAAAATATTCAAATTCTAAATCCAATTGGAGTTCTTTTGGGCAACAAAACAAATTTCAATAATAGAAAAAGAAAATTTTCGCTTTTCAATAGAAAAAATTAATCAGCCGGATTCAAAAATGTCTGGCTTTTAAAATTCATTCTAATGTTATTCGCCTAAAATTTTTCCAGTGATTCTTTCATATAAAAATCTGGAATCTTCTTCTTTTAAGTTTTCGTATTTGAGGGCAATGCATTTTATATTTTTTGAATTTTCGTTTTCATAAATTTTTTCAACAGAACATTCAACTTGAACTGTTCTTTTTAAAAGCTTGTTTTCTGAAAGCGTAAAGAAAAGCGAAAGATTGTACTTTAATTCAGAATCAAGATTTTCAGAATTTTCAGCGCAGGCTAGCACAATTCTTTTGTCATCGGCAAAAATTATAAAAAACGGCTTTACTCTGTCCTCCACTGGTTCTTGCGGAAAAATATTTTTTTCAGAAAGATAACGGACAATGCTCAAAAGCTGAATACCGTTTCCGATTGGATTTGCCTGCCCGGATTTTACTTCCTGCACAAATTTTTCAAGAAGCGATTTTGCTTCATGCTGATTTTCCTCTGGAATTTCAGACCACTTTGGAGTAGAAAAAATTCTGTAGCCTTTCATCGGAATGCAGTCAATTTCAACAACAGAATTTTCCGCTTTGTAAGAAATTTTTCCGCTAAAGTCATAATCATTTTTTGAAAAAATTTCTGGAATTCTTTTTATGCTTGAAGGAATGACAATTGCAAGTCCCTGGGAACATTCTTTCATCGTTGTGATAAAATAAAGCCCAAGATGATTAAAATAAAACTGAACTTTTACAAGTTTTCCCAAAAACGGAAGAACCGTGCGCGCAGGATTTTTTAAAAGAATTATTCCCTGATTCAAAACTTTTATTTGCTCAGAAGGAATCGCAACAGGAAAAACTGCGCTTGCAGGAATCCGGCTTTCTTTTTCCGGCACAGGAATTTTTGCGTCAATCATTTCCGCGTCAGCTTGCTCCGGCTTTTTTTCAAGCGTAACTGTCAGAGGAACATTGTCATCCATAAGATATTGAAGCACAAGCTCCCTTTCTATTTTTGTAAGCTCCTTGTTTTCAGACATCGTTCCTCCTATGAATTTTTGTTCCAGCTGAAAATTTCAAGCTGAAAAATTTTCCATTCCTGATCTATTTTTTTTAAATAAGCATAAATGTCAGCGCTTGAATTTTTTTTATCATTTGATTTAAGAAAAATTCTTACTGGGCATTGATAAATTCCATCAGAAAAAAAAGGCTCGCCCGCGACATGATTTAAAACATTCGCTTTTATTTCAGAAAAATCATGCAAAAAAATCACAAGCGAATATAAACTTTCAGCTTCAAAATATTTTTCACAATCCTCGTTTTTTTCAAATGAATAAAAAAATGAATCAAGAATTTTTAAAGCTTCTTTGTCCATTGAAGAAATGTCAAGGCCAAATGAATCCTTAAAATTTGGAAAAACTGATTTTGAATCTATAAAAGCCAGAGCAACAGAAGCCGGCGACAATGCAGTTTTGGAAGAAACATTTTTTATGCCTGGCAATTTTTCTTTTAAAATATCAGCTTCAATTTCATTTGACCATAAAGAGATTCTTTCAAAATTTTCTGCGGAACTTTTTAAAGTTTCATCTTTGACTTCAGATTCTTCAACAGAAGCCGCGCATGAAACAAAAAATGCAATAATTAAAATTCCAGCTGAAAAAATTCTTATCATATTCTTTTAGGAACATTATAATGGGGATTTTTGCAAAAGAAAAGATATTTTTTCAACAAACTAAAAATGCGCTGTTACAAAAAATACAGTTTGCGGTTTTATGTGTAATATATTATATTTATAAAAACAAAAATTTTCGGAGGAATCTATGGAAAATCAAATGGCATTTTATGCTCCAACAGAAGCTGAAAGGAAACTTTTTCTAACAAGAACTTATTTATGGATGGGAATCGCTCTTCTTGTAAGCGCGGCAGTTTCATTTTTCGCAGCAGAATCAGGTCTGATTATTTCTATTTTGAAGGCAACAGGCGGAATGGGACTTATCATTCTTTGCATTGCGGAGATCGGTCTTGTAGTCGGTCTTACTTCTTCAATCAGAAAAATTTCTGTAGCAAACGCAAAGCTTTTGTTCATTTTGTATTCAGCTTTAAACGGACTTACAATTTCTACAATTTTCTTTACATACACAACAAGCTCAATCGCAGTCTGCTTTGTTTCCGCAGCGGCAATGTTTTTTGGAATGTCGCTTTACGGCATTAAGACAAAATCGGATCTTACAACAGCCGGACGCTACCTTATGATGGCTTTAATCGGAATTATTATAGCTTCTCTGCTGAACGGAATTTTATTCCTTTTTGGAGCCGGAAGCACAATGTTCGATTGGCTGATTTCTGTTGCGTCTGTAGTTGTGTTTACTGGACTTACAGCTTATGATTCACAGAAAATTATGCGCATTTCTTCAAGGGCGGACAGCTCAGATTCATTCAAGAAAATCGCGATTTATGGCGCGCTTGAACTTTACCTTGACTTTATAAACATTTTCCTTTCGCTTTTAAGGCTTTTTGGAAATCGCAAATAAGTTTCAATTAAAAAAAATTTCAACGGCGTGCAGAATGGCATCCAAAGGCGAATACATTCTTTTTGTCATCGGCACGCTCCGTGTAAAAATTCCGCCGTATTTTTTTTCGACTATGCGGCGGTCTAAAACAACAACAATGCCTTTGTCATCAGCGCGCCTAACAAGCCGTCCGAAACCCTGCCTGAATTTTATTACAGCCTGTGGAAGGCTTAGCTGCATAAAAGGATTTCCGCCCTTCTTTTCAAGCGCTTCACTTCTTGCTGAAAAAACTGGATCATTCGGAACTGCAAACGGAAGCTTCACAATTATAACTTGGCTAAGGCTGCTTCCAGGAACATCAACACCTTCCCAAAAACTGTCGGTTGCAAATAAAACGCTGTTTGTGTCTTTTTTGAATTTTTCAAGAAGCCTGAATCTGTCTTCATCGCCCTGCTTAAAAACTTCAATTCCGTTTTCAGAAAGAATATTCCGGCTTGCATTGAATGTAAATTTCAGGCTGTCATAGGAAGTAAAAAGAACAAGAGTTTTTCCACCTGCAGCCAAAATAAGTTTTGGAACTGCATCTTCAACAAAGGTTTGAAAATACGAGCTGTCTGGGAATGGCGCGTCATTCGGAACTGCGAACAAGACATTTTCTTTGTATGGGAACGGGGAATCAAAACTGTCCTGCGCTACTCGCTCAGGCTCTGCAAAAGAAATTCCAACACGGCGAGTCCAGTAACCAAAATTTCTGTCAATCTGCAAAGTCGCGCTTGTGCAGACAACAGTTTTCATCGGTTCAAAAACTCCAGAGTTCATCAAAGGCGCAATGTCCAGCGGAGTCTGAATAAACTGAACAAAAGTCACAAAATCTTCACCGGGGACTTTCGGAGGAATTTTCACTTTCTGAAGCCAAAAAACAGTGTCTTCTTTTTCTTCCCAAAGCAAAAAATTTCCGCACAAGGCCGCCAAAGATTCAAGACGGCGCAGAACGGTTTTTGCTTCCCAAACTGCCGGAACTTCTGAATCCTTGTCATCGATTTTTTCCAATACTTCACGCACAAGATTGTTAAATGCAGAAATTGCAGATTTCAGTTTTGAAAGCGCATTAAAAGTTCCACCGAATTTCTGAGAGTTTGCACTGTGGATTCTTGCATTGAAATTTTCATCAAGCTCAAGAATTGAAACCTGATCAAGTTCCAAAAGAGAATCTTTTATTCCATTGACAAGAACCGGCGCACGTTCCATACAGTCATCAGCGGAAGAAAATGCGGCAGCCTGAACAAGGAAACCTGTGTTTGAGCTTCTAAAAGTTCTGAACAAAAGATTTACCTGCTTCATCACTTTAAAACGCGTTATGATTTCACTGAAAAAACTAGTCGCGCTGTCTTCAATTCCATGGGCTTCGTCAAAAACAATCCGCCTGTAAGGAGGCAAAACGGCTGCATTGTCGTAGCCTGCTCCGCTCATTCTGCTTTCAATGTCCGCAAACAAAAGATGATGGTTTACAATTATTATGTTTGCGCTGGCAGCTTCATTGCGGACTTTCATCACAAAGCAGGTTTCCCTGAACGGACATCTTCCGCCAAGACAAGCATCGCTTTCGCTGTTGACTTTTGACCACACGCTTTCAGATGGAAGAAATGTAAGATCGCTTTTGCTTCCTGTTGAGCTTGTTTTTGCCCACTCATTTATTTTGTCAATAATTTCAATTTCTTCATTAAAAAGGCTTCTGTCATTTTCCGCTTCTGAAAGCCTGCGAAGACAGATGTAGTTTTGCCGGCCTTTTAAAAGCACCGCCTTTATTTTTTTTCCTATTAATTTTTGAGCAAACGGAATGTCCTTTTCAAAAAGCTGCTGCTGAAGATTTATAGTTCCCGTGGAAACAACAACGCATTCCTTGTTTTTCACCGACCAAAGCATTGCTGGAATCAAATACGCAAAACTTTTTCCAACTCCAGTTCCAGCTTCAAAAACGCCGATTTTTTCCTTATTAAATGACGCCGCAATTTCTTTTGAAAGTGAAATTTGAGACGGACGCTCTTCGTAGTTCCCATAGGATTTTGCAAACGGACCTTGGCTTGAAAGAAAAAATGCAGTTTCTTCCTCATTCAAAAGCTCAATTTTTTTAGGCTTTACAGGCTCCACAACCACATAAACCCGGGAAACTTCATTGTCAACTATGTAAAATCCAAGCGAAGTGTCAGAAGCATTGTAGGCAATATTTTGGTCTGCCTCGCTAGGAGAAAGGTTTCCGCTTGGGTGATTATGAATTATGACATTTCCTTCTCTTGCAGCATTTTTATTTACAACTACGGAATTTTCGTTTCCGCGGGAACCAGCCTGAACAGAAACAACAATGCCTTCCAAATTTATTTTTCCAGCCCAAAAAACTTCGTTTCCGTCTGCGTCTTCAATATCAGAGCGCATAGCATCAATTGCATTTTGGCTGAATCTTTTCAAGGCTTCCATAATCAGCGGTATTTTAGATTGAAAGAAAAAAATGTTCAACAAGCAAATTTTATATGTGAATAAAATCACAATATTTTCTGTAAGTTGTTACAAATTTCACAAGAAAATTGAAAAATCGTCAAATTCGGGCTTAAAAGGCAGTTTTCGTTTTTATTTTCATTAACAGGTATATTTTTTTGTGTTATAATATAATTTGAATGTTGCTGTCATAGAAGGAATTTTCTTCAGGCTATGCGGCGGCTCTTTTAAAACCATTTGCACACAGGAGATATTTATGGCAAACAAAATCACCATTATTGGTGCTGGACAAGTTGGCTCATCTATTGCTTATGCCCTTTGTCTTAAAAGCATTGCAACTGAAATCGTTATGATTGACATTGACAAAAACCGCGCTATGGGAGAAGCTCTGGACATTCGCCAGGGAACTCCATATATGAGCCCTGTAAATATTCACGACGGCTCTTATGAAGACGCAAAAGATTCAGACCTTGTAATCTTGACTTCTGGGGTTGCACGCAAGCCGGGACAGTCTCGTCTTGACCTTGCGCAGACAAATGTAAACATAACAAAGTCAATTATTCCGCAGATTGCAAAAGTCGCTCCAAACGCAATTTATATCATCGTTGCAAATCCTGTTGACATTCTTACATATCAGTTTGTAAAAACATCTGGAATTCCTGCTGACCACATCATTGGAACTGGAACTTTGCTTGACACAGCAAGATTGCGCACAAAAATCGCTGATGTATACGGAATTGGACAGCCTAACCTTCACGCTTATGTTTTCGGCGAGCACGGAGACTCTTCATTTGTTCCGTGGTCTTTGGTAAACGTAGCTTCTGTTCCTGTAGACTCATACTACGACAGCCTCAATGGAAAAGGAAACGCAAAGCCTGACCACGCTGAAATTGAAGACTTTGTACGCAAATCAGGCGGAATCATTATTTCAGCAAAAAAATGCACAAACTACGGAATCGGAGCTACAACAGCACGTCTTTGCGAAATCATCAAAAATTCAAATGACTCTGTTACAATCGCTTCTTCAATGCTTACAGGCGAATACGGAATCAACGATGTATGTTTGAGCATACTTACAGTTGTTGGCGGACATGGAATCACAGGCCGTCTTGTTGCTCCTCTTACAGACAACGAAATTGCACAGCTCAAGCATTCCGCAGATTGCCTCAAAGACGTAATCAAGCAGCTGGAGTTCTAAATGGAATACAGAATTGAACATGACAGCATGGGAGAAGTAAAAGTTCCTGCTGACAAACTCTGGGGCGCGCAGACTGAACGCAGCCACGAAAATTTCCTTATTGGCGTTGGAATTGAAACAATGCCTTGCGAAATCACAAAGGCTTTTGGTTATCTGAAAAAGGCGGCGGCTCTTGCGAACAATGCGCTCAAACCTGAAAAAATGACAGACAAAAAGCTCAAGGCAATTTCTCAGGCTTGCGATGAAGTTATTTCAGGCTCGTTGAACGAAAACTTTCCGCTTGTTGTATGGCAGACAGGTTCTGGTACACAGTCAAACATGAACACAAATGAAGTCATTGCGAACAGAGCAAACCAGATTGCAGGCGAAAAACTTTGCCATCCGAATGACGACATAAACATGAGCCAGTCTTCAAATGACACTTTTCCAACTGCAATGCACATTGCCGCTGTTGTTGAAGTTGAAGACAAGCTTTTTCCAGCAATCGACACGCTTGTTGACACTTTCAAGAAACTAGAAAAAGTAAATGAAGGCATTGTAAAATCAGGACGCACTCACCTTCAGGACGCAGTTCCGATTCAGTTCTCGCAGGAAATTTCAGGCTGGAGAACTTCCCTTGAGCGCGACAAGGAAATGCTTTCTTCTTCCCTTCCATATTTAAAGCAGCTTGCTTTGGGAGGAACAGCGGTTGGAACTGGACTTAATGCGCCGGCTGGATTTGACACTCTTGTTGCAAAGAAAGTTTCAGAGCTTACTGGAAAAGATTTCATTACAGCGCCAAACAAATTCCATGCGTTGACTTCAAAAGATGAAATTGTATTTGCGCACGGAGCTTTAAAAGCGCTTGCTGCCGATTTGATGAAAATTGCAAACGATGTAAGATGGCTTGCTTCCGGTCCAAGATGCGGAATCGGTGAAATTCATATTCCAGAAAATGAGCCGGGCTCTTCAATCATGCCGGGAAAAGTAAATCCGACACAGTGCGAAGCAATGACTATGGTTGCCGTTCAGGTTATGGGAAATGACGCGGCTGTTGGAATGGCTGCTTCACAGGGAAACTTTGAGCTGAATGTATTTATGCCGGTAATCGCATATAATTTTCTTCAGTCTGTAAGGCTTCTTGCTGAAGTAATGGTAAGTTTCAATAAAAACTGCGCGGTTGGAATCACAGCAAACAAGGAAAAAATGCACTTCAACTTGTATAATTCCCTGATGCTTGTAACAGCCTTGAACCCATACATCGGATACGAAAACGCGGCAAAAACAAGCCACAAAGCTTACGAAGAAAATATTTCACTTAAAGATGCCTGCGTACAGCTTGGCTTCCTTACAGCTGAAAAATTTAACGAAGTTTTCCATCCAGAAGAAATGGCTGGCGTGAAAAAATAAAAATACCAAGCCTTAAGTTTTTGCTTGAGGCTAGCTAAAAATATCCTGCACTTAGGAGCAAAGAATGAGTGAGAACCAAACACACACACTGACTTATTCTTATTTTCCAGGCTGCACGCTAAAAAACAAAGCGAAGGATTTGGACTTATACGGCCGTTTAAGCGCTGAAGCTCTTGGTTTCAAACTTGAAGAAATCGAAGAGTGGCAGTGCTGCGGCGGTGTATATCCTACAGGCAAAAATGAAATTGCCTCAAAGCTTCCTTCTGTCCGGGCTTTGGCTGCATCCAGAGATAAGAACCAGGCATTGGTAACACTGTGCTCAGCGTGTTACAATGTAATCAAGCAGGTGAACAATGACCTGCAGAATGACGAGAATACAATTTTAAAAGTAAACAATTATCTCGCCCAAGACAATATTGAATACCACGGAGAGACGAAAGTCCTTCACTTCCTTGAAGTTCTCCGCGATGAAATCGGCTGGGACAACGTAAAGAAATCCGTCAAGAATCCTTTCAAGGGAAAGAAAATCGGAGCCTATTACGGCTGCCTTCTTCTCCGCCCGGGAAAGGTAATGGAATTTGACGATCCTGAGAATCCGAAAATCCTTGAGGACTTCATAACCGCGATCGGCGGAACTCCTGTCATCTATGCCCAGCGCAACGAGTGCTGCGGTGCCTATGCCGCGTTTGAGGATGAGACGATTCCTCAGAAAAGAGCGGCCTCGATTCTTGCGAATGCCGAGGACATGGGAGCGGACTTCCTTGTCACAAGCTGCCCTCTCTGCCGCTACAATCTCATAAAGAACAAAGGCTCCTCAAACCTTGACGTTATCTACTTTACAGAACTTCTTGCGGAAGCTCTCGGCGTAAAAGATGCCGTAGCAAAGGAGGCTGTGAATGCTTGAGTCAGAAATTCAGAAATACAGAGAACTGATTCTTGAGACAAGCGGAGTCAATCCCAAGAAATGCATGGTCTGCGGAAAATGTTCCGGAACCTGCCCTAATTACGACTCCATGGAATATCATCCGCATCAGTTCGTGCAGATGGTTGAGAACGGAGAAATCGAGCCTCTTTTAAAGAGCAAGTCGATTTATACCTGTCTGAGCTGTTTCGCCTGCCTTGAGAGATGTCCACGTCAGGTTGAGCCGGCCAAGCTTATTGACGCTGTGCGCACTGTTGTTGAGCGTGAGCGCGGTCCGCTTCATCTTGATCCTGTTCAGGTTCCTGAAAAGCTTGATGAAGAGACTCCGCAGCAGCTTTTGATGAGCGCATTCAGAAAGTACCGCAAATAGGAGCAGCATCATGGAAAGAATCGGTGTTTTCGTGTGCCATTGCGGCACAAACATTGCAGGCACTGTTGACGTTGCGAAAGTAGCTGAAGAGCTGGGCAAGGTGAACGGTGTAGTTTATTCAACTCATTATACATATATGTGTTCTTCCGCCGGTCAGAAAATGATTGAGGACAAGATTCACGAGCTGAACCTTACGGGTGTGGTTCTGTGCTCCTGTTCTCCGCGTATGCATGAGAAGACCTTCCGTTCCTGTGCGGAGCGCGCGGGCCTCAATGCCTACAAGGTGGAAGTCGCGAACATCCGTGAGCAGTGCTCATGGGTTATGAAGGAAATGGGCGATGCCACGGAAAAAGCCATCGCTTTAGGCAAGGCGGCCGTCGCAAAGACAATTCTTGACACGCCTTTGATTGAAGGCGAGACGCCAATGACAAAGCGCGCATTGGTAATCGGCGGCGGTATCGCCGGAATCACGGCTGCCCTCGACATTGCGGACGCAGGATTCCCGGTTGATATTGTTGAGAAGGACTATACAGTCGGCGGAAAGATGGCGAAGCTCGACAAGACATTCCCTACTTTGGACTGCGCGTCCTGTATCGTCACGCCGAAAATGACTGAAGTAAGCCAAAATCCGAACATCCGCATACTCTCCTACTCGGAAGTTGCAGGTGTGAAAGGATATATCGGAAACTTCGAGGTGGACATAAAACGCCATCCGCGCTATGTTGACGAGACGAAATGCACGGGCTGCGGAGCCTGTATAGAAAAATGTCCGAACAAGAAAGTTCCGAACGCATTCAACCTGAACCTGAACAACCGCAAGGCGATTGACATTCCGTTTGCCCAGGCTGTTCCGAAGGTGGCCGCAATCTCCGCGGACTACTGCCTTCATATAAAGGGAATGAAGAACGGAAAGGACAATGTGTGCGGATTCTGCGAGAAGGCCTGTGCCGCAGGAGCAATCAACTTCCATCAGGAAGAGACAATGCTTACTGAAAAATACGGCGCAATCATCGTGGCTACCGGCTACAATCCGATCAGCCTTGAGAAATTCGATGAGTACGCATACAGCCAGAGTCCGGACGTTGTTTCATCACTTGAATTTGAACGCCTCTGCAACGCGTCCGGTCCTACAAACGGACATCTTCTCCGCCCTTCAGACGGAAAGGAGCCGAAGAACATTGTATTCGTCCAGTGCGTGGGAAGCCGCTGTTCCGCGGACTCTACAAAAGGCCACGAATACTGCTCCAAAATCTGCTGTATGTACACCGCGAAGCACGCGATTCTTACACGCGACCACTATCCTGACACGAACATCACTGTCTTCTATATTGACGTGCGCACTCCGGGAAAGAATTTTGACGAATTCTACCGCCGCGCGGTTGAGCAGTACGGCGTCCACTACATAAAGGGACAGGTTGGAAAAGTGACTCCGCTCTCGGACGGAACTCTTGACGTGCAGGGATCTGACCTGATTCTGAACCGTCAGGTTCACATCAAGGCGGACATGGTTGTTCTTGCCGCTTCAATCGAGGCCGACAAGTCTGCCCGCCCGCTTGCGACAATGCTCACGACTTCCATGGACAACAACGACTTCTTCCTTGAGGCCCACGCGAAGCTCCGTCCGGTCGAGTCTCCTACAGCCGGTATCTTCCTTGCAGGATGCTGCCAGGGACCTAAGGATATTCCGGAGACTGTAGCCCAGTCATCAGGCGCGGCTGCAAAGGCAATCTGCCTGCTCGTAAAGGACAAGCTCAAGAACAACCCTTGCACCGCGAATCCGAACGAGAATGCCTGCAACGGCTGCGGCCAGTGCGCGAACGTCTGTCCTTACGGCGCCATCTCTTATATCGAGAAGGATTTCCGCGGACCGAACAGAACTACAATCACACGCCGTGTTTCCCAGGTGAACAAGGCTATGTGCCACGGATGCGGAGCCTGTACGGTTGCCTGTCCTTCCGGCGCGATGGATCTGTTAGGATTCAGCAACAAACAAATCTTGGCGGAGGTTGACTCAGTATTGTAATTCGCAATGCCCAAACAGTAATGCGCAATTATTTATCCTGAAAAAAATAACTATGGCTGAAAATAAAGAATGGGAACCGAGAATTGTTGCTTTCTGCTGCAACTGGTGCTCTTACGCCGGTGCGGACTTGGCTGGCAACAACCGTCTTGAATATCCGAAGAACGTTAAAATCATCCGTATTCCATGCTCATGCAGGCTGAATCCTCTTTTCATTCTCCGTGCATTCCAGCGTGGCGCAGACGGTGTAATCCTATGCGGATGCCATCCGGGTGACTGTCACTACTCTACAGGAAACTATTTCGCGCGCCGCCGCATGACTTTGCTCTTCTCGATGCTTGACTATCTGGGAATTGACAAGGGACGCACACGCGTTGAATGGTGTTCCGCCGCTGAAGGTGTCCGCTTTGCCGGAATCATGAACGATTTCGTATCGCAGATAAAAGCCCTTGGCGAAAACAAGAAGCTGGAGGATGTAAGATGCAAGACAAACTGATTGCCCGCGCCAAGGAACTTCTTTCTGAAGGCAAGGTACAGAAGGTTGTCGGCTGGAAGAAAGGTCTCTTTGATGACGACATCACTCCGGCCGTATTTGCAACCGCGGAAGAACTGGACAAGGATTTTGTCTTCAACAAATACTGCAAGGCGAACCTTTCAAAATATCTGGTCGGAATCACAAGGAACATCGAGATTGCGAAAAGCACTACACGCATGAACAACACGATGGCGAAGCAGCGTGATCCGAACGCGCAGGACAAGCTTATTCCGTCCGAAGTCGTGCTTGTGTTCCTGAAGCCTTCCGACACATATTCATTCACACAGCTGCTCAAGGAAAGCCGCATTACAAGAGACGATGTCTATGCGATCGGCGTTCCGTGCCAGGACTCAATTGACGGCGGAGATGTATGCGGAAACTGCGCCGGAAAGAAGCCCGTCTCATGCGATGAGTATATCGGCGTGGATCCGGAAGCAGAGGTTGCTCCGAACACGGCAAGAATGGAGGAAGTCGCAAGGATTGAGGCCATGCCGGTGAACGAGCGCTATGAATTCTGGAGAAATGAATTCAGCCGCTGCATAAGATGCAACGCCTGCCGCAACGTATGCCCTGCCTGCACCTGCGAGAAATGCGTGTTCGACAACAACGCGCTCTACACGACGCAGAAAGTCGCGGAGACAAGCTTTGAGGAAAGCCTCTTCCATATCATCCGCGCATGGCATGTGGCCGGACGCTGCACTGACTGCGGCGAATGCTCAAGAGTCTGCCCTCAGAACATTCCGCTTTATCTTCTTAACCGCAAGTACATTAAAGACATCAATGAGATTTACGGCGACTATCAGGCCGGAGCTGACATGGAGTCAAAGCCAGCGATGCTCCGTTTCCAGGAGGACGACCCGGAGACAACGATTGTTTACGACAGATCAAAAGACGGAGGTAATGAATAATGCTTAGTATCGCAAAAGATAAAATCGATTCATTATTTGAGCTTATCGGTTCAAAGCAGCCTTTGTACTTGCCTGTTGACAACAATTCGGGAAAAGCTGACTTCGCGAGATGGCAGAAAGGCACAAAGCTTTCAGAAAAATTAAAGACCACACGCTCCGCAAAGGATTTCTTCTTTCCGAAGACAGAGCACATGGTAAGCTATGAAATGAGCGGAAAGGAAGTCAAGGTCGTTGACCCGCGCAAGGAAGTCGAGGATTTCGTGATTTTCGGTGTGCGGGCCTGTGATGCGCGCGGCTTTACCGCAATCGACAACGTCTACCTGAACATGAATCCGGTGGACTCATACTACAAGAACCGCCGCGAGCACGGAACAGTAATTGTTCTTGCCTGCAGCGAGCCTACGAAAACCTGCTTCTGTTCCACATTCGGAATTGACGCGTCGCTTGCAAAACCTGCAGGAGACGTGAGCTGCTGGCTTGCCGACGGAAAGTACTATTTTGAGGCTAACACCGACAAGGGCAAGGCTTTTGTTGAGAACGCGAAATCGGCTCTTGAAGACGCTGACGCATCCGCTGTTGAAGCCTGCAAGAAGGACATATCGGCAAAAGTCGAGGCTCTTCCGTTCGCGCATCTGGATCTCTCAAAATTCCAGGGCAAGGACATGCTCAAGATTTTCAACTCGAAAATCTGGGACAAGGTTTCAGAGCCATGCGTAGGCTGCGGAACCTGCACTTACGTCTGCCCTACCTGCATGTGCTTCGACGTGCGCGACTTCGCCACAAGCAGCGGCGTTCGCCAGGTGCGCTGCTGGGATTCCTGCATGTACAACGACTTCACCCAGATGGCCGCCGAGAATCCGCGCCACACACAGAAGGAAAGAAGCCGCCAGAGATTCATGCACAAGCTCATGTACTATCCTATGGCGCATGACGGAATGTTCAGCTGCGTGGGCTGCGGACGCTGCGTTGAGAGCTGCCCTGTGAACATGAACATCGTCAAGGTCATCAAAGCCGTCAACGAGAGCGATGACATCTAAGGAATAGGAGAAACTGATGGAAAACAAAGAAAGCTTTATTCCTTATGTAGGAAAAATTATTGACATTAAGCAGGAAACTCCTGATGTAAAGACTTTCAGTGTAGTCGGTCTTGACGGAAAGAAACTGTTCGAGCACATTCCGGGTCAGTGCGCAATGCTGATTGTTCCGGGTGTGGGCGAATCTATGATTTCAATAACCTCATCCCCGACTCTTGAGACACACATGGAGTTCTCGATAAAGAAGTGCGGCTGCGTCACAGAATGGCTTCACTCCGCGGAAGTCGGCCAGGAAATCTGCCTTCGCGGACCGATTGGAAACGGATTCCCTGTTGAAGGCGCGCTCAAGGGCAAGGACATTCTCGTCATCGCAGGCGGTATCGGAATCGCTCCGGTCCACTCTGTCGTAAACTACATGATGGATCACCGCGAGAACTACGGACGCATTCAGGTCATCTACGGAAGCCGCTCGAAGGCGGACCTCGTGCGCCTGGATGAGATGCAGAACGTATGGATGAAGCAGCCGAACTGCTCGATAAATCTTACAATCGACCGCCCTCAGGACGACTGGGACGGACACGTGGGATTCGTTCCCCCTTACGTTACGGAATGCAACCCGGATCCTAGCATGACAGTAATCATGTGCGGACCGCCGATCCTGATTCACCTCTCGCTCGACGCGTTGAAGAAGCTCGGCTTCAAGGACAGCCAGGTCTTCACGACAATGGAAATGCGCATGAAGTGCGGAATCGGAAAATGCGGAAGATGCAACATAGGCGACAAATTCGTCTGCAAGGACGGACCTGTGTTCAGCTTCGACCAGCTTGGGGAACTGCCTCCAGAGTATTGATTTCAAGAATTTTCCTGTGAAGATTCGAAAATTTTTATAAGACTTCAGATGCGCCGTCCGCGGCGCATGAGGAGATTAAATTATGTCAGAGACAAAACAGATGGCTACAATATATCTGTTCGGAAAGAAATATGATGTTCCGGCAGAACTTACAATCATGAACGCAATGGAATATGCCGGCTACCAACTCAAACGCGGCTGCGGATGCCGCAACGGATTCTGCGGAGCCTGCGCCACAATCTACAGAATCAAGGGCGAGAACCAGCTCCAGACCTGCCTTGCCTGCTCAAAGAAAGTCGAGAACGACATGTACATCGCAACCCTTCCGTTCTTCCCTCTCGTGAAGCAGGTTTACGATCTGAACACAATGAAGCCGGAGCAGGCCGTGATGATGCAGCTCTACCCGGAAATCTATTCATGCGTGGGTTGCAACGCCTGTACAAGAGCGTGTCCGCAGAGCCTGAACACAATGCAGTACATCGCCTATGCCCAGCGCGGAGACTTCGCGAAATGCGCCGACCTCTCGTTTGACTGCGTAATGTGCGGATGCTGCTCGTCAAGATGCCCTGCAGGAATCAGCCACCCTCAGGTCGCGGAACTTGCCCGCCGCCTGAACGGAAAGTACATCCAGCCTCAGAGCCAGCACCTCATTGACCGCGTTAACGAAATCAACGAGGGAAAATGCGAGGAGCTTATCCAGAACCTGATGAAAAAGCCGTTGGCGGAAATCAAAGAGCTCTACAACACACGCGAAATCGAGAAATAAAACCACAACTGACGCACCTTCCTTGGTGCCAGGGAGAATTATATGTACGGAAACGAATTGGACGAAGCAGCCAAAATTGTAGCTGCAAAACGTGAAGAAAACCTTAAATTCGAACATGCGCGTCTCACTGCTGACGAAAAGGATCAGCTTCTCAAGGAATATCATCCGGACCGCATCGCAAGCCAGTTCGAGGAGCTTAAAATCGGACCGAACAAGGGACAGAAAGCGCCGATTGAGCTTGCCGCAATGCTTCAGGCGAAACCGCGCATCGAGCCGGAGCACATCGACCTTGCCCACGTTGACTACGAGACGGACGTTCTTGTAATCGGCGGAGGCGGAGCCGGAACATCGGCCGCAATCATGGCTAGCGAGGCAGGAGCAAAAGTTCTTCTTGCCACAAAGCTCCGCATCGGAGACGCCAACACAATGATGGCTGAAGGCGGAATCCAGGCGGCGGACAAGCCCAACGATTCCCCTGCCCAGCACTATCTTGACGCGTTCGGCGGCGGACACTTCGACGGAAAGCCTGAGCTTGTATACACTCTTGTAAACAAGGCTCCTTCCGTAATCAAATGGCTGAACGACCTCGGAGTTGAATTCGACAAGGAAGCCGACGGCACGATGGTTACGACACACGGAGGCGGAACAAGCCGCAAGAGAATGCACGCCTGCAAGGACTATTCGGGAGCTGAAATCATGCGCACGCTCCGCGACGAGGTCCTGAACCGTCCGGACAAAATCACGGTCGTTGACTTTACAGCCGCAATCGAAATCATCAAGGACGACAAGGGAAATGCCTGCGGCGCGGTTCTCATGAACGTAGAGACAAACGAGATCAGAATCGCAAAGGCAAAGGTTGTGATCATCGCGACTGGAGGAGCCGGACGTATGCACTACCAGGGCTTCCCGACATCAAACCACTACGGAGCGACAGCTGACGGTCTTGTGATCGCATACAGAGCCGGCGCAAAGCTTCTGTATCAGGACTCACTGCAGTATCACCCGACAGGAGCCGCATACCCGACACAGATTCTCGGAAAGCTCGTTACTGAGAAAGTTCGCTCACTCGGAGCTAAGCTTATCAACAAGAACGGCGAGGTCTACATCCATCCGCTTGAGACACGCGACGTGAACGCATCCGGAATCATCAAGGAAGTGCGCAACGGACGCGGAGTCCACAACGAGGTTCAGGACGCTGTCTGGCTCGACACTCCGATGATCGAGATGATCCACGGAGAGGGAACAATCCTCAAGTCAATTCCTGCGATGTACAATATGTTCATCAAGTACGGAATCGACATCCGCAAGGAGCCGATCCTCGTCTACCCTACGCTCCACTACCAGAACGGCGGCGTCGAGATTGACAAGACCTGCCACACAAACGTATCAAATCTTCTTGTTGCGGGAGAGGCTTCCGGCGGCGTTCACGGAACAAACCGTCTGATGGGAAACTCCCTGCTTGACGTTGTCGTGTTCGGACGCGAGGCCGGAATCGAAGCCGGAAAAATGTTCAAGGACATCCAGCTTTCCGACACTTCAAAGATGAACCTTGACCACGTGAAGGTGTTTGAAAAGGAGCGGGATGCGGCCGGAATAAAATCCGACGTTGTTTCCCCAAAAATCCTTCCGCGCTACACACACGGAAACAAGGAATTCGAGAAGGCGATTCCCGGAGCAACAAAATAAAGTAAGCTGATTTTTAGCAAAGGGGCTGTCAAAATTTGGCAGCCTCTTTTTGGCTATAAGGAATGAACTGTTTATTGAAATAAATTTCAAAGAGGCTGTATGAAAAACAAACATATTTCACTTTCTACAAAAATGTTTTTAGGAAACATCTTGCCATTAATTTTTGCTTCAACATTTATAATTGGTTCTTTTCTTATTGTATTAGTAAATATGCCAGAAGATTTCGCGCTTTACTACGGAACCTTGATTTCTCGTTATGAGCCAGGCGGATTTTATTCTGACAGTTCTGGCTGGAATCCTGATGCTGACTGGCTTCCTCCTGAGCGTCCATGGTTTCAAGATGCTGTAAAAAATTCTGGAGAATTTGCAATTACAGATCCTTATGTTGATACAATGACAAACTCAATCTGCACGACAATCAGCAAGGATGTAAAAGATTAAAACAACAAGCTGCTCGGAGTTGCCGCAATTGATATAATTCTTAACAACCTTTCTACGGCAATGGCAGATATTAAAATTTCTGAAAACGCAAAGGCATATATAGTGAACGCAGACGGCTTGTTTATTACAAATGACGACACATCTTTTTTAATGGAAAAATCGATTTTTGATGAATCTGAATTTAAAAAGCACAGCTTTAACAAAACCAATTTCTTTAATTTATCAAATATAATTATAAAAGGCGGAATTTTTTACGGAGTATGCAAATCATCTTCTACTCCATGGTATATTGTAGCTTATGGTCCTGTTTCCGACTTTACAAAAAACAGCTATTCAGCAATCTTTAAAGTTTTGCTTATAATCATTGCGGCAATTGCAACTGCGGCAGTTATCCTTCTTTTCAGCGCAAAATCAAGCGCAAGGGAATTTAAACTTATGGTTGTAAACTGCAATGAAATTGCGCAAGGCGACTTTACAAAAGAAGTTAAAGATGGCAGCACAAAAGAAGCGGCGGAACTTGCAGAAGGATTCAACAACATTATCGTTGACCTTTCTTCGCTAATAAAAGGCATTAGAAATTCCGCAAATGACATCGGCAATATTACAGAAAATCTTTCAGAAGCTTCTGATGTAATCGGACAAAGCGTTGAAACAACAAACAGTTCTGTTGAAAATGTTGCTCAAAGTGTCCAAACGCAGATTCATTCAGTTGACAAGATTGACCAGTCCGTTACAGAAATTGTAAAACAAATCAACAGTCTTAAATCTGAAATTGAAACTCAAGACCGGATAATTGACGATTCATCTGACTCAATTGAAATTGTGGCAAACAATGTTCTTGCCGTAAATGAAAAAATAAGCGAAACTTCAAAAGACGTTTCAGAGCTTGTAGAATTTGCAGACAAAAATAGAAACGAGTTGAAAAATTCAGTTGCGCAGATTCTTGAAGTTAAAGAGAAATCAAAAAATCTTCTTGATACAAACAAAATAATTGCATCTGTCGCAAGCCAGACAAACCTTCTTGCCATGAACGCCGCAATTGAAGCAGCCCACGCAGGCGTTGCCGGAAAAGGTTTTGCCGTTGTTGCCAATGAAATCCGCAAGCTTGCAGAAACGACATCAAAACAAGCAAAGTCATCTTCTGAATCGCTCAAGCTTATTCAGACTCAAATTGATACAATTTCAGACACATCTATTGACGTTGAAAAAGCTTTTGAAAATACAATCGAAAAAATCGGCAACATCAATACTTCTGTAGACAGCCTTAAAACTTCCGCAGAAGAACAAGGCCAAAAAGCCCAGGAAATTTTAAGCGCGCTTGACGACATGAAAAGCAGTTCCAAAATCGTAAAATCTGGCGCTGAAAAAATTGTGCAAGTTACAACAGATGCGTCTTCAATTTGCAATGAACTTGTAAAACTAAACTCAAGCGTAGAACAGAATCTTACAGAATGCAAAGACGCAGCAACCACTCTGCTTGCCGCCTCAAACAAAATTACAGAAACTGTAAGCAAAAACAATGCCTCTGTTGAAACGCTTAATCAAGCGATTTCTCCATTCAAGGTGAAATAAAACGATTTAGGTCAAGTATCATTTCTATTTCAAAAATTTCACAAAACCTCTGATTGCATAATGCATAAAATATTTTATTGCTTTTCTAAACGGCAATTTCAATTCTTTGCGCAAAATATTCCAATGCCATTGCATTGTTTTTAACTTGTTTGCGGAAACTGATTTTTTTTGAATTCTATAAAACGCCTCGTAAGTATTTGTATTTATAGCATAAAAGCCGTGTTTTAGTATTGAAAGCCACATGACATAGTCTTCGTGGTGAATTTCCTTTTGAAAAACTTTTCCGCATTTTCTTGTGTCATACATTCCAGTCAAGTTGCCGATGCAGTCGCCTTTTAATAAATATTCATAAGTTACAATGAATGGAGATGAAATAAGCCTATTTTGAAATTCTCCAGTATCATTCATTTTTGCATAATATGAAAATACAACCACGACATTTTTTGTCTCAAAGAGCGGCAGCTGATGCTCAAGTTTTGTCGGAAGCCACATATCATCGCAGTCAAGAAACGCAATAAAACGTCCTGCGGCAGCATTTATTCCGACATTACGCGGAGTTGCCGGCATACCGGAAGATTTTTCCGTGTGCAACAGTTTTATCCGTGAATCTTTTTTGCAGAAATCTTCTATTATAATCACAGAATTATCAGTGGAACTATCATCCACAACAAGCAACTCCCAATCTGTATAAGTCTGAGACAGAACAGAAGTTATGGAATCCGGAAGATACTCTTCTCCGTTGTGGCACGGCATTATTATTGAAACCTGCGGAACACTCATTTTTCACATCCTTCAATGTAAGTTTTTAATCTTTCCAATACAACAGAGTTTGATAGATTCTTTTCGAAATACTTATAGGGCTGTTCATTATATTTGGAAATATCAAAATTATTTATTTTTTCAACAAATTCAGAAGAATCTTTGCATAGTTCTCCAATATCCTTATAATCAATTCCTACAAAAGCTTCCTTTGTTCCTACTATTGGAATTCCATAAGACAACGCCTCAACACTTTTCGTTTTCATTCCAGAACCAAGAAATATCGGTGATACAACAAACTCAACAGAATTATAAAAATCGTCAACATTATTCACACGTCCAAGCATTTCCAGATTTTCATAATTTGCCGACAATCTCTCTTTTAGATAATCACACATAGAACCAGCAACAACAAATTTTTTGTTAATGTGAGGAAGAACGTTTTGAATAAACCATAGAACACCATCTTTATTTGCAAACATATCAGAGCCAATAAAACCGCATTTTCCTTTTTTAGAATTATTACATTTTATTAACTTAACGTGGGAATCCATGCTAATAGGCAAAATCAACTCTGGTAAAACTGAATACTCTTTTTGCATTTCTTCGGCATCTCTTTTATTCAATACAATTTTGCAATCTGAAAATAAACATGATTTTTTTTCAAGTCTTGATACATATAAAAAAAAGAACCATGTTAAAATTGATTTATGATATTTGTACATGTCGTGATAATATTTTTTTTCTATGTTATGAAAAAATACAATTGTCTTGCTACCACAGTTTCTACAATATTCAATAAGATTCCCAAATAGCGAAGAATTGAAAAACACATAATTATATGTTCCACTACTTATCTTTGTTTTTATTTCATTCTCTATTTTTTTTGTAATTCCATAATCACGATTAAATAAAATCCCTTTTACTTTTGATAAAAAAGTTGGAACTGGAAAAACATATAAATCAACATTATCTTTACCAAACAGATTTAAGAATAAATCATAATTTCTTTTTGATACTACAGAACCGCCATTTGCTTGAGACTGATAAAAATCTTTAGAAATAAATAAAACTTTCATATACCCCCATTTCCTTCTTAGTTATATCTAAATGATTTTAAATTTTTAAAATTTTCCTTATCAATAAAAAGTACTGTCTGATAAGGAATATACGGAGAACGCGTAGGATTGCTTGTGGAAATGTGCAAAGTAAAGATAAAGACAAAATAGAAAATTATTAAGGTTAAAGCCCGTTCTTTTATTTTAAACTTGCTAAAAACAACAGGATATGCAAAACAAAGATAAATGTTATAGTACTCAGCAAATCGCAATCCCATGTGTCCACCGAAAATTAGTGGAAATGCAAATCCCAAAATAAGTATAGAAAAAAAGCGTTTTGATTTGTTGTAAGTTCCAGTAATTAAAGATATAAAAAACAAATATGCAGTAATTAAAATATAAAAATACCTCATAAGAGAGCCGCCTTTTAAATTTTCCAATGCATCAATGTAAGACAACATAAGACCTAACTCTTTGAGTTTTTTAAAGATGAAAACTTTTAAAATTAAAACAATAAATAACAAAATTACAGAGAATATGATATTTATATAGTTATAGACAAAATAAATTGGAATTGCTATAAAAGCAGATTTATGCCACAAACATGCAAATATACATAGAACTATATATTTAAGCATTTTATGTTCAAATATGCATCTAGTGGCGTAAAAGACTATAGAAACTGCAACAGTCTGGCGGATTGTACTCAATCCGCTCAAGAAAAATAAAGAGATATAAATTACTATTGATTCAAAATATGAAACAGAATATTTCTTTATTCCAAAATAAACAAGAGTATAAGAAAAAACACTCGTAATAACAAAAAATATCCAAGGATATCTATACTTATTACAAAAAAGTGCTAGAAAACGTGGAAACAATTCCCAACGGTAAACTTCATTTCTATTCAAGTCTGGAAAAATTGAATGCCAATAAGTCGGATAATCATACCCTACATCGAATCTAAGCATAGCAAACAAAATTATAAATACAAAAGAAAATATCAGACTTAGATTTTTTGAAAGATATTTATTATTTACACTGTAGCGACCGCCGAGAAAAATTAAAAGAACAAGAAAGAATATATAAAAAATCATTTCAAGGCCTCTAAAAACAGAGATTTCGATTTTTTGTTTTTTTTCAGACTGTATATGAATAAAAGAAAATTTTTTAAGCTTTGTAATTTTTTTTCATTTAAAAGATTTTTTTCAGCATATTTACAACAAGATGCCCAATAAAGCACAACAGATTTTTTTCGAAAATCATAATTCATAGAATTTTCATTTTTATCTTTTGAAGAAGCACCTTCAAAATGAATGATTTTAGGACCATGTATTAAAATACTAGATTTTCCTTTATGCCTAAGTTTCAGCTGCAAATCAGATTCCTCAAAATACATAAAATATCTTTCATCAAAAAATGCATCTGAGTTATTCAAAAGAAAATTATCTGCACCAGTAATATATTCAACGTTGCCGTAAAAAGGCTCGATTATGCCTATTTTTCTAAAAAAGAATTTCCAAATTCTTTTCATTCCATACGAAACAGAAAAGCAATAAATAAGTGATTTAAAAATACTTTTATACGTCGGAAAATTTCCCCAAGAATGTACGCAGTTTCCTTTATTATCCGATAAGTTACAGCCCAACACTCCGATTTTTTCTTTTTCAGGAGAATTTTCCCAATAGTCAAAGAAAATCTTTACAGCATTGTTCAGCAAGACCGTATCGCTGTTCAGATAGAAAATGTATTTTCCTTTCGCCACTTTTAGGCCGCGGTTGTTTGCAGCCCCAAATCCAAGATTCGCATTGTTTTCTATCAAAATTACCTGCGGAAATTCGGATTTTATCATTTCAATAGAGCCGTCTTTGCTGCTGTTGTCCGAAATGATAACTTCAAATGAAATGCTTTTTGTCTGCTCAAAAACTGACTTCAGGCAGTTTCTTGTCAGCTCTTTTGTGTTGTAATTTACGATGATTATTGAAACGTCCATTTTTCATTCTCTCAATTTTTCAATTTCCTAACACATACTTCGCATAATATTCTTCAGAAAATTTTGTTTTTCCAATTAAGGAGATATTACCCAAGAATTTATTTCTCAACAGATAAGCAAATTGCCATAATCCTGAATGAACTTTTGCATCAACAAATTTAAAGATATTTAGCAGTTTTACTCTTTTCAAATTATGTAGTACCCACACATTGAAGAGCCGTTCAGCCATATAGCCAAAAATGCGCCCTTGAACGGCATTATATTTTGCTATGTCGATTTCCTTTTCAGCCTCAAAAAGTATATTGAACAGCCATGCGCAATATGCGTCAAAATCGTTCCACCCTATGACAGTCATGTTATAGGGTGATAACCTACATCCGCAGGTCATCACACTATAAATGTCTTTGTCATATTCAGGATATTTCTCATGTATTATCTTTTTTAAAGTGCGTAAATCTTCAGAAACATGGCATACCGAATAGTCAATTTCCAATGAATAAGGATAGATTCTCGGCTTTGCCATTAGCACATCATATTTTGAAAGAATTTTTTCCAGTTTTATCTTGTCGAGCTTGTAATTCTTCACTTCGTTTTCAGGAAGAACTACTGCATCATCAAAATAATTCTTCCTGTCAAAACTGAAATATCTTCTATAATGATTCAGACCGATATATTCCAGATTTGGATAAATTTTCTTAATATTCTTCCATGCCCAGTAAAGTGCAGTAAGTTCACAGTAGCTTTTATTCTTTGCGCTGATGTTGTCGCATAGTTCGCCATTCACTTGGTCATCGCGTTGCATTCCCAAATCAACATCGCTGATTGCAGCTCCAACCTGAACCGGAAGGAATAGTCCGTCTGGATTAGGAGGAAGCTCACATGGCTTGTGGCAACAGATAAGAATTTTGCAGTTGTCTTTGTTCAATGTGATTTTATCTCTCATTTTCTTCCTCCCAGTCTTTCATACATTTTTCAATGACATCGTCCATATCGTAATATCTGTATTCCGCAAGACGACCACCGAAAATCACTTTGTTTTGATTCTGTGCCAGTTCCTTGTATTTTTTGTAGACTTCCGCGTTTTTCTCATCATTCACCGGGTAGAAGGGTTCGACTCCCTCGTGCCACTCGGTTGAGTATTCCTTTGAGATTACGGTTTTATTCTGATTGTAGGTCGGATTTTCCGGCTCAAAATGCTTGTGCTCGATGATTCTTGTATATGGCTCATTGTGGCTTGTGTAATTCACAACAGCGTTTCCCTGGAAATTCTGCTTATCTAGAATTTCTGTCTCAAAGCGGACTGTACGGTATTCCAGTTTTCCGAATCTGTAGCCAAAGAATTCATCGATTTTTCCTGTGAACACGATTTTTTCCGCGATGTCGTCCCATTTTTCACGGTCTGCAAAATAGTCTGCGCCGCATATCGTCTCAATTCCAGCAAGCAAACCTTCTGTCAGCTTGTTGTAGCCGCCAATCGGGATTCCCTGGTATGCGTCGTTGAAATAGTTGTTGTCAAAAGTGAACCGTACAGGAAGCCGTTTTATGATGAAAGACGGAAGTTCTGTGCATTTTCGACCCCACTGCTTTTCGGTGTATTCCTTTACAAGAGTTTCGTATATGTCGCGCCCGACAAGACTGATTGCCTGTTCCTCAAGATTCTTCGGCTCGGCAATTCCGCATTCCTTTTTCTGTTGTTCGATTTTTGCCATCGCCTGTGCTGGTGTTGTTACGCCCCACATCTGATAGAACGTGTTCATGTTGAAAGGAAGGCTGAAAAGTTTTCCATGAAAATTTGCGACCGGGAAATTTGTGTAGCGGTTGAACTGAACAAAGCTGTTCACAAAATCCCAGACTTTTTTGTTTGAGGTGTGGAAAATATGCGCTCCATACTTGTGGACATGGATTCCGTCAACATCCTCGCAGTAGATGTTTCCGCCAAGCTGCGGACGTTTGTCAATAACAAGGCACTTCTTGCCGGCTTTGGTTGCAAGATGTGCAAATGTCGCTCCATACAAACCAGAGCCAATGATTAGATAGTCGTAATGAGAGAATTTTGTTTGAATTGTTCCAGCCATTTATTTTCCTGCTAAAGCATTTGAAAGAAAACTTATACCTTTTTCTCTTAGTGATTTCTTCTGTATTTCAAAAAAATCCCAGTCAAACTTTGACAAAAGAATCTTTTCGAAACCAGAAGACTTATGAATTATCAGATTCCGTCCTATCATCATATTCAGAGTATCAAGTCTTGAATTTGTAGTTTTCGCACAACCTTTTAAAGAAAAGACAGCAACAGGTTTATGAAAAAAGAGAGAAAACACAGTTCCATGAAAAGAATTAGTAATTACATATCTTGCGTTTGCAATCAATTTCATCCATTGCGGTACTGCTGGAAATATTCTCTTCTCAGAACTACACTTTCCGTGTCCTGTTACATATATAACATCAAGCCCCTGTTTATACGCCCAGTTTTTTATCTTTTTAATACTCAAAGATGACGCTGCTGAAAGTTCATATACAAATACATAATCATTTTCTGGCAATTCAACGTTCTCATCTTTAAAGAATTCAAGATATTCATCAGGCGAAATAAGAAAAGTTGGATCACATACATGGACAGCATTTTCAATGCCGATTTTCTTTAAGATTTCAAGACCATTTTTCTCACGTACACTTATAGCATCAAAGTGAGAAAGCAAAGGCTTTACTGCCACCGCAAATTTTTCATTCAATTTACCTTCTGAAAAACCGAAACTTGCGGCATAAGAAATTCGTTTTGTCTCATATTTTCCAAAATTTAAAAAATGTGCATTCAGATTATTTTTCTGTAAATAGTGAATATTCCAAACTTGATCACTTCCTACAATATAAGCATCCGCTTCTGGAGGCTGTTTGCTTAATTCATCAAATGTATAATAATCTTTTGACAAATGAAGATATTTTTTTCTGAATTCAGGAGCATTACGGTTATGTGATAAAGTTTCCTTTTTCTGATTTTTAGAATCCAACTGGTTCTTAATAAAATGCAACAACAAGTAAGGATTTAAAACTTTAAGAATTTTCCAAAAAGGTCGTTTTATTATTAAAACATCATCAAATCTATGATATTGAATCAAAAAAACATCATTACCAATTTTCTCAAGATATTTTTGAAGCGCAAATCCTTGAATCTGAGTACCATAATTGTCATCTGGTTGCCAACAAGTCATTATTCCAATTTTCATTTTCTAAGTCCTAATTTTCGTAAGATTTTTCCTCCAAAACGCCGGCAGGCATAGTAAACTCTGATAGGAATCTTCAGTTCGACATATTTCTTATATGCAACATCAAAACCTTTATTTATGCAGAGCGAAATAAATTTTTTACGATTTTTTGGAAGTGCAATAGAATATAAAAGCTGTGTATTAAATCTTTTGCAGTCGTAATTTTTAATTTCATCAACGGAAAGTGAAGTTTTTACAGATTCGAAAAACTTTTCGCCATTTATAGTGTTTAAAAAACAGATTGAATATCCTTTGTCATCATCTTTTTCTGGAATATAGTTTTGGATTCCCCAAAAATCTCCGATTGTAATATCTGAAAGAATTTTTGCCCCCTTAAAAACACAGTCATAGCAGGAATGTCGCATCATTACATTTTTATTGAATGAAAGCATCCACATTCCTTTAGATTGGTTCACGCTGTATTCACTGCCATTCGCGAAAGTGAATGCCAGTGAAAACAACTTCCAGCCGTCATTCTTCCGCCTGAAAGTTGTTTTCACAATCCGCGAAGCGGATTTTTTTTCGCTGAATTTTATATATTTCTGCCATAATGCTGGGCTTGGAACTCCGTGGCAGATCACATCAACAGTAAAAAGATTCTCATAATCTTTTTTTAGAAAAGCCTTAAGCCCGGCAATCTGGCACGGCGTTCCGTTGTAAAGAACTTTTCTTCCGACCTCAAGAAATTTTTTACATTCCATAAAAGTGTCTTCTGTTCTGCTCTGCAGATATTTGGACCCGCGGAATCTTTCAAGCTCGCAAATGGAATCAGTCCATCCGTGCTTTACAGAAAAATCAGCGTCAAATTCCGCACCGAATACAACACCGCCTTCGTTTATTATCTTTTCTGCAAGAACCGTAAATATTCCGCCGGACGAACTTTCAAGACGTGTTTTCTCATCATCGCAGATTGCGGCATACGATTTTCTTTCTGAAAAGTCAGTTGAAGCTTTTACATTCAGAACCGGGCAAGTTTTTTCGCAAACTTTACATTCAACACATATCGCTGAATCAACTTGAGGATATAAAAATCCCTCATCATTCGGTTTCATCAATATTGCGGACTTAGGACATATCTGTCCGCAAGCACCACAGCCAGAACATTTTATGAATGAAAGATTAGGCATTAAAAATCCTCCTTCGAATCATGCTCACGACAGAAACACGTTCTGTTTTATTCATTCCAACAAAAAAGACGAACACTGTTGTAAAGGCGACAGACAACAAGACAACACAAATAAAATTCAAAACTTCGCCTTTAACAAAAAAACGTGCAATAACAGGAACAACTGCGGACAAAGACGCAACTAAAAAAATCGGCAGGCAGACATTTATAAAAAAACGTCGGAGAGAAAAGTCAGTCAAAAGTTTTACAATAAAAAGCCGCACAACAAAGGCAGCAAATGTAATGCAGATTCCAGCCACAAGCACGCTATATGCAGGAAGTCCGATTTTCAAGCACACATAGCTCGCAGGAAGATTTAGAAGCAGAATTCCACCCACAACACTTTGATAAAGTTTTATTTTTCCAGTCGCTTGTGCAAGTGTCATAATGGGATAACTTACAGAATCAACCAATGCATCAATAAGAACAAGGCGTGCAAAAAGTACAGCATTTTCTGGAACATTCTTTAGCCATGATTTTAAGACAAACGGCATTTCAAGAATAAGAGGAAGTGAAAAAACATACATTAGAAAGAAGGTCATCTTGCAGCCTCGAAAAGCCAGAGAAAAACACTCTTCATCCTGCCCTGACGCATAAGTCTTAATAATCTGAGGACGTATTGCAGTAGAAAAATTCTGGCTGAAACTTGTTACCGCCGCGCTTACTTGAGAAGCTATAGCTCTAGCCGCATTCACAACAGTACCGAAAAACTGATTCAGAAGAATATTCACAATCTGGTTTTTGAACACGCCGACTGAGCTTCCAAAAAGATTCCACCCCACATAGCTGAACATCTCAGAAAATTTTCTTTTATCCCAAAATAACCTGAACTTACATTCCTTATAGTGTCTTTTACAGTAAAACCGGTAAAGTCCAGTGTTTATTAGTGCCACAAACAAAAGAAGTATTCCGTAAAGAATCAATTTGTCAGAAGAAACAGTTTTCAAGACAAATACAACTGCAAGCTTCAGCACTACTTCGACAATGCTCACATACGCATAAACATTCATATTCTCGTGAGCAATTATTGAACTCATGTACGGCGTAGTCATAAGAGTAAACAGAAATGAGATGACCGCACATTGATAAATCCATTTTGCAGCAGTCATTCTTTCTGGAGGAATCACAAGCTTCTTGCATACGAACCACAACCCAAGAGTTTCCGCAAAAATGATGATCACAATTGAAAGAAAAGCGTAAATTGTGAGAGTGACAGAAAATATATGCGCAAGCCCAGATTCATCTCCTTTTCCAATTTCAAACGAAAAGAACCTCTGGCTTGCAGTCGCCATCGCCCCACTTAAAAAAACGAACATTGAGACTACACCGGCAACAACATTGTAAATTCCGTAATCTTCCGCGCCGAGCGTGTTCAGAACTACACGCACCGTGTACAACGACACTAGCATTATGAGAATTTGACGGAAATAGAGAGCAAGAGTGTTTTTGGCTATACGAGAAGTATTGGACATTCTTATAAAGAACCTCTAAAATCTTGAAGATTCGTTTCAAAAATAGAACTTTCAGCAACACCTTCCATCTCTTCTTCCCTCTCAAATTCCCTGCCACAGTCATAAATCACCTGACCATGTCCGTCCACGCAGAATGCCTCGATCACTCTTCTGCTCACTTCCTCGCCGCCAAGCCACACCGACTTATTATCATCCGCAACCGGCGACAAAGTGCATATATATAGAAGAATTTGTTCAGTTTTTTCCGCTTTAAGCCGTTCAAGCACAAAAGAAAGCATCGCTTCTGTAACACCGTTCGGGAAAATCACAATATCTTTTTCAGCCCAGAAACCGCCGGCATCGCTTGTGAGAAAATCGTGCATTTCGTTTATTTTTTTCTGTGTGAATCCGTCAGGGGCTGAACCGCAAAGAATGGCGTATCGAGTCAAAATATAAATACCTCTAAATATTTACAATCTTTAAGATTGTACAAGTATACAACTTTATCCTACAGATTGCAAGTTTTTAAAAACAACATCTTAAAGTATGTACAATGAATACGGAAAAAGAATCAGCAAGCAAATATAGCAGTGAATTTTCAGACAGAATACGCTATTTACGAAACAAAAATAAAATTTCCGCGCGAGAAATGAGCATTGCGCTAGGGCAAAATGTAAATTATGTAAACCTAATTGAAAATGGAAAAAGACTTCCGTCTCTTCAAGGATTTTTTGCAATATGCGAGTATTTTAAAATTACACCAGCTGATTTTTTTGATTCTGAAAATTTTTTCTCAGAATATTTCGAAAAAACAAAAAATACAGAAAACGAGAAAAAAGAACTTATCTCTTTCTTTGAAAATCTGTCCATTGAACAAGTTTCTTCTATTTTAAATTTGATAAAAGCTTTTAAAAGATAAAAAACATTTCAGTCCGTGCCACGGACATTTACACATCCGCATAGCGGACACGTACATATCCGTGGCACGGACGCAATAAAATCCGCCATACGGACTTGTCCATATCCGTGATGCGGATTTTTTCATCAATTTTTCACAAGAACATTCCAAACGCTTCCTTTATTCAAAAATCTCTTGTGGACAAAGGCTCATTTTGTTATAATTGCAATATTATGGAAAATATTAAAAATTTAAATAGAAGACTTGTAACTTCAGCCCTTCCTTATGTAAACAATATTCCTCACCTTGGAAATTTAATACAAATGCTTTCCGCCGATGTTTTTGCAAGGTTCTGCAGAAGCCGTGGATATGAAACTCTTTATGTCTGCGGAACTGATGAATACGGAACTGCCACAGAAACACGCGCTGTAGAAGAAAAGAAAACTCCACGCGAACTTTGCGACTACTACTACAAGCAACATGACGAAATTTACAAATGGTTCGACATTGCGTTTGACAAATTCGGGCGGACTTCAAATGAAGAATGCACAGAAATAACACAGGCAATGTTCAAGGATCTGGATAAAAACGGATTCATAAAAGAGCACACAAACAAGCAGCTTTTCTGCCCTTCTTGCCAGATGTTCCTTGCAGACCGCTATGTTCACGGAGTTTGTCCAAAATGCGGATTCGAAGATGCAAGAGGCGACCAGTGCGATAAATGCGGATCTCTCTTAGACCCAGTTGAGCTAAAATCTCCAAGATGCGCAACTTGCGGTTCTACTCCAGAAATAAGGGAAACACGGCATCTTTACATAGACCTTCCTTCAATCAGCAAAAATCTTGACTCTTGGATGAACAAGACTAGCAAAGAAGGCAGATGGTCAGACAATGCAATAAACATAACAAAAGCCTGGATAAGAGACGGTCTTAACGAAAGAGCAATCACACGCGATTTAAAATGGGGAATTCCTGTTCCAAAGGCTGGATATGAGAACAAAGTTTTCTATGTTTGGTTCAACGCTCCAATCGGATATATTTCAATAACCAAGCAGCTTGCCGACGAACTTATTGAAAAATCCAAGCCTTCGTTTGACTGGAAAAGCTGGTGGCTTCCAGAAGAAAGTGAAGAAGCAAAAAATAAGCCGCCTGTTGACTTGTTCCAGTTCATTGGAAAAGACAACATTCCGTTCCATACGGTAATTTTCCCATGCTCGCAGATTGGAAGCGGACACAACTTTACAAAATTGTTCCATATGTCTTCAACAGAATACCTTAACTACGAAGACGGAAAATTTTCAAAAAGCCGCGGTGTAGGCGTATTCGGAACAGACGCAAAGGAAAGCGGAATCAAGGCTGACGCTTGGAGATTCTACATTTTCTACAACCGCCCGGAAAAACAAGACTACCAGTTCACTTGGAAAGAATTCCGCGAGCGTTACAACGGAGAGCTAATCGGAAACCTCGGAAACCTTGTAAACCGCACACTTCTTTTTGTTCAGAAATATTATGACTCAAAAATTCCAGACGCTCCAGTTGATGAAGAGCTTTGGGCGCAGGTAAAAGAGCATGAGGCAAAAGCAACAGAATATCTTGAATGGGCGAACTTAAAAGACGCATTCCATGAAGTGTTTGCAATTTCCGACATCGGAAACAAAGCGTTCCAAGACACAGAGCCGTGGAAAACAAGAGAGACAGATCCAGAGCGTGCTGCAAAACTCATTCACAATCTTTGCTACATGATAAAAGACCTTATGATTATGGCGCATCCGTATATGCCGCAGTTCGCAGAAAAAATCATGTCTTACTTCGGAAAGAAAATCAGCGAGCCACGATTTAACGATGAGCAAAAGCCGGAAGGTCTTGACTGGTCTGACCTTGGAAACACAGAAGGTTTAAGCGAAGTTTCACCTACGGAAGTTTTCTTTACTCCGCTCGACCAGAAAACAATGGAAGCGTTCAGGCAGAAATTTTCAGGAACACAAAAAGACCGCAACGCAAAGCCAGCTGAAAAAAAACAGAAGAAAGAAAAGAAACAGATTGAAGTTCTCCCTTTTGAAAAGCAGGCTGAATGGTTCAACGAAAAAATCGAGCTGAAAGTTGCAAAAATCACAAAAGTTGAAAACAATCCTGAAAGCGACAAGCTTTACATTGAAACTCTTGACGATGGAAGCGGAACAGAACGCATCATTCAAAGCGGACTGCGTGATTTCCTAAAGCCAGAAGAGCTTCTTGGAAAACATATAATTCTTGCTTCAAACCTCGCGCCAAGAAAAATGCGCGGAGTTGAAAGCCGTGGAATGTTGCTTGCGGCCGACTACAAAGATGAAAACGGAAAAGACTGCGTAGAGCCGCTCGAAGCTCCTTGGGCAATTCCTGGAACAAAAGTTGTTCTTGAAGGTTCGCCAGAAAATTCAAAGCCAGAGCAAATTCAGGCGGAAGACTTTTTTGCAGTTGAAATAAAAGTTTCAGATAACAAAGTGCAGATCGGCGAAAAAACTCTGACCGCAGCAGAAAAACAAATTTCAACTGTAAAAACAAAAAACGGAAGCGTCCACTAAAAACCGGAAAAAAGCAAAATGCAGAATCAGGAGCAACATTTTTTACAAACTGAATTTTGGGCAAACTTTAAAGGCAGACATGGCTGGAAAACATATTTCTTTATCTTTGATGGAGAAAATATTTCCAAAGTTGACTCCTTTAAAGAATGCAAGGAAAATGAAAAATGCCTTTCAGTTCTTGTGCGCTCGTTCAGCTTGAAAATAAAAAAATTCAGCATAGCCTATATTCCAATGTCTCCAGAATTTTCTAGCAACGAAGAAAATCTTAGGCAGAATTTTTTTAATGAACTTGAATCCATTTCAAAAAAAATCTTTAAGTTTCTGCCGCAGAATACAATCTGCATAAGGTTTGACCCTGCGCTGGACTTTGAAAATCTTGAAGAAAGAAACAATTTTGTCGCAAATGAAAAAAAATTTTTCAGGCAGCATAAAGATAATAAAGAAAATTTCCGCATAGAAAAGACAGCCACAGACATACAGCCGCCGGACACAGTTTTGCTTTCACTTTTGGAATCTGAAGAAAAAATTCTTTCTGAAATGAAAAGCAAATGGAGATACAACATAAGGCTTGCGGCAAAAAAAGGCGTTGAAGTAAAATCTTATTCTGCAAAAGAGGCTGATTTTTCAAAAGCATTTGAAGAATTTTTTAAGCTCTTCATGCAGACAAGCGAACGCGATGGAGTTCAGTTTCATCAAAAAAATTACTATCTTGATTTGTTAAACTCAAGCGCAGAAAATCCTAACGCTCCGGTTGTAAAACTTTATCTTGCAACGCATGAGTCAGATGTTCTTGCAGGAATAATAACCTTGTTCTGTAAAAAAGAAGCAGTTTATCTTTACGGCGCATCAGGAAATATAAAGCGAAATTTTATGCCGGCTTACTTGCTTCAATGGAATGCAATCTGCGATGCAAAAAAATTCGGATGCCCCATTTATGATTTTTACGGCTGTCCTCCAGAAGAAAATAAAAACCATCCAATGCACGGCTTGTTTCTTTTTAAAACTGGATTCGGCGGAAAACTCATTCACAGACCTGGAAGCTTTGATGTTGTTCTAAAGAAAAACTGGTACACGCTTTATAGGACAGCAGAAAAATTGCGCGCTTGGTTCTACAAAAGTCTAAAGAAAAAACTTGCAGGAAGATGACAATAACTTGATTTCAAGCTATTATCATTTTTTTAGAGGCATAACACTCAAGTTGATTGTCTTTTCTTTTTCCATTCCGGCAGAAAGATTTATATTCCAGAAAAGTGCAACTTTATAAGTAGAAGAAGTTACTTTTGGCTCAAGACCGTCAACAGGGCGTTTAAATGCAATCATTGCGCAGCTAAGCCCGGAATCTTCATTCGGCTCAATCACAAAAATGCGCTTGTCTGCGGAATCTTTTACTTGAATAATTGAAACTCCCTCATCGGCATAAAAAGAATCAGGCAAAAGAAGACGAGTTTCATTCAATATAGCTTCAGTGGAATACTGGCTTTCCATTTCAAATTTCTTGTCAAAGCGGGTCTGGGCAAAATTAAGTTCAACTGCAAAAACTGCGTTCAATTCAATCGGACTTTCATTTTTTAAAATATACTGAACTGTAATTCCGCTTGAAGAAAAAATAAAATTCTTTCTAAGTTTTACAGGAAGCTTCATGGAAGAAAAAAGGCCGTTTCCTTCAAGCTGAATTTCTTTCCGTTTGGATTCAAGTTTTTTTTCTGAAAACTGCGAATTGGAAAAAATACAATTCTCGATTGATTCCTCTGCCAAATATTTTTCAAATTTTTCAGGCTCAATCAAATGGTCAGAGAAAAATCCGCGGCAATAAAAATCTGTTCCAGAATCAAATTTTTCAATCCGGGAAAGACTTGCGGCATAATTAGCTCCACTCTTTATAAAATTAAGCTCAGAAATTTGTCCGCCGTACAAAGAAACAACCGCATTGTATTTTTCCATCTGGCAAATATATTCGTTAAGTCCGTCTCCGTTGCAATCAAAAGAAGTAAGCGACTCTCTGAAAATTTTTGCAGCTTCGCGAATCAAACGTTCAGCCTCATTCAAAGCGCGAAAAGCCTTTTGTCTTTTTTCAGCAGGTGAAGGCACTCCAAATGCCGGCGACAAATAATTTGTTCCATCCTGCGCTTTCCAAAGCATTTCTGACGATGCAGTTTTTCTAACTTTGTCTCCGCCCTTGCACTGCGAAACCAGCATGCTGATATAAACCATGCGCTCATAAAGCCGTTTGTTCTGCGAATACAAATTCAAGTAGTCATGTATTGTTGGCGGAAATCCAGTTTTGTTTTCTACCTGTTCAAACGGAATCAAGCTCCACTTGGAAATTTCGCTGTCCATTCCAGCAGGAATATAAGCCGGAGAAAAGAATTTTGATTTTTTCAAATACAAATATGGAGTTGTAAAAGAAACATCTTCTGCATTTTCAGAAATAGAATCAAAGCATTGAGATTTCATAAAAGCGCCGAACTGCTCGAACGAAAAACAAAGAGATAGCACAGGCTCAAAAAACTGATCATCCG
The DNA here is from genome assembly GCF_945873775.1 of uncultured Treponema sp. GTDB lineage: Bacteria > Spirochaetota > Spirochaetia > Treponematales > Treponemataceae > Treponema_D. The sequence goes on along the minus strand of NZ_CAMCEC010000006.1, from coordinate 72,234 downwards.
AAAAAGAAAATTGTTCAGGCTTAATTTTTGAAGCAAAAGTTTTTATCCTTGAAGTCCATTCTTGGCAAGATTCATTTTCAAGCGGAAATAAATTTTTATAGGACGGGAAAATTTTTATGCTTCTTCCCTGCTCGCTTGCAATCAGAGGACAGCACTTTAAATGTTTTTTTGGAACAAGAGAACTGTCCAGAAAAATATATTCCATTCCGCATGACTGAAAAGTTGAAACAAGGCAAGAATCCCAAATGCTTCCAAACAAAGTCATTCCGCACGGACGTTTTCCGATTGTTGAACGGACAAGCGAATTCATTTTTTCAATCTGGCCGCTTCTGTCCATTGGCAAAAGCAAAGGAAAAATCGGAGAATAATATCCGCCGCCGATTATTTCAATCTGCCTTTTAGAGGAAAGTTCATGAAGAAGCTCTATTGATTCCGGGTGTTTTTTTTCATAATGTGCAAGCTGCGGTCCTGAAAATCCAATAGTAAGAAAGAAGTCTTTATGAGAATATAAAAATGAAAGCAACGGTTTAAAAACATTCTGATAGTTTTTTTCAAGCGAAACAGTTTCATCAGAACTTTCTAAATCGGCATTTAAAACAAGACAGAATTTACTCTTCATTAAAGCAGCTTACCTTTTGCAGAATATTGTATAGCACTTTTTCCAGAATTTAAAGCCTCTCTTATCCAAAGGCAAGATTTCTTTTTCAGCAAGAAATTCCGAGCATTCCGTTTTTTCAGAAAAAGGTGAATTGCAAAATGCAGCTTTTTTAGTTGTGGCAGGAATCAGCTTTATAATTTTATGCGGACAAGAATCAATGCACTTTCCACAGCCGTTGCAAAGACTGCTTACAACAGCTGTCTTGTTTTTTATAGACAATGCGCCGCGCGGACAAGATTTTATGCAGTCTCCAAATCCTGCGCAAATAAACTTGCAATTGTATTCTGTGTCAAAAGCAGAAAAGAACAAAGCGCAGTTTTTAGGACCATTATAATCAATTCTTTTTTCTCCGCACTTTTTTTCAGGCGAACATAACACAATAGCTTTATTTTCTGTAGCCGCTGGAAATTCTTCAAAGCTAGATTTTTCCAAAAGCTCTGTTTCGGAAATCAAAGAATTCTCAAAAGGAATTTCCTGTTTTTTTAGCGAAGGAGACAAAATATAAAAAATAAAAACGCAGACAAAAGAAACAACAATTATAAAAAGAAGTCCAAAAAGAATCGCCGCTACCATTGAAAAACTCCTTTATTCAACCATGAAACATTCCAGCACAAAAGAATCAGCATGATAATCGCAATGCTTGCAAGAATAAAATTATTTCTTGAGCTTTCAGTTCTTCCGCCGTAAAGATCAAATTTTCTGCAAAGAGAATAAACAAAAGGTATAAAAATAAAAAATGAAAGCACACAAATGCAAGTTATAAAAACGCATTCAGCAAGAGATGCGCTTTCTGTAAGACCGACAAAAATAAACAGAAGAGAAATAGAAAATTCAACTGCGCTGATTTTTGTGGTTATCCTGACAATCGCTTCTATAAAAACTGACACAGGAATAAAAATCAAGAGAACCGCAAACGGATAAAGTTCTGAAAGTTCAGCGGGAACTAAAAGTGAATTTACAAAAAGATAAGACAAGGCGGAAACAGAACTTGCCGTTATAAGCATTTTTATAGCTTTTAGCCAAAGCGGATTTTTATTTCCAGAAAGGAACACTGCCCGCTCCATTCCAATTCCATAAACTAAAACTACAGACGCATAAGAAATATAATAGAAAAATACTGAAAACATTTTAGTCCACCTGTGAAGTTTCTATGATTTCAAAAGCCGAAATTATTTTGAAAAACAATGTGTTGAATAAAAGCAAAAGGACAACTGCTCCAGGAATTGAAGCTAAAAATGAAAAAGGCAAAATTTTATTTTCCGCACTGAAAATCAGAATTTCAAAAATTCCGTTTGCTGAAGGAAAAGAAATTGTTCCGTATCCAAAGACATCTCTTATAAAGAAAAACACAAGCGCAAAAACACAAAAGAAACTGCACTTTACAAGGACATTTTTCAATTCAAAAAGAACCGGCAAATCAGAAGAAGAATATAAGTTTCCAAGAATAAAAGAAGTAAAAGCCGGCATAAAAAAAGCAATTCCTAAAACAAATGCAGTCAGAGGCGAAAAAATTATCACAAGCTGGCGGACAAGAATGCAAAGAGAAACAAGCATAATTGTTACAATCACATTGTGAAGCTCGGCATTAAAAAATTTAACGGCAAACTTCTTAAAAAGAATTCCGCAAACAGACATAAGATAAAGCAGAAAAATCATAATCAGTCCATAAGCAAATCTTCCAGGAACAGGAAGAAGAAGCGCAAATGAAAGCGGTATATAAATATAAAGCTCGTTTTTTTTCATTTTAACCTTCCAAAAAAGCAGTCAAATTCAGCGGGAAAATTTTGTATTTATAATCGCTGGTATTTTATTTTTCCAGTATTCAATTTGAGAATTTTCCGAATTCGCTTTTATATGAGAATTTGTTTTTCCTGCAATGTGTGAAAAACCAATAAACTGCGCTCCGTTTTTATTTGAATAAATGAAAACAGCAGGAACTGGTCCGTACAAAGTTGGAACACGGATAATCACAGCATACATTTCATTTTTATTATTTTCAGAAAACGCTTCATACACAGAAGCCGAAACTGTAAGCGCAGTTTTTATTTTCACCCAGTTTCCAAGCTGAATATTTTCAATGCCGTTATCTTTTAGAACTTGAGCAGTTTCTTTTTTCAGTCCGTTCTTCCAGGAATTTCTTCCAAGCAAAGTGAACACAACCAAAATTGCAAAAAAGCCTGCAAGGATTCCGCAGAAAATTCCGCATTTTATAAGAAGCGTTTTATAAAAAAGTTTTTTTTCATTGTCTACAGTTTCAATTTCATCTTCAAGCATTTTAAACCTCGCTGATTTCCTTTAGGCGCGGAACAAGTTTTTTGGAGACATTTTCGTACAGTTTTTTATCTTCAAAAAATTGAATCACAGGAGAAAGCAAATTTATAACAAGAATCAAAAAAACATAGCCTGCAGAAGAAGTTCCGCTTCCGATTATAAGAAAGCCAATCAGCCCGGCAAAAGTTCCGTAAAGAATTTTTCCCCACAAAGTCATTGGCAAAGTTCCGTACCATTGCAAAAGGTAAAGCGTGCAAAACAAAGTTCCGCTTGTAAGAAGAGCAAGCAAGATGTCGCCTTGAAATGGAATTCCGCCTATAAAAAACGGAAGCAAAAATCTCACCAAAAATGAATAGACAAAAAGGAAAACCGCAGGAAAAATGCAATCCACCATGTCAAACGAAATCAATATAATGGAAGAAACTAAAGTTATAAAGTTGAATCTAAAAGCCGGAATCACAGAACCATTGTCCCAAAACAAGCTTACATATCCGTCTGGAATTGAAATTCCAAAAAACTTAAATACGTAGCTATTCAAAAATTCTGTGATTGAAGAATCCAGTTCAAGCAAAGGAACTGTTCCATTTTGAATCAGGGAAAGCGCCGCATTTCTTGCCTGAAGATCCTGCGCAGAAACAGCAAATGGAGGAAACGCAGAAGGATTCAGAAAATACAAAATAACAATGCAAAGCGCAACAAGATTAGCCCAGGACGAAGCAAAGTTTCCAAATACAAATTTTCCGAGAAGCAATGTAAAAAACACAACGGCAAAAACCGCATATACTGGATAAACCGAAGGAATCAAAAGTCCTGCAATCAAGCCTTGTATTACAGAAATTCTCCAAGTATGTTTTTCAGTCCGCTTAGAAAAATAAAAAGCAGCTTCCGCGCAAACCGAAGCAAACAAAGCAAACAAAAGCACAACAAGAGATTCAAAGCTTTTTGAAAATGCCAGCATAGCGACTTGCACAAGAAGAAGCGCAATCATCACAAATGAAATTGTTCCAAGTGAATAAGATGCGCTTGCAAACGGATTCAATGTTATTTTTGTACAATGTTTTTTCAACTCTATATTTGTCATTTTTTTTCCTTATAATAAAGCTATTGTCTGGCTCAAAGGTAGGCGCGAAGGACAAACGCTGTTGCAGACTGAGCAATGGGAACAAAGCAAACTTGTAGCGCAAATTTCTTTTGGAAGATGATAATTTTCAACAAGATGCTTGTAAAGCAAATCCGGCGAAAGCCCTTCAGGGCATACATTTCTGCATTTTCCGCATCTTATGCAGTTTTTTTCATCTTGAATGCAAAGCTCCGTGGCAGGAACAAATTCCAAAGACTTTATAGATTTTGTAATCGGAATATCCAAAGTTGAAGCCACCATTCCTGTAATCATTCCGTTTACAACAATTTTTGAAGGAGAAATTTTAAATCCGCCACATTGCTCAACAAGACTTTTTATAGAGGCTCCGATTCTTGCCTTGAACATTCCAACGGATTTCAAGCAGCTTCCATGCACATGGACGTAACGCTCAATAACAGGAATTCCTTTTACAACTGCTTCAAAAACTGAAAGTGCAGTTTCAGGATCTAAAAAAAGGCACTTGCTGTTTACTTTTGAAAATTCTGAATTTTTGGAAGCATTGCGAATTGTTCTAATCAAATTCTGCATAAAGCCGCAAGGATACTTTTCTGTATCAGCATTTACAAACAAAAAAGGAACATTGCCAAAAAACTCTGTGGAAATTTCAATGTCAGATTTCTTAGGCAAAGCAAAAACAATTCCTTTTGCGCTAAAAGCTTTGCAGCAAATCAACGCACCCTGAACAACTTCCGAAGTAAATTTCTTTGCAATGAAACTGTCTGTAAATCGGCTTGGATCTTCATCAAACATTCTGACGATTACAAAACGCTCTTTTACAAGATTTCCACGAGTTATCTGGGCGCAAAGTGATTCCGTTTTTTTTCTGAATGTGTTTACAATTCCCTTCACCTTAAATTCTTCAAGCAAAGTTTCTGTGTTCAAAAAATTCCAGTCAACAGAAGGAAGCTTTTTTCCAAGATACGAAAACGCACCGTCTGTAGAGATTTCCGCCGCATTTCCCAAAGTTCCATTAGGAAGCGTACATTTAAAAATCGAAAGTATTTTTCCTGGAACGGAAGAATGAATGTTCGCACCATCCGCAAAATTTTTTGGAGAAGCGATTATCTGACCTTCCCTCACAATATCGCCAGGCTGAAATCCGCAGGAATACTCCGCCTCGCACGACTGCCTAAATGGAATTACAACTTTCCTCGGCAAAAAAGCTCTCACAGAATCCTGAAACATCGGATGTCCAGGCAAAACAAAATTATTAACAGTCTTCATTTATCTTTTTTCCCAAAGCTGACCGAAAAACAGCCAGCAAACTTTTTTTCAAAAAATCAGCTTACAAACTTCTGCGCCGGTTCGATTTTATTACGTACAAAAGCAAAAGAAAAACCGGCACAAAAAGGCATGATAAAATCAAACTCGCGCTGAATCCATCAGGCCGTCTGGAAATATTTTCCTTTGAGCTGTATGCAACGCTCGTATTTTCTCCTTGCTTCAACATCAGTTTTTCAATTGCATTGTAGCCAAGAGATTCAATTTTTTTATCAATGCGGTTTTTAAAATCCGAATTGAATTTCATCACAATTGAATCCGCCTGAAAAATCCTGCCGTTTTTTTCTTCAAAACGAGGAACAGAAACAACGCTTCCCTCTTGCACATTTTCAAAGCCGGAATTTTTGTTTAAGTTTTTGTACGGAAACGACTCCACATTCCAAGCCCAGCTGTAAAAATCTTTTAACGACGGAATTGAACTTTCCGAAGAAGATTCCACAGGAACAGGAAGCGAAACATTTTTTCCAGAAGTAAAACTGAAATTGGAAGAGAAAATAAAACAAAAAAGCAAAACAAGCAAAGGCGCAAGGCAAAGAAGCGTATGAAAAGCCGTTGCAGGATACATAAGCGGAAGCTGAGGCGCAGAAAAAATCTTTATAGTTTTAAAAGAATTTCTTGAATCCATAAAAGATTCAAAAGTTCCAAAAAGAAAAAGAGATGAGCAAGAAGCCAGTCCGCACAAAATCATAAGAAAGCCTTCCTGCCATCCAGAAAGCAAGGCAATCAAAAATGAAACTGCAAGCGGAATTATAAAATACGGATTTTTTTTAAGCACCGAAAAAGCTTTTTTTCTTCCCCAAATCCGCTGAGCCAAATAGCATGAAAGCATATACAGAACAACCGCCGCCGCAACAGGATAAAACGGCTTTGAAAAGGACAAAATCAAACTAAAGCAAGCAGAGAAAAAAAACGGAAATTTATTTTTAGACAAATAAGCAAACGCAAGAAAAACAATAATGCAAACAACAGGAACTGCAAACGGATACTGCTGAATTCCGTCTATTCCAGCTTGAAGCCCTGTTTCCTGCGAAAGATTTTCCAAGGCTTTTAAAATTTGCTGACCCGAGCCATTCGGAACATAATAAAGCAAAAAAGATTTTGAATAGTCAAAAAAATATCCAAGCCGGCTTGTCAAATATTCATTGCAAGAATCTGGAAGAACAGGCGTAAAGTCTGAAACTAATGGAATCTGCTGCCTGCCAAGACTTATGATATTCTGGCAGCCTGCGTTTTCAAGATATGAAAGAACTTTTTCCTCTGGAATAGATTTGTCTGCATAAACAACTTTATAGCTGTCCCAAATTCTAAAAACAGGAATGCTCCTAAAGACAAAGAGAAAAATAAAAGCGGAACAAACCGCCGCAATCGAAAATGAAATTTTTACTTTGCTAGGCTTCATTTTAAACACTGAATGCAAGTCCAATAAAAAAGCCAAGCAACGAACCAATAATAACTTCCGCCGGAGTATGTCCCTGAACTTCCTTTATTGGCTTGACTTCTTCAATTATATTTTTTGCAGCAAGAAGACGGCCTATTTTATTGAGCATTGCAGCCTGAAGTCCATTTGCGCGGCGTACTCCAACAGCATCGCGGATTGTAACCAAATAAAAACCAAGCGAAAGAATAAAAACATCGCTATTAACGCCGGAGCGAAAGCCAATTGTAGTGCAAAGCGTAGCTACAAGCGCGGAATGGCTAGACGGCATACTTCCTGTACGCCACAAAAGCAGTTCGAACAATTCTTTTAAACTATGAACTTTTCCAGAGAAAAGCTTTATAAGAGTTTTTACAAGTTGAGCAGACAGCCAGCTGAATAAGCACGCCAAAAAAGCAGGCTGAGAAAAAAACAAATGGAGCTGTTCCTTTAAATTCATGTGCAGAATTATAGCATATAAGCATAAATTATTCTATAATCGGAGCATGGAATTTATAGAATTTGAAGCAAAGGAGGACGATGACGGAAGACGGCTGGACAAGGCTGCAAAACGCATATTTGAGTCAAAAGGAATTCAGCCAGAAAATATTTTCAAGCTCATAAGAAAAACGTTGATAAAGCTGAACAACAAAAAATCATCTCCAGAAGACAGAATCAAAAGCAAAGATAAAATTTTCATAGCAGATTTTTTACTAAAAGAAAATGAAAATAAAACTGAAAAAAATGAAACGACAAAAGCTCATGATTTTTTTTCAGTTCAGACTGCATTCAAAAATGAGCACTTATGGATAATAAACAAGCAAAGCGGAATTGAAGTTCAGCCTTCAAAAAACTCAAGTTTCTGCCTCGCTGATTTTGTCGCGCAAAACACGCAAACCGCTTCCCTTTCATTCAGGCCGGGACCGCTTCATAGAATTGACAAATTCACAACAGGACTTGTCGCATTTTCCCAAAGTCTGCAAGGCGCAAAATGGTTTTCTGAAAACATAAAAAATCACAGCATAAAAAAAACTTATCTTGCAATTGTTGAAAACATTCTCCCGGAAAATGAGCTTGCAATTTGCGACACGATTGAAGAAAAACCAGCCTGTACAAAAGTAAAAAAAATTGCGCAAGGAACATTCTGCGGAAAAGAAATTTCACTTGCAAAAATCCAAATAGAAACTGGAAAAAAACATCAGATTAGAATTCACTGCGCAAGCCGTGGCTTTCCGCTTTTGGGAGACAAACTTTATGGCGGAGCAAAAATTCCAGACGGAGAATTTTCTAGCTGCGGATTTTTTCTTCATGCCAGGAAACTTGAATTTCCAAAAGGCAATCCTCTTTTGCTTCCAAATGAAATTCAGGCAGAGATTCCGCCTTTATTTAAAAAATTTATAGAAAATTTCTTGAAAATTCCCACTGCTGAATTTATAATTTAATATATGAATTTTATTTCAAAAATGATGCATACAGGTCTTACAGTTTTCGCGCTTGTCGGTGAAAGCGGAACAGGAAAAAGTTTCCGTGCAAAACTTCTTGCGCAAAAATACGGAATCGAAGCAATTATTGACGACGGACTTCTCATAAAGGACGATAAAATTCTTGCGGGAAAAACTGCCAAGCACGAAAAAACATACATGGGAGCTGTAAGAATTGCGCTTTTTGATGACAAGCAGCACCGAGATGATGTTGCAAAGGCTCTGCAAAAAAATAAAATCAAAAAACTTCTCATAATCGGAACAAGTGAAAAAATGGCAGGAAAAATCGCCACAAGGCTTCAGATTCCACTGCCGTCAAAAATAATCAAAATTGAAGACATTGCAAACCGCGAAGAAATTGAAAAGGCAATCCGCTCAAGGCAAATCGAAGGCAAGCACGTAATTCCAGTTCCGGCTATTGAAGTAAAAAAAAGCTATTCGCAAATTTTCCATAATTCACTTAGAGACATTGCAAACAAAAGCAAACTCAAATTTTTAAAGAAAGAAACTTCGGTGATGGAAAAATCAATTGTAACTCCAGAGTTCAGCAAAAAAGGCAGAATTGAAATTTCAGAAGCCGCGCTCAGCCAGATGGCAATGCACTGCATAAACGAATTCTCGCAGGAAATCAGGATAAAAAAACTTTCAATAAAAACAGACAGCCGCGGATACAGGCTCATAATCACAATCGATGTTCCGTTCGGCCGCCAGCTCACAGGTGAAATTCACAGCCTTCAGCAATACATAATCGAAAACATCGAAAAATACACAGGAATTTTAATTGAAGAAGTCAGCATAATAATAGACAAAATAACGGTAAACAAATAAAAATATTTCCGCTTTAAATGAATAATTTTCAGGTAATTGACTTCAAAACATTTGAACATTAAAATAGTCGCACTGTGTTAGTTAGATATTCTACAGATGAAAAAGGAAATCCAGTAAAAAAAGCCGTTGTTTATACAAAAGAAGAGCATTGCATAAAACGGGAATCAATAGATCCGGACGCTATTTTTATCATCGATTGCTTAAAGAAAAACGGTTTTGACTCTTATATTGTCGGAGGAGCTGTAAGAGATCTTATTGGAGGCAGAACGCCAAAGGATTTTGATATTGTAACAGACGCTACTCCAAGCCGCATAAAAAAAATTTTCAGGAATTCACGCATTATCGGAAAGCGGTTCAGGCTTGTGCATATTTTCTTTGGAACAAAAATTTTTGAAGTCAGCACATTCCGTTCAATTATAGACGGCTCAATCGGAAACGCATTCGGCTCTATGGACGAAGATGTGCTGCGCCGGGATTTCACATTGAACGCGCTTTACTACGATCCTATAAAGCAGCAGATTATTGACTATGTAGGCGGAGTTGAAGACATAAAAAAAAGAATCGTAAGACCTGTAATTCCAATTGATAGAATTTTTATAGAAGATCCTGTAAGAATGCTAAGAGCTGTAAAATACGGAGCAACAACAGGCTGCAAGCTTCCGCACAAGTTAAAAAAGAAAATCAGAACATCTGCCCCACTTTTGTCGCCAGTTTCTCCTTCAAGGCTCACGGAAGAATTCTTAAAAATAATAAACGGCGGGCATTCATTTGAAATTGTAAATGCCGCTTTGGAAACAGATTTGTACGAATATCTTCAGCCGGCAGCTTCAAATTTAATTCTTGAAAATAAGAAATTCGCAAAGTCATATCTTGAGAATTTAAAAAAATTAGATGAGTTCGTAAAGCAAAACCACGACTCAAGGCTTGGCGAGCGGCTTTATTTTCTCTTAAAGGATTTTGTTGAGCAGCTTACTGACTGGAAGCTTGAAGTTCAAAGCGAATATTCAGCGTCGGAACTTTACAAAAGAACCTGGGCAATCTGCAGGAATTTTGTGCTTCCGATAAATCCGCAGAGAACGGAACTCGATTTTGCAGTGCGAAAACTTTTGCAGGACGCAGGAATTCAAGTAAAAACAAAACGCGCAAAAAGAACCAGAAGACTTCACATTCAGCAGGAAGCCGAGCAGAAAAACTAACTTTGCAAAAACCGCAGAATGTCGTCCATAACTTCTTCACGGTTTATTTCGTTAAAAAGCTCATGGCGCGCATCTTCGTAAAGCCGAATTGAAACATTTTTCATGCCGGATTTTTTATAGCAGTCAAAAAGTTTTTTTACAGTCTTTCCGTAAGAACCAACAGGATCTGCAGTTCCAGCAACAAGAAAAACCGGCAGTTCTTTTGGGATTTTAAAAATATTGCATTTTTTGTGAATTTGGCGCAACCCTGAATATATGTCGCACAAAAATCCATTTGTAGCATCAAATCCGCAAAGTTCATCTTTTATATAAAGGTCAACTTCATCTTTGTCCCTTGAAAGCCAGTCAAATTCCGTGCGGCGATTTTTTATTTTTGAATTTGAAAGTCCGAACGTTAAGAAATTCATAAAGCGGCTTTGCTTTTTTGCACCTTCAAAAAACTTTATAATTCCGCCAATAAAATTTGCAAAGGCAACAGTCAAAGGCCTAGGGCCAGCAGTTCCGCAAAGAACAGCCTTGTCAATTTCAGTTCCATATTTTTCAATTACATTTTGGGCAATAAACGAACCAAAGCTATGTCCCAAAAGAAAAACCTTTTTTCCGGGGAAAAGTTTTTTTGCATACAAAATTTCTTCGTGAATATCCTCTGTTACCCGGTTGAACCCGTCTTTATCAGAAAGGAAACCAAGCGTTCCAGTTCCGTCAGACTGAGCTTTTAGACCGGTTTTTCCGTGTCCTCTGTGATCTTCAGCAATCAGCGCGATTTTATTTTTTGCAAGAAATTCCGCAAAGTAAGAATAACGGGCAGCGTGCTCAGCCATTCCGTGGCTTAAAACCACAACAGCTTCAGTTTCCGCTGGAATCCAATGATAAACAAAATTTACATTTCCATCAGACATGGAAAGTTCTTTTACTTCCAGATTCATTATTTTGCCTCTATTCTATATGATACAAAATGCAATATAATACGTCAAATTTTTAGTATTTTTATAGTTAACTTGTACAAGATTTTTTTAATCTACAAAATAAATCCTGCCGTTTTTGCAGCAGGATTTTTTTGCAACCAAAGTTAAATTTTCATGTTCATGGCTTCGCGAACTTCATCCAAAGTTTTTATTGCAATCGCGCGCGCTTTTTCCACGCCGTCAAGAAGAACCTTCCTTATGTAGTCAGGATTTTTTTCAAGTTCTGCCCGTTTTTGTCTCAAAGGACGAAGCTCTTCATTCAAGGCTTCTGCAAGCACTTTTTTAAGCTCGCCGCTTCCCTTTTCTCCAATCCGTTCAGCAATTGCCGCCGGTTCTTCTTTTGTGCAAAGAGAAATCAGCATAAGAAGATTTGCGACTTCCGGGCGATTTTCAGGATCATAAGTTATAACGCGCTCAGAATCAGTTTTTGCTTTCTTTATAAGCGAAGCAGTTTCGTCTTCTGTGCTGCAGAGGAAAATTGCGTTTCCACGGCTTTTGCTCATTTTCTGGCTTCCGTCCAGACCAAGGATGCTCGGAGTTTTTGAAAGCAATGCTTGCGGCAAAGGAAAAACAGGTTCGCGGTTCTTGCAGAATTTGCGGTTGAAAGCCTTTGCAATATTCCGTGTAAGCTCAATATGCGGAAGCTGGTCTTTTCCAACAGGAACAACATTTCCCTTGCAGAAAAGGATGTCGCACGCCTGATGAATCGGATATGTGTACATTCCAGCATTCACATTTGTAAGTCCCGCGCTCGCAATTTCTTCTTTTACAGTCGGATTTCTTGAAAGCTCTGCATTGCTCACCAAAGTCATAAACGGCAGCATAAGCTGGTTGCATTCCGGAATGTAGCTATGCGGATAAATTATAACATTTTCACCAGGCTCAATTCCGGCGGCAAGATAATCGATTACAAGCTGCTTTGTGTTCTGGCTGATTTTATCAAACGCATCATGGTCAGTAAGAACCTGATAGTCCGCAATAAGAATCATTGTAGGCACGCCAAGTTTTGCAAGGCGCACTCTGTTCTGCAAAGAGCCAAAATAATGCCCGATGTGAAGATTTCCAGTCGGACGGTCGCCAGTAAGAACCCTGTATTTCTGCGGATTCACTTGAATATCTGCTTCTATCTGCTTTGAGCGTTCCACTGACGCCAAAAAAGTCTTGTTGCTGTCAAATTCTTCTTCTGCCATTTGATTCCTCAAGTTAAAAAAGTGAGCTTTAGATTATCATATTGCGCGGCGTTTAGCAATTAGAGCCAGTTCAAGAGAAAAATTCAATTGGCTGGCTCAAAGAATTTACTGTCTTATTCCGCAGCCTCGTCCCAAAGCCTCTTTATAAACCTGAACATATTTTTCCGCAGCCTCGTCCCAGCCAAATGTTTTTTTCATTCCGGCTTGCTGCATTTTTTTGATGTGGTCTTTTTTGTTGTAGTACGCCCAGACAGCCCAGCCAACAGTATCATAAATAGCACGCGGAGTAAGCTGTTCAAATACAAATCCTGTGCCTTCGCCAGTTTGCTGATTGTAGTTGTCAACAGTGTCCGCAAGTCCGCCAGTTTTTCTTACAATTGGCAAAGTTCCATAAAGCATTGAATAAATCTGATTCAAGCCGCACGGCTCATACTTTGATGGCATAAGGAAGAAATCGCTTCCGGCTTCAATAAGGTGGCTCAAAGCATCGTCATATCCAATATAGGCTCTAAGGTTCGGAAGTTTTGACTGCAAAGCGCAAATTTCATTTTCGCACCAGCTTTCACCGCTGCCAAGAATTGCAAACTGAACTTTCATGTCCGTGCAAATTTGGTAAATCGAGCCGTAAGTCGGAGCAAAAATTTCAGCAATGCCCTTTTGATCTACAAGGCGTGTAACAATTCCAATTACAGGAATGTCAGGATTTACTTCCAGTCCCATTCTTTTCTGAAGCTCTTCCTTGCACTTTGCTTTTCCTGCCATGTTTCTTGCTGAATAAGTCGCAGGAATTTTTTTGTCGATTTCTGGATTCCACTGACGCAAATCTGCGCCGTTCAAGATTCCTTTTATAACATCAGCCCTTGCGCGCAAAAGTCCGTCCATTCCGAATCCGCCTTCCGCAGTCTGAATTTCATGCGCATAAGTCGGGGAAACTGTCGTTATCATGTCTGAAGAAGAAACTCCAGCCTGCAAGAAATTTATTCCGCCGTCATGCTCAAAGCCCGCGCCATAATAAAGCCCCCAGTCAATTCCAAGAGCTGGAAACGAATTTTTTGAATACTGGCCTTGGTAGCCCTGATTGTGAATTGTAAGAACGCTCGCAGTTTTTTCAAATCCGCAGTAACGGCAAACATGCTTTAAAAGAACCGGAGCAAGACAAGTTGACCAGTCGTGGCAATGAATTATATCAGGAAACCAGCCAAGCTTGCGGCAAAGCTGAAACGCTCCGTGGCAAAGAACAGCAAATCTATAAGGGTTGTCGTGGAAATCAGTTTCAGAAGGAACACCATAAACTCCGTCTCTTCCAAAGCACTGCTCGTGGTCAATAAAATAAACAGGAAGTTTTTCGCAGCCCGGCATTGTTGTTGTGTAAACTGCCGACCAAGTTTCAACTGTTCCAGCGGCAATCGCCATAGGACCTTCAAGCTTTACAAGCTTGCTTCTGTCGATTTTATAGTAGCGCGGCATAACAATTTTTACATCATACCCCATTTTTGTAAGCTGAATGGCAAGTGCGCTCACCATGTCCGCAAGTCCGCCTGTCTTTGCAAAAGGAACTGTTTCCGCCGTAACCATTAAAATTTTCATTTTTCTTCCTCCAAATCTTTCATTGCCTTTACAAAAGGCTTTCTTGAATTTTCAATTGATTTTTCGCTCACACAGTATGCAAGCCGAATCCAGCCCTTTCCGCCAAAGCCGCTTCCCGGAGCAGAAAGAATATTGTATTTCTTTAAGTAATCACAGAAAGCCATATCATCCGCACCAAAAGATTCTGGAGCCTTGCACCACATATAAAACGCGCCTTCTGGAACAATATGCTCAACTCCAGCTTCGTCCAGCACATCCATAAGCATATCGCGGCGTTTTTTGTAAAGAGAATAGTCAACCTTTACATTCCAAGTTTTTGCAACCACACGCTGAAAAAAAGCCGGAGCGTTTACATAGCCCAAAATTCTTGTTGTAAAAATACAAGCGGCGACAACTTCATCTTTGTCAGGGCAGGCAGGATTTACACAAATGTAGCCGATTCTTTCACCCGGAAGACTTAAATTTTTTGCAAACGAAGTTACAATAATTGCGCTGTCATAAACCGGAAAAACAGGGGCAACAGAGTTTCCGTCGTAAACAATCGCGCGGTAAGGCTCGTCGCACACAAGATATGGTTTTCTTCCGCATTTTTTTGCATGAAGCTCCAAAACATCGGCAAGTTTTTTTATTTCTTCCTTTGAATAAATGCGTCCAGTCGGATTATTCGGGCTGTTTATAAGAACAGCGGCAGTTTTTTCTGTTAAAGCGGCGGCAATCGCATCCACATCAAGCGAAAAATCAGGCTTTGCAGGAACTTCAATTAAATTTCCGCCGTAATTATGGACATAGTGCCTGTATTCTGTAAAAAATGGAGAAGGAACTATAACATTGTCGCCTTCAGAAACAATCGCCTTAAAAAGACTGTTTAAAGCTCCAGCCGCGCCAACAGACATTACAACACAGCTAAAGTCAACGGGAACGCCTTGTTCAGATTCCGTTTTTTTTGCCATCGCCTCTCTTGCAAACTGATAGCCAGGATTCGGCATATATCCATGGAAATTTTTTTCACGCTTTTTTGCAAGCTCTTCTATGCACTCAAAAATTTCTTCCGGCGGATCTAAATCCGGATTTCCTATGCTGAAGTCAAAGACATTGTCTTCTCCGTATTTTTTCTTAAGTTCAAGGCCTTCCTCAAACATTTTTCTAATTACGCCAGCAGTTTTGCTAGTCATTGTTTCCTTTATATAAGGCGAAACAGGCATTTATCTTGCACTCCTAATAACTCAAAGCTTGTTTGTTTTTATTGAAAAAATTATACCACACAAATATGGATTTAACAAATTTTATTCGTTGATTGCAAGAATTAAAAAAAATAAAAAAAAATGCAAATTTTAAACTAAAGTTATTGACACAAAATGTGCTATAGTATATAGTCTTTTCATCAGCTTGATTAATGGCAAGTTGATTATCTGCTGCTTTAGCTCAGTTGGTAGAGCACGTGATTTGTAATCTCGGGGTCGTGGGTCCAAGTCCTACAAGCAGCTTTCATCGGGGAGTTTCCCGAGTGGTCAAAGGGGGCAGACTGTAAATCTGTTGGTTTTCCTTCGTAGGTTCGAATCCTTCACTCCCCAAGCAGGCACTAAGTTTTCTTAGTGTCTTTTTTTATTTTTAAATCATTCATATTTCCAAATGTCGAATATAGATTACCGGGTCTAGCCCGATAATGACAATAAAATATAAAATCAACATTCAGGCTTCAAAACAAATCAAATCGTAAAAAAGTTTCCACACTTAAACTGAGGAATTACAATATCATAAAAAGACGCACCCTTGAAGCTAAAAGCCCCAAAGGTGCAAAATTGGAGGAAAGTTATTCAGAGTAAAATAATTTTAAAGCTATATGCAGTTATTTCCGCTTAAGATACTTTATGCTGTCAAGCGCAACCGCCGCAATAATTATAAATCCTTTGAATACAAACTGAAGGTTCGTGTCAATTCCAAGGAACGTAAGGCAGTAAGTAAGGCTTGTGAATATTATAACACCAAGAACTGCGCCGCCAATTTTTCCTATTCCGCCGTTAAATGAAATTCCGCCTACAACACAAGCAGCAATAGCATCAAGCTCATAGCCCTGCCCTGTTCCTGCGCTGGCGTTTGCCTTGAAAGCTTCAAAGAACGCGCCGAATCCGTAGAAAATTCCAGCCATAATGAATACGCCCAAAGTTACCTTGAAAACACTGATTCCGCTTACACTTGCAGCTTCTGCGTTTCCACCTACAGCATACATATTTTTTCCAAACGTTGTCTTGTTCCAGATAAACCAGGCGACAACAATTGCAATTGCGGCAGGAATAATCAACTTCGGGAATGTAACAAGCTCGCCGTTTATAACTCCAAGAACCCATCTTCCGCCGAAAACGTCCTTGATTCCGCTGTCAATCGAGCCGACTGGAGTTCCGCTTGTTCCAAAGAACAAAAGTCCGTAGATAATAAGCTGAGTTGCAAGAGTTGAAATAAACGGATGAATCTTGAGCCTTGCTGAAAAAACGCCGGCAAACGCGCTGAAAAGCACACAAAGGAACACAGAAGAAAACAAAGCCATTATTACGCGGACAGCCATAGGAATCGCAGTAAAATCCCAAGGTCCCATTCCAAAGAAAGTAACAATATTCTGTCCCGGATGAAGCACAAGACCTGTAACAACCGCTCCAAGAGCAACCATTCGGCCTACACTCAAGTCTGTTCCGGCAAGAAGAATAAGCCCCGCAACTCCAAGCGCATAGAACATACGGGTTGAAGACTGCTCAAGAATTGTAAATATGTTCGGAAGCGAAAGAAGATTTCCGTTTCCAGAAATAGGAGCAAGGATAATGCAGACTATAAAGAACACAAGAATCGCAAGGTAAAGTCCATTGTCAAGGAAAAACTTTGAAGGCTTGAACTTGTAAATGTAGTCGTTCAAGTTAAGCACAAAGTCTTCTGAAAACTTGTTTTTTCCGTTGCGAAGGCTTCTGTTTTTTTGAACGTGATTTACAAAAGCCTGATTTTTTGCGTCCTTGCATCTTCCAACTGCGGAAGACAAGCGGCTTTTTGCATCGAACAAAGAAGATTTAGTTTCATATTTAAGAGTCGCGATTTCTTCTTTTAAAGCGGCGGAATCCATTCCAGAAGACTTCAGTTTGCTTTCTTTTTCAGCAGATTCAGATTTTATCTTCAATACTTCCTGCGCAAAATCCTGCTTATGCTTTGCAATGGATTCATTTTCAGAGAGAACAACCTGCGCGATGTATTCCTTTGAAATTGTGTTCGCATAGGCAACGGCTTCTTTTTCAACACGGATTTCTTCCGCCTTGTTTTTTGCCGCTACTTCCTTGGCTTTTTCAATTCCATCTTTTTTTTCTGAAATCAGACGCTGCTTTTCTGCAGAATCAATCATCTTGCTTTTTTTAAGTGAAAAAATTTCCTGTTTTAAGTCGGCGATTTTTTTCACTCCATCTTTCCGAAGATTATGCAGAGTTTCGGAATATCCGCGGAGTTTTTCGTCTTCATCCAAAGTCTTTATTTCTGCAACAGATGCTTTTTCGTTCATTTGCTTGCTCCTAGTAATCATAAGTATTTTGCAGAAAGCCTAAGCAAGGCTTCCTGATCCGTTTCTTTTGTATTTACAATTCCTGCAAGGCGGTGGTTAGACATAACGGCGATTCTGTTTGTAATGCCCAAGATTTCAGGCATTTCGCTTGAAACAACGATTATTGTCTTTCCTTCTTTTGCCATGTTTATAATCAGCTGGTAGATTTCATACTTTGCGCCAACGTCAATTCCGCGTGTAGGCTCGTCAAGCAAAAACACCTGCGGCTGCCGCTCAAGCCATTTTCCGATTATAACTTTCTGCTGGTTTCCGCCGCTAAGAGAACTTATAAGCTCATCAGCTGAAACGCATTTTGTATGCATGGTTTTTATTTCGCGGTTGGCGGCCTCCTGCATCTTACGGTTTGAAAGCACACCGAATGTCTTGTAGCTGTCAAGGTTTGTAATCGTTGTGTTGAACTGGATTGTGTCTTTTCCGAACATTCCGTTCAGCTTACGTTCCTCGGTAACAAGCGCAAAACTATAGTCCATAGCATCCTTGCTGTTTTTAAAGTGAAGCTTTTTTCCGTTCATTATAATTTCTCCAGAAGCGATTGTTCTGATTCCGAACAAAGACTCCAAAAGCTCGCTGCGTCCAGCACCAACAAGTCCGTACAATCCGAAAATTTCACCTTTCTTTACCGTAAACGAAATATCTTCAAGAACAGGCTCGTACTTTGTGGTAAGTCCGCGGACTTCAAGAAAATCCTCGCCCGGAACATTGTCCACATCCGGGAAACGCTTGTCCAAAGAGCGTCCAACCATTGCAGAAATAAGTTCGTTCATGTCGGTTGATTCGACAGGCTTTGAAAGAATCATCTTTCCGTCCCGAAGAACAGCGACTTCATTGCAAATCTGGAAAATTTCATCCATCTTGTGCGAAATATAAACAAACGAAACTCCCTTGTTTCTAAGGTCGTCCACTATGGAAAAAAGCTTGCTGACCTCACGCTCTGTAAGTGAAGATGTAGGCTCGTCAAGAACTATTATTTTTGCGTCGTAAGAAACCGCCTTTGCAATTTCAACCATCTGTCTTTGGGAAACAGACATTGTGCGCATAACGGTCTTTGGATTTACATTCATGCTAAGAGAAGCAAAAAGGCTGTTCGCTTCCTTGAGCATCTTAGCTTCGTCAACAATTCCCGCCCTTGTTGGATAGCGGCCAAGAAAAAGGTTGTCTGTAACAGTACGGTCAAGGCACTGATTAAGCTCCTGATGCACCATTGCGACTCCATTTTCAAGAGCTTCCTTAGGATTCTTAAAGTTTATGGGCTTTCCCAAAAGCGAAATTGAGCCTTCATCCTTTGCATAAATACCAAAAAGGCATTTCATCATTGTGGATTTTCCGGCTCCGTTTTCGCCCATAAGCCCCAGAACAGTGCCTTTCTTTACAGTAAGATTTATACCGTCAAGGACCTTGTTCTTTGCAAATGACTTTGAAAGATTTTTTATTTCCAGAACTATATCGTCCATAACGCTCCTCTTTCATCTGCTTAAAAAATGCCATGCCTTTTCGGGGCATGGCAATCTAAAAAAATCAAATACCTTTAAAAGTGAGGCTAGAATTTTCATCCAGCCCCAAAGTTGAACTTTATTAGTACTTGAGCTTGTCTGTGTAGTCTCTTCCAGAGTTTGTCTTAACCATGTTGATTGCATAAGCATCGTAATTGTTAAGATTTGTGAATCTGTCAAGGCAGCTAGACTCGTTCTGTCCATCTCCCTGAACTACTGTAAGGTCAATGTTCAATAGAGGAGCATAGTACTGCAAAGCTGGAAGATAAGAAGATGAAAGGAAGTTGTCCGCTGAGTTGTAAATTGTAAGCAAAACTTTCTTTGATGGAGCTGCTGATTTCTTTACGCCTGAATCGCGGTTTCCTGCTGTGTACTGCTGCCAGTTTTCGATGTTTACGCCTGAGTTTTCAGCAAGCAAAGCCTTTGTTGAAGCAATATACTGAACAGGAGCAGAAATCTTGTTTCCATAAGAATCCGGCTCTGAAATTCCTTTTTTATAAACATCTTCGCCTGTAAGTCCGTCAAGAAGGTTGCGCAAAACCTGAAGAGTTGCAGTTGCCTGAGCATCTACGTTCTGGGAAACAGTTCCTGTGAGTTTTCCAGCTCCGATTGCTTCGATTGCATCTGCGTTTGCGTCATATCCGAATACTGGAACTCCAGCCGGATAGTTTGAAGCCTGAAGACAGCCCATAGCCATTCCGTCGTTGTTAGAAACTACCATATCAAGCTGATTTCCGAACTTTGTAGCCCAGCCGCCCATTGCCTCTGTAGCAGCGTTTGCATTCCAAGTAGAACCGTCAGTTCCAGTCATCGCCTTTCCTTCAAGCTCAACAACTTTCATTGTTTTTCCGCCTACAGAAATAGAACCTTCTTTTACTTTTCCAGGATCTGTAGAGCCGTCCCAAGTTCCAAGAGCCTTGCGGATTCCTTCTGTACGAGCCTTAGAGTCATTGTGTCCGACATCGCCAATGCAAAGAACATATCCGAGGATTCCGTCTCCGTTGCGGTCAATAACAGCAGGATCTGCGGAAGCAAGATAGTCAGCAATAAGCTTTCCCTGAACAGCACCGCCGCCAGCAGCATCAAAGCCAACATAATAAGTCTTGCTGTTCCAGTTCATTGTAGCCATATCAATTTCGCCAGTTGTAGGATCAGAAGGCTGTCTGTTAAAGAAAACAAGCGGCTTGTCTTTATTCATTACAACATCGCCGCCAGTCTTAGAGCATCCGGTAAAAACCGCGCCGCCAATCAAAGCCATGCCAAGCACAGCACAAACTGTTTTTTTCATATTTTGTCCTCCAAAAAAATAGTTAAACAGAATTTTTATGTGTTCGTTAACACTATATCAATATATAAACCCGTTCTGCTTATTTGTCAAACAAATTCTTTTATAAATTTTAGTTATAATCCAGCCTGAAAAAAGTGATTTTCATACATAAAAACAAATAAAAATAATACTATAGTTCCAAAAATAAATTTAAAATTACTACGATTTTCACTGGCAAAACTTTTTTATAAAAAATAATCGAAAATTATTTGCGTCCCGAAAAAAACAATGCTAAAATGTGTACGTCAACACGTTTTGACAAAAAAAGAGGCGGCTATGACAATAACAGAAATAGCAAAAAAATCAGGCGTTTCAATCGGAACAGTGGACAGAGTTCTGCACAACAGAGGAAAAGTATCTGAAAAAACAAAGCTTGCGGTAGAAGCCGTAATCGAAAAATACGGATACACGCCGAATCCGCTTGCCCGAACATTAAAAAAGAACAAGCCTTTAGTTATTGGCGTCTTAATGCCACCGCCCGGCACTGGAAGCGGCTACTGGGAAATGATTTTCAAAGGAATGAAAGAAGCGGAATCAGAACTTTCTACGTTCGGAATAAAGCTTGAATTTGAATATTTTGACAGAACTGAATGCGGCTCAATGACAAAAGCTTCACAAAGGCTTTTTGAAAAGAACCTGCAGGCTTTAATAACAGTTCCAATCGTTCCGCATGAAGCCGAGGAAATACTCAGCCAGATAAAAATTCCTTACATTTTTGTAGATTCCCCTCTGCCAAAAGCAAATCCGGTTATTACAATCGCGCAGAATCCGTACAGAGGCGGACAATGCGCAGGGCACATAATGAAGCTCCTAAAAGGAAGCGGAAAATTTTCTGTGCTCCGGTTTTACAAGGATTCATACAACCTTTTGGAACGTCTAAGAGGATTCACGGATTATTTTAAGCACGACACAAACTGCCAAGTCATAGAAACAATATGTCCAAACGGCACAAACCAAGCAATTTTCAACTTTCTTGACAATCTGTTCAAATCAGAGCCTGAAATAAACGGAATATTCGCAACCCACACTGAAGGCTTTATAATCGGACAGTACCTTAGCTACACGAACAGAAAAAACAAAGTCGCCCTTATAAGCTACGATATGCAGGAACAGAATAGAAACGGCCTTATGACCGGAAACATAGACTGCGTGATTTCCCAGCGTCCAGAATACCAAGGCTACACAAGCGTGAACGAAATTTTCAAGAGCAAAGTTCTTCTTCAAGAAATTCCGCAGAGAATTTTCGTTCCTATCGATGTGATTTTCAAGGAAAACGCCGGCGAATACAATCCCATAAAATCATAATAAAAAAAGCTATACACCGTGCAGTCAATACACGGCATATAGCTAAAAGGCATTTTTACATTAAGACTAATCAGCCTACAGTTACAGAAACTTTAACCTGCTTTGCGCCATTGTCGGCAACAACTGTAGTTCCGTTTGCTTTTCCGCCAGAAACAACTTCAACTTTTACATCTCCGTCGTTCTTGTTGTTCTTTACACTGATTATGTATTCAACTCCGCGGAATTTGCGTGTCATTTCAGCTGTCTTTACGTGCTCTGGAAGACGAGGCTCCACAACAAGTCCTTCATAGCTTGGGCGAAGTCCGCAAAGATACTGGCTCAAAGCAACAAAGTTCCAAGCGGCAGTTCCTGTAAGCCAAGAATTCTTTGCCTCACCCTCGCGGCGGGCTTCTTTTCCTGCAACCATCTGGCTGTAAACATAAGGCTCTGTGCGGTGGATGTCTGAAATTTCTTCAACGTAAGCCGGAGCAATTTTCTTGTAATGCTCGAACGCATCCTGAGGACGTCCGTTTACAACTTCACCGATAATTACCCAAGGATTGTTGTGGCAGAAAATTCCTCCGTTCTCTTTGTATCCAGGCGGATAAGAAGAAACTTCGCCAAGTTCAATGTGGTAATCCTGATATGCAGGCCAGCAGATTACGATTCCGTACTTTGAATCAAGATATTTCTTTACGCTGTCAAGAGATTTTTCTGGATAGCCTTTGTCTTTTCCGACTTTTGCCATTGTTCCGAATCCCTGCGACTCAATAAAGATTTTTCCGTCTTTGCATTCATGCGAGCCAATCTTGTTTCCAGCATCATCGTAGGCGCGGACATACCATTCTCCGTCCCAGCCAGCTGTGCAGATCGCCTCTTCCATTTTCTTAGCGGCTTCTTCTGCGAACTTAGCTTCCGCTTCATCTCCTTGAAGACGGCACATCGCAGCATAGTCAGGAGTTACATATACAAACATTTCCGCAATCATTACGGATTCAGCGTTTTTGCCTTCCTTGTTTGTGCAAGTCTGGAAAGAATCATTTGGATTCATGCTGAAGCAGTTCAAGTTCAAGCAGTCGTTCCAGTCAGCGCGTCCAATAAGCGGAAGTCCGTGCGGTCCCATGTGAGTTGTGATGTAGCGGTAAGAGCGTTTGAGGTGCTCATACATTGTGGCTTTGTTTGTTTCGCTGTTGTCAAACGGAACCATTTCATTAAGGAAATCCTTGTCGCCAGTTTCACAAATATAGCGTCCAACGCCAAGCACAAGCCAAAGCGGATCGTCATTAAAGTTAGAGCCAATGTCCGCATTTCCGCGTTTTGTAAGCGGCTGGAACTGATGGTAAGCAGAACCGTCCTCAAACTGAGTTGCGGCAACATCAAAAAGACGCTCGCGGATTCTTGAGTTAGGAAGCTGATGAGCCGCGCCAAGCATATCCTGAGAAGTATCACGGAAGCCCATTCCGCGTCCGATTCCGCTTTCAAAGTAAGAAGCAGAGCGCGCAAAGTTGTATGTAACAACGCACTGGTACTGATTCCACAAAGCCATGCGGTCAAGCTTTTCGTCTCCAGTTTTGAGAGTAAAGTGAGAAAGAATTTCGTTCCAGAATTCCTTGAGAATATTGAATTCCTTCTCTACTTTTTCCTTTGTGCTGAATCTTTCCTGAATTGCATAAGCTTTTTCTTTGTTGATGATTCCGCTTGCTGTATTTGTGCGGAGAAGCTCGCCTTTTGTCTGTGTTGTCCACTTTTTGTCCTGGTCATTTTCAACATATCCAAGAACAAAGACAAAAGTTTTTTCTTCGCCGGCTTTAAGCTCAACATTCAGGCGGTGAGAAGCAATCGGGCTCCATCCGTCAGCAACAGAGTTTCCGCTTTTTCCTTCCATTACAGTTTTTGGCTTAGAAAGAGGATTGTAAAGTCCAAGCCAAGTCTCGCGGTCTGTGTCAAATCCGTCAACAGGAGCATTTACAGAATAGAATGTAAAATGATTGCGGCGCTCGCGGTATTCAGTCTTGTGATAAATTACGCTGCCTTCAATTTCAACTTCGCCGGTAGAAAAGTTTCTCTGGAAGTTCTGGCAGTCGTCAGAAGCGTTGTAAAGACACCACTCGATAAAAGAAACAAGCGAAAGTTTTTTTTCAGACTTTCCTTCGTTTTTGAGTGTAACCATTTCAACTTCGCAGTTAACGCCATTAGGAACCATGCAAAGAACCTGGGCGGAAACATCATTTTTCTTAGAAGTGAATTTTGTATATCCAAATCCGTGGCGGCACTCGTAGCTGTCAAGAGGAGTCTGAGTTGGCTGCCAGGCAGGATTCCAAACTGTATCTCCGTCCTTGATATAGAAATAGCGTCCGTTAGAGTCAAGCGGAATGTCATTGTAGCGGTAACGGGTCAAGCGGCGCAAACGGGCGTCTGTATAAAAGGCATAACCACCTGCTGTATTGGAAATAAGAGAGAAAAACTTCTCGTTTCCAAGGTAGTTAATCCAAGGGTAAGGTGTCTGTGGAGTTTCAATGACGTATTCCCTGTTTACATCATCATAATGTCCAAATTTCATAACTTTTCCTTCTATTAGTTAATCTAAAACTTCTGCTTTCCAAACTGGATGCAAAAATTTCAGCAAATTCTATCATGCCATATATCAAAAGTCAAAGGGATTTTTTTTCAATATTATTGTTTTTTTCAGCGCAGTTGAATATAATTATAATATATGAAGAAGAAGTTTTTATTTGTATTTTTACTGGCCGCGCTTATTCCTGCCGCCATGTACGCAAAAGACGATGTTGATTACGAGCTGCTTGCAAAACAGGGAACAGAAGCAGAAATCCGCCAAGCATTTAAAGAAAACCGAAACCTTTCTACACAAGTATTCGGAAACAACAGAGAAACATTTCTTATGCTTGCCCTTAAAAATGACAGAGACATCGGCATCATAAACCTTTGCCTCGAAAAAGAGTCGAACCCAAGCGCAAAGACAAAAGAAGGAAAAACTCCGCTGATGTACGCAGCCCAGTATTCCTCAGACCAAAATGTAATTGACCTTGTTTCCAAGTATGGAATTGTTTTAAAGCGCAGCCGGGATGCAAGAGTTCTGCAGAAAGACAAAAGCGGAATGGACTCTTTCGCCTACGCAAGAATGAATCCTGAATACAGCGTTTACCAGAAGCTCACGGAATACACAGAAGACCCGGAAGGACTTTATGTTCCAGAGCCTCCCGCACAGGAAACAGCCGCCGAGCCAGTTCCAGAAGCCGCGCAAAATTCAGAGCAGACAGCTTCAGCTGATTCAAATTCAAAAGAAGAAAACACTTCAAACACAGAAAATGCAAAGCAAGCTGAAATTCAGCAGTATGCAAGCGCATTTCTTTTGGACTATGCAGAAAATGAAGACAAGCCAGCAGAACAGCCGCCTGCAAATAAAACCGAATACATAGAAAACCCGAACGCGGCAGACAAAAACGGCGTTACACTTCTTATGAGAGCAGCAAAAGCTGGAAACGACTGGGACGTAAATTTGCTTCTTAAAAACGGAGCAGACGTAAATCTTAGGGACAAAGACGGCTGGACAGCTCTTATGTATGCGGTAAGATACCAGAACAACTTGAACATTCTCAATATGCTTATCGAAAACGCCGCATATATCCGTGTAAGAAACAAATTCAATGCCACTCCGCTTTTGATGGCAGCGGACTATTCACAGAATCCTGAAATAATTTCAGTTCTCCTAAAAAACAGAAGCGTTTCCGAAGATGAAGTTTTCAGGGCATTTATTTTTGCAATAACAGGAAATTCCTCTTCCGACCACATACGCGAAGCAAAAATCAAGCTGTTCCTTGACATGGAAATTCCTTTGAACCGTTTATGGAAAGGACAAACTCCACTGATGTACGCGGCTCAATACGGAAAATCAACTTTGGTTTTAAAGCAGCTCATAGACGCGGGCGCAAATCCGGCATTTCAGGATGAAAACGGTAACACAGCCTTTGACTACGCAAAATTAAACAAAAACCTTGCCCACGATGACATTTACTGGTCTCTTAACGGAGCAAACTAAAAATGAGAATTACAGGCGGAAAGCTAAAAGGGCGTGTCACAGAAACTCCTTATGGAAAAATGGCGATCCGTCCTGCAATGGACAAAATGAGAGAGTCCGTTTTTAACATAATAGGATTCTCTCTTGAAGGAAAATCTTTTCTTGACTTGTTCAGCGGCTCTGGAACAATTGCGCTTGAAGCAGTTTCGCACGGAGCTTCCGCAGTAACGCTTTGCGAAATGGACAAGTCAAAGGCAAAGACAATTCTCAAAAATGTAAAAATGGCAGAAGAAGTCGGAGTCCGCATAAACTGCCGCTTTATGGCTGTCGAGCTTTTTTTGAAACGCTGCAAAGAAAAATTCGACTATATATTCTTGGATCCGCCTTTTCCTTATAAATTCAGAAAAGAACTTGTGGAAACTGCCGGAGCAAGAGAACTTCTTACAAAAAACGGACAGCTTTTAATCCACTACCCTGCCGAAGATCCGCTTCCGGACAAAATAGGCAACCTTGTGCTTTCAGATAAAAGAATCTACGGACGCTCAATCGTAAACTTCTATAAATATGAAGAAAACGGCACGCAGACAAACTGAAAGACTTTAAAACCATTGCTTGACAAATCGAAATAACAAGTTACAATTAAAACTGTATTCTATAAGGTTAAAAGTAATGACAAGTAATTTAAAAAATCAAATCGACTCAAAGCCAGAAGAACTGAAATTTATAAAAACTTCCGACTTGCCGTTGGACGGACTTTCTGATCAGCAAAAAGTTGCGCTTAACAGAAAAGCAAACGCGCTGTTTAATGAAGGCAAAGTTGAAATGGCAAAAAGAATTTTCATTACTACAGGATATTCAGACGGCCTTACAAGAATAGGAGACAATTACAACAAGGAAAACAAATATTTAGACGCGCTGAAAATGTATCTTCTTGCCCACAACAAAAGAAAAAGCGAACCGATTATAGAAAAAATATCGCAGACTGTGTCTGTTATGCTAAAAAGTTAAGAGAGGTAAAAAAAATGGCTGATGAATTGAAACCGGAAGAATTCAGTTTTTCACAGACACAGGAATTCAACAAAACAGACGGCGCAAACACAGCAATAAGCGAGCTTTCAAAAAAAGGCTATCAGTATTTAAAAGACAACAGCACAAAAGAAGCAATTGAAGCATTCAGCCAGATTCTTAATATAGAAGAAAACAACAACTATGCGCTTGTGGGACTTGGCGACAGCGAGCGGAAGCAATGCCATTTTAAGGAAGCGATAGAATATTATTCAAAATGCCTTTCCTGCCATCCAGGAAACAACTACGCTCTTTTTGGGCTTGCGGACTGCTACAAGGCGATAAATCAATACAAAAAGGCCATAGAAATCTGGGAGCAATATCTTGTCCATGACGACAGAAACATAACAGTTCTAACCAGAGTTGCCGATGCCTACAGGAAAATCAGAGACTTTAAGAAATCAAAGAATCTTTACTTAAAAGTCCTCGACATGGAAGAAAACAATGCCTACGCGCTGATTGGACTGGGACATCTTCACTATGATTTTAAGGAATACAAAGACGCGCTTTTTTACTGGACACGAATGCTGGAAATGAATCCTTCGCACGTGGACATAAGAGTTCTAACATCAATAGGAAACTGCCACAGAAAAATCAAGACATTTGAAAAAGGCCTTCCCTACTTTGAAAAAGCGCTTGAGCTTGACCCGAACAATTTCTATGCATTATTCGGAATTGCAGACTGCTACCGGGGAATGAACCAGCAGTTCCGATCAATCGGCTACTGGAATAAAATTCTTGAAATCGATCCAAAAAACAAAGTCATTTTGACACGTACCGGAGACGCATATAGAAACACAGGCGACTATGCAACAGCCGCAGAATATTACAACCGGGCAATGGATATAGATTTTGATATTTATGCCGCCTTGGGACTTGCCTTAATTTGCAAGGGAGAAGGAAAATTTGAAGAAGCAGCCGACAGGCTTACTCAGCTTGTAAACGGAGATCCCAAAAACTACCGTCTTTACATAGATCTTGCAGACTGCTATCTAAAAATGAACAATAAAAAAGAAGCCTTGGAAACTCTTCATTCCTTTCAAAAGCTTGGAATAAAAAACCAGGCAATAAACGACTTCGCAGAACAAATTCAAGAAAGCTGATTATTTTTTATGGAAAAAAAAGTTTCAATTTCGGGGCTTTTCCCTGAAGAAATAGCAAACGCAATTCAATTGTCGCCGTCTTTCCGTGCAAAGCAGATTTATGAATGGATTTCAAAAGGCGCGGAATCTTTTGAGCAGATGACAAACATCGACAAAGCCACAAGAAAATTTCTTGAAGAAAATGTTCTTTTGCGCTCTTCAAAAGTAACGGAAGTTTTAAAAGACCCGGACGGAACAATAAAGCTTCAAATCACCCTTTCAGACGGACTTGCAATAGAAACCGTTCTTTTAACAGACAAAGAAGGAAGAAAAACAGCCTGTGTAAGCTGCCAGGCAGGATGCGCAATGGGCTGTGCGTTTTGCCAGACAGGGCGTCTTGGTCTTGGCAGAAATCTTACCGCCGGAGAAATTGTTGAAGAATTCTTTTTTATGGAGAAAGAAGCCGGAACTTTGGACAACATTGTTTTTATGGGAATGGGCGAGCCTCTTCAAAACCTAGATGCAATAAGAAAAGTCGTGGCAATTTTAACGGATAAAAAAGGAAGATGTTTAAGCCCCAGAAGAATCACGTTAAGCACCTGCGGACTTATAAGCGGAATTTATGAACTTGCAGAAAAAGGACCT
Organism: uncultured Treponema sp.; assembly: GCF_945873775.1. Taxonomy (GTDB): domain Bacteria; phylum Spirochaetota; class Spirochaetia; order Treponematales; family Treponemataceae; genus Treponema_D. The sequence goes on along the minus strand of NZ_CAMCEC010000006.1, from coordinate 43,704 downwards.
TTTGTGCGCCTTGCAGTTTCATTGACAACAGCCGACTCTGCTCTTCGGGAACAGCTTATGCCAGTTTCAAAAGGAAATCCGTTGCCAGAATTAAAAAAAGCGATAAAATTTTATTCAGAAAAAACTGGAAAAAGAATAACATTGGAAGCAGCCCTTCTTTCAGGACAGAACACAGGGCCAGAAAGCGCAAAGCGAATGATTGACTTTGCCTCTGGGCTTGACGCATATATAAATCTCATTCCATGGAATCCAGTTGAAGGTTTACAATTTAAGACTCCTTCAAGAAAAGAATGCGAGGAATTCGTGAAAATCCTTGAGAAAGCAAACCTTAAAGTAAACTTAAGAATTCGTCGGGGAGCAAAAATTGGCGGCGCTTGCGGTCAATTAGGCCGTTCCTCAGCCTCAAGCATTTAAATTTGCTTGAAAAAAAATATAAACCCTATTATAATAATTTTGTATTTAAAATTTTGCTAGGAGACAAGAATGCAGAAAAAGATTTATGTTACAGGAATGGATGATGATGCGGCGGCAGCAAAAGTTGATGCAGCAGTAAAAGCAGTCGCAGGTGTTACAAATGTAGTCTCTTCAGCAGCAAAATGCCAAGTTTGCGTTGACTTTGACGAAGGAACAGCAGGAATTGAGGATGCGATAAATGCAGCCATCGGTTCTACTGGCGTTATAGCTCTCGGCTAATTCTATATGAAAATCACAGTTCTTGACGGCAATGCCTTGAATCCAGGCGATCTTTCATGGTCGCCGCTAGAACAGTTCGGGCAAGTCGCAGTTTTTCCAAGGACAGAGGCTTCTCTAGTTGCAGAAAGAATTGGCGACAGCGATGCGATTCTCTTAAATAAAATAAATATAACAGAAGAAATCCTTAACAAATGCCCGAATTTAAAATATATTGGAGTTCAGGCAACGGGCTACAATGTAATTGACTTGGAAGCCTGCAAAAAACACAATATCACAGTAACAAATGTGCCTTCCTACAGCACAGCAGGTGTTGCGCAGCTTGTTTTCGCTTTTATAAGTGAATTTGCCTGCCACACACAGCTTCATTCTAACAGCGTAATGTCCGGCGAATGGACAAAATGCCCGGATTTCTGCTACTGGAAGGTTCCGCTGATTGAACTTGAAGGAAAAACTCTCGGAATTTTTGGCTACGGAAGCATAGGTTCAAGAGTTGCAAAAATCGCAGAAGCCTATGGAATGAAAGTAATTGTCTGCACGAGAACTCCAAAGCCTGAAATAAAAAATCCAGTTGACATTTCAACATTGTTCAATGAATCCGATTTTATTTCCCTCCATGCGCCTTTGACAGAAAAAACTAAAAATGTCGTAAACAAAACAACACTTTCTTTAATGAAGAAAACCGCATTTTTAATAAACACAGCCAGAGGTCCGCTTGTAAATGAAAAAGATGTAAGGGAATTCCTTGACAACGGAAAAATTGCGGGCTATGCGGCGGATGTTGTAAGCGAAGAGCCTATGAAAAAAGACAATCCTTTGCTTGGCGCAAAAAACTGCATTATAACCCCGCACATCGCTTGGGCAGCAACCGAAACAAGGCAAAGGCTTTTAAATATCGTAATAGAAAACCTAAAATGCTTTGTCAACGGAAATCCGCAGAATGTTGTTTCGTAAAAGCATATTGACAATTTTATTTTTACTTAATAAACTTTAATTATACTAAAGTCTATTAATACAGAGGAATTTCTATGGGAAAAACTATAGCACAGAAAATTTTTTCATCACATTTGGTTGAATCCCCTTTTGAAGGAACAAACATTCTTAAGCTTGACAGAGTTTTCTGCCATGAAATCACAACACCAATCGCAATCAACGACTTGGTTGAACGGAATAAAGACAGAGTTTTTGATAGCACAAAAATCAAGGCAGTCATAGACCACGTAACACCAGCAAAAGACAGCAAATGCGCAATGCAGGAAAAAATTCTTCGCGACTGGGCAAAGCGCAATAATATAAAAGACTTCTTTGACATCGGAGCAAACGGTGTCTGCCATGCAATTTTCCCAGAAAAAGGATTTGTCCGTCCTGGATTTACAGTAATCATGGGAGACAGCCACACCTGCACACATGGAGCTTTCGGAGCGTTTGCCGCTGGTGTTGGAACAACAGACTTGGAAGTGGGAATATTAAAGGGCGTATGTTCTTTCCGCGAGCCAAAAGCAATAAAATTTGTTTTAAATGGCAAACTCAAAGAAGGAGTCTATGCAAAAGATGTGATTCTTTTCCTTATCGGTCAGATTGGCGTAAACGGAGCTACAAACTGCGTTGCGGAATTCACAGGTCCAATTGTTGACAATATGTCAATGGAAGAAAGAATGACAATCTGCAACATGGCAGTTGAAGCCGGCGCAACAAGCGGAATCTGCTTTCCTGACATGACAACAGTGGAATATCTTTGGCCTTTTATCAAAGATGAATTCGAGTCAAAAGAAGCCGCCCTTAAAGAATACAGCAAATGGATTGACGATGAAGATGCGGAATATGAAAAAGTTTACACATTCGACTTGTCAAACCTTGAGCCTGTATGTACAATCGAATATAAGCCAGATCAGATAAAAAAAGTTTCAGAAATGAAAGGAACAAAAGTTGATCAGGTTTATATCGGCTCATGCACAAACGGAAGAATCAGCGATCTCCGTGTAGCCGCTGAAATTTTAAAGGGACACAAAATCGCAGAAGGTGTGCGTGGAATTGTAAGTCCTGCCACCCCGCTCGTTTATAAAATGGCGCTTGAGGAAGGAATCATAAAGATTTTTATGGATGCTGGATTCTGCGTTACAAACCCGACTTGCGGAGCCTGCCTTGGAATGAGCAACGGAGTTCTTGCGGAAGGAGAAGTCTGCGCTTCTACAACAAACAGAAACTTCAACGGACGCATGGGAAAAGGCGGAATGGTTCATCTTATGAGCCCAGCCACAGCCGCGGCAACAGCAATTGCTGGAACAATCACTAATTCATGCTTTTTTAAAGGCTGAAAAATAAATAAAGACGAGGAACAAAATGAAACAGTTTGGTGGACAAGTTTTATTCTTGGATCGCTCAGATATTAATACTGACGAGATAATTCCTGCAAAGTATCTTACAGAAAATACAAAGCAGGCGCTCCAGCCGTATCTCCTTGAGGATTTAAAGCTTGAAGGTTTCAATCCAAAAACAGACGTCCTGGGCAAAAAAGTCATAATTACACGTGAAAACTTTGGCTGCGGTTCTAGCCGTGAACACGCTCCCTGGGCTTTGGAAGTAAACGGAATTTATTGTGTAATCGCAGTAAACTTTGCCCGCATTTTCCGCCAGAACATGTACAACTGCGGTCTTCTTGCATTGGACATGAGCAAAAAAGACATCGACGATATGTTCAGAACATTTGCAGACAAAGACACAGAATGCAAAATTGAACAGAAGGAAGACGGCACTTGGAAAGTAAAACTAATTGCCGGCTCACTTTCAAAAAGCTATCCTTTCAAGCTTGAAGGATTTGAAAAAGCCCTTGTAGAAAACGAAGGCTGGATTGGATACGCCGACAAAAAATATTAATACCTTACTGTCATTATCTGGCTTGGCCAGATAATCTTTTAAACTGCCTTGGCAATGCGTCAGGGCAGTTTTTTTTATCTAATTTAATATTTGTAAATTCAAATTATATATTTTAGAAATCTATTTTTAAAACAATATCAATATAACAAAAGTACGATTTTCTATATTAAAAGCCTTAAAATTTCACAATTTTTATAATAAATAAAATATTTGTTGACACACGAAAAAAGAAGCGATATATTCACTAGTAGTAAAACAATTACTACTAAAAACACTTTTAAGGAAAAACATGACAGACAAAATCATAGACATACTAGGCAGCCTTGGTTTTTCAAAAATGGAATCTCTTGTTTACTGTGCGCTCGTTCCAGAAGAAAAAATGGGCGGCTACCAGATTGCAAAAAAACTGAATGCGCCCCGCCCTTCTGTTTATTCTGCGCTGGAAAATCTTTTAAAGAAAGAATGCATAACAAGCATTCCTGGCTCAACAGCAGAATATCAGGCAGTTCCGCCGGATGTTTTAATTGACGAAATTTCACAAAAATATTCGAGCAATGCCGCAAAAGCAAAAGAAATGCTAAAGGAATTAAATTCGCCGATTTCAACACAGGAACGTTTTGTAAACATCGAAGGAAAAACAAAACTCATTTCTGTTGTAAACAAACTTATTGCAGCGGCAAAAAAAGAAATTGTGTTCAACTGCTCAATGCCGCTTGAATATTTTAAGGAAGCCCTACTTTTGGCGGCAAAAAGAAAAGTGAGAATTGTTTTGTTCAGCTGGAAAAATTTGGACACTCTTGAAATTCCGCTGGAATTTTTCTGCGGATTCGACGGAACAGACTGCTGTCCGGAACAAAGAATCCTTTTGGTTTCAGACATGGCGCACTGCATTGTAGGAAGCAACGACCGTGCAATTTTTTTTCCGCACAGACCGCACCACAAAATTCAAAAATTGCCAGACGGCGAAAATGATTTTCTTGGAATGACAAGCGACAACAGGCTGATTGTGAATCTTGTTTCAGAGCATATTCACTTTGATATTTACTTGCAAAAGCTAAGGAAAAAATTCAACCGCGATATTATTTCCAAAGACATTTGCATTGGAACTTTAATGGAGAAAGGAATTTAAAATGAAAACGGAAAACAAAACATTTTTAAAAGATTTAATTTCAATTGCCGTTCCTATTTCGTTGCAGAATTTAATTCAGTCGTGCTTAGGAATGATTGACCAAATTATGATTGGACAATTGGGCTCAAAAACAGTAGCCGCAGTAAGCCTTGCCGGAAGACCGTGCTTTGTAATGCTTTTTGCGCTAGGAGGAATCGCAGCAGCAAGCTCAATATTCGCATCTCAATATGAAGGAGCAAAAGATTCAAGCAAACACGCAAATGTAATGAGGGCTTCAATTTTTTCAGCATTGGCAGTTGCGCTTGTGTTTTTTATTTTTTCACTTTTTACGCCGGAATTAGTTCTTTCATTTTTTACAAAAGACACAGAAGTTATTTCAATAGGCAAAAATTATTTGAGAATAAATTCATTAAGCTATTTTGCGCTTGCAATCATCAGCTGCTGTTCGGCAATGCTAAGAAGCACAGGATTTGCAAAGACTCCGCTAGTAACGGGATTTATTTCTGTCGCAACAAACACGGCTCTCAATGCAATCATGATTTTTGGACTTTTAGGATTTCCAGCACTTGGTTCAGACGGAGCAGCAATTGCAACTGTAATTTCGATATTCATTCAATGCGCAATCCTCATTATTTTTATGATAAAGAAAAACCATCCTGCAAACATGAAAGCAGTTCTTTTGTGCAAGAATGACTTTTCATTTCTAAAGATATTTTTTATAACTGCGCTTCCCGCAATAGGAAACGAGCTTTTATGGGCATTGGGAGATGCAGGCTACAGCGCGATATACGGACACATGGGAACAGCAGAACTTGCGGCAATTACGTTAACCTTCCCTGTACAAGGGTTAACAATCGGATTCTTTAGCGGACTTTCAGCAGCCACAGGAATTCTAATAGGAAATGAACTTGGCTCAAACGACTTTGACAAAGGCTACGTTCTCGCCTGGAAGTTTATAAAAATCTGTGTTGTAGGCTGTACTGCAATTGGAATTTTAATTTTTGCGTTCGCTCCAATCTATATAAGATTTTACAATGTAGAAGATCAAGTTCAAGAATATGCAAAACATCTTTTGTGGATATTCGCATTCTATTTATGGATAAAAGTCTGCAACATGATAATAGGAAGCGGAATTCTTAGAAGCGGCGGAAAAACAAAATTCACTTTGTTCCTAGATGTCTTGGGAACTTACGGAATAGGACTTCCGCTTGGACTTTTGGGCGCGCTGGTCTTCAAGTTTGAAATCACAAAAGTCTATGCGCTTCTTTCCGTTGAAGAAATCGCAAGGCTTGTAATTGGAACAGCAAGAGTTAAAAGCAGAAAATGGATAGACAATATCACACAAAAAAATAATTAGGCAATCGAAATGGAGGAAAAAATGCTTAGAAAAGTTTTTACATTTGCAATGATTTTTATTTTAGGAGTTTCTGCTATGACCGCGGAAAATAAAATGCAAACAAAACAAGGAACTATACTCCACTGCTGGTGCTGGTCATTCAAGACGATTGAAGAAAACATTGAAAAAATTGCAGAAGCGGGATTCACTGCAATACAGACTTCACCTGCAAATGAATGCTTTGAAGGCGATAACGGCGGACTTGAAATTATGAGCCAGAAAAGTGGAAAGTGGTATTATCACTATCAGCCTACAGATTGGAAAATCGGAAACTATCAGCTTGGAACAAGAGACGACTTTATACGGATGTGCGCGAAGGCAAAAAAATACGGAATCGCAGTAATTGTTGACGTTGTTCCAAACCACACAACAACGCACAAAGATGAAATTTCCTTGGACTTTATAGAAGCTGTAGGCGGAATGGAAAAAATGTACCACAAGAATTCTGACCACACAATCAGAAGCATGGCAAACCGCAGAGAAGTTACAAGCGCAATGCTCGGAGGACTTCCAGATGTGAACACAGAAAATCCGCTTTTCCAAGAATACTTTATGAACTACATAAACGACCTCATTGACTGCGGAGCTGACGGATTCAGATTCGACACAGCAAAACACATTGCACTTCCCGACGACCCTGTAGATCCTGCTTCAAAAGAAAATGACTTCTGGCCAGTCTTTACAGGAAAAAAATCAGTGAACGGAAAATCTGTAAAAAACGCAGATGAGCTTTTTATTTATGGAGAAGTTCTTCAGGAAGGAGCATCAAGAGAAGATGCCTACGGAAAACTTTTTCCAGTAACAGCAAGCAATTACGGAAAGCTTTTAAGAAGCGCATTAAAAAATGAAAAGCTAAACGCAAAAGGAATTGTAAACTTTCAAAATGCAGCTTCGCCAGAAGTTGTAACTTGGGTTGAAAGCCATGACACTTACGCAAACGAAGGCGAGTCAGCTTACCTCACAAACTTTATGATCCGCGCAGGCTGGGCAGTAATAGCTTCAAGAAAGGACGGAACACCATTATTTTTTAACCGTCCAAAAGGAAAAGAATCCACACAATTTCCAGGAGAATCCAAAATCGGAGAAACAGGAAACGATGAATATTTCAGCCCGGAAGTTTCCGCTGTAAACAAATTCAGAACTGCAATGCAAGGCGAAAACGAAAAATTCATCAATGGAGAAAACGCGGGAGTTCTAATTATAAAGCGCGGAGAAAAAGGCTGCGTAATTATCAACTTAAATTCCAAGCCGTCTGCCGTTCAAGTTGAAATAAAACTTCCAAAGGGAACTTATATCGACAAAGCAAATAAAACAAAATTCGTCTGCAAGGATTCAGTTCTAAAAGGAAAAATAAAACCAAAATCAATTTGCGTAGTTTATTAACAATCTGTCATTGTCTAACTTGATTAGACAATCTAAGTTATTCGGGTCAAGTCTGAAGATTAGAAATATATAGGAGGCGTAAAATGATAAAGAGATTTGTATTCGGAGAAGCGTTTGACACAGAAACTGTAAAAGAAAAGCCCGAATCATGCAAAGAAAAAATTCCGTATTTTGAAACTGCAGAAGATTCTAGTTTTTCACTTGAAATGGATTCTAGCGACATTGTCTACGGTCTTGGAGAAAATGTGCGCGGAATAAACAAACGCGGATTCATTTATGAAAGTTTCTGCACAGACCAGCCAGAGCACAATGAAAACAAAAGCTCGCTGTATGCCGCCCACAATTTTTTCATCGTATCAGGAAATGAAAAAAACTTCGGAGTATTCTTTGACACTCCGGGAAAAGTTACGTTTGACATTGGAGCTTCAAACTATTCAACTCTTAAAGTTACTGTAGAAAACTCAGGATATGAAGTCTACATAATCGAAAACCCAACACTAGAATTAATCATAAAAGAATTCAGAACTTTGATTGGACAAAGTTACGTTCCTCCAAGATGGGCATTCGGAATAGGACAGTCCCGCTGGGGCTACACCTGTGAAGAAGATGTAAGAAAAGTCGCCGAAAACTACAGAAAGAACAACATTCCGCTCGACATGGTTTATCTCGACATTGACTACATGGAAAAGTTCAAAGATTTTACAGTCAACAAAAAAGCATTTCCAGACTTTAAGAATTTTGTTTCCGACATGAAAAAGAATTCCATTCGAATTGTTCCAATCATTGATGCCGGAATAAAAATGGAATACGGATTTGAACTTTACGAAGAAGGAAAGGCAAACAATTATTTTTGCAAGGATAAAGACGGAAACGATTTTATAGTTGGCGTGTGGCCGGGAAAATGCTGTCTTCCAGATTTCTTAAATCCAGAAGCAAGAAAGTGGTTTGGAATGAAATACAAATTTCTAACCGATCAAGGCATTGAAGGATTTTGGAACGACATGAACGAGCCTGCCCTCTTTTACTCTGAAAAAAATCTGGAAAAAGTTTTTGACCAGGTAAACGAAATGAGAAAGCTCAACATAGGCTTAAAAGAAAACTTCGCGCTAAAAGACACAGTCTTGAATCTTGCAAACAATGTTGATGACTACAAGAGTTTTTATCATTGCAAGGACGGAAAGAAAATCCGGCACTATGACGTTCACAACATCTACGGCTACAACATGACAAGAGCCGCATCCGAAGCATTCGAAAAAATTTCTCCAGAAAAAAGAATTCTCATGTTCTCAAGATCTTCGTGCATAGGTTCTCACAGATACGGCGGAATATGGATGGGAGACAATATGTCAAGATGGCAGCACATTCTCCTGAACTTAAAAATGCTTCCATCTCTTAATATGTGCGGATTCTTGTACACAGGAGCAGACTTAGGCGGATTCGGAGAAAACACAACAGAAGACCTTCTCTTGCGATGGTATGCTCTTGGAATTTTTATGCCGTTACTAAGAAACCACTCTGCATTCGGAACACGCGAGCAAGAGCCTTTTAGATTTAAAAACAGCATAGAAAAATTCAGAAACATCCTCAAGCTGCGCTACAGGCTGCTTCCGTATATTTACAGCGAGTTTATGAAAGCAGCTTTGCAGGGAACAATGTATGCAAGTCCGCTTGGATTCATCTGGCCAAAAGATGAGGACGCGAGAAGAACAGAAGACCAGCTTATGATTGGAGAAAGCATTATGATTGCTCCAGTCTATGAGCAGAACGCAACCGGGCGGCACGTTTATCTTCCAGAGGAAATGAAGCTTATAAAATTCAAGGACAGTGAAAGCTATGAGGAAAAAATAATTCCAGCTGGACACAACTTTATTCACGTTGCGCTAGACGAAGTTGCAATCTTTATCCGAAAAGGACATATTCTTCCTCTTGCAGACGACGCGGATTCAGTTGAAAAAATTGACTTTGAAAACCTTACAAGCATAAGCTTTGCAGAAAAAGGAGCAAGCTATGAACTCTACACCGATGACGGAGAATGCAGAAATCCTAGCCTAAGCGGAAACTTAAGAAGCATAAAGGTATAATAATGTCATGAGGATATCTAATAAGTTTTAAAGATTGCCGTGCTTGACACGGCAATCTTTAAAACACACAATGAATTTTCAAGCCCGAAAATGACATAAAAGATACTTTTGAAATAGCCACATATATTGCCGCTTTCTTTTCTTTTCGCTCAGTCAATTTGCGAATTCAGCAGCAAAACTTGACATTTAAACTAATTAACCTTAATTTCGAGTTTTATAATTTAATGTCATTATCGGGCTTGACCCGATAATCTATTGAAAATTTCCAACAAATTCCCGTGTCGTAGCACGGGAATGACACTTAAACTACTGTTCTTATCAAAACTCGAAGTTTGGGTTAATTAACCTTTCTACATATCGGCATAAGTCTGAACGGAATCTTCCAAATGCTCAATTTTTATTCCAGCTTCGGAAAACATTTTCATTGAATCTTCTTCATCATGGTAATGCTTTTCGCAGACAACTCTTTTTATTCCGCAGTTTATTATAAGCATGGCGCAAGTTCTGCAAGGAGTCATTTTGCAATACACGGTCGCTCCGTCAATTGAAATTCCTCTTTTTGCAGCCTGGCAAATCGCGTTCTGCTCCGCGTGAACAGTCCTTACGCAGTGCTGGGTAACAGAGCCGTCAGCGTGAATCATTTTTCGCATAAGATGCCCGGCTTCATCGCAGTGAGCAAGACCTGCAGGACTTCCAACGTAGCCTGTAACAAGAATCTGATTATCCTTTGCAATTACACAGCCGCTTCTTCCGCGGTCGCAAGTCGCACGCTTTGCAATAGTCCGCGCAACTTCCATAAAGTATTCATCCCAAGTTGGACGCACATATTTTTCTTTTTCTTCGCTCATGCAAAAAACTTACCACAAATTGACGAAAAAAAAAAGTGCACCTCAAAAATTGTCTCCAACTCTTAGGGCGCATTTAGAACTGCCATATCAAATACGGCAATGACAGCCATCTGTGTTTAAATACACAAAAATAACAAGCACTTGTCATTCCCATGCAACGACATGGGAATTTTTTAATTATATAGCCTTTATTGCAAGCGCAAAGATGAATACAACTGCAAGAATCCAGGTAACAACAGGAATTTCTTTTGTTTTCTTTCCAGCAACTTTTGCAATTACATAAGCAATCATTCCGAATGCGATTCCCTTTGAAATTGAATATCCAAAAGGCATTACCAAAATTGTAATGAAAGCCGGGATTCCGTCTGTAATATCAGCAAAGTTGATTTTAGAAACAGACTGCATCATGAGGAAGCCTACAAAAATCAAAGCAGGAGCTGTAGCGCAAGAAGGAACAAGAGCGAACAAAGGTGTAAAGAACAAAGCAAGAAGGAAGAAGAACGCAGTAACTACAGAAGCAAACCCAGTGCGTGCTCCGGCTGCAACTCCAGAAGAAGATTCAACAAAAGAAGTTACTGTTGAAGTTCCAAGACAAGCGCCTGCTACAGTTCCAACAGCGTCAGCAAGAAGAGCGCCTTTTACATTCTGAATGTTTCCTTTTTCGTCAATAAGATTTCCCTGCTCTGCAACGCCCATCAAAGTTCCGATTGTATCAAAAATATCAGTAAACAAGAAAGTAAAGAAAACACCGAAGAATTTAAGAGAAAGAACTCCAGCCCATTCAAACTTAAAGAGGAACGGCGCGCTAGGAACAGAAACCGGCTTGAAGTTTTCTGGAACAGTTGTAACGCCAAAAGGAATTCCAATAACAGTTGTAGCGGCAATGCCAATGAGAATTGCGCCAGGAACTTTAAGAATGTAAAGAACAACTGTAATGATAAGGCCAATAATTGCAACAAGAGCAGTAGCATGGTTCAAGTCAATTGAATTGAAGCCAATGATTGTTCCGTTCGCAGAAGTTACGATTCCGGCATTGTTAAGTCCGATAAGGGCAATGAAAAGTCCGATTCCAACAGCAACAGCTTTTTTCATTGTTCCAGGAATTGAATTGATAATCGCCTCGCGTACTCCAAAGAATGAAAGCAAAATAAAAAGAACGCCTTCAATCAAAACAGCAGTAAGAGCGAACCAAGGAGAACATCCCATCTGGCCGCAGACTGTGTAAGTAAAGAACGCGTTAAGTCCCATTCCAGAAGCAAGAGCAACCGGCATATTCGCAAGGAACGCCATAATGAGAGTTGCAATAGCAGCTGAAACAGCAGTCGCAGTAAACACGCCGCCGAAATTCATTCCAGCAATCGAACCAAGCATTCCCGGGTTAACGGCAAGAATGTAAGACATTGCAAGGAAAGTTGTAATACCGCCAACAATTTCACGGCTTACAGTAGAGCCCTTCTCCTTGATTTTGAAAAATTTCTCCATAAGAAATTTCCTCCAAAAAATAGAATGCCAATATTCTATCACGAAATAAAAAAAGATTATATAGCATGAACGTTAGTTTTTTTTTATTGAAGAAAGCTGAAAAAACTCGGCGAGAATTTTTATTTATAGCATTTCCTGCTTGAATTTTTCTGTCATTCCCGCGCTTGACGCGGGAATCTCTGTTATAACCAACTTTTCAGTAATCTATTCTACATTATACTGAATAAATTCTAAAAAACAACTTTTTAGTAGAAAAATCGTTAGATTTTTCCAATCAGTGTGGCAATAAATGCTTATAAAAAAGCCTCCAACGCAAACTGTTCTATATATTTTATATATTTGTATTATAAAAAAACAGCCCGGATTTTTCGTCCGGGCTATTCTGTATGCAAGCTAAAACCTAGAAAGCTGCCAGTGTTTTTTCAACGCGCTCGCAGGCTTTTTCTTTTCCAAGAATCCAGATTGAGCCAATAAGCGGCGGAGAAATGCGGCTTCCTGTAACAGCCATGCGCACAGGCATCATAAAGTCGCCAAGCTTTATTCCAAGCTCCTCAGCATATTTTTTTGCAAGGGCTTCCGCATCATCGTGGCTCATTCCAAAAATTTCAGAAACAAAAGACTTCGCCTTTTCAAGAACTTCCTTTGTCTTTGCCTCGTCAAGCTTCTTTGGAATAATCTCAGACTTTGCAGGAACAGCAGGCTCTGTAAACATAAAGCGGACCATTTCTGCGGCGTCTGTAAGGAAGTGCAGGCGTTCCTTTATAAGCGGCATAAGTTCCAAAAGTTTTTTCTTTACATCTGCGCTCGTCATGTTCATTGAAGAATCCAAACAAACAGGTTCGCCATCACTTCCAAGAGCAACACCAGAATATTCAGGACCAACCTTTGGCTTAGGCTGCGGATTTTCAGGATTAATTTCAAGGGAAGCGTCTCCAGTTCCTGTTATAAACGGCAATGTCCACTTGTAAAGCTCCTCGTCAGACAAAGCGCGGATATACTGGCCGTTGTACCATTCAAGCTTCTTGTAGTCAAAAACAGCAGGAGCCTTGTTCAAATGCTCAAGCTTAAAGTTCGCGGCAAGCTCATCAAGGCTGTAGATGTCGCGTCCGTCCTCGTAAGAGCAGCCCAAGAGAGCCACATAGTTTACAATCGCCTGCGGAAGGTAGCCTCTCGCGCGGAACTCATTAAGCGAAGTTGAACCATGGCGTTTTGAAAGCTTCTTTCCGTCTGAACCGTTAACCATTGGCAGGTGGCAGAATTCAGGATGCTCCCAGCCGAACGCCCTGTACATCTGAACGTGGAGCGGAGTTGAAGGAATCCATTCCTGGGCGCGCATAACGTGCGAAATCTTCATAAGGTGGTCGTCTACAATATTCGCAAGGTGATATGTCGGAAATCCGTCGCTCTTTAAAAGAACTGGATCAGGGGAAATGTCCTCGTTTTTCCAAACAATGTCGCCAAGAAGATGATCTGTAAACTTTGTCTCGCCTTCAAGCGGAACTTTTAGCCTTATAACGTAAGGTTTTCCGGCGGCAAGATTCGCCTTCACTTCTTCTTCTGTAAGGTGGCGGCAGTTTCTGTCGTATCCCGGTGGCATTTTGTTTTCTGTCTGAATCTTGCGGATTCTCTCAAGACGCTCTGAATCGCAGAAGCAATAGTAAGCCTCGCCTTTTTCAACAAGCTCCTGTGCATATTTTTTGTAAAGCTCAAACCTTTCGCTCTGAACATAAGGGCCGTACTCTCCGCCCTTGTCGCCGCCTTCGTCCCAGTCGATTCCAAGCCAAGCCATCGTGTCGTAAAGATTCTTCACATATTTTTCATCGTATCTTGTGCGGTCAGTGTCCTCAAGGCGAAGAATGAATTTTCCGCCCTTAGACCTTGCAAAAAGATAGTTAAAAAGCGCAGTACGCACACCGCCGATATGCTGCAGCCCCGTAGGAGAAGGCGCGTATCTAACACGAACTTCTTTGTTTTCCATAATAAATATAACCTCTAATAAATAATAAAAATATTCAAACTAGATACGCAGATTATACCGACTGAAAGAGTTTTACTCAATAACGAGCAGAACGCATCAGCACCCAGCAAGCAGATAAACATCGTCTCTAAAGACTTACAACACATTAATCAAATACTTGCAGAACTCTAAAATTAATTTAATTTTAAAGCAAAATTAAGTTAAAAACGAAACGAAATTAAGTTAAAATTAAACTTAAATTAACTTAATTTTACAGCCATCTAAGCAGTGTATATGAACATCGAAAGGCTAACGAGAAACAGCCGCAAGCACTGCTGCAAGGCGTAGAAGCATTGAAAAATTTCTGTGGAACTTTATGATTAAGTCTGCTATACTGTTGCAATGAATCTGATTGAGCTTAAAGATATTTCCAAAAACTACAAGATGGACAAAGTAATTGTAAAGGCTGTGGACAAGGCTTCTTTTTCAATAAAGAAAGGCGAATTTGCGGCGATTTCCGGCTCATCCGGCTCTGGAAAGTCCACGCTTTTGAACATAATCGGGCTTGTTGACCTGCCAACTTCCGGTACTCTGCTTTTAAACGGAAACGACATTTACGCGCAAACAAAGCTTTCTGAAGACACAAAACTTTCCGCCTCGCTAGACAAAAAGCTCACAGTTCTTAGAAGAAAAAACCTCGGATTTATTTTTCAGACATTCAATTTGATTCCAGTTTTAAATGTAAGGGAAAATGTGGAGCTTCCGCTTACGCTCGGACCTTCGTTCGCAACCGAAACCATGAACAAAAAGGAGCTTGACGAGTGGGTCGATTTTCTGATTGAAACGGTCGGACTTTCAGCATGGAAAAGCCACAAGCCTTCAGAACTTTCAGGCGGACAAAGGCAGAGGGTGGCAATTGCGCGCGCGCTGGCTACAAAAGCCCCGGTTATTCTTGCAGACGAGCCGACCGCAAACCTGGATTCCAAAAACGGAGATCAGATTCTTGAGCTTATGAAAAACCTGAACAAGGAGCTTGAGACAACCTTTATTTTTTCAACACACGACGCAAAAATTGTAAACATGGCAGACCACGTGATAAAGATTTCAGACGGAAAAATAATCAGCGCGTAGAAGAAGGTTTATATGGGACTTTTTAGATTTCTTGGAAATATTGTCTGGTTTATTCTCTACGGATTTATTTCCGGGCTTGCATGGCTTTTTATCGGGCTGCTTTGGTGCATTACAATTGTCGGCATTCCTGTAGGGATTCAGTGCTTTAAGTTGTCTTGCGTTTCGTTCTTTCCGTTTGGAAAAAACATTTTGCTTGGAACAAAAACAAGCTCTGTTATCCTAAACATTCTTTGGATTATTTTTGGCGGTCTTGAACTTGCGCTTGGATATTTAGCGGCAGGAATTTTGTTCTGCTGCACAATCATCGGAATTCCGCTCGGACTTCAGTGCTTTAAGCTTGTAAAACTTTCGTTCCTGCCATTCGGTGCAAAAATAGAAATCTGAAGTTCTATCTAGCAATAAAACTTTACTTCTCCAAAGATTTCTTTCCATTTTGAAATAATTTCAAAAGAACGCACTTCAATAACACGCATGAATTTGTTTAAAGTTACTGCCGGTATTTTTGAATTGTTATTTGCAAGAGAGCATTTTCCGTCTTTTGTTATCCAGATTTTTGTTGCATTTGGAAGAGGCTTTCCTTCTGCAATGTGAACATGAATTGGCTCAAGAGGCTCGCCTTCATTTGTCCAAAAATATACCCAATAAGAACCTAACTTAAAAATTTGAGGCATTCAGCAAGCCTCCAGTTTGAGAAAACTCTAATATAAGATGAGCTTCCGACTTTACAATATCTTTCAAATATTCTATTTCCTTTTCTGAATAGCCGTATATGCCTTCCCATTTTTGCTCTGGCAAATAGCAAGTAGCATGTTTAAAGCAAAGCTTTTCATCTGGTGTTTCCATATAGACTTTTACTTTTCCGTTAACCATTTCTGAATGAACAATTTCTGTTTCATCTGGCAATGTCATAAAAGGATACATCATTTTTTTCCTCCGTTACTTAATATAATAGCACAAATCTTTAAGAATTTTACCTTAATCTTTTTCCGGCTTGGTGAATTTGAAGAACTTTGGCGCTTTGTAGTCAATGTGCCAGCCGCCGTTGTAGAAGCCGTTTTCATTGGCAGTGGGGCTTACAAAGATTACTTTTGCAGGATTTTCTGTGTCGTATAAAAAAGTGTTTGAGCTCCAGTCTTTTTCTAAAAGCTCTCTTGAAAGTCCTTGGCCAAAAACTTTTTCCTTGGGAGTGTAAAAACTGATTTTGTATCTTCCTTTCTTTAAAAGAAGATGCATCGCCATTCCGCCGCAAAGATAATAAGAACGCTCATAAGAAATTCCTTTCTTTGGCTCGCTGATCCAGGAATAATTCGCCTTGGCTTTTGTGTAAGTTACATCTTCGCCAGTGTCGGCATCTTCAAGCTTTAAGTAGCAACGGGTTTCGTTTATCTGATAGCTGTTTTCGGGGCGGTAGATTATGAGCGACCAGGGATTATGGCGCACTTCATCTTCCGCATGAAGGAAAGTCGCATTCAGTAAAATCAAGAAAAACACAATGGGAAAAAGTTCAGCTTTATTTGTTTTCATTGCCTTTTATATTAAGTTTTTTCTGGTAAAAAATAAAGAACGCAAGATTCAAGGCGATTCCAAAAACTGTGGCTGTAGGAGCGGCAAGACCAATCATCGAAAGGCTCGCATCCGGCTGAACAGACATTATGTACGACATCGGAAGGCGAACAAGAAAAGACTGCGCAAGTCCCTGAATCATAACAAGCATAGTTGCACCGTGTCCGTTAAAATAGCCGATAAAACTAAAAAGCACAGAAGTTACAACAGCTTCAATTGCAAATCCGCGCAAATATTCATAAGAACGGCGGATTACATTTTCGTTGTCTGTAAAAATCGAAGAGACAAAATCGCCTTTAAAGAAAATCAGAATGAAAACAAAAATTCCTATAAGCGCGCCAATCGCCATTCCTGTAAGCATGGACTTCGTTGCCCGCCTTTCATTTTTTGCGCCCACATTCTGAGAAACAAAACTGGACATTGACTGCATGAGAGAACTTGGAACAAGCATTACAAACGCAACAATTTTATTTGCAACTCCGTAGCCAGAAGAAGCTTCAAGTCCAAGGCGATTTATAAAAGCAACAAGGCACATAAAGGATATTTGAGTCAAAAGCTCCTGAAATCCAATAGGAATTCCAATCTTTATTATTCCGCGCAGTTCCTCGTTAAAGCGCAAATCTTTTCTATTTATATGCACGAGTTTTTTTCTTCTGATTATAATTATAGAAAGCACAACGGAAACTGCCTGGGCCGCAACAGTTGCAATGGCAGCTCCGACGACATTCATTTTAAATCCTGCAATCAAAACAAGGTCGCCTGCAATATTCACGGCGCAAGCAATTCCCACAAAAAGCAGAGGACTTTTTGAATCTCCCAGTCCACGGAAAACTGCGCTGATTAAATTGTACGCAAGAATAAAAATAAATCCGGCTCCGCAAATTCTTATGTACTGAACTGTATGATTAACTGCTTCGGAAGGAGCCTGCATAAGAAGCGCGATCGGGCGTGCAAAAACAACAAGGCAAACGGTAAAAATAATTCCTGCGCACAAAAAGAAAACTATAGAACCTCCAATAACACGGCTGATTTTTTCAGGATTTTTTTCGCCCAGATATTTTGCGATAAGAACTGTAACAGAAGTTGCAAAGCCCGCAAGAACAAATGTAAAAAGGTTCATTATATTTGAGCCTGTGGAAACACCGGAAATTCCTTCCGTAGTTCCGAATCTTCCCACAACCATAATATCCACTGCGCCATAAGCAGCCTGAAGAATCAACGCACCAAGAATCGGAATCATAAAGCGCAGCATCTTTGAAAGAATCGGGCCGGATGTAAAATCATTCGCAGCCGTCAATTTATTTTCGTTCAACATGGAATATATTTTATTAAATCAAAAATTTGTTTCAAGCAACATAAAGGCTAATTTTTTGTTATTGACTTGAATATAAAAAAAAACTCCGTGTGGCAAAATATAATTAAACATATTCTTAAAAAATATTACAAAATTTAACGTTTTCCTGTTGACATTTTTTTTTATAAACTATAATATATCAAACATAAGCAATGCGGCAGTCGTATAACGGCTTATTACCCCAGCCTTCCAAGCTGGAGACGAGGGTTCGACTCCCTTCTGCCGCTCTCGGACCTTAGGTTTTCTAAGGTCTTTTTTTTTGCCTATTTAACTTGGATTTCTATTTTTTATAAACTGTCATCGCCGTGCTTGACACGGCGATCCAATGCAACTTTTCATAGATTATCAGGTCAAGCCCGATAATGACAGTAAAACATAAAATCTGAAATCTTGCTTTATTTGGAGGAAAGAATGAAAATAGCAGTAGCAGGAACAGGATACGTAGGACTTTCAAACGCAATTTTGCTTTCGCAGCACAATGAAGTTTTCGCAACAGATATAATTCAGACTAAAGTTGACTTAATAAACAGCAAAAAGTCTCCAATTGTGGACAAGGAAATTGAAGAATACCTTGCAAACAAAAAACTCAACCTTACAGCCACAACAGATGCAAACCTCGCCTACAAGGACGCTGACTTTATCATTATTTCAACTCCAACAAACTACGACCCAGAAAAAAACTACTTTGACACTTCTTCTGTTGAAGCGGTTCTAAAACTTGTAAAAGAAATAAATCCTGAAGCAACAGTTGTAATAAAGTCTACAATTCCAGTCGGATACACTGAAAAAATCCGCGCGGAAATGGGAATAAAAAATCTTCTCTTTTCCCCGGAATTTTTGCGCGAAGGACACGCTCTTTATGACAACCTTTATCCGTCAAGAATCGTTGTAAGTTTTCCAAAAGAACAGCCGGAATTAAAAGAAAAAGCCCAGCAGTTCGCTTCTCTTTTAAAAGAAGGCGCAATCAAAGAAGACATCAGGATTCTTTATCCAAACTGCACAGAAGCAGAGGCAATCAAGCTTTTTGCAAACACATATCTTGCCTTGAGAGTCGCATATTTCAACGAGCTGGACACTTATGCGGAAGTGCGCGGTCTGGACACAAAATCTATTATAGAAGGAATCTGCCTAGATCCAAGAATCGGAGACTTCTACAACAATCCTTCGTTCGGGTACGGCGGCTACTGTCTTCCAAAAGATACAAAGCAGCTTCTTGCAAACTACAAAGATGTTCCGCAGAATTTAATCCATGCGATTGTAGATTCAAATTCAACACGCAAGGACTTCATTGCAGAACAGATTATCGCAAAAAAGCCAAAAGTTGTGGGAGTTTTCCGCCTTACAATGAAAGCAAACAGCGACAATTTCCGACAAAGCTCAATTCAGGGGATTATGAAGCGCGTAAAAGCAAAGGGAATTCCTGTAGTTGTTTACGAGCCTTCTTATAAGGAAGAAGAATTTTTCGGTTCAAAAGTAATCAAGAATCTTGAGGAATTCAAGAAAAACTGCGATGTAATTGTTTCAAACAGAATGTCGCCTGAGCTTGCAGACGTAAAAGAAAAAGTCTACACAAGAGATTTGTATTCGCGCGACTAAGGCTTAAAGATGATTTTAATAAACGGAAACTTTCTTTGCAGAAACCTCACAGGAATTGAAAGATTCGCCTGGGAAACTTGCAAGCAGCTGGACTTAATCGTTTCAAAAGAAGACAACATTGCGCTTTATGCTCCTGCAAATGCAAAGTCAGTTCCAGAATACAAAAATATTAAAATCATCATGGCAAAAAAAAGCATAAAGAGCTTTCCGCTGTGGGACATGGGAACTTTTTCCGCAGCCTGTAAAAAACTAAAGGCAACCGGACTTAACTTTTCAAACACTGCCCCGCTTGGAAAAAACTGCGGATTTTCTTTTATACATGACATTTACGCAAAGGATTTTCCACAGGACTTTAAAACGTTCAAGGACAAACTCATAAGGCTTTACTGCCGCCTAAGCTACTGGAACATAGCAAAAAACGCAAAAAAAATCATAACGGTTTCGCAGTTCAGCAAAGAACGGATTCTAAAAGCATACAAAGTTTCGCCAGAGAGAATAGAAATTGTTCCAAACGGCTGGGATCACTTTAAGTCAATAGAAGCTGACAATTCCATATTTGAAAAGTTTTCGCAGATTGAAAAAGGCGGTTTTTACTTTACACTCGGAAGCCTTTCAAAGCGCAAAAATCTTAAATGGATTGCATCTTACGCAAAAAAAAATCCACAGGAAAAGTTTGCGGTTTCTGGAAAGGCAATATCCGGGCTTGTTCCAAAGGAGCTTGAAGACCTGCAGAGACTTCCGAATGTAACACTTTTAGGCTATGTAACAGACGGACAAGTAAAATCGCTGATGGAAAACTGCAAGGCGTTTGTTTTTCCTTCTTATTATGAAGGATTTGGAATTCCGCCGCTTGAAGCCCTTTCCTGCAAGACAAAAATAATAGTTTCAAAATCAGCAAGTCTTCCTGAAATATACGGAAATTCCGCCCATTACATTGAATGGGACAACACGGACTGCAACTTAAATGAGCTTTTAATGGAAGAAACAGAATCCCCTGAACCAATCCTTGAAAAATACACTTACAAAAATTCCGCTGAAATCCTAAAAAAAATCATAAAAAGTTAAAAAAAATCGCTAAAGTTAAGTCTCCGTTGTGCCGATAAGTATATTGAAAAACCATGACTGTTCAACTTCGTAGAAGACATCAGTCAGGCTATTCAATGTAAAAGATTGCAGATGTAGCCTTGTAATACAGATGTAGTCTTTTACAGCTTTAGACCGAAAGGATTTGGTCTTTATAATTCCATGGAGGAAAAATATGGTCATCAACCACAACATGTCCGCAATGTTTTCAAACCGTTCTTTAGGAGTAACTCAGGGTTCACTCACAAAGGACATGGAGAAACTTTCTTCTGGCCAGAGAATCAACCGCGCTGGAGACGACGCTTCAGGACTCGCAGTTTCTGAAAAAATGAGATCTCAGATCCGCGGATTGAACCAGGCTTCAAGAAACGCAGCAAACGGAATCAGCTTCATTCAGACAACTGAAGGATATTTGCAGGAAACTACAGACATCATTCAGCGCATCCGCGAACTTGCAGTTCAGGCTTCAAACGGAATTTATTCAGATGAAGACAGAATGCAGATTCAGGTTGAAGTAAGCCAGCTCGTAGCAGAAGTAGACCGCATCGCTTCCCAAGCGCAGTTCAACGGTATGAACATGCTCACAGGAAGATTTGCACAGGCTACTGGAGAAAACACTCCTACAGCTTCTATGTGGCTCCACATCGGCGCAAACATGGATCAGCGTATGTCTGTTTTCATTGGAACTATGACAGCTGCGGCTCTTGGAATGAGAGAAATTGGAACTGAAGAAGTTATGACAATTGCGGCTCCAAGTGATGCCAACCGCGCAATCGGAACTCTTGATGAAGCTCTTAAAATCATCAACAAGCAGAGAGCAGACCTTGGCGCATACCAGAACCGCCTTGACTATGCTGTAAAGGGACTTGATATTGCCGCTGAAAATACACAGGCATCTGAATCAAGAATCCGCGATACAGACATGGCTTCTGCGATGGTAGAATTCACCAAGAACCAGGTATTGTCACAGTCTGGAATTGCAATGCTCGCTCAGGCTAACAGCCAGTCACAAAGCGTCTTGTCTTTGCTCCAATAGTGTGATATACTGAATACAAAGAGCATGGAGTTTTCTATGCTCTTTGCCGTTTGCAGGTTTGATTTACTCTTCAACTTTGCTTTCTTTAATTGGATCTTTCCCGCAAAACCAGCTGTGCTTTTAGACACGGCTTTGCTTCGTTTTAGAAGCTGATCTTTGAAAATTCTGTTTTCCATGATTGTCTGTAACAGCATAGACGGTTGCTTAAATTTTTTACAAGGGAAATAAAAGCAACGGTTCCTGCTGTAAAAGGTCTAAAACTTCCGCCGGGGGCGCAAAAACCAGCGGAAAGCCTTTACAGACGGGCATTTTGCATGATGCATTATGTACGATTCATGGAGGACATTATTATGGTCATTAATCACAACATGAGCTCAATGTTTGCAAACCGCACATTGGGAGTTACTAATTCCCAGTTGATGGGCAACATTGAAAAACTCAGCTCAGGCGAAAGAATCAACCGCGCTGGAGACGACGCTTCAGGACTTGCAGTATCTGAAAAGATGCGCAGCCAGATCCGCGGACTCAATCAGGCTAACAGAAACATTCAGAACGGAGTTTCTTTCATTCAGGCAACAGAAGGATACTTGCAGGAAACTACAGACATTCTTCAGAGAATCCGCGAGCTTTCAGTTCAGTCTGCAAACGGAATCTACAGCGATGAAGACCGCATGCAGATTCAGGTTGAAGTTTCTCAGCTTGTAGCAGAAGTAGATCGCATTGCTTCACAGGCTCAGTTCAATGGAATGAACCTTCTTACAGGACGTTTTGCAGAGAATTCTGTAACAAACAATGTAATGACATTCCAGGTTGGCGCTAACATGGATCAGAGAGTAACAGCTTTCATTGGAACAATGACAGCACAGGCTCTTGGTCTTAAGGGAACTCAGGGTACTGACGAACAGATAAGCATCTCTACTCCAGATACAGCTAACATGGCTATCGGAGCAATTGACGCAGCTCTTAAATCAGTTTCACGCCAGAGAGCAGACCTTGGCGCATACCAGAACCGCTTTGAAATGGCTTCTAACGGTATCGCTGTTGCAGCAGAAAATATGCAGGGCGCAGAATCAGGAATCCGCGACACTGACATGGCATCTGCAATGGTTGAGTACACAAAGAATTCTATTCTTGCACAGTCAGGAACAGCAATGCTTGCTCAGGCAAACAGCCAGTCACAGAATGTATTGGCTTTGCTCCAGTAGTATTAGAATAACGGCGTAAGCTGTAACCGTGTTTTCTGAATAAGAGAAATCTGGATGTCTTCTTTTAGACAGCAAGCACGTAAGAGCGAGGAGGGGTGCGCCCCCTTCCCCTCTCTTCTTTTTATTTTTCAGGAGGAAATGTCCATGAATACAATCAGTATGAATGGTCAGACAATGGCAATGGATGGCCAGCAAGTCTACAGCGCTTTCTCTCCGCAAAAAGGAGAGGCAAAAGTTTCTGTAAAAGGAACTTTGCCAAATTCAGCTTCGGAAGTGCTTCAAAATTTTGAGGCTAGCCAGGCAGATTTGGAAGCGTCAGTGCAGGAGCTTCAGCGGCTTTCAGACATTGTTACAGGCCACAAACTGCATTTCAATGTAAATGACGAGCTCAACAGAGTTGTTGTAACTGTTGTAGACGCATCAACAAACGAAATTATCCGGGAAATACCGTCAAAAGATATACAGAGAATTCAGGCAAGAATGAAACATGCCATCGGTGTACTTTTTGATGAAATGATTTAATGGCAGACGGACTGAACATACCAGGCGTAAGCGACAAATACAAAACAAATGATCTCGTTGAATCCTTAATGGAAGTCGAGCGGATTCCTTTAAAGCGTGAGGAGTCCAATCTTGAGACGTATAAAAAACAGCAAGATGCCTGGCGTGGAGTCAACCAGAAAATGTCTTCTCTGCGCGATAGCGTAAAAAGCCTCTACTCTTTTGAAAATCCATTCAGCAATAGAATTTCTTCATCTTCGGAAGAATACGCGGTAACTGCCGATGCTGGACGAGAAGCGGAATTCGGCTCATTTAAAATAGAAGTTCTTCAGCCAGCCGCATCAGACAGATTTTTAAGCGATGAAATAGACAGCGATATGCAGGTAGCCCCGGGAAAATACACTTATTCCGTTGGAGAAAAAAAAATCGACTTTAACTGGAAAGGCGGAAAACTCAACGACTTTGTTACTGCCTTGAACCGCCGCGGAAACGACACAATAAAAGCAAGCCTAATTGGTGTAAGCTCAAATAAAAAATCACTTTTAATTGAAAGCTTAAAGACAGGCGAAGAAAACCGCCTTGTATTTGAAAAACAAGCACTTGACTTTGCAAAAAAAACCGGCATGATTTCCTCTGCAAAATCTGAAACCACAACTTTAAAATATTCTTCACTTTCTGCAAAAACGCCGGAAACAAAAGACGAAATCCACCAGGAAAAGATTCCGGCAATTTCAAAAAGCAAAGTAAAGGCAAGCGGTAACGACATTACAATAGAGCCAAGAGGCGGATTTGAGCTTGATCTTCCGTCTTCAATAAGAAAAAGCAGCTCTGGAAAAATAGAATTCTCATTCACTGAAAAAAAAGTGCAAGACATAACAGAAGAAACTGTCCAGCTCCCAAAAGAAAGCCTTGAGCTTCCGACTCCCTTGAGCGTTACTTATGAAGGAATCAGCGTATTCAATAACCCAAGCGATTCCACTCTTCCGCCGGCGCAAGAACAGCAGGAGCAAAAATCGCAGCCAGTTGAAATTTCAAGCAGCCAAGTGTTTTTTATAAAAGATTCAGACGGAAACGAAAAGCCTGTAGACGCAAAATATTTTTCAAAAGATTCAAGCGGAAAAACAAAAGTTTCCGTAAGCGTTTCAGACTTTCCAAACGCTCAGTCGCTTGTTGTAAGAAATTCAAACACAGGCAAAGAAATTTCAATGACCGCCCCGCTCTGCTTTGACGAAAAAAAATCGCTTGGATTTGAGCCAAGAAACGCAATTTCAACAGCGCAGGACGCAAAGCTAAAATATGAAGGAATCACAATCAGCCGACCGACAAACGACATTGACGACATAGTTCCAAATGTTACCCTGCACGTCCATGAAAAAACAGAAAAGCCCGCGAACATAAAAATTGAGCCGGACACAGAATCCGCAAAGGACGCGATTATAACTTTTGTGGGCAAATACAATCAGGCAGTTGCAGAAATGAATATTCTTTCTATTAATAAACCTGAAATTGTTTCCGAGCTTGACTACCTTTCTTCTGACGAGCAGGACAAAGCATACGAGCGGCTTGGAATGTTCCAAGGGGATTTTTCTCTTACAAACGGAAAGTCATCTTTGCAGCAGATTGTTTCTTCAAACTACAGGTTTTCTGATGACGCATCCGTTACAATGCTTTCGCAGATTGGAGTTTCTACAAATGCGAGCGGAGGCGCAAGAGGCTACAGTCCTTCGCAGATGCGCGGCTATCTTGAAGTTGATGAAAAAAAACTTGATGAAAGCTTAAAGTCAAATTTGAATCAGATAAAAAATTTATTTGGCTACGATTCCGACGGAGACTTGATTATTGATGATGGAATCGGGTACAAGATTGACAGGCAGCTTACTTCCTGGGTTCAGTCAGGAGGAATAATTTCATCAAAAACAAATTCACTTGAAACGCAGATAAAAAACTCAAATTCAAAAATCACTCGGCTTCAGACCCAGCTTGACAGAAAAGAAGCTGATTTAAGACGGAAATATGCAAACATGGAAGGCACTCTAAACAGCCTTGAAAGCCAGCAGTCCACAATGCAGAATTTTTCAAATCAAAATAACGGTAGAAACAGATAGGAGAAAATCATGGAACTTTTTGTAAACGGTGAAAAAATAGACATTACGCTTGAAGATGAAAAAACTGTAGGCGAAGTTTTAAAGTCATTTGAAAAAGAAGCTGAAAAAAGCGAAGCCACAACAATCGGTATTTTTCTAAACGGAAAAAAAGTTCTTGCAGACGATTTTGATGAGGCTTCAAAAACTCCGCTTGAAGAAAATACAAAAATCGAGCTTACAGTTTTAAGCAAGCAGGACGTAATCGATTCACTTGGAAAATCAAAAGACAAATTTTCTTCGCTTGCAAAAAAGCTTCCAGAAGTTCCAGTTGCGCTTCAAGGCGGAAAGGACAAAGAAGCAAACACTGTAATAGCGGAGCTTGCAGAAGCAATTGATGACTTTTGCCATACAGCGGCTTTAAGCGCATTGTTCCCGGAAGTTTATTCAAGCATTGTAATAGATGGAAAAAGCGTTACAGAATTTTTTGAAGAGTTTGCGCCGATTGCAGCAGACTTTGAGCAGTCGCTTGAAACAAAAGACACTGTAACTTCAGGAGACTTGTGCGAATACGAAATTGCGCCGCGTCTTGAGCTTATTGCAAAGGCCATAGAGGACGGCCTCAAAAAGTAAATCTTATGGACACAGGCTCACCTATTGAAGCACGTCTTGCTTCAGGCGGATTCGTATATTCTTTTGTCGCGTTTTTTATTATTATTGCCGTAGTTCTTGCGGTTTTGTATTTTTTATATTTAAAATACAAGTCATTCACAAAAACAAAAAAATGGATTGAAGCAAACAAAAACCGGGAAACAAAATTTTCAGATGTAAGAAAAATTGCGCACGAAGCAAATCTTGACAGCACAGAAAGAAAACTGCTATGGAGCATCTGCAAAACACATCATGCGCGCAACATTCAGTTTTCTTACCGTTCAGAAAATGAAATGCAAAATCTTTTTAAATCCGAATTCCAAAGAATGAATGCACAGAATCCGCGGAACGAAGAAAAAATTTCAGTTTTGTTTTCGTTAAGATACAAGCTTGAAAAACTTTACGACAGAAAACATTCCATAACTTCTACAAAATATTTAAGACCCGGACAGCAAATAAGAGTTTTAGATGAAAACCGCATTCCGCACGACGCAACAGTTCAAAAGAACACGCCAGAAGGTTTTTATATAGAAATTTCTGCGGAACTAAAAAATTGCAAGCCCAAGCCTCTTTCAAGGTTTATGATAAATTTTTCTTCTGCGACAGGAATGCTTTACCAATGCGTTGTAATGGCGGCGCGCTACGAAGATATTCCAAACGGAAAAGAGCTGCTTCTTATAACGCATTCTTCAACGCTCAAAGTAATACAAAAGCGAATGACAAAGCGGCAGGGAACAAACATAGAATGCCTTTTTTCCGCAGTAAAGGAAATTAAAGCCGGCCGAAAAACAAAATTTGAAGTTCAGCAAAAAAAGTACATGGGAACATTCATTGATATTTCCGCAGGAGGATGCAAAATTTCATGCGGGCTTCCAATTTCAAAGAATCAGTACATTCAGCTTTATTTTAAGCTGCCGGGACTTATTGAGCATCAGGCGCAAGGTCTTATTGTAAAGACAAAAAAATCCGTAGACGAAAAAACATTTGTGCTGTACATTAAATTTACCGATATTAATATAGCTGCAAGAAATGATATTTATGCGGCGATTTATGATTATTTTTGAGCTTGGAATTTAATTACAATATGAAAGTTTTAGAAATAAATTCAATACAAAAAGAAGACGGATACATTTATTACATTCATCATTACAAAGCAGTTGCAAAAGTAGAAGTTTTGTCTTCAATTATTTCAATACCAATAAGCTTCACTGTAGAAACAAATCCTTTGGGAATAAGAACTGTTGAACTTGATCCGCTTCCGGCTAAGCTTGACTATCCAGTTATTCCTATAACAAAAGCAATCAAGGCTCTTATTGATAAAATGGCGCAGGAAGGCTCTCTTCCGCAAGTCTAATGCAGCAGGTAAAAAAATGATTTTCCACACAAAATCTTCAACTGAAACAATTTCACTGGGAGAAAAAATCGGCGCGCTTTTAAAGCCAGGCGACATTCTTGCAATGACAGGAACACTCGCAGCAGGAAAAACAACAATAACAAAAGGAATCGCAAAATCCCTTGGAGTCAAAGACAACATAACAAGCCCCACATTCTGTCTTATAAGCGAATACGAAGGCGAAAAAATGCCGCTGTACCACATGGACGTTTACAGGCTTGAAGGCGAAGAAGACTTTGTAAACTTGGGCGTTGAAGACATGCTCTACGGAAACGGAGTCTGCATAATTGAATGGAGCGAAAAAGTAAAAAAAGAGCTTCCAAAAAAATCTATCATGGTTGAAATCACACCGCAGGAAGACGGAAGCCGCCAAATAAAAATAGAGAACTGGAACAACGGAAAAATCGACTGGAACGAGGAATAAAATGAAAGCTCTTGCAATAGACTGCGCAGTTACAAAACTTTCTGTAGCTGCAAAAAATGAAAGCAACACAATAAAACTTACACTTGATGTTGGAATGAAGCAATCAGAAAAACTTCTTCCCGCAATTGATTATGTGATGAAAGAAGCCGGACTTTCTGCAAAAGACCTTGACTACACGACAGTTACGCTTGGTCCTGGAAGTTTTACAGGGCTTAGGCTTGGACTTAGCGCGCTCAAGGCAATCACGCTTTCAAACAATGTTCCGCTTTATGGAATTCCATCTTTGGAAGCTTATGCCTGGCCTTATAGAAAAGCGATTGAAACTGTTCTTCCTGTAATAGAAGCAAAAGAAGACGAGTTTTTCTATTCATTTTATATCCGCGGTGAAAAAATCAGAAACGAAGAAGATTCAGAAATTGAAGAAATCTTAAAGCAGATTGACGCGGAAAGCTCTGTTCTTGTTTGCGGACCTGGAGCAAAAACATTTGTCGAGCGGACAAACGAAATAACACCGCTGTATTCCCTTCACTGCTTTTGCCCGGAAAACGACTGCTGCGAAAGTCTTTTTGAAATTGCAGAAAAAATGATTGCAGAAAAGAAAGAGCCTTTAAAAGACTATGACGGTCCGCTGTATGTAAGAAAAAGCGAAGCTGAAATAGTCCTTGAATCAAAAAACAAAAACTAATATTTTCTAGTAAAACAATCAGCCAAAAAGTTTTCCGAGGCGTTCCATTGAAATCTGTGAAGCAGCCGCTTTGTTTTCTGACTGGATCGCTTCAAAAACTTCTTGACGGTAAACTTTTACATTGCTAGGAGCTTCCACGCCGATTTTCACTTGGTCGCCTTTTACATCTATAAGCGTAATTACGATGTCATCTCCGATGCGGATTTTTTGATCTATTTTTCTTGAAAGGATAAGCATTACTTTGCCTCCTTTCGCTTTAACGCTTCAAGAATATTGTGCTTTGTTGTGTACTTTGAGCCGTCAAGAATAGCCTGCATGCACTGATGATTTTTTTTGTTGATTATAAGCGGTCCCTGAAAATTTGCAGTTACCGCGCTGCCATCATCAGGAACAGTTACAATCGTAAGAACCATTACATCAGCAGGATCTTTTATGCCGATTTTTAAAAGCTCGCTGTCATCAATTTCAGCCTCATAGTCATCTGTAATTAAAAAAGGATCTATCAAAAGAAACGCAAGATTTTTTTCCTGCAGCGACTGAAGCCACATAAGCGGCTCGTATTCACTGTCCACAAGAGCAAAATCTGTATATTCTTCAAAGCCAAAAAGCCCGGAAGGAATAGAAATTAACCTATCGTTGGAAATTTCAACACAGCCTTTAGTTTTTGTTTCTACCAGCATAAAAAATCCCTATGAATATTTTTAAATACTAAAATCCTAGCGCATATAATTGAGCAGTGTGCTTGAATACATTTTTCCCGCATTGCTCATTGTAGCCTGATTGACATATTCCATCATCTTTAAATCTGTAATGGCTTCTGTCAAATCAATATCGCCTTCCCTGCTCACAAGCTGAGTAACATTCACATTGTTTGTCTTTGAACGCTCAACGTTATTCATTGCACGCTCATAGTCGCTTCCTGATTTTGCAAGGCGAGTTGTAAGATTATTGATTCCGTAATCAAGAGTTCCAATCACGCGGCTTCCAATTGACTCCTGGTCTCCCTTGAGCATAGAATCGCGAAGAGCAATAACAGCGTCAAACAAAGATCCGCCGGAAACTTTTACAGCAGAAGTGTTCACATTGTAAGGCGGAAACTGACTTGAATCCTCAATCATTCCCATGTCTGCCAAAGCACTGCCTATTTTATCTTCCATCCAAACCTGATGAGAATCTGTAGTAGAAAGCGACAGTCCCTGTGAAACAGGATCTATCGAAGCCTTTACAGCAATTCCAGAGTTGTTTATTTTTGCGGCAACAGCATAAACATTGTCGCCGGATTTTATAGCAATGTCCGCGCCGTCAATGCTTATAACAGAATCTTCCAATGCCTGCCAAGAAGTCAAATCTCTTTGACCTATAAGATGCTGAGGCTCTGCCCAGAATGTTTTTGTTCCGCTGTTGTCAATCTGAAGATAAGCGTTTTCATCAACTTCGATTTTATTAATTCCGTTGTTTCCCTTGTAATTTACTTTTTCAATAAGGGCTTCATCAGAGCCTGGAATATTTCCCATTACAACATCAAATGCCGCGCCTTTTGTTCTTGTTCCAGCAAAAAGAGTATTTCCGTCTGGTCCTACAGCGTTCGCATTTTGAATTAATTCCTTTAAAAGCTCGTTGACTTCAACTGCCATGTTTTTTAAGTCTTCGCCGGTGTAAGTTCCGTTCGCGCCGGTAATAGCAAGTTCTCTGACACGGTGCATAATCTGCAGATTCTGATTTATATAGCCTTCCCTAACATTCATCTGGTCTGCAAGAGTCTGGGCATTTTTTTCAAACTGATTTACACGTCCCAAAAAAGACTGATAGCGCACAAGATGTCCGGCTGCAATCGGATCATCACGAAGACTTCCGATTCTACTTTGAGTTCCAATCTGGCGGTTCTTTATTGCCTTGTTCACTTCTTGTTTTCTAAGCTGATACTGGGTATCTGTATTATTGAACTGTGAGCTGATTCTATGCATATTCTACCTCGCTTTTAAAATAACTCAAACTCCAAGACGATTAATCAACGTATCAAGAAGTTCATCCTGTACCGAAATAAATTTTGCGGCAACATTATATCCATGCTGAAACTTTATTATGTCAGCAAGCTCTTCATCAATGTTAACTCCAGAAATACTGTCGCGCAAATCTCTTAAATCGCCCATTATTTTATTTTGAGTCGCAAGCTGATTTTGCGCCTGCTCTCCTTTTAACCCAACGTTGGTTATAGTGTCAGCAAAATAGTCATCAAATGTGCGCTGGCTTCCAATCATTATTTTTGTATTTCTGATTGCAGCCATTTCCACTGCGGCTCTTCCGTCGCTAGGTTCTGCGAATCCCTGGGAATTTTTAAATGCGGCTGCAACACTTGAAACATCATTTTGAATAAGTCCGTTTACTTCGATATATGCAGACGGATTCAAAACTGAAGAAACCGCGAACTGCGCTCCAGCAAGAACATCAACCGCATTCGCACGGTTAAAGTCATAAGCATTGTCCGCACCGCTTCCCTGTAAAATCCCAGAATACCCCGTAAGGAACATTCCAGAATCTTCAACGTGGCGAATAACAAAGTCGGGATTTTCCATTCCGCTAGAAGAAGTCGCCTTTAAAACAAGACAATTGTTTCTGTCAAGATAAGCCTTTACCTCTCCGTTGGAATCGTTAATTCTGTTTATAACATCTTCAACTGTATCTGTTGAAAAATAAGCGACATCAATATTTCCGTTTGCGCTGTTAATTGTCATTGTTCCAGAAAGACCAATCTGCTCCTGCGGCTTAAGCGCATTTGTTCCTGTCATGCGGAAAATATAAGAAGTGTCTTCTACACCGTCGCCATTTCTGTCATAGTTTCCGTTTACATTTTCAACAAAATCATGCTGAACAAAAAAATCCAAGCCTGTTACATTGTTTTTTCCAATAGCATTTCTGTGAACGTCATTTACCAAGTCTGCAAAATTAAGAGCCATTGTGTTCAAAGACTGAATTTCTCCGCGGATGTCCTTATCTCGAAGCTCCACCAAAGCTCCGAGTGTTCCGCCGTGAAACTCCGCATCAAGCTTTGTATCAGACCACATAAGTTTTCCGTAGCCGTTATTGTCAAGCTGGCCGACAGTTTCTATCTGGCGCGCAAGGCTTCCCTGGACAATAATCTGTCCGTCCGTGTGAACCATAAATTCATCAGGATCTTTTTGAGTAACAGTAACATTAATGATAGATGAAAGTTTTTCAACAAGCAAATCACGGCGATCCATAAGATCATTCGGATTGTCTCCAAGACCTTTGCTCCTTACAATTTCACCATTGACAGAAGCAATCTGGCGTGAAAGATCATTCACCTGCTTTACAACCGCTTCAATATCGCCGTTTATCTGATCTCCAATTCCACGCAAGCTCTTGTACTGCTGCTGAATTGAATTTGTCAAAGTCTGTCCGCGCACAACAACAGCAAGACGTGCCGCATCGCTTTCAGGATAAGTAGAAAGCTCCTGCCAGCCTTGCCAGAACTTGTCCATGTTTGTTCTTACAGAAACATCGTTAGGCTCATTGTAAACAGATTCAATCATTGAATAATATTTGTCACGAGTTTCCCAGTAAGACTCAACATTTTTCTGCTCAACAATGCGGCTTTCCAAAAGCTCGTCTTTTATTCTGTTTATGCTTTCAACATCGCAGCCTTGTCCTATCTGACCTGGAACCATCGCGCGTTCCAAGTCCGGGCGGTAAATCGGCTCAAAGGATTTTACAATCACACGCTGCCTAGAATAACCTTCAGTATCCGCATTTGAAATATTGTGGCCGGCAGTCTGAATCTGAGTTGAATGAGCCATAAGGCTTCTTTTTCCAATTTCTATTCCTGCAAAAGAATTCGCCATAATTCCACGCTCCTCTTAAATGCTTCTGTTTACAACAATGCTCTGCGCATAATTTTTTCTCATTGTGCCGTTCGGAGAATAAATTTCATTTCTCTGCTGAGATGCGCACTGATCCATGACTTCTGAAATAAATTTCTTTGTCGCGCTCACATATTTTGCAAGAGCGTCATTTTCAACTTTGCTTCTTGAAAGCTTTGTCTTTACGCGGAGAAAAACATCTTTTACTTCAGGATGAAAATAAATATTCTCTGAAACAGATGCGATTTTTTCACGGAACTTGTCAACTTTGGAAAATTCACTGCCAAGCTCATTTATATTCAAAACATATTCTTCAAGACCTGCCCAGCTGCGCTTTACAACACACTCGTGAATTTTATTCTGCTCCATAAGCATAGAATCAAGAATGCGTTCCTGCTCATTAAGCACACTGATTAATTCAATCTCTTTTTCTTCCGCCATAAGTTTTTCCTTCAAAAAGAAAGTTTCTATTTGATTTTCGGAATATAAAAAATTTTGTTTAGAGAAAAATTCAAAAGACTGAATACTGACTTTTAGGTCAAATGCCGGGTTTTAGGATTTCTTGAAATTCCTAGTCATTATCGGGCTTGACCCGATAATCCGTTGAAAGTTTTCAGCAGACTCCTGTGCCGTAGCTCAGGAATGACAAGATTCAGAAAGAAAATTATCTTTGGCCGGAAAGCTCAATGTAAATCTGATCCGCAAGTCCCAAAGAAGCGTTCTTGGTAATCGATTCCGCCATATTGTCATACATCATGTCGTCGTACATTTTGCGGGCATACTCGTTGTCTTTTCCAGCGAGACTTGTTTTTTGAATTGTATTGCGCATTGACGAAAGCATCATTTTTACCATGTAATTTTCCATTTCCATGGACTGCGCATAAAGCTCGGAAGTTTTGTCAATTACGGGAGTTTTTCCACTTGAAGTTTTTGAATTTGCGGCGAATCCTTGCGGCCGTGCTGACTTGTCAGAATCAGAGGTAAACGCTCCGTAGAATCCCTGAGTGTAATCTCCGTTCAGGCGATGATTTTTGGCAATCTGGCTTGAAGAGACACCAGATAACGATGCTCCTTCAGAAATTCCCAAGGCAGTTTTATTCTGCATTTCCTTTACGAGCGAAGAAAATTTTTTTGCCTCATTCTGAAGAACAGTAGAGTCAATTGCATTGCTTCCATTAGACAAAGTGCCTGTTATTCCAGTTCCAGAAATTCCGTTTACCGCCATGATTCCACCTTATTTTTATTTTCGGCATTTTGTATTCAGGATTTTACAAGATTTTTATAGACAGCTGCTGGCTTTAGTCCAATCATAGTATCTCCATGTTTCTTCGCAATATTCATAATAGCCGCATACTCTCCATGAGCCATAGAAAACATAGTAAGGCAGAACAGGACTTATCCCTTTCCAGCAAAGAAAAGGAAGATAAGAAAGGCAGCGGCGGAAAAGCAAACAGAACTAAGTACAAGAGAACCTACACTTGGAACGAGCGCAACCAATTAGTTTCAAGCGTTGATGCAAACTACAATACCGCATACGTCTACGGACAGGACGGACAGCGTTCTAATAAATACACGCAGAATTCTGAGACATTATATTTTAATAAGATGTGGACCTTGCACACTGATAGCGGTAATAACATATACGGTGGTCAGTCTTCAAAGAATATCTATCTTGGGGACACACGAATTGTAACGAAATTAAATTCAGGCACAAACCCGACTTATCAGGAGGAATATTATAAACAGTATTTTTATCACTCTGACCATCTCGGCTCTGCCTCTCTCATTACAGACTACAAGGGCGACGAATATCAAAGAATTGAGTACACGCCTTACGGCGAGACCTGGGTTGAGAAGACACAGAATACAGGGCTTGAGTATTTGCCGTATCGTTTCACAGGCAAGGAAATTGACGAGGAGACAGGCTTATACTATTATGGAGCTAGGTATCTTGACCCGAGGTACAGCCGCTGAATAAGCACTGACCCGGCACTTTCAGAATATATGTCCGGCTCAAAGGCTGGAATGGGAGGTGCATACAATTCTGTAAACCTTAACCTTTATCACTACGCAGGAAATAATCCTGTAAGGTATATAGATCCTACAGGTTTATATGATGAAGAAAATGGTTATACGAAACAAGAAATTAATGATTTCAAAAAAATGAATACATCAGAGCAGCTTGCATTTTTGAAAAATGAAGTTTCTAGTGTTGAATATGGAACATCTTCCGCTGGAGCAAAATCATCTCACATGAGAACTCAATTAAAAAACTCTATGAAGCTTGAAAATCTTTTCAACTCTAGAGATGGAGATGAAAGGTTTATGAACGAAGATCTTAGAGATTTCTTAAATATAAAAGAAGATGGCTCTGATTATACAACGGATGATATGAATGAAAATGGCTGGAAGACTTTAAATTGGCCTGCTGATAGTGAACACCAGAACGAAAAAAATGGTGGAAGAAATAGAAAGTATGTTAATGAAGATGGTCGTGAAGCTGTTTTTGATGCAAAAGAAAATTATATAAAAGACACTATAGACAAAGGAACTTTCAATTATGGTAAACCAAATTGGTATCCGGCTTCTGCACATGGTCGTTACGATATGAAACCTTTCTTCAGGCAAAATAAAATACAGCCATGGTATTGGCGGTTAAGAGTTGGTTCAAATTATGGTTGGAATTCAAAATAGGGTATTATTATGGCAATGAAGGAAAAATTTTTTATCATACTTCCATATTTAGTCTTAACAGTTATTATTTCATTAATTGTCGACTATTTTTGGAAAGTTTCCGGATCTGAGAAGATCTTCCATTTAGAAGGAATAAAATCTACTGAATTAAATAAAGCTATTAAAGAGGAGTTAGATAAAGGAAATCCTTTTATTTATATGCATCAAATTAATGTAATTAACCAAGATAGTGATGAAATAAATTTTGCTATCTGGTCTAAGAAAGAATTAAAAGCTTTTAGATTATTAGATTTTAAGATTTTGTATGAAGACAATGAGATAAAAATAAAACGAAATATTTTATATGAATTAAAAGATGATAATCCAAACTCCTTTAGAATTATTAATAAGGAATCATCTAGTATGGAAAATTTAATATACCAATATAATGTTTATGGAGGATTTGAAAATTTTAAAATATGCAAAGTAAACTTTAAAAAAATATTCTCGAAACGGAGAATGAACCTTGGAGATAAAATTTCTGTAAAAATAATTATTCATTATCTTTTAGATAATAATGAATATTTTCAAGAATTAAATTTTGTTTGTGAATGTGTAGAAGGTGATTCTTATCCACCAAATTGGTTTATGTTTTTCTTTCCTGGAGCTTATTGAATATAATAATAGTTTAAGTCATCTATCACCAAAGGTGATGGGCTGAACCGCCTTGTAAGAATCGGCTACCCCGACACAGAGGACACAGTCTACACTATAAAGACCCAGATGGCAAGATTATTGAAACAGCATGGGATGTCGCATCTCTGCTGGCAGGTGTTGCATCTCTTGTTGCAGATGTAAAAGGTGCTGTAATTGACAGTTTGGGAATTGTAGCAGACACAGCAGCTGTTGTTTTGCCAGGCATACCAGGAGGTGCTGGAGTAGCAATAAATGCAGCCAGAATAACCGGAGCCGCTGCAAATATTGCTGGTGGTGCATTGTCAATTCAAGATGGATTAGAAAATAGTGATTATCTTGAAGCTGGCATAGGAGCTGTACAAGCAGCAAGTGGTGTTGGACAAATTTCTAAAGCAGTTTCTGCAGGAACTAAACTAAGCAATGCGGCAAGTTCTGCAAAATCTTCACAAAAGACATACCAAACATATACCAAAACAAATCCTGTAACAGGAGAAGTTTATTCTGGAAGAACAAGTGGAAAAGGTGATCCATTTTCAAATATCGCAAAAAGGGATTCGAATCATCACATGAATGAAAAAGGATTTGGTCCTGCAAAACTTGATAAATCTTCAAGCAATTATCAGGCAATACGTGGACGAGAGCAACAGCTAATTGACATGAATGGCGGTGCTAAGAGTATGGGAGGCACTTCTGGGAATAGTATTAATGGGATAAGTCCAAACAACCCAAAATATGATATATATATGAATTCTTGTAATAAGGAGTTTAATTAAATGAAACAAATTCGAAAACTTGGAAATGTATATGCGATTCCTCTTCCTGATGGAAAATATGCTTATGGCAGACAATATAAAGATCCTTGCATTGGAATTTCAAAGTTTATATCAAATAAAATAATAAAAAAGCCTGATTTTTCAGAAATAGATTTTTTCGTAGGAGTATACAATGATGTTTTAACTAGTGGGATTTGGCCTAAAGTTTGTAACTATCCATTTGAATCTGAAGAAGAAGCCTGGGGACCACCTATGTATATTCAAGACCAACTGAATCCAGCAAATTACGAAATCTATTATAAAGGATTGATTAGAAAAGCTTCAAAAGCTGAGTGCATTGGTTTAGAAAGGTGTGCTGTATGGGATTCAAATCATATAATAGATAGAATCATGGGGAACGAAAGATGGACAGAAATTTGTAAATAGTACAATGAGAAATACCCGTTCTATGCCGCCTCAGACGGAGGCTACGTCCTCAAGGACGAGTGGAAGGCGCCCAAGGACGAGCAGGCCGCCCGCTCTGAATGGACTGCCGGCATTGAGGCGGAAATCCTTGAGGCTGATCCCGGCCTTAAAAAGAAAAACCCGGCAGAGTTCTCTGCAAAACTAGAGAGTGTTTTTAATGAAAAATACGCGGAATACTTAAAGCTCGACAGCCTGCTTTTGTCGGAGTGCAGGAAATTCGGCTTCGGAAAATTCTCGTCAATGCGGGTCTCGCAGGAGTTCAATATTGAGCATCTATACAGCATAAGCAACAGCTCCTACTCGCTGCTTGCTGCAAGCAACGGGCTTAATCTCAGCAGGGAGGAATTCACGCTCCCCAAGACGAGATGGAATTCCGGAAGCGACTACTCGGCCGAAAACATGAACCGCGGGAAAGCTGTCTACTCATACAACAAGACCATAACGCAGGACGGCTTGACCGGCACGGCAGCCGAGGAGATAAAGATTCAGAGCGACGAGTTCCTGTACGGAGGCAAGGACGGCTGGTTCTACGGAATCTGGAAGGGAAGCCTGGATGATGCACCCTTCTCGGGGAAAAGGCTCAGGGAGCATGAAAGCTCCGCGGAGGGCATAAGCTCGGAGGAGGACTTCAGCTCCAGGAAAAATTCCGTTCCGGCAGAAATTTCCGGCAAGCAGAAAGAGCAGAAGGCGGCGGACAGCGTGCATTTCTACCTGCCCCAGAGGCAGGATGAATGTGAACTTGCAAGAAACGCCAGCGGATTCAGGAACGCCTCAGTCCCCTACAGTGTGGACTACCCGGAATCCCTCATGGGAACTGTCGCCATGTACTCGGAGGCGAGGAAGACATCCGCGGGAAGGGAGCTTTCCACAAGCTACTACATGCCCTTTGTCTTTGGAAACATAATCCACGCGGACAGGGCGGGAGGCGTCTCCTATTATAAGATCGAGGGACTAACTGATAACTCTGAAAGCACAGCGGCGCAGCCGGCAGGAAGCTCCCTGCTTTCAATGCCGGCGATAAGGAAGTCGTATACAGAGGCCACTGACAAGACGCCGTCCGCGAAATTCGGCATAGGGCCTGTCGGCGCGGACCTCTCAAGGGCCTCAAGCAGCAGCTCCGCAAAGGACTCCTATAATCTGGCCGTCAGCCTTCCCGGCGGAAGCGCCTCTGTTGGGGAGAACAGCTCCATATCGGCGGCAAGCCAGATCCTCCAGGATGTGAACGCGGACGGCATTCCAGACATTGTCCAGGCTGTCGGCGGAGCTCTCAGGATTATTGAGGGGGCAAGGCTGAATGAGTCCGGCGAGATAGGCTTCAGCAAGGAGCGGACTGTGCCAGGAATTCCGTTCCTGTCAAAAAACGAGACTACGTCAAAGGTGTACGGCGGCTCGGTCTCGGCGCAGGGCTCTGTGAGGCAGGTCCCCAGAACGACCTCATACGGAAACATAAAATATGTTGTCGTGGAGCCGCAGGCGTCCCCGAATGCGTCGGGCGGGCTCACATACTCCGAAAGCTCCAGCCTGCAGACGCACGGGCTCGCGGACATAAACGGCGACGGAATCCCGGACTACTGCAACGGGAATTTCTACGCGCTGGGCAACGGCTCGGAGTTTTCTACGGACTATGCAGGCTTCGCAGTCGGAAACATCTCGGAGAGCAGGTCGCAGTCCATCGGAATGAATTTCAGCGCAGGACTCGGAGCCGTGGCGGGCTCGGCGGACCTGCAGGCCGCGAAGAGCCTCAGGACAGGCGCGAGCGGGACCGCCGGAATAACCTATAGCTCCACGACGTCAAGCGCCGGGAAAATGATGGCGGACATAAACGGCGACGGGCTTCCAGACCATGTCCTTCGGATTCCCGGCTTCGGAACATACTGGAAGAGGAACATAAGCGGACGCTGCGGGCTGCTTGAAAGAATCGGCCTGCCCCAGGGCGGGAATGTACGCCTTGAGTACGCCGAGAAATACGGCACGGCAGACAACCCGAATTTCAAATACGTGATGAGCGGAGTCACCATGGATGACGGCTGCGGCGAGGCACTCCCGGCCATAAGCCACGGGGAGCATTCTGTTGCGACAGTCTTTGAGTATGAAGACGGCTACTACGACAGGCAGAGAAGGGACTTCTACGGATTCAGGACTGTGAGGACAGCTTTTGCAGACGACACGGTTCAAATCGATGAATACAACAACTGCGAGTACTACGCCAAGGGCTGCATTGAAAGAACCGCCTTCTACGCAAAGGACGGCTCCCTGCTGTCGGAATGCAGGACATCCCTCTGCCCTTCCCCTGTCGCCCTGCCAGAAAAGGAGGAGTCCTGGACTTACGAGAAGTCCAGCGGAAAGGACAGCTTTATATACACGGCAACAGGCTATGAGTACGACGGCTTCGGAAACTGCACGCAAGCAACGCAGGACTTCGGCGATGGGGAAACCCTCTCCGCGCAGGTTATTTACGACAACACTGATGTTGCTAATTATGTCATTGGATTGCCTGTTGACATCCGGGTTTATGATTCAAAAGGAAAATTGCTGCGGCATCGTTCTGGTGAATATGATGACAAAGGACAACTGAACAGACTTCATCAATACTATGATGACAACAATTATTCTCTAAACACGCTGAGCTACGACAGCTACGGAAACATCAAGTCCGCGACTGACAGCCGCGGCGCAACGCTAGCCTACACCTACGACAATGACGAGAATATGTTTGTAACTGAAATTTCTCAATATGGAAAGAATACAGACATTTATAAAAGCTCGATCAGTTACGACATTCCGGCGCAGACGAAGACCATGGAAACTGACTGCAGCGGAAACTCTATCCGATACGAGTACGACAGCTGGCAGAGAATCACAAAAGTCTGGACAGGCTACGACACTGGCACAACTCCTGCGGCAGCTTATGAATACAGCACACCGAACAATGATTCTTCTGGGCACCATGAATTATGGCATGCTATAACAAACAACAAGGTAACCTTCGACGCTGGCGATGATTCCGTTATTCAGACTGTATTGCAGGTTGACGGAATGGGGCGAGCAGTCCGCACGGCAAAGACAGGCTTTGTGAATGGAGCTGACGGCTGGAATGTGTCCGGCGCGGTCGAGCACGACGCAAAAGGCAGAGCCTCAAAGGAAGGCATGACGGAATTCATACAGGGAGGCATGGAGACGCTTCTTGAGTCCGTGCCAAAAATGACGAGCCTTTTCACCGCTTACGAGTACGACGAGAAGGACAGGCGGATTAAGACAATTCTCCCGGACGGCTCTGTGCAGTCGGCTGCTTTTTATATAGAAGAAAACAGGTTAATAACAGAAACGGCAGACCCGCTCGGAAATGTGTCTGTCCAGGAAACCGACAGCCGCGGAAACATCGTCAGAGCCTCAAAAAAGGACGCGGCTGGAAAGCCGCTCACGCAAGCAACATACCGCTACAATGAGATGGGCGAGATGCTCAAAGCCTTTGACGCGAAGGGAAACGCGGTCATGGCCGAGTACGACCTGCTCGGTCGGAGAACCGCCCTTGAAAGCAAGGACTCAGGACGGCAGGAATTCTTCTACGATGAGTGCTCTAACCTTGTCCGTGAAAATAACAGCGTCCTTAGAGAAAGCAATAAGCAGATAGTCTACGGGTACGATGGACTGAACCGCCTTGTAAGAATCGGCTATCCCGACACAGAGGACACAGTCTACACCTACGGAGGCGCAAACGACACCAGCGGAGCAAGCAACAGAATCCTGCGGATTGACGACGCTTCCGGCTCACTTGAGTACGAGTACGGCAGGCTCGGCGAAGTAACAAAGGAAACCCGGACGCTCGCAACGCATTTGAACGGCAGCAATCCTACAGAGACCGCCGTAATGGAATACAGAAGCGACTACCTCGGCAGAATGCAGCACATCATCTACCCGGACGGCGAGAAAGTCTCCTACGGCTACGACCGCGGCGGACAGGTTGTAAGCGTAAAGGGCGAGCACTGGGGGCATGAATTCAACTATGTAACTAATATTCTTTACGATGAATACGGACAAAGAACGCGCATAGACTACGGCAACGGAACGTCCACCGAGTACAATTACGACCCGGCGAGAAGATGGCTGGACACAATCAAGACGCAGGGCAAGTGGGGGCAGGCATACCAGAACATCGCCTACAGCTTTGACCGCGTGGGCAACGTGCTGGGCTACGAGAACGACTGCCTGCATGAAGCCTCTGGAAGCTACATAACAAGGCAGACCTACTCTTACGACAATCTCTACCAGCTTATAAAAGTGAGCGGCGAGACAACATACAATCCGTACCAGTCATCAGTGCCTGAATTTATTTCAAATTATATGCAGGAGTTTTCATTTGACGCAGACGGCTTGGGCAACATGACAAGCAAAGTTTCTTCGGAGACAGTCTCTCCGCAAAAAGCCATAGGCGACAACTTGAACTACACTTTTAACTATGTCTACGATGAGAATTACGCCCACCGCCTGATAAGCGCGGGCGGCCGCTATTACAAGTACGACGCAAACGGAAACATTGTCTGCGAGCAGGACGGAGCATTTGCCAATGACGGAGAGGAGCAAGTAGTTTATCACAAAATAACTCAGGAAGCGGACGGAGTCTACTCGACAGATTACGGCTGGGGACTGTTCAAGGAAGATGACAAAGGCAGCAGCGGAAAAGCAAACAGAGCAAAATACAAGAGAACATACACCTGGAATGAAAGAAACCAGCTTGTAAGTTCTGTTGATGATAATTACAGCACAGCCTACATCTACGGACAGGACGGGCAGCGTTCTAATAAGTACACGCAGAATTCCGAGACATTATATTTTAATAAGATGTGGACGCACCATACAGACAGCGGAAACAATGTCTACGGCGGACAGACTGCAAAAAATATTTACTTGGGCAAAACTAGGATTGTTACAAAACTAAATTCTGGACACGAGCCGACCTACAACGAGGAGTATTACAAGCAGTACTACTACCACTCTGACCATCTCGGCTCTGCCTCTCTCATCACAGACTACAAGGGAGATGAGTACCAGAGAATTGAGTACACGCCTTACGGCGAGACCTGGGTTGAGAAGACAAGCAACACCGGGCTTGAGTACCTGCCCTACAGGTTCACAGGCAAGGAAATTGACGAGGAGACCGGTCTGTACTATTATGGTGCTAGGTATCTTGATCCGAGATATTCAAGGTGGATTTCTACTGACCCAGCACTGGGCGAGTATATCCCGGGGACTGGAAAGGCGACTGCCAGCGAAGCGGGCAGCCTGCCGGGAATGGGCGGTGTGTTCAACACAGTGAATTTGCAGTTGTATCATTACGCAGGAAATAATCCGGTCAAGTACACTGATCCAGATGGAAGAAATATATTTGATGATATTGGAGTTGCAACAAAAAACGTATGGGAGAAAACTGTTAATGTTGTTAATACAGCAAAAGATACAGTTGTGAACTCAATTTCAG
Organism: uncultured Treponema sp.; assembly: GCF_945873775.1. Taxonomy (GTDB): domain Bacteria; phylum Spirochaetota; class Spirochaetia; order Treponematales; family Treponemataceae; genus Treponema_D. The sequence goes on along the minus strand of NZ_CAMCEC010000006.1, from coordinate 1,200 downwards.
ATGGATTTAAAGCAATTACTTATTTTCACTTTGAAGGACGAGATCTTAAGAATAAGATAACTGAAAGTTATTCTGAAATACAAGATTCTGCTGAAAATGGAGGAGACTGGACTTTATTACCAAATAGCATGTCTGTTTATCATCAAAATGGCATTGGAGAACCAGAATTAAAATTTGTTTGTAATGATGGTAGAGAGGCTGTATTTTCAAAGGATGATTCACCTGACGAAAGTTATCAACTAGTAACTGATCCAAGATATAAAGGAACTTATAATTATTGTAATCCGGCTTCGCCTCCGACACTGCCAAATGGAATAACAGATTTTAGAGGAATGGGAAGGTGCATATCTGAAAGTTTGAAATTTGCAACAAAAGGTGCAGGACATCTATTTGCAGATATGTTACCATATTATATTACAGGGTGTAAAAATGAAAGAAATCAGTAAATTAATTCTACTTTTTCTATTAGGATATGTTATATTTTCTATATTTTCATGTAAAACAGCTTCTATCGTAAACTTTGAAAGTGAAAGCTTTGAACAGTTTAAGTCTAACTCAATTTTAATTGATGAATATCCCGATACTTTTTATTATACGCGTGTAACAACTGCTGTATGGGTTCAGCTAATATTTAGGAAATTTTCTAAAGAAAATGATTTCTCTGAAATCTTTTTACAAAATATTACAATTATTGATGATAAAGAAACAGAGCTTTATAAAGCGGAAAATGTTTTATTATCATCAAATGGTGTTCTTCATTCTGAAAAGAATTGTAATTATGAGATATATTCGTATCAAATAGAAAATTCAGATTTTACCCCAAATGTTTTACAAACCTATAAGACGGAATATATAATTCTTAATTTTGAAATTAACGGAATAAAATATTCGGAAAGATTAAAAAGAAATGAAAAAAAATATTTAGTAACCCGAACTTAATAAAAATCTCTACACTAAATACTTTTCGCACCTTAATGCAGTGATAGTATCTCCCACAAATACAACTTTGTAGAGAAAAAATTAATATTTCAAAAGGTTCTCATAAGTTCAATTCCGATTTATCGAACCAAGATTTTGAGATTTATGCAGAATGAGAGCGCTGCTACTCCTGCTGGCCGCCATGCTCCTGGCATCGTCATGCGCGCAAAAATCACAAACCACCCGTCAAACGGGTGGTTTGCACTTAGCCTATAAGGCTAG
>NZ_CAMCEC010000005.1 GCF_945873775.1 uncultured Treponema sp. | reverse complement strand
GGATTTATGGCTTTTTTCAGGAATGAAATTGCGAACTAAATTTGACACAATCAATGTTTTTTAGAATAATCATTGCGATTTTAGTTAAAAATATTTGTTTTTATAAATAATCATAATGATTTTGATAGGAGAAATGAATGTTTTTCTTTATAAATGAGGAAGAAAGAAAAAAATCAAAGTCAACGTGCTATTTTGAGTTTCAGAAAGGCAAATATCACGGCAAATGCTGGGAAAACGGTTCGGTCAGCATAAGGGACAGCTTGTGGGACGAATACGAGCTTAGCGATTTGTTTGAAAAAGCCGTGCCCGACTTCGATTATTTCGGCGTAACGGAAATAAGCCCTGAACAATGGGAAAATATCCTGAAAATATGCGAAAAAGAAAAGCCAAAGGGTGCTTGTGTTATTGATGATGTCCGGGAATGGGTTGAAGAATGTTTCAAAGAGTTCGGCTGCTTTGCAATTTGTGGAATGTAATTCAGCTTAAAAAATCTACAAAAGGGTAATATGGATACTACGAACGATAAAATAAAAAAATACAAGCGACTTGCCGAGAAAAAGCCGAAATATTACGCTTTGATTGGCGACATATATATGGACGAATCCAACTTCAAAACTGCGGCGGTTTATTACAAAAAAGCAATTAAAAATGGTGTTTTTGCTTATGCTGCTCTCGGTGATACGTTCGATTACCGTCATCAATACAAAAAGGCATTCGATACATATATGGCAGGGGCAAAAGAGGGTGAAACAGAATGTTTCGTGAGCGTCGCGTATTGTTACGAAAGAGGACACGCTGTAAAAAAGAATCTGCAAAAAGCAATCGAGTATTATACAAATGCTTCTGATTTGGGTTCTTCGGTGGCGGCAAGAAATCTCGGAGATTTGTATTATTTTGAAAAGCCGATTAAAGAACTCGAAATCGGCAACATTAAAAATGCATTGAAGTTTTACGAACGAGATTTTTATCTTGGCGATATTCAGGTTGCAAAGAAAATCGGCTTTATCTACCTGAATAACGAAATGTTGCAGGACGTTCCGAAAGCAATCGAATGGTACGAAAAAGGTTTAAGTCTTGGAGATCATTCTCTCAGTTTCGATTTGGCTTACGTCTATCTCAATGATAACTTTGTTCCGCACGACTATGGAAAAGGTTTGGCATATTTAGCGGACGGTGTGAAGCACAACGATCCAGAAAGCCTTTATATGCAAGTGCGCATATATGAAGAAGGTTTGTACGGAATAGAGCCAGACAAAAAGAAATACATTCACTGTCTTAAAAAAGCGGCGAAACTTTTTCAGGACGATGCCTTGTTTGATTTAGGGTACTACTATTATAACAAGGACCGTTACGATGATGCGCTCGATTGCTTTATAGAATGTGACTTAAATGATGCAAGGGTGTATTGGGCAATTGCTACAATTTTAGAAGTGAAAAAGGAAGATTATAAAAATGCTTTAAGATACTATCAGATGGCGGCGGAAATGGACTTTCCTGATGCAATAGAAAGAATGGCGGAAGCGTACCTTGGCGATGAACTCGGACTTAAAAAGAATGAAAAAACTGCGCTGAAACTCTTCAAAGAAGCTGCGGAACGAGGCAATGCTGCCGCGCAATATAATCTAGGTATGGCGTATGCGTGCGGATATTACGGCGTTAAGACCGACAGAGAAAAAGCGATATTCTGGCTTAAAAAGAGCGTCAAGGGTGAAAATCCGTCGGCGTGCTTGCAATTGGGGCTTTATTACTATTACACTGTCAAAACCGAATTGGCATATAAAAAAGCTTTTGGGTTGTTTAACGAGGCATATAATCTAGGTGAAGAGCAAGCGATTATTAATGTTGGACTTTGTTATCTGCAAGGCAACGGCACGGAAAAAAACGAGAAAGAAGCTGTAAACTGTTTTAAACAAGCTGCAGAAAAGAACAGTTCAGGCGTGGCTTACTTCAACCTTGGAGTATGTTATGAAAACGGCTTTGGTGTTGAAAAAGACTATAAGAAAGCAGTTGAAATGTACGGCAAAGCAGTAGAGAACGGCGAAAAAGAAGGACTAAAAGCTATAAAATCCATTTCGTCAGAAAATAATAAAAGAAAATAGCTATGCCAAATGCCGAGTTTTGTATTTTGCTGTCATTGTCGGATTTGCTCCGTGATGTTCGCTCACCAAATTTTCTCTCTACGATAAGTATGTAGGTTGCCGGCGAAAAATGATGTAGACTGCTTTCAGGACGTCTTAAATTATTTTTCGAGGTGATAATATGAATCAATATGTTACGGGCTCTGTGATAAAGCGGCTCCGTGAGAAACAGAAAATGACTCAAAGCCAGCTTGCGGATTTTCTGGGCGTGAGCGATAGGACGGTTTCAAAGTGGGAGACCGGGCGCGGATTTCCCGATATAATTTTTCTTGAGCCGCTTGCAAAAATACTTGAAGTTTCTGTTGCGGAACTTTTTTCAGGTGCGGAAATTGAAAACGGCAACAGGGCGGCAAAGCTTTCCAAGTCAAATTTTTACGTCTGCCCGGTCTGCGGAAACACAATTTTCAGCGTGGGAAAAACCTGCGTCAGCTGCTGCGGGATTCAGCTTCCTCCGCTTGAACTTGAAAACGAACAACCGGAAAGTGAAAATTCTGAAAACCACAAAATCATTGTGCAGAAAGACGGCGACGGGATTTTTGTGCGCATGAACCACGAGATGACAAAAACGCATTACATTTCATGGTTCGCCTGCGTCCGCCTGGATTCCGTGGAGCTTGTAAAAATGTACCCGGAACAGAACGCCGAGGCAAGATTCCGGAACGCAGGCAAATGCAGAATCTACGCCTGCTGCATAAAGCACGGTCTTTTTGAGGCGGATGTTGATTTTTTCCGCTGACAAAAATAAAATGGCGCAAAAAGGATTCAATGATGAAAACAGAAGTTGCATTCAGAAACGCGGAACGGAAGGACACTCCGCTGATTTTGCAGTTCATAAAGGAACTTGCCGACTACGAGAAAATGCAGAACGAGGTCGTCGCTGACGAAAAAACTCTTGAAAGCTGGATTTTCGACAAGCAGAAAGCCGAGGTGATTTTCGCGCTTGAGGACGGCAGGGAAGTGGGATTCGCCCTGTTCTTCCATAATTTTTCGACTTTTCTTGGGCGTGCCGGAATTTATCTTGAAGATTTGTACGTAAAGCCGGAATGCCGCGGAAAAGGCTACGGAAAGGCACTCCTGAAAAAACTTGCGGCGGTTGCGGTTGAGCGGGGCTGCGGCCGCTTTGAATGGTGCTGCCTTGACTGGAACAAGCCGAGCATCGACTTTTATCTTTCCCTTGGAGCCAAGCCGCTGACCGACTGGACCATCTACAGAACCGCAGGCGACACGCTGAAAAATCTCGCGGAAACTCGCTGAACCGATGGCCTGAAAATTCCGCAGGGCGATTTGATGCAGTTTTGTCTTGCGGAATCATTCCGTTTCAAGAAAGTGCGTCAGGTTGGAGTGCGGAATTATTTTATGAGGAAAACGTGTCAGGAAGAAAGAAATCTTACTTATGCGGTCCGATAAATTTATCGCCGTTGAAATGAATCATGTGGTCAGGATTGTCTGCAATCCATGCTTCTGTTTCCCAGGCTATGTCGTGCGCGAATCTTACGAATGTGTTTCTGTCAGGAAAAGCTGAAATAAAGACCAAATTTTCGCCAGTGTCGCCGATATAAACCAAAGTGCTGTTCGGAAGAAATCTTGGCGCAAGCTGTTCGATAATATCTTTTATAAGCTCGCTGTGTTTTCCCGGAGAAATCTGAATTGAGTGCTCGTCTTTTATTTTTACGGAAACTTTATTCATTTCCCGTTCGTGGGCATATTGCTTTGAAAGCGACTGCTGATTTTTCAGGAAGTCCTGAAGTTTTGGCTCAAAATCTTTTGTTCCGTAAGTTTTTATCACATCAAATGCCGCAGGTGAAATTTGATAAACGGCTTTCGGACTGTTGACAGGTCGCGAAGAATCGTCAGGATTATACAAGACGATTCCAGCCTGAACCAACTGATGAACGCTGAATCTTCTGAAAGTCTCTCTTGAATTTGGAGCGTATTCCTTTAGATAGTTTGTCTTTGTAAAGTCCATCATCGGAGTTATTCCAATCAGAGGATTTTCAATATTTCTCCAGCTTTTTTCAGGCGTAACATTCAAGAGAGCAAGAAGGCAATATGCAGTCCTGTCGTTCAATTGGGCTGACGGCATTCCGAATTTTTTCAATATATCAGTCGCCTGTTCTATTTTTTCAGAAATTTGCTGCTGCAGATTTTTCATCAAGGCGCTCCTTTGCTATCGAATCAAAAAGCTCTTGATTCCAGCCGTCATATTTTTCAAGTTTTTTTCCAAGCTCAATAAGTTTTTCTTTTGAGGGAAATGGAAGATTCCTTAAATCGGTTGCGTTCACCTGCGTGTGTCCACTGAATTTTCTGAACTGATTATCAAGAAATGTCGTGTTGAGCCAGACAATCAGCCCTAAAGCAAGTTCTTTCTGCAATCCTTTTTTCTCAAAATGAAAAACATTCAAGTGATTCTCAAATGCTAAACTTGAAGCGGCAATGTCATCTGCTGTTATAAGCGAGGCGACAATTCTTTTTTTCTCTTCTTTTGTTGAAAATCTTTTTACAACAACATAGTTTCCAGCCGGAACAAACATCGACTTTGTCTCGTCCGCAAAAACAATCGCATTCGGTTTTTTGGATTCTTTCGGCCAGTCGATTCTGTAATTTTTGAAATGCATCGGATAAAGCAGCGGAACAGTATTTTCGTCAGGATTCTTTCTGATAAAACTCTTTGCACGAAAATCAACGACTGCACCGGTGGAAACAGAAATCCCAATTTCCTTCAGAGAAACAAATTGGCAATTAAAAAAGTCTTCCGATGGCAGACACGACGAAAGTGGAATGTTTATATATTTTTCTTTATCAAGCGGATTCACGATTTTCTTAAAATCATAATATTTTTCAGTCAGATTCTCAAAATTCGCTCCTTTTGAATACGAGATTTTTACATCACGCTGAGCCGTTCCTTTTTGAAGCAGAATAATTATGTTTTCCTGCAGAACTGATTCATCTTTGAAAGCGTCTTTTCTTGATTCAAAAAGATGAATTTGTTTTATCGAACAGTTTTTCAATATGAATTCACGGAAAGGCTTGTAATAAAGCCCATTGCAGAAGCTCCGCGGAATTATCGCGACCAGACAGCCTTTTTCTTTCAGCTGAGCGATTGCGGCTCCCACGAATGCGGAATACAAATTGACAGTCTCAAGCCCAAAACAGCGACAAAACTCCCTTGCGGAAGACTTTGAAAGAATTTTCTTGTATGGCGGATTCATTATAACGTGCGTAAATTCTTCATTTTTCCCAAATGAATATTCAAAAGAAGTTTTTTCCAGAAAATCAGCATTGTAAATCTTAAAATCAAAATCAGTAAAATTCTTTTTTTGCTCAATCAGGTTTTGCGTCAGCTTGCCAAGAACTTCGGTGTCAATGTCGTAAGCTGAAAGTTTTATTGAAGAATTGTTCCAGTTTTCTTTTTTAATTCTATTTAGAAGCGCGCATGAAAGGATTCCGATTCCCGCACCGGGGTCTAAAATATTTAAGTTGCCGTCTGCCACTGGAAAAAGAGAAGCCATAAATTCCGCAATTGCGTAAGGCGTAAAATATTGCCCGAAATTCTTTTTGTGGATTTCGGAAGTTTCAACCGCGTGAATTTTTCGTTCCGCCTCAATTTTTTCTGCAACTGCGAACATGATTATTGTATAGCATAAAAACGGCAGTTTTTCTATTGGAAACAGGTTCGCAAGGATGATTTCGTCCGTTCCATCTCAGTTTCTCTCTTCCTGAATGCGGCGTAACTTCTTCCAGCTGAAAAATCCGTACAAATCGTTTACCAGAAAAATCACGAAGTTGAAAATCATCGGAATGTAAACCGGGTTTTCCGCGCTCGCCAGAATCCACATTGCAATCAGGACGATGTCATTTGCGGCGTAGGCTAGGGCGTAGTATGGGACGCGCATGATTATAAGTACGCTTGCCGCCATGCTCGTTGCGACGGAGACCGTGCTGATTTCAAGATTCGCCGTGTTCAGTTTTTTCAGGATGAAGTAAAAGATGACCGTTACCGCTGTGCTTATGAATATTGCCACCGCAGATTTCTTTGGAGTCAGATGCGCCATCCGGACTTCGCTTTTTCCTTTTTTGGACGGATTTTTTAGCCACACAACCGCCGCAAAAAGATCGCTTGGAAAAGTCATTCCCATGTACGTTATCGCCTCGCCGTAATATTTGAATCCGAGCGCGACAATCGCGTAAAGCACGCAGAAAACCAGCTGAAGAAACTGCCCTGAGACGTGTCCTTTCGCAACAAAAAGAAGAGACGTCACGCCCACAAGCGTTGCAATCAGCGTGAGCGGATTTTTTTGCGGAACAAGACAGAACAGAACCGTAACACCGGCAGCGGAAGCCGCCCAGAGAATTTTTTCAGGAACGGAAAGTTCCGGGACAATCAGATTTTGTTTCATAAATACCCCTATAAAAGTTTAGCGGCATAAAAAAAGCATCCACAAAAGGACATCTGCATGGATTTCTCCAGACCTACCGATATTCCTTTGTGAATGCTCTTTTCCGCAAATCGTCTTAAAACGACCGCGCCTCCAAAAGGCTCAACAGCATTTTTTCTGCCCGGTGGCAGAATTTGAAATTTTATACGAATTTACTTTGTGCAGATATGTTTGTCAAGTTGATTGAATATGAGTTTGCGTTAGTGCATGAAAAACCGGAGTCCCAGAGTTCTCTGTTTTATTTTTTGTTTTCATGCATTTTCCTCCTTGTGCGCCGTAATTGCCGTGTAACTGTATGCGTTCACTGTGATTGTGCAGCCGTTTGTTTTTATGTACCAGTTTTTTCCTTTGCGGAAGATTTTGTTTTCGGATTTCCTGCTATTTTCGCCATTTTTGCCGGATTTTTTATTTTCAATGTTTTTTGCCGCCTCAAGGATTGCGTTTTTGCACCAACCAATAACATCGCCGGTTTTTAGCCCGAGATTCCGTTTTATGCGGACAGCACCGAGCTCCGTTGTATGAAGTTTTTCAAGATTCTGTAAAAGTTTGTTCGTCATTTTTTCTCCTTGTGAAGTTGTCATTCCACGACTTGATCGGGGAATCTGTAAAAGAAGATTATCAACCGAGTTTGCTATGCAAACATCGCAACTAAAGCTGGATAATGACATGAGTTTTGTTAGTATAAAATCAAATCTTCTTTATGAATTCGTACACTTTTTCAGACCAAGCCCAAATGTCCTTGCAGTCGTTTTCTACAAAGTGAACTTTTTGCGCAAGATTCTGCGGAATGTGTTTTTCCAAAGCGGCGCATTCGTTTTCCGGCACAACAATTGCGTGAATCCAGTCTTTTAAAATCACTTCATCTTTAATTTTGAGCGGAAGAACGCCTTCAAAAACCGCATTTGGATGCGTGCAGAGCTTTTTGTAGTCAAAGAAAAATCTTACGCCGGGAGTAAAATCCTCGCTCAAGTCCTTTTCGTTGGGAAACCGCTTCAACTTGCGTTCCATTACAAGTCGATCGCCAGCCTGACAGTTTCCCCAAGCGAACATGATGTATTCAAAATAATCCGCCGGGTCTTTTGCCGCGTTTCGTACTTCCTTTGCAAGTTCCGCGCCGCTCATTTTCCGAGTTTTTACCGGCGAAAGAAGCGAGCCGCAGTCCAAGATTTTCACAGCATTTTCCACAGGAGAAGTGTGGCAGACAAAATCGGTCATGCAGCCTTTGTAAGTGGGGCAGGCGGTACATTCGGTGATTTTCGCCTGAGCTGAAATCCGCGTTTTGTTTTGTGATTTGAACTGCTCGATTTGCGAAAGAATTTCATCGCTTGCTTTGATTTTACATTCGCGGCCGTAAAGTTTTTCGTAGGCGATAAAATCCAGAACCGTCTGAATTTCCCAGTCCGTTATTTTTGGAAATGCCGAAAGTTTCTTGTAAAAAACACCGTCCCAACATTCCGTGCAGTCAAAGTTTCCTATTTTGATTTTCATTTTATTTGTTCTTCTTTCAAGTTCGAAAATTATAGAATGAAAAAATCAGTTCCGCAACTTCCATAAAATTTTTCATTGACTTGATGACGAGTCCGTGTTTATCATAAATCAAAAACAAAACTGAGAAAATGAATTTTATGCAGAAAAATATTTTTGTTCCAGAACATATCGTGCATCCGTTCAGTCCGTTTTTTTGCGAAGATTCACGCGTTCTTATTGTGGGCACTCTTCCTTCTGTAAAGTCGCGTGAAAACGGATTTTACTACGGACATCCGCAGAACCGTTTTTGGAAAATGCTTGCTCTTATTTTTTGCGAGGAACTTCCGAAGTCTACAGAAGAAAAGAAAAATTTTTTAAGGCGAAATAAAATCGCAGTTTACGATTCAATCAAAGAGTGTACGATTTGCGGCTCATCTGACAGTTCAATCCGAAACGTTGTTCCTTCCGACATAAAATCGATTGTTGAAAATTCCAAGGTCAAAAAAATTCTTGCAAATGGAAAAACTGCCGCAAAATATTTTCTAAAATATCAGGATGAAAATTTGTGCTCCATGCTGAAACCTCTTCCTTCCACAAGTCCTGCCAATGCTTCATTTTCCCTTGAAAAACTTGCAGAAATTTGGCGTGCGGAATTAAAATAGAAAAGTTGCATTTTGAATATTTTTTTACTAATTTATTTTTTATACTTAAAATTTAAAAGGATAAAGAAATGAAAACTGCGATTGTTTATGAATCAACTCACCACGGAAACACAAAAAAATTTGCGATGCCATTGCGAAAAAATTTGACGTTCAGCTTTTTAATATCAAAGATGAAATTCCATCTCTTGACGAATTTGATTTTATCGGAATTGCGTCTGGAATTTCATTTGGAAAGTTTTACAAAAATATTCTTGAAAGAACTTCTGATTTTTTGCCGGAAAACAAAAAAGTGTTTTTTATTTTTACTGCTGGAAGTCCGCGCGAATCTCATGCGGATTCTGTTAAGAAAATTGCGGAGTCCAAAAACTGCAAATGTCTTGGCTCTTATTTCTGCAAAGGATTTGACACTTACGGGCCGTTTAAAGTTGTGGGCGGAATAAATAAAAATTGTCCTACGGAAGACGACTTGAAAAAAGCAGTTGAGTTTTATGAAAAAATAATTCAAGCGTAATTTTCGGTTTTAATTTATTGTCTGGTTTTTGCCAGGCATTTTTTTGTTTTTTCAAAATTTGAAATTTCAAATCCCATAGAAAATATTTTTTGTTTATTCTATAATACTGCCACATCATTTTTTACAGAGGCTTTTTATGTCTAACTATCCTTTTCAAAATATTGAAGTAAAATGGCAGAAGTACTGGGAAGAAAACAAAACTTTCCGCGTAGAAGAAGACAAATCATTTCCAAAAGAAAAACGCAGATATATTCTTGATATGTTCCCTTATCCAAGCGGAGCGGGACTTCACGTAGGACACCCGGAAGGCTACACAGCCACAGATATTTACAGCCGCTATTTGCGCATGAATGGCTACAATGTTTTGCATCCGATGGGATACGATTCGTTCGGGCTTCCTGCTGAAAACTATGCGATAAAAACTGGAACTCATCCTTCAATTACAACAAACGCTAACATTGCAAATTTTACACGCCAGATAAAAGCTCTTGGATTCAGCTACGACTGGGACAGATGCGTTTCAACTTGCGACCCGGAATATTACAAGTGGACTCAGTGGATTTTCCTTCAGCTTTACAAAAAGGGCTTGGCGTATGAAGCTGCAACTCCAATCAACTGGTGTCCTTCCTGCCTTACCGGTCTTGCAAACGAGGAAGTAAAAGAAGGCAAGTGCGAAAGATGCGGCGCAGTTGTAACACGCAAGACAATCCGCCAGTGGATTTTAAAAATCACCGATTACGCAGAACGTCTTCTTGAAGATCTTGATTTGCTTGACTGGCCGGAAAGTGTAAAGCTCATGCAGAAAAACTGGATTGGAAAATCTTGCGGCGCGGAAGTTGAATTCGAAGTTGCAGACAAAGACGGAAACGGAAGCGGAAAATATCTGAAAGTTTACACAACAAGAGCCGACACGCTTTTTGGCTGCACTTACATGGTAATGTCGCCGGAACACAAAATGCTCAAGGAACTCACAACTCCAGAACAGAAAGCGGCAGTTGAAGCTTATGTTGAAGAAGCCGCAAAAAAATCCGACCTTGAGCGTACTGACTTGAATAAGAACAAAACCGGCGTCTTTACAGGAAGCTACGGAATTGATCCTGTAAACGGAGCTAAAGTTCCAATCTGGATTTCTGATTACGTTTTGACTTCTTACGGAACTGGCGCAATTATGGCTGTTCCTGCGCACGATGAGCGCGACTGGGATTTTGCAAAGAAGTTCAATCTTCCGATTATAAAAGTAATTGCGACAAAAGAAGATGTTGTTTCTCTTGGAGGCGGAGACGAAAAGAAAGGCGCGGAACTTTTGCAGGCTGCTTCAAAAAATCCAGAGGAATACAAAAAGCTTGCTGACGCTCACCCGGAAATTTTCTGCGTGGCAAACGAATGCACTTCCGCAAAAGACGGATATTCAATCAACTCGGAATTTCTCACAGGAAAAAGCACAAAAGATGCAATCCAGGAAATGATAAAATTCCTTGAAGAAAAAAAATGCGGAAAGGCAACTGTAAACTACAAGCTCCGCGACTGGATTTTCAGCCGTCAGCGTTACTGGGGAGAACCGATTCCTCTTGTTCACTGCGAAAAATGCGGATGCGTTCCAGTGCCGGAAAAAGATTTGCCTGTAAAGCTTCCTGATGTAAAATCTTATCAGCCAACAGGAACTGGAGAAAGCCCTCTTGCCGCAATAGAATCCTGGGTTAACACGACTTGTCCTAAGTGCGGCGGAAAGGCAAAGCGCGAGACAAACACAATGCCTCAGTGGGGCGGCTCTTGCTGGTATTATCTTCGCTACCTTGATCCAAAAAATAATTCGGAGTTCTGCTCAAAAGAAAAAGAAGAATACTGGATGCCTGTTGACCTTTATGTGGGCGGAGCGGAACACGCTGTTCTTCACCTTTTGTACGCAAGATTCTGGCACAAAGTTCTTTATGACATCGGAGCAGTTTCAACAAAAGAGCCGTTCCATCGCCTTATCAATCAGGGACTTATAACTTCATTTGCATTCCAGCGCAAAAACAAAACCCTTGTTCCGACTGATGAAGTTGAAGAAAAAGACGGAAAATATTTTGAAAAGGCGACAGGCGAGCAGGTTGAGCAGATTATCGCCAAGATGTCCAAGTCGCTCAAGAATGTTGTAAATCCAGACGAAATGATTCAGAAGTACGGGGCAGATTCTGTGCGTATGTACGAAATGTTCATGGGACCGCTCACTGTTTCTAAGCCGTGGAACACACAGGGACTTGTAGGAATAAACCGCTTCCTTGAAAAAGTTTGGAACATCAGCGAAAAGCCAATGGACGACATCGACATAAAAGGCAAGCTTGAAGACAAAGCCCTCGTTGTGCTCAGAAAAACTTTCGCCCAGACAATCAAAAAAGTTACAGAAGACACTTCTTCGCTCAGCTTCAACACTGCAATCAGCCAGATGATGATTTTTATAAACGAAGCTTCAAAGTTCAATTCTCTTCCAAAAGAAATGTGGAAAGACTTTGTTCTTATTCTTAGCCCGTATGCTCCCCACCTTGGCGAAGAGCTTTGGCAGAAACTTGGCGGAACAAAAACTGTGGCTTACGAAAAATGGCCTTCATTCAGCGAGGAATTCTGCAAGGAAGACAGCATTCAGATTGTTGTAATGATAAACGGAAAGCTCCGCGACAAGTTTGAAGCCGCTCCGGGAACAGACGATGAAACACTCAAAAACCTGGCAGCCCAGACAGAAGGCTATAAAAAGTTCACTGACGGAAAGACAATTGCAAAAGTCATTGTTGTAAAAGACAAGCTTGTAAACATCGTGGCAAAGTAAATGAACTCGACAAGCTTAAAAGCCCATTACATCAAAGTGGCAGGAGTTGTGGCTCTTGTTGGAAATGCAGTTCTTGCCGCTGTGAAGTTTTTGTTCGCATATCTTTCAGGTTCTCTTGCGGTTGCAGGTGATGCAATTGACAGTTCCACCGATGTTCTGATTGCGCTTGTAACTTTGTTTGTAAGCCGCATAATTCAGCAGCCTGGTGACAAGGAGCATCCTTGGGGGCACGCAAGAGCCGAAACTACTGCGACAATGGCCTTGGCTTTTATAATTTTCTTTGCGGGCGCGCAGATTGTACTTTCCGCAGCAAAAAAAATTATCCTGCATGATTTTCAGGCGGAAGTTTCGCTTGTGGCAGTTTATGCTGCTGTTATTTCGATTGCGGGAAAAAGCCTTCTTGCTTTGATTCAGTTTCACTACGGAAAAATTGCGGAAAGCGAAATCGTAAAGGCGAACGCCCAGAACATGAAAAGCGACATAATGCTTTCCGCCGCAGTTCTTGCAGGCCTTTTATGCTCCGAGCTTTTCAAGATGCCGGTTCTTGACCCTGTGATTGCGCTGCTTGTTGGTCTTTGGGTAATAAAAAACGCCGCCTCGCTTTTTGCAAGAATGAACCTTGAGCTCATGGACGGAAACGCCGACAGCTCGCTTTATAAAAAACTGTTCGATGCGGTCGCCACAGTTCCAAATGTCCTGAATCCGCATAAGGCAAGAATCCGCAGGATGGCTTCCAGCTTTGACATTGACTTGGACATTGAAGTTGACCCGTCGCTTTCCGTTTACGAGGCGCACGAGCTTAGCGAGCAGGTTGAAAGCGCAATCCGCAAGGAAATTCCTGAAATTTACGACATTGTGATTCATGTTGAGCCAAAAAATTCCGATTTGCATCAGCCTAAGGAAGAATTCGGCTTGAATCCTCAAAATTTGTGAGGAATATTTAATATTCTTCTGGAAAATTCAATATTCTTGAAGAATATCTTAAATTCCTGAGGAATATCTTAAATTCTTGAATATTTATACAAAAAAGTCAGGAATATACAATATTCTTCAAGAATATGCATAAAAATACAAGAATATCTCTTATTCTTGAAAAAATTCCCTTAAAACTGAAAATTTACACTTGAATTAAGCGTTCATGGGGCTGTTTTTGAAAATAATCTAAAATTTCTTTCCGGCTTTCTTCATTTGACTTGTAATTCAGCATTTTTGTCTGAAAATAATGTCCGAATTCGAACTGGGCGCAGTAATACGAAAAAAATCTCTGAATCCGTGTCTTGTGGAATTCCTTTGGCTGAAATTTTTCAACGTTATCTATAAAGTTCAATGCGGTTTTCATCCTGTCAACTGTGATTTTTTCCGCGGAACCTTCAAGGTCTTTTTTTATTTGTGCGAAAATCCAGGGGCGTTCGGCTGCGGCTCTTGCAATCATGATTCCGTCCGCTTCCGGGGCTTTTTGAAGGGCAAACTTTGCGCTGGCGGTGTCCTTTACGCAGCCGTTCACGTAGACTTTGATTTTTTCCCCGTACCGCTGTGAAAGTTTTTGCGCGAACTCGTATCTTGGAAGTCCGCGGTATTTTTCTTTGATTGTGCGCGCATGAAGCGTTATAAGCTCAACTCCGTTTTCTATAAGCATGTCTGTAAAGTTAAAAAAGCTTTGTTCCGTGAAGTTTTCGTCTCCAAGCCTGCATTTTACGCTCAGCCTGAAATGTTTTTGTGTTTTTTCTTCTATTAAGTTTAGCGTTTCTTTTACTTTTGAGACTGCTTCTTTTGTTTCTTTTAGCGGCTTTAGCATCCAGGCGATTCCGGCTCCTGTCTTGTAGATTTGCGGGGCAGAGCAGCCCATGTTCAAGTCGATTCCGATTCCGCCTTTTTCGCACACAATTTCAGCTGCCTTTGCCAACGGTTCTGCGGAAGTTCCCGTGAGTTGCCACACGATTTTTTCCGGGGAAGGTCCGTTCAGAAGATAGTATTTTTCAAACGGTCCCATGTTCAAAAGCGAAGATGCGTTTATCATTTCTGTGAAATATTCATCGCAGCCTCCGAATTCTTCCACTGAAATTCTGAATGCTTCGTGGCTCAAGGTTGCCATTGGCGCGCAGATAAGTTTCATTTTGAATTCAAGTATTCCGCAAAAAGTTCAGCGGCATCGGCGCAGAGTTCCGGGCAAGGGCGTTTTTTGTAATATTCTTCTGTTCTTTTTTCTGAAACTGGAGAATCAGCTTTTCCTTCCACGGAATTTTTTCGCAGGTAGTTTTGAGATTGTCCGAGCGGCGAAAGTCCAAGAAGCTCTCGGCAGATAAACGAGCCGTTTTTTTCTTTGAACTTTTCGCACAAAATCTGTCCGTCTTTATAAACTGAATCTTTTGCTTCTTTGTCCTGTGGATTTGCACTGCCATTTTTTATGCTCAATGCAAGCAGCATTCCGTTTACCGCGCCGCACATTTCCCGCAGCCTGCAAGTTCCGCCGCCAAATGCCTGGGCAGATTTTAATGCAAGCTCCCGGTCAATTCCAAGTTCCCCGCAGAAAACTTCAAGAACTGACTGGGCGCAGTTGAATCCGCTTAGAAAATTTTCCTTTGCGCGTTTTTTTGCTTCTTCCGGGGAAATCATAGCGACTCAACAGCTTTTGCGGCTTCTTCAATGAAAGGTGTGTCAAGAGATTCAATTTCGCCTTTGTCAACTGTCGCAGACATATTCTGTTCGATTGGAATGCGAGCAAGAACTTTTAAATTGAATTCTTCTGCGATTTTTCCGATGTTGCTTTCGCCGAAAACTTTTATTTCTTTTCCGCAGTCCGGGCATTTTACGTAGCTCATGTTTTCAACAAGTCCCAAAACCGGAACATTCATCATGTTTGCCATGTTTACGGCTTTTTCAACGATTACGCGCACAAGCTGCTGCGGCGAAGAAACAATTATAATTCCGTCTATTGGAAGCGACTGGAAAACTGTAAGCGGAACATCTCCAGTTCCTGGCGGACAGTCAACGAACATAAAGTCAACGTTTTCCCAAAGAACATCTGTCCAGAATTGGCGCACTGCCCCGGAAATAACTGGACCACGCCATACAACCGGGTCAGTTTCGTTTTGCAGCAGGAAATTCATTGACATAAGCTGAATTCCTGACTTTGACTTGACTGATTTTAAGTATCCGCCTTCGCTTCCATCGCTGTTTTTTTCTGAAACACTTTCAGCGCGCACATTTCCAAGCCCGAATGAAGTTGGAATGGAAGGTCCTGTAATGTCAGCGTCAAGAATTGCTGTCTTGAATCCGTCTTTATTTACTTTGCAGGCTAAAAGGCTTGTTACAAGCGATTTTCCGACTCCGCCCTTGCCAGAAACAATTCCGATAACTTTTTTTACAGAAGAGCCTGAATGAAGATTTTCCTTTAAAGGCTTTTTTTCACATTTGTCTCCGCAGTTGGAGCAGCTTCCACCACAAGCCATTTTTCACCTCGATTTTTTGTATTTAGTTTGCAATGAATATAATCAAATTTCCGCAAAAATACAACAAAAGAGTTGCGCAATGACAGGGCAAAGGCATTATAAATGTATTCAGCATAAAACTGGCTCCCAGTCACGGTTTCGTGGTTCAAAATCGCGCAATAATGCGCTACACGCTGATTGTTGCAAAGTAACTATAGAATCGCCTGCTCATGCGGTCGCAACAATCAGAGTGTTTTTGCCCCACGAATCGTTCCTTCGCGCAAACTTTACTTAAATTATCTATAATGCGTTTGCCCTGTATGCAATAATAATATGTGTTATATAGAGTGGATATATTGAATCGAATATAAAAAAATGTTAATTTGTAATTCACTCTCAGTAAAAAGTAGTAAAAATAAGCTTTTTAGTGGGGGGGGGGGTACTTGTTGATATTTTATGCTTCATTACTGACTTTTATTTTGAGCCTTTTGCTGACTTGGCTTATAATAAAAATTTGCAAAAGATATAAACTTTATGATGAAATAGATCCTCGAAAGATTCACAGCGGAAATATTCCTCGCTTGGGAGGTGTCGCTGTCTTTGTGTCTTTTTTTGTTTGCGCAGGAATTTATGTCTGCCTTTTTCAGAAGGGAACATTTGATTTTGCGTGGCAGGCATTTTTAGGGTTGCTTTTGATATTTGCCTTTGGGTTTATTGATGACCTTGTTGACCTTCATGCAAGATTTAAGTTTTTGGTTCAGATTGCGGCGGCTCTCTTGGTTGCGCTTAGTCCTGTTGGAATCAGTAAAATATTCTTTATTAACTTGAATCCTGTTTTGGGAAAGCTTTTTACTTTCTTTTGGATTTTGGTCTGCGTAAATGCTTTTAATTTAATTGACGGAATTGACTGGCTTTGTTCTGGAATTTCATTTCTTTCTATTATAACGCTTGGATTTTTAAGCCTGATTTTTAGAACTGATTCATTTTCACTTTATTTTATTCTTGCGGGTGCGATTGCAGGATTTATGGTTTTCAACAAACCGCCGGCAAAAATATTCCTCGGAGATTCTGGAAGCCAGACTTTGGGCTTTGCAGTTGCAGTTTTTCCGCTTATTTATGAAGAATCGCTGAGCTTTGAATATAACAAGATGCTTATAATGCTTCTGATTGCGTCTATTCCGCTTACTGATGTTATTGCCGCTACTTGGAGAAGAATCCGCGACCACCGTTCTATTTTTAGCGCGGACAGATCTCATATTCACCACAAAATGCTGAATGTTGGATTTTCCCGCGGCGCGACAATTCTGTTTCTTTTGTGCCTTCAGGTTCTTATTTGCTTTTCAGTTTTGATTTCTTACAAGCTTACTGTAAGAGTTGCGACTGCCGAACTTTGCCTGTTTTTGGCAATAGTTGAGCTTGTTTTTATTACTTTTCATTATTTGAATCATTCTGTGAATCTTAGAAAGACCGGGCATCTTCAAGATCATCCAATGGAAGAGCATTAACTTATAGTTTTTTCTTCAAAGTTTCTGTGCTTTTCACTTTGTTCTTATTTTGTTATACTCTCTGAAAATATATTGCTGTCCGCTTAATTTTTGGGCAGATAAAATTTTTAAGGAAAAACTATGTTAAGTCAAAAAGATTTGTTTAAATCCGCTGTGTTGAAGGCTGTTAATCAGTTTAAAATTGAAAATAAAATAGATTGTCCTGAAATTGACGAAAAACTTGTTCGTGTGGAAAATCCGCCGCGTCCTGAAATGGGAGACTTGGGAAGCCCGATGTTTCCTTTTGCAAAAATGTTCAGAATGGCTCCTCCTGCAATTGCCGCCACAGTTTCCCAGTCGCTTAAAAAATCCGCGGAAACTGATAAGGAACTTGCTTCTCTTGGTGAATTTGACGCCGCTGGTCCTTATGTGAATGTAAAGCTCAACAAGGCTGCTTCTGCCGCAGGAATTTTGGCTTCGATTGTTTCTCAGGGGGAAAACTACGGCTCTTTTGATTCCGCAGGAAAAAAGCCTCTTGAAGGTCAGCGGATTATGGTTGAATTTTCTTCACCAAATACAAACAAGCCGCTTCATCTTGGTCATCTTCGCAATGACGCTCTTGGTGAAAGCGTGAGCCGGATTCTAAAGAAAGCGGGCGCAGAAGTTTTTAAAGTCGACCTTATTAACAACCGCGGAATCCATATCTGCAAATCCATGCTGGCGTACAAGCTTTTCCACGAGGCAAAAAACGAAACCCCGGAATCTCTTGGAATGAAGGGAGACCATTTTGTTGGCCAGTGCTATGTTGAGTTTGATAAGTATTCCAAGGAGCACCCGGAAGCCATTCAGCAGGCGGAAGAAATGCTTGTAAAATGGGAGCAGGGAGATAAAGAAGTCCGCGAGCTTTGGCAGAAAATGAACGGCTGGACTTTGGACGGACTAAAGGACACTTACAAAAGAACTGGGATTGCCTTTGATAAATTCTACTTTGAAAGCGACACTTATCTAAAAGGCAAGGACGAAATTTTAAAGGGTCTTGAAAAAGGCGTGTTCTTTAAAGCTCCAGACGGCTCTGTAAGAATTGATGTTACTGATGTTGTTGGAAAAGGCAAAGATGAAGACAGCCACGAGAAAGTTCTTTTAAGAAAAGACGGAACTTCGGTTTACATAACTCAGGACATTGGAACTGCAATCAGCCGCCACAATGACTGGCCATTTAACCAGCTGGTTTATGTTGTTGCAAGCGAGCAGAACTATCACTTTAAGATTCTTTTCCATATTTTGAAAAAACTTGGATTCAGCTGGACTGAAAAACTGTTCCATTTGAGCTACGGACTTGTAAATCTTCCAAGCGGAAGAATGAAAAGCCGTGAAGGAACTGTCGTAGATGCCGATGACTTGATTGACAGCCTTCATGCGCAGGCTTTAAAGGCAATTGAAGAGCGCGGCAGAGATAATTCAGTTGGAAATCCTGATGATGTCGCTGAAAAAGTCGCGCTGGCAGCTTTGGATTATTATCTTTTGAATGTTGCGCCGGTAAAGGATATGCTTTTTAATCCGGAAGAATCTCTTAGCTTCAACGGAAATACAGGACCTTATCTTCAGTACATGGGAGCGCGCATTGCTTCAATTTTACGCAAGGCAAAGGAGCAGGGGCTTGAGCCTTCTGGTTCAGCGGAAGATTTTTCACTTTTGACTGCGGAAAGCGAATGGGCTTTGATAAAGGACTTGGAAAGATTCCCTTCGGTTGTTCAAAAATCTGCGGAAACTTTAGATCCAAGCGGAATGGCTTCTTATCTTTACGATGTGAGCAAAAGTTTCAGCGCATTTTACCGCGACTGCCCGATTGTTGGAACTGCTTCTGAAAATGAGCGTCTTGCAAAAGCCCGTCTTGCCCTTGCACAATGCACTTTGACTGTTTTAAAAAGCGGAATGGAACTTGTTCTTGTTCCTTATTTGGAAAGAATGTAAGAAAAAATCTGCCTGCGGATTTTTTTATCTTAATAGGTTGAATGCCGGGTTTTAAATTTTTCTGTCAGTTGCAAATTTACAGCAGATTGCCGTGTCAAGCACGGCAATGACAAACTTGTTAGGATTGGAATAGCAGTTAAGTAGATATTTTTATCAAAATTCGAAATTGAACCTAATAAAATCGTCTTTTTGCAATTATTCTCTCTTATTGAATAAATACTTAATTTTTTGTATACTGATATAGTTTTTATAAAAAAAAGTGCATATTTATACAAAAATGGAGGCTCGTCTATGAACGAAAACAGTCAGAATTCAAATTTTATCGACAAACTTTCAAAACTTACTGTGGACAACGATCCCATAGATCCAGCCCTTTATGAAAAATTCAATGTCAAGCGCGGACTCAGATATGCGGACGGACGCGGAGTTTTGGTCGGGCTTACAAAAATTGGAGATGTTGTCGGCTATTACATTGATGAAGCCGGAAACAAAGTCGCTATTCCTGGAAAACTGATTTACCGCGGATATAATGTTGAGGACATTGTAAAGGATGCCGAGCTTCACCATCAGTTTGGATTTGAGCAATGCGTTTATCTTCTTTTATTCGGACAACTTCCTACTCAGTCGCAGCTTGATGAGTTTTCAAGTTTCTTGGGAAGCCTAAGGTCTCTCCCTGAATATTTTACAGAAGACATGATAATGAAAGCGCCTTCAAGCGATATTATGAATAAAATTGCGCGTGGAGTTCTTGCTTCATATTCTTATGATCCGGATCCAGAAAACCGCGATGTTGCAAATATTCTTCGCCAGTGCATAGAGCTTATCTCCCGCTTTTCAACATTGGCTGCTTATGGCTATCAGGCAAAACGCCGTTATTACGACGGAAAAAGCATGTACATTCATAATCCGCTTCCAGAACTTAGCACTTCGGAAAATTTCCTGCGTCTTACAAGAAATGACAAAAGCTACACTCGCCTTGAAGCTGAAATTCTTGACCTTGCGCTTATTCTTCATGCCGAGCACGGTGGAGGAAACAACTCTTCTCTTACAATTCACGTAGTTTCTTCCGCAGACACAGATACTTATTCCGCTGTTGCCGCCGCTGTTGGCTCTTTAAAAGGCCGTCGCCATGGTGGAGCAAATATTCGCGTTATAGAAATGATGGACAATATCAAGGAAAATGTAAAAGACTGGAGCAACGAAAAAGAAATAGAAGATTATCTTTATAAAATCGGAAAAAAAGAAGCCTTCGACCGCACAGGACTTATCTACGGACAGGGCCACGCCGTCTATACAATCAGCGACCCGCGCGCAATTCTTTTAAGAAACAAGGCTGCGGAACTTGCGAAGGAAAAAGGCTGCGAGGAAGAATTCAATCTTTATACTTCAATAGAGCGGCTTGCTCCAGAAGTTCTTTATGAGCTTCACGGACAAAAAAAGCGCATCTGCACAAATGTTGACTTTTATTCGGGCTTTGTTTATTCGATGCTTGGAATTCCGCGCGAGCTTTACACTCCATTGTTCGCCATTGCGAGAATTGCTGGCTGGAGTGCGCATAGAATAGAAGAAATTGTTGCCGGAAAACGAATTTACCGTCCGGCATATAAAAATGTCGCGGAAGAGCGTGATTACGTTCCAATGGACAAGCGCAAATAAAAAATGCATTATTGATGACAAAATTCAAAAATTTGTTGACAACTCGATATAAATTTTATTATCTTTTTCATCAGATAGGAAAATGAAATGAGCAAAGAAAAACATCATCACCACGAGGAACACAAGCACGAAGAGCATGAAAATGTTCAGAATGCCGTAGCTCAGGAGAATGAAAAAAAGGAAAATGCGGAAGTTCAGGAAGAAAAAACTCTTTCCGCAGAAGAAAAAATTGCAGAGCTTGAAAAGCAGATTGACGAGCTAAAAAAAGATAACGCTGACTTAAAAGATCAGGTTTTGCGCCGTGCTGCTGATTTTGACAACTACAGAAAAAGAGCGATTCAGGAAAAACAGGAAGCCTTTGATTTTGCAAACACAAATTTGCTAAAGGATCTTCTTGAAAGCCTTGATAACTTTGACCGCACTGTTGAAGCCGCGGCTACTGCCACAGATCCAAAATCTATTGCGGATGGCGTTACAATGATAAACAAAAGCCTCATCAGTATGCTTGAGAACAAATATAATCTTGTTGCTTACGGCGTTGCAGGCGATGCTTTTGACCCGGATATTCATGAAGCTATTGGTTCTTCTCAAGATCCAGTCGCTTCTCCTGTACTGAAAGTTGTTTATCTTAAAGGATACAAACTCAAGGACAGAGTTATTCGCCATGCAAAAGTAATGGTGAGCATGCCGGACGGAACTGTAAATCCGCCGTCAGAAGAGAAGAAAGAAACTGAAGAGCAGAAATAGTTTCTTCAGACAAAATAAATTGAATATAAAAAGAGGTAAATATTATGGGTAAGATTATTGGAATTGACTTGGGAACAACAAATTCTTGCGTCGCTGTAATGGAAAACGGCGAGCCTGTTGTAATCCAGAACTCAGAAGGCGGACGCACAACACCTTCAATCGTTGGTTTTACTGCAAAAGGAGACCGCATTGTTGGTCTTCCTGCAAAGAACCAGATGGTTACAAATCCAAAAAACACAATTTATTCTATTAAACGTTTTATCGGACACCGCTACAATGAGCTTTCAGGCGAAGCAAAACTTGTTCCATACACTGTAAAAGACCACGGTGAAGATGTCCGTGTTGAAGTTGAAGAAAACGGAGCAAAAAAGGAATACAGTCCTCAGGAAATTTCAGCATTTATTCTTCAGAAAATGAAGAAGACTGCGGAAGATTACCTTGGCGAAACAGTTACAGAGGCTGTAATTACAGTTCCGGCTTACTTTAACGATGCGCAGCGTCAGGCTACAAAAGATGCCGGAAAAATCGCAGGTCTTGATGTAAAACGCATTATCAACGAGCCTACAGCCGCTTCTTTGGCATTCGGATTCAACAAGGATCAGAAGCAGGAAAAAACAATCGCTGTATACGACCTTGGCGGCGGTACATTTGATATTTCAATTCTTGAGCTTGGCGACGGCGTTTTCGAGGTAAAATCTACAAACGGAAACACTCACCTTGGTGGAGACGACTGGGACCGCTGTGTTGTAAACTGGCTTATTGAGCAGTTCAAGGCTGATACTGGAATTGATCTTTCAAAAGACAGCATGGCTTTGCAGAGACTTCGTGAAGCTGCTGAAAATGCAAAGATTTCTCTTTCAAACCAGACAACAACAGAAATCAACTTGCCGTTTATTACAGCTGATGCCACAGGTCCAAAGCACTTGCAGAAAACTTTGACACGCGCGCAGTTTGAGCAGATGACAGACCATCTGTTTGAAGCTACACGCGAGCCTTGTATGAAGGCTATGAAAGATGCTGAAATTACGCCAGATAAGATTGACGAAGTTCTTCTTGTCGGCGGTTCAAGCCGTATGCCAAAAGTTCAGGAAATTGTAAAGTCAATTTTCGGAAAAGAAGGAAGCCGTGCTGTTAACCCGGATGAAGCAGTTGCAATCGGAGCTGCAATTCAGGGCGGTGTTCTTGCTGGCGATGTAAAAGATGTTCTTTTGCTTGATGTAACTCCTCTTTCTTTGGGAATTGAAACAATGGGCGGCGTATTTACACGTCTTATCAACCGTAACACAACAATTCCTACAAAGAAGAGCCAGGTTTTCTCCACAGCGGCGGACAATCAGACTGCTGTAAGCATCCATGTTCTTCAGGGTGAGCGCGAAATGGCAGCCCAGAACAGAACTTTGGGCAACTTTGACCTTACAGGAATTCCTGCGGCTCCACGTGGTGTTCCTCAGATTGAAGTTACATTCGATATTGATGCGAACGGAATTGTCCATGTAAGCGCAAAGGATATGGGAACAGGCAAAGAGCAGCATATTCAGATTACTTCTTCAAGCGGACTTTCTGAAGAGGAAATCAACCGCATGGTAAAAGATGCCGAGGCAAATGCTGATGCTGACAAAAAGAAAAGAGAGGCAATTGATGCAAAGAACGAAGCTGACAGCCTTGTTTATGCAACTGAAAAATCTCTCAAGGATATAGGCGACAAGATTTCTGCTGATGAAAAGTCAAAGATTGAAGCTGCCATGAACGAGCTTAAAGAAGCTCTTAAAGGCGACAATATCGATGACATCAAGGCTAAGTCTGAAAACTTGAAGCAGGCTTCTTACAAGATGGCTGAAGAGCTTTACAAGTCTCAGGCTGCACAGCAACAGCAGGGCGCGGCAGGAGCACAGAGCGCTTCAAATCCAAATCCTGATGAAGGAAAAGATGGAAATGCTTCTGGATTCAAAGGCGCAAACAACGCTGATGACGTTGAGTACGAAGTAAAAAACTAAAATCTAATCTAAAGTAAGAGAAACGGGGTTGCCTTGAAAGAAATTTCGGGGCAACCTCGATTTTATAGGAAGACATTATGTCTGCAAAACGTGATTATTACGAAGTTTTAGGCGTTGACAAAAGCGCGGATAAGGACGCAATAAAAAAAGCTTATAGAAAACTTGCCATTCAGTATCATCCAGACCGCAATCCGGGTGATAAAACTGCGGAAGAAAAATTCAAGGAAGCGACAGAAGCTTATGAAGTTCTAAGCGATGACCAGAAACGTCCGATTTATGACCAGTATGGTTTTGCCGGTTTGGAAGGAATGGGCGGCGGAGGCGCTGGCGGTGGATATAGCCATGCTTTCCACGACTTTAGCGATTTGTTTGGCGGCTCTGGCGGTTTCAGCGATATTTTTGAAAATCTATTTGGCGGCGGTTTCAGCTTTGGCGGTGGTTCAGGCGGAAGAAGCAGAGGCAACAATGACGGCGCGAGCTTGCGTTACGATTTGCATATTGATTTTAAAGAGGCAGTTTATGGCTGCAAAAAAGATATAACTTTCCGGCGGGATGAACAGTGTCCTGACTGCCACGGAACAGGCGGAGCTGCAGGTTCTTCTGTAAAGACTTGTCCTAGCTGCGGCGGAAGAGGTCAGGTTGGAAGAAGTTCCGGATTCTTTGTGGTTCAGCAGACTTGTCCTACTTGCCGTGGAAAGGGAACTGTAATCGACAAACCTTGCGCTTCTTGCCACGGAACTGGAGTTTTTGCAAAGTCAACAACAATGAGCGTAAAAATTCCTGCTGGCGTAGAAAACGGAAGACGTCTTTCTATCCACGGAATGGGAAACGCCGGAACAAATGGCGGTGCTGCCGGAGATCTTATAATAGTTGTAAATGTAAGATCTGACAGATATTTTGAGCGCGACGGGCATGATTTGTATTGCGCAGTTCCAATAAGCATATCACAGGCAGTTTTGGGAGCTAGCATAGAAATCAAGAATCTTGACGGAAAAACTTTGTCTATAAAAGTTCCAGCAGGAACTCAGCATGGAAAATTCCTCCGCGTGCGTGATGAAGGTGTTCCAGTTGAAGGCTCTTCAAGAAAAGGCGATCTTTATGTAAAGATTATGGTTCAGATTCCTTCAAAACTTTCCCGTCAGCAGATTGCCGCGATGGAATCCTTTGCTGCATTGGAAAAGCCAACGTCTTCGCCAGACCTTTTGACAAGAGAGTCCTTAGGCTGATAAACAAACTGCCATTCTTTGGCTTAAAAAATGTCAAGGGATGTCCAATAAGTTCTAAATGTCATTGTCGTACTTGATACGACAATCTTTAAATGATTGTAATATATGCATTTAGATTTCTAACCGAGTTTGCTGCACAAACATCGCAGGGGCAAGCCCGAAAATGACATAAAAGATACTTGCGGGACATCTCCTCTGTTTTTGCGCATTTCCAAGTTTCATATAATTTTTTCTTAAATTTCTGCCGATAGTATGATATACTGTTGTATAAACCCAAGAGCGAGGTGCAGAAATGTATAAGACTAAAAGACATGCCGTTTTAATTGCAACGGGAGCCATTTTTCTTGTAATTTTAGCTTTCTTAGTTTCAGCCGTTTCTCCTGCTGTAAAAAATGCGCGTGAAAATGTTATATTCTTTGCCTTTATAACATCTTCTGTTGTTTTTTCAATTATTTATGTTGTTGTTACACGTGCAAAAAACGGTATTCTTAACATAATCCGAAACAAGGCGCTTTTTACAAAGGAAACCGGCATTTTAAGTGAATTCATTGACAAAATCCGTTTCTGCTATTCGCTGGATGATTTTTACGAGGCGATTTCTTCAGTTCTTGAAGTTAAAGGCGACTGTTCTGTTCTTTTTATTGACCGTGAAAAAGACTATGTTCTTTACAACAGCCCGGACAGAATTTCCTGCTCTGAATCTGTAATGGATGCGCTCAGGCTTAATTATCCTGTTACTTGGGGTGAAGGCTATTTCTTTATGGGAAATGAATTCGGCATTGTAACAAAGCAGAGCCAGGCACGTGGTTTTATTCTTTCAAATAATAAAAAGCATCTTTACGTTTTCTGCCGCTACACAAAACTTTTTGATTCTGAAATTTACAAGCTTCTTTATGATGAATTCGCGCGTTTTCAGGCCAGGGCACTTACAATCAGCAATTTGTCTGAAATTTCTTCGCTTTCAAGGGAATGGAAACAGCTTGCGGACACACAAAAGTCGTTCTTGCCGCTGAATATGCCTAAAATTGACAAGCTTTCCGTTGCGGCATATTACCGTCCGCTTGTAAATGTTTCTGGAGACTATTATTCAGTTCTTCCGATTTCGCCGACAAAAACGCTTCTTATGCTTGGAGACGTTTCTGGAAAAGGTCTTGCAGCCGCGCTGGTCATGGGACTTGTTATGAACACTGTAAAAATTCTTGGAGACAAGGAAAATCTTCCTGCCATGATCAAGGCTGTTGACAAGGCGATTAAAGGCATGAAGCTTCAGGATAAGTACACGGTTCTTTTTATTGGAATTGTTGACACTGAAAAAATGACAATCCGCTATGTAAACGCTTCCATGTCTGACCCGCTGATTATTACAAATTCTCCGTCCGGCTATAGAATCAAGCCTTTGACTTCTAACTGCTCGCTCGTTGGAATTATTGACATTGACGATGTTCAGGTTGATGAGCAGCGTTTGTTCCGCGATGATGTTATCCTTATGGCTTCCGACGGTGTTTCTGAAGTTATGAATGACGAAGGCGTGGAGCTTGGAGACACAGAGCTTTATCAAAAGACAATTAAAAAGAGCGCGTCTAAGTCGCCAAAAGAATTCATTGATGATGTTGTAAATCTTATTATGGACTACAACGGTGGAAAAAAACTCAGGGACGACGTTACAATGATGGTCGCCAAGGTCGAGAGGTAGAAAATGATTTTTGCTGTTATAAATATTATTATCTGCGCTATTCTTGTTTATATTTCATTTAGCATTGATAAAAATGTAAAGGGAAATTCTTCAAACGCAAGCCTTGTAAACTTGTTTTTGTTCTTGGGTGTTATATTTTTATTTATGGCGATTACAATTATACTCTGTCTGGACAATTCAGTGCAACATACTTTGCTTTCCAATCCAGATGGAACGCAGTCGCTTCATGTTGAGCTTCATAACTCATTTCCAGCAGCCTTGCTTTCAGGTAGATTCACTTACCTGATGATGGGCTGGTTTTCTATGTGTTCCTGCAGCTATATGCTTGTTTTCCCGGATTATAAAAAATACAAGGCTGTTACGTTTTTTCAGGTTTTGCTTTTTATTCTTGCCGTTTACATGGTTTTCTTTGCTCCGAACGCATTTACTTCGGTTTCGCTTGCAAAAGGAAACTTCCTGCGCATTTCTTCTGGAATCGTATTTAAAGGAAAACTGAGCGGCGCATTCAATGTTTCATGGCTTACTTTGTATAATTTCATTTACAGAGTTGTGATTCCGGCATTTGTTTGCGTGATGGTTATTGTCCGCGCAGAAAACACAAGTTCAAAACTCAAGCAGCAGAATATGCTTCAGAATGTGTTTGGAATTATGCTTTCCTGGGCAGTTTTCTGGTACATGAATCTTTGCTCTGAAATTCAGCCTGTTCTTAACAATTTTGCTCCGATTGGATTTATTCCGGGAATGTATTTCTTTGCCCGCTCAAATGACAATGACGAAATTGTTGACGCTAGAATTCTTTTGATGGGCTTTGTGCGCCTTTTGATTGGATTTATTGCGCCGATGCTTATTTCCGCAGTGTTCTTTATTTTGCTTCTTCCGATTTCAAATGTGAACATTCATATTTTTGAGCTTTTGATTTATGTTGCGATTGCGTTTGTTTTCTTTGTGTTTATGCTTTTCCGCAGAAAGTTCAGGAATTCCGAGCTTTTCAGAAACAAAATGTATTCGGAAGATTTCGAGCGCGACATAACTTCAATTGATTTCAGCCTTGAAGCGAACGAAATTACAGGAAGCGTTTTCAATGTTTTCAAAAAATATGTCGGCTCTTCTTCAATGAGAATTCTTATTGATGACGGCGTTGGAAACATGAGCTGCATTTATTCTTCTGACGGCGACAAAAGTTTTTCTACTCCGATTGACCAGTCAGTTGCGGATGTTCTTTTGAACAACCATCATCAGATTGTTTTCCGCGAATTTGCCCAGACCAACAATTCCGTTGCCTCTGTAAGAAGCAAAATTCTTGGAGTAATGGACAGCACAAATTCAGATGCTATGATTATGCTGAACGAAGGACGCCAGTTTATCGGCTTGATTCTTCTTGGCAAAAAAATCAGTGGGAACATTTATTCTGAATACGATTACGAAGTCTTTAACAAATTCTATTCAAATTTCTTCGTTGTAGGATATTACGTAAAGAATATCATGAACGAAGCCGTTGTTGGAACTGTAAACCGCGAAATCAGAATGTCCGGGCAGATTATTACTTCCATTCAGGAAAACATGGATTTAATAAAAAGCAAGAAAATTGACGCTGGCTATCTTATGGTTCCGGCTCACAACATCGGCGGTGAATTTGTTGACATGATCCGCCTTACAGATACGCGGCACATTTTTGTAATTGGAGCTTTAAGCGGAAAAGGAATCGCGGCTTCAATGGGAATGGTTATCTTGAAGTCCATTATCAGAACTTTCCTTTCTGAAACTACAGACTTTAAGCTGCTTGTTGCAAAAGTGAATACATTTATCCGTGAAAATCTTCCAAAGGGAACTTTCTTTGCCGGAACTTTTGGAATTCTTGATTTCAACACAGACACAATGTATTATATCAACTGCGGAATTCCAGCGTTGCTTGTATACACTCGCGCCTATAACAATGTTATTGAAGTTCAGGGCGAAGGACATATTCTTGGATTCGTAAAAGATGTTGCTCCGTACATAAAAGTAAAGAAAGTCAAACTTTCCGAAGGCGACATTGTTATGATTGTAACGGACGGAATTATTGATACAAAGTCTTTGCGTGGCGACATTTTCGGAAAAACAAGAACACAGAATGCTCTTATGGAAAATTCCGGCTATCCTGCTGAAAAAATGGCAAAGTTCACTTACGATGCTCTTGTTGAATTTACTTCAAAGGAACTTGAAAACGACATTACGATGCTTGTTATGAAATATTTGGGAAATCAGGCTGCTCAAGCTTAAGATTTTTATAAAAAGATTTTTAAAAGAGGCAAAAAATGGATCAGCTTGCGCTTAAAGAAAAAATTGGTGTTAACTATATGCTGCTTGAACTTACAGGCTCTTTGAATTCGTACACGATTACTGAGCTTCAGGAAAAGCTTTTTGAATATATTGTTGACACGAATGTTGTGCTTGATTCAAGCCAGATTACACAAGTTGACTCTTCTGGCGTTGGAGTTATTCTTGCTGGGCACAATGACGCAGAAAGTTCTGGAACAAAGCTTTTTATAATGAATCCTTCCGAGCCGATAAAACGTGCCTTGGAGCGGACTGGATTTTTTGATATGTTCCATATAATTCACTCAGTTACTGAGGTTTCTGATGACTAAAAAAATGCTTTTGGCGGCTTTTGCAGTTGCCGGGATTTTTTGTTTTGCCGGTTGCTGCAAAAAAGTTTACGCAGAGCCTTCTAAGCCGGTTGTAAAAATTCCATCTGCGGAAGAAGAAAAATTCAACAGAGTTTTTCAGAAAATGTCTGGCAGGGCAAAAGAAGCCATTTGTGTTACAGAAGAAAACAAGACGGAATTTATAAAAGACCTTTATGCGATTCTTGAAGAGGAAAAAACATTCCGCCCGGATGATAAAAGCCTTTTCTTCTTAATTGACAAAAAGCACAGCGCGTCTTCATCTTATGCGCCGAAAGATTTGATTTCTCTGGAAAAAAACAGCCTTTTTGACTTGAACAAAGCCGGAATGAAAATCCGCCCGGAAGCTTATTCTGCTTTAAAAGAAATGGCGCAAGCCGCATTAAATGACGGAATCAGGCTTTTGGTGAGTTCTGTTTACCGCTCTTATTCTTATCAGGAAAATCTTTTTAATTACTGGGTAAGCGTAGACGGACTTGAAGAAGCTGAACGTGAAAGCGCGCGTCCTGGAACAAGCCAGCATCAGCTTGGAACTGCAGTTGACTTTGGCTCTATTTCTGATGACTTTGACAAGACGCAGATGGGTCAGTGGGTCTATAAAAATGCCGCGGATTACGGCTGGTCGCTTTCATTTCCAAAAGGCTATGAAGATGTTACCAGCTACCGTTGGGAATGCTGGCACTTCCGCTACATAGGAAAAAATGCCTGCCGTTTTCAACAGAAGTGGTTCGGCGGAATCCAGCAGTTCATGCTTGAATTTATAGACTGCTGGAAAAACACACTTTAAATTTTTACGCCCAAGAGTTCTGCTACTTCTTCCGCTGTGGTAAACTGGATTGCGTGTATTCCAATTGAAGCGGCGGCTTCGCAGTTGTCCTTTCTGTCGTCAATGAACACAGCGTCTTTTGCAGGAACGTTTTCCGCCTCAAGGATTATTTTCCAGAAGTTTGTGTCCGGCTTGGAAACTCCCATGTTGCATGAGCTGTAAGTTTGGTCAAAAATTGCATAGTCGCCACGCTCGAGGTGGTTAAAATAATGCGCAGAAACTGTGTTTGTTCCGCACACAACTCTGTTTCCTTCTGAACGCAAAGTTTTTACAATTGCCACAGTTTTTTCATTTCTTACAGGATGAAAAAGCCACCTGAACCAGTCTGTTTTTACTGCAATTCCGCTTCTCTTTGAAAATTCCGCCCAAAATTCGTTTGTGTCGATTATTCCGTCGGAGCAAAGGCTGAACAATCCTAGGCTTTCAAGCTGGCCTTTGTTCGCGCCGTCTGTTTTTTTTCCGCAGATTCTTTCAAATTCTTCAACTGAAATTCCAAGAACCTTGCACAATTTGTCATCTAAAACCGCGGAATTTGTTACAACTCCGCCCATGTCGAAAATATAAAGCATTTTTCCTCCAAATGAAAAATATATTTTAGGTCAAATGTCATTCTCGTGCTATGGCCTGATAATGACATTAAATTACAAAACTTGAAAATTGTCCCCCTTATTCTGAAAATATTTTTTTTAAGTCGCAGAAGTTTTCAAGTTTTTCTATATATTTTGAAGCTTTTCCGAATCCGTAGGAAGTCCAGATAAAAGGAATTCCCGCCTGCCTGCAAGCGTCCGCGTCTCCTTGCGTGTCGCCAATGTAAACTGCGGAACTCATTCCGTTCCTTGCCATCAGAATCTGAATGTTTTCCGCTTTGGATTTTC
This sequence comes from uncultured Treponema sp., assembly GCF_945873775.1. GTDB lineage: Bacteria > Spirochaetota > Spirochaetia > Treponematales > Treponemataceae > Treponema_D. The sequence goes on along the minus strand of NZ_CAMCEC010000005.1, from coordinate 104,129 downwards.
CTGTGCGCCCGAAGCATTCGTAGTCCTTTATGAAAGGCGAAAGTCCCGTTTTTTCCATTGTCAGCTCAATGTATCCGTTTTGGCAGTTGCTTACAATATAAAAATTTTTCGAGGAAGAAAGTTCTTTTATTGTTTCAATTACGCCGGGATATGTTATGTCGAATGTATTTTCCCGGATTGCAATCTGTTCTTCCGTGCAGCAGTAAGACATTAGCTTGCTTTGTTCCGCCTTGTCTAGTTCCGGCCATAAGTCGCTTGCGATTGTGTCCATTGTTTTTCCGAATTCCTGCTGAAGAATCTGAGCGTTTACTTTTTTTGCCTTTAGCCCGGACATTTCAATTGCCTTGTTCCAGGCGACCGCGACAATTCCAGTTGTATTCCAGATTGTGCCGTCTATGTCCAGAATGATTCCGTTAAAACCGCTGTTTTTCATATTTATATTATAGCGAATTTCATGTTGCATAAAAAGTGTGTCTTTTAGTTTTAAATATAGTTTTGCTGCTCTAAAGATAACAATAATTATTATTGAAACGTTTCTACAAAAATTGATTTTTTTTGCTTTTTTTTTGTTGCAAAACAAAAATTCTGATTTATAATAAAAATCACCTTAGAAAGAAAAAAGGTTTATGCATTACTAATGAAGGAGGCAATTGCATGAAAAAGTTAGTAGCTACAGTTTTGGGAGTAGCATTGGTTGCGTCAGTAGCAACATCAGCACCTTGGGGAAAGAAGAAGGCTAAAGGTAAGACAACTGGCGGAAAAGTATTGAACATCGCTGTTTGGAACGATGAATTCCCAGCACGTTTCGAAAAATACTACAAATCAAAAGTTCCAGCTGGTGTAAAAGTAAACTTTATCCAGACTCCAAACCAGGGAAACGCTTATCAGAATAAGCTTGATGAAGCTCTTCTTGCACAGAACTCAGTTGCAGCAGATGAAAAGATTGATATGTTCCTTGTTGAAGCTGACTATGCATTGAAGTATGTTGACACACCATATACTCTCGATGTAGTTAAAGACATCGGTCTTACAAAGGCTGACTTGGCCAACCAGTTCAAGTATACAAAAGACATCATGACAGACTCTAAAGGAGTTCTCAAAGGTGTTTCTTGGCAGGCTTGTCCGGCTGGATTTATCTATCGCCGCTCAATCGCAAAAGCTGTTCTTGGAACAGACGATCCAGCAAAAGTACAGGAAGCTCTTGCTAACTGGGACAAATTTGACTCAGTTGCTGCAAAAGCAAAAGCAAAAGGATACTTCATGCTTTCTGGATTTGATGATGCATTCCGTGTATTCTCTGACAACGTAAAGACAAAATGGGTTGTAGGAAACAAAATCAAAGTTGATCCGATGATCCAGCGCTGGGTTGACATGACAAAGACATACACAGACAAGGGATACAACAACAAAGCTAACCTTTGGTCAGCAGAAAGCTTCCAGGGTGCAAAGAAAGACGGAAAAGTATTCGGATACTTCGGACCAGCTTGGTTCATTGACTTCTGTCTTGCTCCTAACACTCTCGATGATCCTGCAAAGGGAAATGTTGCTGGAAACGGTTCTTATGGCGACTGGGCATTCTGCAAAGGACCTATGGGATTCTCATGGGGTGGAACTTGGATTTGCGGTGCAGCAGGTTCAGACAATGTTGACTTGATCAAAGACATCATGCTCACACTTACTTGCGAAAAAGACACAATGGTTCGCATTGCTACAGAAATGGGCGACTTCACAAACAACGCTCCTGCTATGCGCGAAGTTGCAGCATCTGACTACCAGAACCCATTCTTGGGCGGACAGAACCACATGGCAGTATTCATCGATTCTGCTGATTCTATCGACAAGAGCTGCATGTCTATGTACGACCAGGGTATGACAGAAAAACTTATGGCTGCTATGGCTGACTACTACAACGGAAAAGTTTCACAGGATCAGGCTTGGAACAACTTCTATACTTCTGTTATCGAACTTTATCCAAACTTGTCTAAATAATTGATGTAATTCTTATCACTGAAACCATGGATTCATGGTTTCAGTCTCAAGGTTGCAGAAAGAAAGTGCCGCCTTTTTTTGAGGTGGCATTTTTTTTACCCGCTTTTTTCAATAGAAATACTTCCCTCTATGATGTGTTGCTATTATTTCTGAGAGGATTTAATGAAAAATAATGTTAAAAAAAGTGCAAATAGAAAGCATACCATCCAGTATGATAATTGGGGATATGTTTTTATTGCGCCATTCTTTGTAATTTATATTATATTTTCGCTCATTCCGCTTTTGACAACTTTTATTTTCAGCTTCTTTGAGTATTACCGTGTAGGACTTCTTACTGTTGGACCTACTTTTATTGGTTTGGAAAATTTCAAGGCGATATTTACCGCTGGCGACAGTTTGGGAAAATATTTCCTTAATACACTTATAATGTGGGTCATGGGATTTGTTCCGCAGATTATAATATCTTTGCTTCTTGCTGTTTGGTTTACAAACACAGAACTTAACCTAAAAGGGCAGGGATTCTTTAAGACAGTTATTTATATGCCTAACTTGATTATGGCGGCGACATTCGCAATGCTGTTCTTTACTTTGTTCTCGCCTAATGGTCCTGTAAACGGCATGATCCGCTCTATTGTTGACAAGACAAATGAAACAGCTATTGGTCTTGGTGCGGCTGAACCGATGAAGCCAATCTACTTCTTTACTTCTACCGCTTGGACTAGAACTTTGGTTGCTGCAATGAACTTCCTTATGTGGTATGGAAACACAACAATTTTGCTTATGGCTGGCGTTATGGGAATTGATAACAGCCTCTTTGAAGCAGCCCGCATAGACGGAGCTTCTCCTTCTCAGGTGTTCTTCAAAGTTACAATGCCATTGCTTCTTCCGATTTTTGTTTATGTTTTCATTACTTCTTTGATTGGTGGTATTCAGATGTTCGATGTTCCGCAGATTTTGACAAATGCTGCTGGTACTCCAGACAGAACCACAATGACAATTATTATGAAGCTTAACAATCATCTTCAGAGCAAGAACTACGGACCTGCAGGAGCTATTTCTGTACTTCTGTTTGCAGTTACTGGTGTTTTGAGCGGACTTGTTTATAAGATTACTATGAGCAAGTACCAGAATAAAAGATAGGAGATAATTTTATGGAGAAATTAAAAAGTCAGGCAAAAATGCTTTCTACCAGAAGATTTATCTGCTATGCAGTTCTGGTTCTTTTGGCGATTCTTTCATTGTTTCCATTCTATATTATGGTTATCAATGCAACTCGCTCGCATCCGCAGATTCAGAGTGGATTCTCTGCTATCCCTGGAACTCAGCTTTGGCTTCATATCAAGCAGTTTTTAAAGAGTGAACGCTGGTTTGATGTTGTTGCAGGTCAGCAGGTTGAACGCAAGGTTTACGGAACAAGCTATCCTATTTTCCGTGGACTTGGAAACAGCTTCCTTGTTGCTCTTTTTACAGCTGCGTTTACAACTTACTTTAGCGCAATGACAGCTTATGGAATTTATATGTACAACTTCAAAGGCAAAAAGAGCGCATTTAAGTTCATCATGGCTGTTATGATGGTTCCAACACAGGTTTCTACACTTGGATTCTTGCAGTTGATTACAAAGCTTGGAATTATGAATTCTTATATTCCGCTTGTTATCCCTGCTATTGCGGCTCCTGTTGTTTTCTTCTATATGTATCAGTCAATGGAAGCAACTTTGCCTTATTCAATTGTTGAAGCTGCCCGCGTAGACGGAAGCAATGAGTTCTATACATTCAATGCGATTGTTTGTCCTATGCTCAAACCTGCGTTTGCAGTTCAGGCAATCTTTGCATTCGTTACTTCATGGAACAACTACTTTATTCCAGCTCTCGTAATCAGCGACAAAAAGCTTTGGACAGTTCCGATTGTTATTGCCAATGCTCGTTCTGCTGACTACATGATGTTTGACTTGGGTGTTAACTATACACTTATGACTGTTGCTATTCTTCCTTTGATTGTGATTTACTTCTTCCTTTCAAGATATATCATTGGCGGTGTAACTGCTGGTGGTGTAAAAGAGTAGGGCTTTCATTCACAAAACTTATGCCGGATTGCACTTGCAGTCCGGTTTTTTTTATTCCAAAGTCATATTCTTAATTGCCCAGTTACTGAATATATTGTATATTATCTGATATAGCAAAATTTCTACTTGAGGTAAAAATGAACGACAAAAAAGATGATGACAAAAAGCAGACTGAAAATGATCCTTATGATTTTTTCAAGCTTTCTATAGACAATGAGAAGGGGGACAAAAAGCTTTCTGGAAATGGTCCTCAGAAAGGTCCGCCTTTTTGGACAATACTTTTGGTTCTTGCCGGTGTTCTTATAGCTGTGAACATGATGTTTTCTTCCAAGCCCACTGATTTAATTGATTTTTCTGAATTTAGGAATCTTATAGATCAGGGGCAGATTGTCCGTGTTGAGCTTGGTGAAAATTATTTTACAGGCTATACTTCACATTCTGCCGGCACTTCACAGCCTTCACGCTTTGGCTTTATGGGAATGCCTCTTGGAACTGAAAGTGGCGGTGTCTACCGGACTTCTGGCGTTCTTATGGAAGGTTTTATTGAATTCCTTGATGAAAAAGGCGTGGACTACAAATTTGTAACGCGGCAAAACAATTATCTTATTCAGCTTTTGCTTAATCTTGTGATTCCGTTTGGCTTTATTTTCTTAATGTATTTCTTTATTTTCAGAAAAATGGGCGGCGGAATTGGTGGAATGGGCTCTATTCTTGGCGGCGGCGGAAGATCAAAGGCTGTTGATGAAGGAAAGGTAAAGACTCGTTTTCAGGATGTGGCTGGCGTTGACGAAGCTAAAGAAGAATTGATGGAACTTGTTGATTTTTTGAAACAGCCTAAAAAATATACCGATATAGGCGGAAAAATTCCAAAAGGCGCTTTGCTTGTAGGACCTCCGGGAACTGGAAAAACTTTGCTTGCGCGTGCTGTTGCAGGTGAAGCTGGTGTTCCGTTTTTTAGAATTTCTGGTTCTGATTTTGTTGAAATGTTTGTTGGCGTTGGCGCAAGCCGTGTCCGTGATTTGTTCCGTGCTGCCCGTGAAAAAGCTCCGTGCATTATTTTTATTGATGAACTTGACGCTATAGGCAAAAGCCGTGTAAATAATCTTGGCGGAAACGATGAGCGTGAGCAGACACTGAATCAGCTTTTGGTTGAAATGGACGGATTCGACAATGAGAAGGGGCTTATAATTCTTGCTGCTACAAACCGCCCTGATATTCTGGATCCTGCGCTTTTGCGTCCTGGACGATTTGACCGTCAGATTGTAGTGGACAAGCCGGATGTAAAAGGCCGTGAAGAAATTCTTAGGCTTCATGCAAAGAATGTAAAAATAGATCCAAGTGTTGATTTTTCCGCAGTTGCCCATGCTACAAGCGGATTTGCTGGCGCAGATTTGGCCAACATTGTAAACGAAGCGGCTCTTCTTGCTGTTCGTGCTGGAAGAAAAGTTGTTCTTATGGATGATTTTGACGAAGCCATAGAAAAAACTTTGGTTGGCCTTAAAAAGAAGTCTCGTGTTGTAAAAGAAAATGAACGCAAGATTGTGGCTTACCATGAAACTGGTCATGCTCTTGTGGCGGCGTTTACTCCGGGAAGCGATCCTGTTCACAAGATAACAATTATTCCGCGCGGAATGGGCGCTTTGGGCTATACTTTGCAGCGTTCAGAGGACGACCAGTTCTTGTACAGCAAAAAAGAGCTTATGGGGCAAGTTGATGTTCTTTTGGGCGGACGTGCGGCTGAACAGATAATTTTTGGTGAAATAAGCACAGGCGCTTCAAATGACATTAGCCGTGCAACAGATATTATCAAGCGCATGATTACAGATTATGGCATGAGTGAAAAATTCAAGAACGTTACTCTTGGAAAAAGTGGAAGAGGCTATGGAACTCAGGAGCCTGAGCTTGTTCGCGAATTTTCAGAGGACACACAGAAATATGTGGACGAAGAAATTGCCCGTGTTATGGAAGAACGTTATCAGTTCGTTCTGAAGACTTTGAAAAAACACGGAAATCTTCTTGAATACATTGCGCAGCGTCTTCTTGAAAAAGAAACAATGGAAGGCAAGGAATTCCAAGAAATTATAAAGGCTGAAGATCATTGCAATGAGCTTGAAGCAACTGCAGTAAAAAATTCTTCGGAAGAAAAACCGAAACGCGCAAGAAAACCTCGTGCTAAAAAAGACGCAACTGAAGAAAAATAATTTCATTAAGCTCTGGTAATTTGCCAGGGCTTTTTTTTTAGAAAAGTTAAATAGAAAGTTGGCTTTCCTTAATTTTCTCCGAGTGTAAAGCCGTAATAATTGTGTCCGGGAAATACTTTTGTGTCGTCTGGAAGTTCTGTGTAAATTCTGTTCAGGCTGTGTTTCATGTCTGCATCGCTTCCGCTGAAAAGATCTGTGCGTCCCCAGGAACGGTGAAAAACAGTGTCGCCGCTTATAAGAAGTTTTTCATTTTGATTGTATAGGCAGCAAGAGCCTTTTGTGTGTCCGGGCGTATGCAGGATTTTCCAGTTTTCAAGGAGCGGAATATTCTGTATGTATGAAGAAAGCGTTGTATTGTCAGAAACTAAAAAGTCTGGTTCTGGAAGATTTGAAACAAAAGGCAAAAACTCAAGGAAATTCATTGGCTCAAGCGAAATTCTTTGCAAAATTTCACTTCCGTTTCCTATAAAGTGAGCGTCGTTTGAATGAATGAGGATTTTTATATCGGGAAATTTCTGCTTTATTGTATTCAGTCCTGCCACATGGTCAAAATGTCCGTGGGTTAAAAATATAACTTTTGGAACAAGACCATTTTCCTTCAGATAAGAGAAAAACTTATCCTCGTCATTTGAGAATTTGCAGCAGGCTGGATCTACAATTAATGCGTCAGAACCTTCCAAGTTTACAATGTAAGTGTTAACGCTGAAAGGTCCTGTTTGAATTGCATGAATCAATATGCTTCACCGTTTCCAAAGTGAGATTTTACTTGGCCGTCATCAGTTGTTTCTGAATACGGTTTGTCTTCAACTGGCGCATTGTCCATTGAAGCTGCGAATGCGCTCTGTTCTGCTGCAATCTTCGCCTCTTCTGTATTTGCTGATGTGTCTGCGTGTGCGTCATTTACAACATTTGTAGGTATTGTATCTTCTGAAATTGCAGGTTCTGTTGAAGCCTGTTCTGCATTTCCAGAAGCTTCATTTTCGTCCTTTTTGCGCGAATAGCTTACGCTTAATTTTCTTCCGCGGTATTCATATTCGTTCAATGCTTTGATTGTCTTGTCGCAGTCTTCCGCAAAGAGAGTTATAAAAGAATAGTTTGAAAGAACTCTGATTTCTCCAATGCGTGAGCGTTCAAGACCTGCAACGCTTACGAGAAGTCCAACTAAATCTCTTGGGAAAACTCCGCGGCTTCTTCCAACGCTTATAAAAATTGTGTCTGCAACAGAAGGATCGATTGTTACACGTGGAGATTTTTCTGCGCGTTCCTTGCGTTCTTCTGAATTTCTTTCTGACTGGCGGCTTTCATTTCTTGAAAAACGTTCATTTCTGTCTGAACGTCCGAACTTTTCTGTTTTTTCTGTGCGGTTGAAACGGTTGCTCTTGAAGCCCGAATTTGCATTTTTAATGAGCAATGCTACTACATAACTTCTGCGTGAAAAAGGAACATTCTTTTTGAAAAGCTTTTTAATCTGCTTTAATGTTTCAATTTCTGCATTGCTTGCTTTTTCCACGCGGTTTACTGCATCTGCCAAAAATGATGCGATGTTTTCTTCGTTCAATTTAAAACCTTCACGGTTATTGTTGTATGCCATAATCAAACTCCTGTAACTAACTAAGGCTCTTTTCTGAATTTGCCGCTGCATGGCTTTTCAGAATAAAAAATTAATCTTTTAATAAATCTACAACATAGCCGGATCCTAGCTTTTCAAAAGAAAATTGGCTTAATAAATGCTCCATGGATTCCGGAATAATTGTATTTGAAAATAAAACCCACTGAATTCCGCTGCTTTTTGCTTTTTCCAGACATTTTTGGAAAAGTTCTTTTCCTATGCCTAAGCCACGGTAATTCTGAAAGACAAAAAAATCAGTAACTACAGCTGTTCTTTTTGCCGAGGACAGACAAGATGAAAATAAAACACAGCCCAAAAATTCTTTTAAATGGGAATAGCAAACAAAACCATACTTATTCTCATTTTTAGAAAAAGCCGACTGGTAACGCCACATTGCAGCAATGGAAATTCCAATCTCGCCTTCAAAGCTGTTCTTATATTCTTCTGCCATTATTTCAACTGCACGATCAACGCATTCCTTGTCCCTGTCGGAATCGTATTTCTTGAACTCAAAATCATTCCGAACAAGATCTTCAGTTTCATCTGCGGAATCTTCTTCAAGAAGTTCAAGTCCCCAAGTCTCGCGCAAGTCATTGTACCATTCGTTGATTTTAGAAAGCATTGTCTTTGTTTTGAATGCAAACCATCTTTTTTCAACATCTGGATACGCTTTTAGAATATTCTTAAAATTTCTGAACACCCCCCGTCTGCTTTGCAAGCATCTTTTTAATTCATTCCTCGCTAAAGGTGAACGGCAGTTTTCTGAAAAGGCTTCCATAAGATCAAAACCGTCATCGCTTGTCCAGTTTGGCAAGGAATAGACTTTGTTTTCATCTATTTTTAAGTCTTCTGCCGGATTGTCAAAGTTCTTTGCAACGCTTACAACCTTACTTTCCGCAGCATTGAAAACGCTTTGTGAATTCTGGTCTTCCATGGCAAATATAATGTCATTTTTAATGGAATCTGTAAGCTCGAATGTCATTTTGAAAAAATCAGCCTAAGTCTTTGCGGTTTGTAATTACTTTGCAGATAAGTCCATACTGAACTGCTTCTTCTGAATTAAGCCAGTAGTCGCGGTCAGTGTCCTTTGAAACTTTTTCTAATGAAGTTCCTGTCTGCTCCGAAATTATCTCATTTATCTTTGTGCGTGTCTTTGCAAGCTCTGCGGCATGAATTTCAATGTCTGTCGCAACGCCTTTCATTCCGCTTGAAGGCTGGTGAATCAGGTAGCTTGAATGAGGAAGTCCAAGTCTGCGTTCTTTTGGCACAGAAAGAAGAATCAATGCCGCCGCGCTTGCAATAAGTCCTGTTCCGATTATATAAACAGGCGCATTTATAAAGCGTATCGTGTCAAAAATTGCGAATCCTGCGTAAACATCTCCGCCAGGACTGTCAACATAAATGTAAATAGGTTTATCGTTGTCTGCTTCAAGAATTAAAAGCTGCCTTATAATCTTTTCTGCAAGCTCTTCGCAGATTTCGCCGCTTAAAAGGATTTGTCTTGTCTTTAAAAACTTCTCTGCAAGAGGATCTGGAGCTGCGTTTTCAGCTTTTTTTTCCTCTTTTTCATCTTCCAAAACGATGCCATCAATTTTTTTGATCATTTTTACTCCAAAAAAGACTGCAATATAAGGAGCAGCCATGCTAAAAATATACTATAAATCTGCTGTATTTTCAATAATCTTTGCTGATTTCCAAAATTCCATCATTTTTTTATCATTTTCGGCTTTCATTTCAAGATTTTCCTTTTTCATGCTTTTTTCAACGAACTTGAATCTTGTGCTGAACTTGTTTATGGCTCTTTCAAGCGCAACTGATGGATCTATGTTAAGTTTGCGGCTTAAATTTACACATGATAAAAGCAAGTCTCCAACTTCTTCTTCCGTGTTTTCTGGCGAAGATTCTCTTACTTCAGTTAATTCTTCCTTTACTTTATCATAAGCTTGTTCTGTTGCGCGCCAGTCAAAGCCTTCTTTTGCAGCTTTCTTTAGAATTTTAAATGCTTTTAAAAGCGGCGGAAATCCTTTTGGAACAGAATCAATTGCGCTATCCTGTTTTCTGCCTTCTACATTGTCTTTTATTTTGTCCCACTGCGCTTTTACATCTGATGCGCTTTGAATTTTTGTTGAACGATTGGTTTCGCTTGCATTTTCAAAAATATGAGGATGCCTTCGGATAAGTTTTTCGCAAACTTCATTTAAAACTTGATCGATTGTAAATTCGTTTTCTTCTTCAAAGCATTTTGCAATGAAAATAAGATTGAAAAACACATCGCCAAGTTCTTCACGTACGTGGCTTGGGCTTTTTTCTGTTATCGCATCAACGGTTTCAAAGGTTTCTTCTATTAACGTGCTTCTTAATGTCTGCGGCGTCTGAATTTTATCCCAAGGGCATTCTTTGCGCAGAATATTTGCAAGTTCAAAAAGCCTGTTGAATGAAGCCGCAGACAATGAAATGTTTTCTATTTTCTTTGTAAGTTCTGATTTTTCCATAAAATAATTTTTTTTACTTTGTTTCTGGAATAACTTTTTTCTTTCCCCATTCAGGAATGAGTTTTTCTGGCTGTGATGAAGTCAAAATTTTTGAAAAAAGAATATTTGCCTGTGAAAAAACTTGTGAAAGCATTATTTTTTCATCTTCTGAAAATGATCCTAGCACAAAATCAGCGACACTTCCGTGAACCGGTTTTCCAACTCCGAATCTTAGCCTCCAAAAATCCGCAGTTCCAAGATGTTCTTTTATTGAGCGAAGTCCGTTATGTCCTCCGAGTCCTCCAGACCACTTTAAGCTGAGTGTTCCAAGCGGAAGTTCAATTTCATCATGCAAAATAAGGATATTTTCCGGTTTTATTTTAAAGAAACGGGCAGCTTCTCCAACTGCTTCTCCGCTTAAATTCATATAGGTCAAAGGCTTCATAAAGTAAATTTTATCTGGGGCATTTGAAGCTATGGGCAAAGTTCCGTCTTGTCTTGGTTTTATAAGTGAAAAATCTTTTAGCCAATTTAAAAAGTCTGCATAGTCAACACAAGAAAACTCTGATTTATGCTTTGACTGCCAAGAAATTTTTGATGCAAACGGAAGATGTTCTTCAAAAATCCATGGAACATTATGTCTTGTGCCTGAATATTCCTTTCCATAGTTTCCTAAAAATGCAATTAGCTGAATCATGCGTGCATTATAGGCTATAAAACTTTTGAATTCAATAATCTGAAAACTTTTGAAGGCAAAATGAGCTTTTTATTTATTAGGTACAATTTCGAGTTTTGTAAGTTTACTGTCATTGCCATGCTTGACACTGCAATCTTGCTTAAAAAATTGCAAGAGATTATCGGGTCAAGCCCGACAATGACTAGGAATTTCAAGAAATTCTAAAACTTGACATTTAACCTATTAAAATGAGATTGCTAAAAAGCATTTACAGGTGAAAGACCTTCTTTTCTTACTGTGCCAGGAGAAATTCCAAATCTTGCACGGTAGGAATTTATAAAATACGCCGGATTTGAAAATCCGCATTCCTTTGCAATATCTTGAATTTTCATTCCTGTAAGTGAAAGAAGCTTATGGCCTTCTTCTAGCCTAAAAAGACTAAGATATGCAGAAATTCCTATTCCCATTTCCTTGTGAAAAATACGTGTAAGATAGTCTGGATCAACTCCAACTTGGTCTGCAAGCGTATTTCTGTTGATTTTTTTAGAAAGATTTTTGTTCATATAAAGAATTGCGTACTTTACAATAGAACCTGTTCTTGAAGGAAGAACTGGCTGTTTTTTTGACATAAGGTTTTTCAATCGTTCTACAAATTGGCTGCATTGCGAAACAGATTGGTTGCATATAATTACATTTGAAAAATCAGAGATTGAATTTAGATTGTTGAGTTCTTTAAAGTTTTCTGCTGTAATTAGAACTGGAACAAAGATTAGTTTTTCATTTTTCCGCACTTCAAGAATGTCCGCGTCTTGTATGCTGTCAAAAACAATCAAATCTGGAACAAATCTTGTGGCCAAAGTAGAAAGAAAACTAACAGATGAAATTACTTCTGTTTCATTTTCTTTTGCAAGAATCTTTAAAAGAGGAGTCTGGTTTCCTATAAAAATTATTTTCCGTGGCTTCCATTGAATCATAGAAACTCCACACAGCCAAATTTTGTATCATTGAAGTGTAAAAACTGTTCTATAATTTCTTTTGCTTCTTTATTTATTTCTGAAATTCTTTTTGCGCCGTTTTTTGTTTTGACGAGCGGATTTATGTAGCGTCTTTTTACTTGCAAATCAACACTGTAAAAGCCTTTTATTTCATTTTCAGAACGGAAAATCTTTTTCATTCCACGGAATGTCCTGAAATATTTTGAAAATTTCCAAGAAGGATTTGCTTTTGCTGATTTTGTAAATATTTCTATAAGTTCTTTTTCAGAAAATGCAAAAAGTTCACTTGGTTTTATGATTTTGCTTTCTTCCGCAAGTGTCAGTATGTCCGCCATAAGCTGCATTGCAATTTTATCTTCATTCCGCTGAAGAATCATGCTTGTTTGAATGAATTTTTTTGTATAAATCAGGCATTCATCTTCTTCTAAAAAGCCCAATTCTGGAATTCCTTTTTCATTTTTCAAGATATTTATGTGATTGTAGCTACTTTCTATTTCGTTTAAAGCCCAAATCGAATCCAACGCCGCTCCGCTTGGATACATATATTCCAAACGGTCTGCGCTTAAACCCGGAATTTCATTGTCGGCAACAGGATAGATATGATAGTCGTTTACTTCTGCAACATTTATTCCGTCATGCTTTAGAAATTCAAGAAGTTCTGAATCATTTTCTATTAACTGTGCATTTAAATTTTCTGTGCTGCTTTGTGTAAGAGCGTCTCCGTTCTTAAAATCAGAAACGTGGCTGAATGCAGGTGTTGAAACATCATGAAGGAGAGCTGCGATTGTCTGTTTTTTGTCCTTTGTAAAGTTCCAGACAATTAAAGCAGTTCCTATTGAATGGTCAAGCCGAGAATAAAAGAAACTGTTGTGAAAAAGAGGCGTCCAGTCAGTTCCGCATAAAAGTCCAACGCCTTCAAGACGCTTTAAAATAGGCAATGAAATATATTTACTTAGAAAATCTGGCGTTTTTTTGCATAGAATTCTGTGGTATTTAACTGCAAAATCTTCTTTCATAAATATATTCCAAGTAGTTTCAGCAGCTTAAACAAAATAAACTGCTGAATGTGCTTTTATTTTGCAAGGCATTTATCAAGTTCTGCACAAATCTTTTCCTTGTCCAGATTCTGACCTATTATACAGAGCTTAATCATTCTGTCGCCCACATCTTTATCCCATTCATCCTTTATCTTTGGATTTTCTTCAAGGATTTTCTTCTGTTCGGCAGGTGAACAGGCTGCAACCCACTGTCCAGAATAGCCTGCTTGAATCTGTCTGCCTGAAGTTTCGAATACCCAAGCCATCTCTGGCTCATCTGCGAACCACATAAGACCTTTACAGCGGATTATATTGCGAGGCCAAGTGTTTGCATATTCGTCTAAAAGCTGGCGGTCAAACGGTTTTCTTCTATAATAGATGAAAGTTCCTATTCCGTACTCGTCTTCGCTTTCTCCTTCGTGGCGGTGCTCATGATGATGGTGATGTTCGTGTCCTTCATGGTCGTGCTCATCATGTTCGTGGTGATGATGTTCTTCGTGTTCACCGTGCTCTTCTTCATGGTGGTGGTGTTCTTCATGATGTTCATCCTCAACTTCGTCTTCTTCAAGATGCTTGCACCAGCCTGCGCTTGCATAAACGCTGTCAAATTCAAAGGAATTTGTTCCCATGATTTCTTTTACGTCTACATCGCCATGGCTTGTTTCAATTATCTTTACGCCCGGATGAAGAACTTCGATAACTTTGCGTACTTTCTTAAATTCTTCATCAGAAACCAAGTCCTTTTTGTTTATTACAAGTGTGGAACAGAACTCAATCTGCTGAACAAGAAGGCTTTCTACGTCTTCTTCCTCAATAGAATCCTTTTTCAAGAGTTTGTCGCCGCCTGCAAATTCATCTACAAGACGTGCTGCGTCAACAACGCCTACAACATTGTCAACTTTGCCGTTCTTTATAGTTTCAAGCTCCTGAACAATAGGCATTGGCTCGCATACACCGCTTGCTTCAATCATAATATAATCGAATTTTCCGCTCTTTATGAGATTCTCTATATTCTGTGCGAGCTGAGTTTTGAGTGTGCAGCAGATACATCCGTTTGTTAAAGGAACAATGCTTGATGTGTCTGTAATTTTTGCCCCGTCGGCAATAAGTTTTTCGTCAAAATTCACTTCGCCGATGTCATTTACAATAACTGCGACTTTATATCCTTCCTGATTTGAAAGAACTTTGTTTAGAAGAGTTGTTTTTCCTGCTCCAAGATAACCGCATAGGAGTGTTATAGGTGTTAATTTCTTCATAAATGCCTCTATAAATATGTTTTGGGTATCTCTAAAACTCACTTTATAGTTCATTACAGTTTATTTTTAGAGATGCCTGCGAGTTTTAATTTGTTATAATAGCACGAATTAAAACATCGCATTTTCAGAGTTGTTTCTAAAAACTGAAACTTTTAGAAACTCCCTTTGTGTAAAAGATAATACTAAATTTTAGATAAAAAGACAAATTTAAATGAAAATAACTGACTTTTTAAGTTTTGAACACTTTTATTTTTTCTGATATGGATTTATAATATAAAAATCAAGAGTATTTTATAGGTGAAAATATGAAAAAAGGAAAACTTTCAGTTTCAATTGGAGTTCAGACATCGCTTATTATAATGTTTTTAGTTGCCATTCAGCTTATTATTATTGTAAATTTAACAAGAAAAGATTTGCTGGAAGACGCTTATTCCGACTATTCAGAGCTTGCAAGGTCTTATTCTTCTGAAATATCTTCTGTTCTTGAAAAATCTAAGGTCGGAATGGATGTATATGTCAATGCCGATGTTTGCAAAACTGGAAATCCTGCTGAAATAGTTTCTTGGCTGCAAAGCCATTCATATTTAAGAAGATCTTGGTTTGATTATGTAGCCTTTGTTGACCAAGACGGAAACTTTAAATCTGACATGGGAACTCATACAGTTGTAACAGATCGTGATTATTTTAAGGCGATAATGCAGAATGGAGCTGATTCATTTGTAGACAATCCTAGTCCTTCTAAAGTTTCTGGAAAATTAGTTATCCACATCAACCGTGCGGTTAAACTCAACGGGAAGACAATTGGATTTTTCTCTGGAGTAACAACTTCGGAACGGATAAGCCGTTTTGTAGAAAATACAGAACTTGGAAATACTGGAGTTTCTGCCCTTATTTCTGGAACTGGACTTATGATAGCTTCTTCTGGAGATTCAAAAGAGGTTGATAAGCTTTTTGCAACAGAAGATGCAAAGAAAATTCTTTCTAGTTCAAGTGTAAATGGAAACGGCATTATAAATACTGCTAATGGAAAATATTACCTTTTTTATTCCATTGTTGAAGGAACTGACTGGCGTAACTGCATAGTTATTTCCGAGGCGGAAGTTCTTAGTATTTTTAGGAAAATTGTTTCTATTATAGTTGTTTCAAACTTTATCATAGGAATTGCTGTAATTTCTGGAGTGGCTATTAATTTAATCCGCAAGACGCAGCCTCTTATTGTTCTTGAGCAGTCTATAAATAAAATTGCTTCAGGAAATGCTGATTTGACCAAGCGAATTGAACTTAAGAAAATGAGCAATGACGAAATAGGCGGAATTATAATCAGCTTTAATACCTTTATGGAAAAACTGCAAAACATAATTCTTGTTATAAAACAGCTGAAGGACGAGCTTCTAAAAGTAGATTCTGATTTGGATGCTGGAACACAAGATACTGCTACTTCTATAAGCCAGATAATTTCCAATATTAAGAATGTTGAAACTGGCATAAACAGCAACTCCGAAAGCGTAGATCAGACAACAAATGTTCTTGATAAAATTTCTATTGGAATTGACAATCTTAATAATATGATTGAAAGCCAGTCTGCCTGTGTTACAGAAGCTTCCGCGGCTGTTGAGCAGATGATTGGCAACATAAATTCTGTAAATTCTTCTGTTGGAAAAATGGCCTCTTCATTTGAAAGCCTTGAGCAGAAGTCTTCTGAAGGCGTGCAGAAGCAGGATGATGTGAATTCAAGGATTCTTGTCATTGCAAGCGAATCCCAGTCTTTGCAGGAAGCAAATGCCGTTATTTCAAGTATTGCGGAACAGACAAATCTTCTTG
This sequence comes from uncultured Treponema sp., assembly GCF_945873775.1. Lineage (GTDB taxonomy): Bacteria > Spirochaetota > Spirochaetia > Treponematales > Treponemataceae > Treponema_D. The sequence goes on along the minus strand of NZ_CAMCEC010000005.1, from coordinate 88,011 downwards.
CCATGAATGCAGCAATTGAAGCCGCCCACGCAGGTGAGGCTGGAAAAGGCTTTAGCGTTGTTGCAGACGAAATCCGCAAGCTTTCTGAAACTTCATCTGAACAGTCAAAGACAATTGGAGACCAGCTGCAGAAAATAACTGATGGAATTGAAGAGATTGTTTCCGCCTCAAAGATTGCATCTGAAACTTTTTCTGCTGTTTCAAATGAAATGATAGAGACAAATAATCTTGTGTCGCAGATAAAAAATGCTATGCAGGAACAAGGAGAAGGTTCTCGCCAGATTTCTCTTGCTCTTACACAGATGAATGATAGTACCGTGCAGGTAAGAGAATCGTCCAAACAGATGTCAGAGGGCGGCAAGGCTATTCTAAATGAAATAAAAACTTTGCAAGATTCGACATTGAGCATGAAACAAGGAATGAGTGAAATGTCTGCCGGCGCAAGAAAAATAAATGAAACAGGAAATGCCTTGTCTGGAATTTCTAATCTTATGGCTCAGTCTATAAAGAAACTTGGGGACGAGGTCGATTTGTTCAAAGTATAGAGAAATATAGAAAGTTTATTGCTGAATAACTTACAAAAGCTGGAAAATGACATTGTTTGTTTTTCGGCTTTTTTAGTTTATTAGAAAAAATACTTGTATCTGTATAAAAAACATCTAGTTTATGACTAAATATATGTGTTTTGGCTTTAAAAACAGATGTTTTTTGTGGAAATTCATGTGTTTTTAGAGAAAAGATATATAATTTTACACTAAAAACAAGTACTTTTCTTTAAAAAACGGATGAATTTGAGCTAGGAACAAGTGTTTTTAATAAAGGTCGAAGTGTTTTTGCTTTAAAAATAGTTAATTTTTCTGAAAATCCAGATAATTATTCTTTAGTTTGGTCTGCAATTGGCTTTTTTATTGCAGATTTTTTTATTTTGCAATTTTTAACTGCTTTTTTAAATAAATTTTGATTTTTCCTTGAAAATTCCTAAAAGTTTTTTTACCTTTTTATTATCGGTTTCTAGGTTGAAATCGAAAAAAGGAGAGAAAATGGAAATTGACAGAACTTCTGTTGATTTTAATCATTTGAAGTTTGCGTTGCAAACTATTTATCAACTTATGCTTCGTAAAATATTTTTCGGAGCGGCTTAAAAAATTAATTCTAAAGAGAGGTCTTTGTCTTAATTTTTTAAAGGAGAAGAACAATGGGCAATACGTTTGCACAGAAAATGAGCGACGCACGGCTGATGTCGGCTGGCATTAAGGCTCACAAAGAGGAGCTTGCAAGTGTAAGCTTAGGAGAAGAGAATGCTTTGGAACTTGATAGCATTGTTGCAAATCTTCAAAATCTTGACAGCAAGCAGGAAAAACTTAAGTCTGATCTAAAAACTTGTACTTTGGACATTGCAGAAGAAACTAGAAGATTGGATTTGCGTATCAGGGATGCAAGAAAGCGTGTAAAGCTGACTATTCCACAGACGGGATGGCAGGAATTTGGAATAGCTGGCAAGAAATAGCGGTTATTTAAAACTAAGCAGCAGACTGTCTAATTAGAACAATCTTTTAGGCAGTCTGCTTTGTTTTATAGTGCATTTATTTTTTTAGTAAAAAAAAACACTTTATTGAAAAAAAATTCTACGAAAATCTACTTTTTGTCTAAAAATAAGAAATTATGTGCTATATTATTAGTCTATGAATTTTAGTGAAGAAAAGATTTCAGAAGTCATTGCGGCTAATATAAAGAATATAGATTCACTTTTTGTTTTTCCTACTGATGTTGTTCAGACAAGCTGGATAAATTGGACTGTAAAAAATTCGGATGAATCTGGTGTGCGGGCTTTTAATCTTGATCAGTTTACGGCATGGGATAAATTCAAGTCTGATTATTTAAAGGCTGCTGACGAAAATCTTATTTGTATTCCTCCAGTTGTGCGAAAAGTTTTTGTTCAAAAAATCCTTTCAGAAAATAATGAGAAGCATTTCTTTAAAAGAATTGTTTCTTCTGCGCCAGAGTTCAAGGATAATGTTTTTAGCTTTACAGATTGGATTGCAAAGATTCTTCCTTCATTAAAACTTTGGAATGAGCAGTTTGAAAAGTATTGCGCCGCAGGAAAAATTCCTGATGATGAAGATAATGACTACAAAAAACTTTTTGAGCTTTACAAAGAATTTTTGACGCAGAACAGTTTTTATGAGCCTTCTTATTTAGATTCAAATTTCAAGAAGAATGAAAAGCGAATTTTTATTTTTTATCCAGAGATTCTTGAAGACTTTGCGGAATTTCAGAATATTCTTTGTGCGGAAGAAAATGTAACATTGGTTTGTATTCCCAAGAATGCGCAGAGCGGCAAGTGTGTTTTTTATAATGATGCGCGAAAGGAAATTAGAATGCTTGCTCTTAGGCTTAGGCAGTTGCATCTTGAAAAAATTGACTTGCGTACAGTGGCCGTCAATGTTCCTGACTTGGAAAATATCAGACCTTATTTGGAAAGAGAACTGTCAATTTATTCTGTTCCGTTCACTGTGCGTGCTGGAGTTCCATATACAAAGAATTGCGGCGGAGATATTTTTCAAAAAATAAAAGACTGCGCTTCTTCTAACTTTTCTTATGACAGTGTACGTTCGTTTTTGCTTGATGGATATATTCCGTGGAAAGATTTTGATTTAAATGAGCGTCTTGTAAGAGCAGGAAATGAAAAAAGATGTGTATGCAGCTATGAAGAAGGTGAATCTATCAAAGATATATGGCTTTCTTCACTTGATGATGGAAGCGCAGAGAGAGAATTTTATTTAAAAATCAAAGACGCTGTTTTGCAATTTGAAAATGCATCTAGTTTTCAAAAACTGAAATTTGCATGGGACAATTTTAAAAGTAAATTTGTTGATGAAAAAAAATTTAATGAAGAGCGTTACAAGACAACTGATAAAATCCTAGGACGAATAATTACTGATTTAAATAATCTTGTGTCTATTGAGCATGATTATCTTTCAAAAATAAATTATAAATTAAATTCTGCCTTTGATTTTTTTATAAATGAAATTAACCAGAAGACTTATACGCCTAATGAAAAGAAATATGGAGTTAATGTTTTTCCTTATAGGCTTTCTGTTTGCGCGGATTTTGAATATCAGTTTGTAATAAATGCAACCCAAAGAGATATTTCAGTTCCTTTTAAAAAACTTGGGTTTATAAATGATGTTGAAAAACGTGCGTTGCTTGATTTAAATGAAAAAGACGCTTCTGTTGATTTTATAAAACTCTATTGCAGTCAACAGAGAACGTTAAAAAATAAGCAGGTGTTTTTTTCTGCATCGAAAAAATCATTTTCTGGTTCTGCAATTATGCATACTGCGCTTGAATCTTATGAGCAAGCAGGTGAAAAAACTCTTGAGCAATTTGATTTTATTAATAATGAAAAAAAAGATTTTAAAGACGGAGTTGTTTCGGAGCGTGTTTTTTCAGAAATGCAGCAGAAATCTTTTTATAATTGGAAAAATGTTTTTGCTTTCGGCAATTCTTCTTGTATATCTGATTCTTTAAAAAATAAAATCAATGCAGAGCTAAGAGATAAAGGAAAAAATTCAAATCCTGAAAAAGTAAAAATTTCTCAGACAGAATTAAAGAGTTTTTTTCCTTGTCCAAGAAAATTTATTTTTACAAAAGTTTTAAGTTTAAAAGAAGATTCTTTAGATGTAGACCTTATAAAAAACTATGAGGCTGGCGTTCTTATTCATAAAACAATTGAGCTTGTATGTAAAAACTTTCAAGATAAAGATGGAATTTATAAAGGAAAGATTCCAGTATTCAGTGAAGAAACTTCTGGGCAGATAGAGCAACTGATTTATTCTTCCTTTGATGAAGCTAAACTTCGTTCAGGATTTTCAAGAAGTCCGCTTGCTCTTAGAATTATTGAAAGCCAGAAAGAACTTATTTGTAAAAATGTATTTTTGTTTTTCAGACAGTTTTGTGCGTTGCCAGATTGTTCTGATAAAAAAGGATGCAAGAACTTCGGCGGATATTTTATTGAAGGGGTTGAAATTGAAAAAGAAGTTCCATGCAGTTCAGGACAATTCGACTTCTTTGGAAAGATTGACTGCGTGCTTTTAAATCCTGATGAGCCTGACGAACTGTTTATCATTGACTATAAGACTGGTTCTGCGCCTTCTATAAAAGACTGTATTTTTAATGCTGATTCAATTCCGTCTTTAGGAGACTTTCAAATGGCTTCATACGTAAAGCTTTTGGAAAGCAATGAAATGAAAGTTTGTTCTGCTATGTTTTATAAGATAAAAAAGGATTCCGCAGATAACTTTGATGTTGTGCAGATTATTTCAAAAGTGCCGAATGCAAGAAGCCATAACACAGACAGAGATGGGTTTGAAAAAACTTTGACTGAGTTTGAAATTTTTGCAGAGTACTTTTATGAAAAATCTGCTGAATTTGATTTTGAGCCTAAGAATTTTCAAGCGGACAAAGAGCATGGTGTAAATGTTTACAAAGACTGCATGAAGTGCGGACTTAATTCAATTTGCAGAACATCATTTAATATTGCAAAAAAGGAAATTTTATGAGCATTGATTATGATTTTTTAAATGAGCCTTTAACTGAAAATCCTGCTAATTCAAAATCGCCTGATATTTTTCAGATTAAAGCAATAACAAAAAAAGATAATGCAGTTGTTTCCGCTGGAGCTGGTTCTGGAAAAACAGATGTTCTTGCTTTTCGATATGCTTTTTTACTTATGACCGATGAAAACATACGTGTAAAAAATATTCTTGCTCTTACTTTTACAAAAGAAGCAGCTTCTGAAATTTATGATCGAATATATAAGAAACTTAATGCGTTTGTAAAATTTCTTGATAAGGAAAAATATCCAAAGCAGGTAGAACTTGCAAAAAGAGCATTAGATGAATTTGCAGATGCCAAGATTCAAACTCTTGATGCTTACAGTGGTTCTCTTGTAAGAATTGCTGCTAGCCGCTACGGAATTCGCCCTGATTTTACAACGGGTTCTTCATCTTGTGATCGTGCTGTTGAAGATGCTGCCCTTCCATTTGTTTTAAAGCATAGAACTGAAGAATGCTTTAATATTTATTCTATGCCTGGAAAAATAGAAGATTTTGCAGCGAATTATTTTGCTGCTCCAGTTTTGGAATGTACTTCTGTTGCTACAAGAAAAAACTTTTTTTCGGATAATTTTCAGATACAAAAGCAACAGATACTTGAATCCTGGAATTCTTTTTTTGATGAAAATGAAAATTCTATAAAATCGAAGTTTGAAAATTTAAAATTACTTTTAAATGAAGCTGATGAAAAAAATGCTTTTGTAAATGAATTAAAAGAATTAGTTGAAAAAAATGATTTTACAGAAAACAGAAATAATTTTTCATTTAATTTTTTAGATGAAGAAAATGCAAATTCTTTTTCTGTAACTGCGCAGGAGTTCTGTTCAAGTATAAATTCTATTTGCTCAATAAGCATGAATAAAGGCGGAAGCAAAGAACCTGTAAAAGAAATCAAGGAAATTATAAAGATAATAAGAGAAACGATTCCTATTGTTGTTTCTGTCGTGAATTTTATAAAAAACTTTTCTGCGCAAAAAAGAATGTTTGAACTTCTTGATGAATTCCTTGAAGAAGTAAATAATACCAAACGCATTTCTGGGAATCTTTCTTTTAAAGATGTTGGTGACTTGGCTTTGAGGATTCTTGTTGAGCAGCCAGACATCAGAAAGCAGCAAAAAAATCTTATAAAGAAAATAATGATAGATGAGTTTCAAGATAACAACAAAAAAAACAAGGAGCTTTTGTTTCTTATTTCTGAAAATAATGGCAAAGAACTTTTAATTGAAGACAAAACTGAAACAGAATTTTTTGCTGAGCTTGAAAAAAATGTTTCTGCGGAAAAATTATTTTTTGTTGGAGATGAAAAACAGTCGATTTACAAATTCCGCGGGGCAGATGTAAGCGTATTCAATGAGTTAAAAAAATCTTTAAAGGATAACTCTGGTTCAGAAGAAAATGTTAACTTGAATATGACAAACAATTACCGCTCTTCTGTTCCTTTGCTTTATTCTTTTAATCTGATGTTTGGAAACTGCGATGACAAACGGCCATTGAATGAAACTGAAATTCCTTCTTTGTTTTATTCAGAAGAAAATGGAATTGCAGATATAAAAAGCTATGAAGCCGAATATAAACACAATGCTTTGAAAAAAAACGAAATCCCGGCTTCTGTTGATGCAAGTAATGTTCCTATTCACTTATGTCTTTTAAATACAGGAGAAAATGAAGACGGAAACAACTTTGCTGATTTTGTAAACTATGGAAAATGTCTTAGCGAAAAAGAAACAGAAGCATATTTTATAGCTAGAAAAATTTATGAGCTTTCAAAAAAAGATTCTAACTTTAACAACTATGCAATTCTGGACAATTCTCGTTCAGGAAGATTTTATTTGCAAAGGTATCTTTCTCTTTTTAACATTCCTTATACAGTTGACCGTCAGACAAATGTTTTTTCAGAAGGAATTGTAAATGACTTTTACAGTTTTTTAAGGTTTTGCGTTTATCCTTCAGATTCAAATGCGTTTGCAGCTTTTCTTTCTTCGCCATTTGCTGGAATAAGCATGCAAGGCGTTCAAAATATTTTATCAGCATCAGTAAAAAAGACAAAGAATTCTGAAATTATTTTTTCTGCATTTGAGGAAAATGATGAACTTTCTCTTTCTGATTCTGATCTGAAAAAATATTTGTCTGCAAAAAGTTTTTATGAAGAATTGCGGGAAGATATTCTTTCTCAAAGTCTTACAAAATCACTTGAATTTTTGTGGTATAAAACTGGATATTACTTTGAGACAATTTTAAATAGAAATCTTTCACTTTATTCAGAGCAGTTTGACTTGCTTTATGAAACTGCGCGTCAGGCTGAAAACGAAGGAAAAAGCATTTCTTGGTTTGTTGATCAACTTGGAATTGCAAAAAAGAAAGAAATTTCATCTTATATGAATGATGAGAGCGTTGAACTTGAGCTAAAAGAGATTTCTTATCCGCTTGAAAAACCTGACGCTGTAAAAATTATGACAATTCATCAGAGCAAAGGCTTGCAGTTTAAGCATGTCTTTGTTATTGGAATTTGGGGAAATCCTAAAGCGCAAACAACAGGAACTTTCTTTTTTGATGAAGACGGATTTGACGAAAAAAACGCAACTGGAGTTTCTTTATGCGCTTTGGGCGAAGGTGGAAATTACTTTTCTGTACGCCAAAAAGAAGACTCTGCTTTAAGAGAACTTGCTGAACAAAAACGTAAAATTTATGTTGCCATTACGCGGGCAGAAGAAGATGTGCATCTAGTCGGAAGTCTTTCAAGAAGCAAGGAATTAAAGAAGTTTGACGAGTCTGATAATGCTGAAAAAAAATATGATGGCTCACTTTCCTTGATGCACAAGCTTTGCCGCTTTTATTATCAGAAGGAACTTTATGCCGACAATGATTTTTCTTTTGAATCGTATTGCAATGTGCCTGTGTTTAATAAACATGGCGCGCCGTTTGATTTTATAAAAATAAATCCTGTTTCTACAAAAGTCCGCGCAGATGATAAAATAAGTTTAGATGAACTTAGGCAGAAAAAGATAGAATTGTTTTCTTCTTTTTATGACAAAACTCCATTTGAAAAAGACATTGATTTTCCTCAAGAATTTTTTGATAAAACTCAAACGCCAAGCGGTCTTGAAAAGTTGCCTCCAAAAACAACTGTAAAAATTGACGACGCATTTAAAATAAACGAAGAATACTCTTCTGTTGATTTTGTTTTAAAGCCAGCTTCTGATATTTTAGAAGAGAATGAAGAGGATTCTGCTTCTGCTGAATTTAATTATGCTGATTTTGGAAAACTTGCGCATTCTTATCTTGAATGCTTTGTTTCTACTGGAAATCTTTTAAATGCTGAAAATTTTATTGACAGAATTGTTGCAAAGAAACTTTCTGAAAATCAAAAAGCTAAGGAAATTCTTTTAAAGACTATTGTGTCTATGTGTGAAGCTTTTAAACAAAGTGATCTTGGAAAAAAAGTTGCAGATGCAAAAAGAAGCAACCGTCTTTGCAAAGCTGAAAACAAATTTAAATTTCTTATGGACGATACGATTTTTACAGGTTCAATGGATTTGATTTTTCAAGATTCAGACAAAAAATTTTTTATTGTTGATTACAAAACAGACCGTGTTGCAAAGCCAGAACTTTATATCGAACAGCTTTCTTGTTATCGCAAAGCCGCTTCTGAAATTTTCCAGGTCGATACAAAAGATATAAAAACTTTTCTTTATTATCTTCGTTACGACAAGGAAATTGATATTTCAGATTATACGGTATGATTTTTTAATATGAAATGATTGCTTCAAAGGAAACTGATTCCGGAGTTTTTCCAAGGAAAGTTATTTTGTTTTCCTCTTTAAAGCCAAAAATTTCTACTTTATCATTTAGCATTGCTTCCTTTGCGAAATTTATTTTGAAGTCTTTTGGCTTTCTTCCGCGGAATTCTTCTGGAATTGCATCTTCAACAAATGCAGCATATCTTGCATTGTTTGTGTGTCCGTTTGCATCCAAGTCTGAAAACTTTATTGTCCGTGTGTCCCACAGCTCGCTTTTTTCGGGCTGAAGAATTTTATCCGGCTTGTCGCAGTTAAGTTCAATGCAAAACTCAGGTGGAGTTCTTAGCGTGAATTTTTTTAGTGGAAGAATTCGGCGTTCATTTATATCGACTAAAAGCCATGATGATTTTCCAGAAACTAAGACATTTTTATTTTCATCAAGAATTCTATAGCCGCGCATAAACTGAAGAGCCTGCGGTTTTTCTTCCCAAGTTTCAACTTCTATAAATTGATTTTCTTTTGGCCACTGATGAATTCTATACGAACATCTTGAAACAAGAATTCCAAATCCGTTGTCTTTAAGAATTTCGCGCGACATTCCGCGTTGCCTGTAATCTTCAACTGCAATATCAGAAGTTATTTTTAAAAGCTCATGCAAGCTTAGGTCTTTGTTTGCATTGCATTGGCTGAAATAAATATTTGACTGAGCATGAAAAATTTTTTTATCTTCTTCAAAAAATGATTTGTATTCCATAAAAAAAAGTTTAATGAATTTTATGCAAAAATGGAATCACAATGCATTTTTTTTTATTTTTAGGTAATAAAAATATCAAGAGCGCTTGTCGTATCAAAAAATTATAGGAGTGTTTATGAATTCAAATCAATTTGTAAAAAAATTAAGCCAGATGATTTTTGTTTCCGCAGGGCTTTTGTTTGCTGTCACTTTTTCAGTTTGTCCTATGTCGTGCCGTTCTTCTGTGGAAAATCTTGAGCTTTTGTCTGGGGATTTTTCTGTTCCCAAGATAACAAAGTTTTGCGCCACATCTTCTAATTCTGCGCGCATAGATTTTTCAAGGGAAGTCGAGCTGAAAAACACGGAACTTTTTTTATCAGATGAAATTTCAAGCATGGGAAATGTAGAATGTAAATATGAAGAGAATACAGTTTTGCTTGAATTTAAAAATGAAACCGCAATTGGAATTGATTACAAAATTGAAGGCATGGCTTTTGATTCTGCGGGAAATTCCTTGACGTTCAGTGTTCCGTTTAAAGGATTTAACAGCAACCCTGCAAAAGTTATAATTACAGAACTTAGAAATGCTTATGGAACAAGAACGATAAAAGAAACAAAGGAAAGAGTTCATCGCAGCGAATTTGTTGAGCTTTATGTTTTAAAGGAAGGAAATCTTTCTGGACTTGAAATTATAAGCGCGGCGAATGGAGACAAAACAAAATTTATTCTTCCTGCAATTGAAGTAAAAAAGGGCGACTATGTTACCTTGCACATGAGAACGATTGTTGCAGAAGGTCTTGATGGTGAAGGAATGTTTAATGAGCTTGAAAATAATTTAAAGCTTTCTACGCATGAGGATTCTTGCGATACTGCAAGGGACTTGTGGAGCGAATGCACAAAAAAGCCGTTTGCTGCCAGCGACATAGTTGTTTTAAGAAATTCCAATACTTCTGAAATTCTTGATGCGGTTGTTTTTGCAAAATCAGATTGCACAGAATGGAAAAAAGGAATTTCTGATTTTGCTTCTATTGTTTCAGAAAGCGGAGTATGGCAAGACGGTGCTTCTGTTGAAAATGCGGTTTGCTGTGATAATGTTACTCCTACAGCAACAACAAGAAGTCTTTCGCGGCAAAATTTAAAGGAAGCTATTGCGGCATATAAAAATGGCCAGCCGATAGTAAATGGAAAAGACTGTTGGATTGTTGCAAAAACTGCAACTCCGGGCTATAAGAATTCAGATATTCCGTATGTGAAAAAATAAAAAAACTCGGCTGCTAGAAGTTTGGAATTTCTTTTTTGCGTGTGTATTTCCAGTCTTTTGCATGGCTATTTGGAATTTTTCCTTCTATGCGGTCGTTTTCTTTTTGAAGCTGAAACTTTATCATCTGTTTAAAAACTGTCATAAGCGGCTCTGGTGAAATTCCTTTGTCCACAATTCCTGTTGACTGCAGTTCTTTAATCAGATAGTAGCAAGTTTCAATTGTTGAAACGCAATATTCCTGCGGTTCATGTTTAAAAGTGAAAATGCTTTTGTAGTTTCCGATGAATGAAAATTTCGGCAGAGAATTTATATTTGTGCTGTATCGAAGAATTTTTTTTGAGCAGAACCAAGTTGAATCCACAATTATTGCAAGCAGTTTTTTTCCTTGTATTGTTTCTTTGAATCCTTCTTTGCTGCAAGTCCAGGCATCTGGTGAAGGGTAGAGCAAAACTGGATAATACTGCGGATCATTTAAAAGTTCTTCAAGACGCTTGTTTTTTGTAAAATCAATTCCCATAAGAATTTCACTTTCGGGAAGGCAAAGAGAAGCTAGACGTCCTGTTCCTGTGCGTTGTTTTTTAGCTTCTTTTGGATGCATTAGAAAAACAAATTTTATTCCGCAGTTTATAGGAGCTGTATATTTGCAGTAGCATGAAGAAACTGGCCGCATACATTTAAAGCAAAGCTGCCTGTAATTTTCATTGTCGTCCTGAATTTTCATAAGCTCCTCTTTTTGAAAAACTGAAATTTTATTTGCTTGTTTTAAAATGTAAAAACCCCGGAGATTTCCAGGGTTCCAATCACAATTAGTAAGCTGATTTAGAATCATGCGGCTTGTGGTTTTTTTTCAAAAGCTTACGAGCCAATGATTTGTTTTTGCGATTGAGGATTGTAGAAGGCTTTTCATAATATTCACGCTTTTTGTATTCACGGATAATACCTTCTTTTTCAACCATTCTCTTGAAGCGTTTGATTGCCTTTTCGAGGTTCTCATTCTCATCAACATTGATTGTTGCCATGTCTTTGTTCACCATCCTCACCAACGAAATATCGCAGGGAACTAAATTATGAACAAAAAAATGAATTATGTCAATGCGGAATCTGGTTTTTACGCAAATTCCACATTTTTTTTAGTTGTCTAAAACGCTTGTGTCTAGCAATTCAAAGCCTGAAACAAGTTCTTTTGCTATTTTTACAATTTCGTCTTTGTCTTTTTGAGTTTTTCCTTCTATGTTGAGCGGCATCACAGGGTCGTGAAGTGAAAGCCGCAGCAAAAGCCAGCCCTCTGCATTTTTGTCATGGAAAGAAATTCTCACGCCTTCAAAATTTTCAGGAAGGTCGAGGTTGTTTTTCGTTGCACGGGATTTGAATTCTTCAAGAACTTTTTTTCCGTATTGCTTAAAATCTTCTGACTTAATTTTAAATCTGTACTCCGCTTCAATTCCGGCAGGCGGAAGTTCTGAAATAAAGCTTTCGATTTTTTTGTTTTCTTTTGCAGCTTTTGCAAGTGACGAAATAAGTTTTACAGCAAGGAAAGCGCCGTCATCAAGATAATAGTTGTCTTTTAACGCTCCATGCCCAGAAGTTTCCATTGCAAGCGGAGAAACGATTCCCTTTTCATTAAGTTCGCGGCATTTGTCGATTACATTTTTATATCCGCGCATATAGCGAAGATGTTTTAAACCAAGTTTTTTTTCAAGGAAGAAAGTTAAACGGTCGCTTGTTACTGAATCGGTTACAATAGTGCTGCCCGGAAAATCTGGCGCAAGTATAGCTGAAAAAAGCGCGATTATAGAATCACGGTTAACTTCTTCGCCTGTGTGAAAAACCGCGCTCATTCTGTCAACGTCAGTGTCAAAAATCAATCCAAGGTCTGCTTTGTTTTGAACTGTGGCTTTTTGAATTGCCTGCATTGCCTGTTTGTTTTCTGGATTTGGAATGTGGTTTGGAAACATTCCGTCTGGCTCAAGAAATTCGCTTCCTTCTGTGTTTGCTCCAAGCGGAATTAAAATTTTGTCTACAAAGAATCCTGCGTCTCCGTTTCCTGCATCGACAACAATTTTTAATCCTGCAAGCGGCTTTTCTGATTCAGTTGAATTCAGTTCTTTGCAAATTGTCTGCTTTAAATATTCTGCATAAACTGAAAGCAAGTCAAAGTTTTCTGCGAATGGAGAATTTGTTTTTTGCAGATTTAAATTTTGCGCGGTCTTTAAAATTTCTTCAATGTCTTCGTGCTCAAGTCCGCCGTCAGCATTGAAAAATTTTATTCCGTTTCTGTTGAATGGCAGATGGCTTGCAGTAATCATAAGGGAGCCGTCAAACTTTGTCTGGTCAAAAACAATTGACATGAACATTGCCGGTGTTGTTGCAAGGCCGCAGCTTACAACTTTTGCTCCAGTTGAAGAAATTCCTTCCGCGGCTGCAAGCGCAAGTTTTTCTCCCGTGATGCGGGCATCTCGTCCAATTCCAATTTTAAGTTCTGCTGCTTTTTTTCCGCATTTTTTTTCAAGCCACAAAACGAATGCCTGGCCTATTAAGTTTGCGGCTTCGTCTGTAAGATTTACGTGCTCATCTTCAACGCCTTCTATTGCAATTCCGCGCACATCGCTTCCGTTTTGCAGTTTCATCAAATTAAATTCAGACATATTTTTCCTCTGTAGAAATTTCAAAAAAATCATTTCTAAAAATTAAAATTAGAAAATGTTCTTTATTTTATATATTTTTTTTGCTGTGGTCAAACTCTGCTTTTTTAGCTTTTAAAAATTCCATTTATCAAATTCCATGCTACAGAACCTGGACGAGGCAACTGTGATTCTGGAGGAAGTTCATTTCTTTTGAACCAGCGGGCTTCAAGAATTTCAGACTCTTGAATTTTTATTTCGCCGCTTTTGTATTCCGCCGTGAACGCTAGCATGAGCTGGTCTGGAAACGGCCATGCTTGGCTTCCGCAGTATTTTATATTTTGAACTTCAATGTTTGTTTCTTCTTTTATTTCCCGTGCGACGCATTGCTCAAGAGTTTCACCTTGTTCAACAAAACCTGAAACGCAGGCGTAATTTTTGTATGCGGAATTTTTATTTTTTACAAGAAGAATTTCATCTTTCTTGGAAACGAGCGTTATTGTGGCAGGCTCTATCCGCGGAAAAAATTTTGTTTTGCAGTCCGGGCATTTTCTTGCGGATTCAGTTTCGTCATCAATTAATTTTCCTTTGCATGAAGGGCAGAATTTAAATGTGCTTCTTTGCTTTAAAATGCTTGCGGCTCTTGAAACGGGGAATGCGGTTTCTTTATGCTCAAAGCAGAATTGCCGGACGGAAATAAATTTGCAGTTTTCAGGAAGTGAACAATTTTCTTTTGCCAAGGCTGCGCTGTATGAAAGATTTGTTTCTATATACCAGTCGTCTGAAAAAGTTTCATTTGCAAAAAATTCAAATTCTTTTTTTGAAATTAAAGAATTGTCCTTTACTAGAATTTCATTTCCTTTGCAAACAAAAAAATAATCTGCGTCAAAAAAATTCGGCTTTGTAATAATCGGCATAAAAGTTCTCCAGTCAATTTTAAGAATGTCAGCAATAAAAAAGACCGCCACAAAAATGACGGTCTTAGTCTAGCAAAAGATTTTGCAAATATGCAAGTGTTAATTAGTCGGAGAATTCAAAAAACAAATGTCCTGATAAGCACGCGCATTACTTTATCACAAGAGCGTCTGAAACTGTTGAGACAAGCTCCTTTCGCTCATACTTCAAATTTGAAGTGCACCTTGTTTTCAGCACAATTCGGTACGTGCCTGCAGAAAGCGTCTTTGGCAACGGAAAAAGCAGAGTTCCGGGCTTGTTTATGGAAAGTTTTGCTGTTACTGGAATCCAGTCCGCACCGCTTTCGTCAATAGCCGCCGTATCTCCAGACGCTGGAGCAAACCATATTCCGCCGCCCTCTCCTCCAATCAGAAGTTTTTTGCCGGAAATCTGCACAGAGCCGTTCAAAGAAAGATTTCCGTCATCATCCCCTGTGTCAATGTCAACAATTCTGCTGATAGTCGCAGCCGGTTCAGAATAAGATTCATGCTCGACCGTAACATTTGAGATTGCGGACTTTGTAAGCTCTGACGGAATAAATTTTACCGTGATGTTCGGCGAAAAACTGCTTCCGTCAGTTGAGCCTTTGCAGGCGATGTAGAACACGCCAAGGTTCAGGCAGTTTACAGAGTTTCCGCCTCCAAGCGATTCTGCAATGACTTTTTCAAAAGCATCGCAGACGGAATAAACCGTGCCGATGTCCAGCTGAGGAACCTTGTTCGCCACAAGCTGAATGACATTCCCGACGGTATGGGTGTTTCGGACTATTCTTCCAACATACTTGTCGGAAGAATCCTTTGAAAAATAGTTGCGCTGTAACTTTACAGACACACGGCCGTTAGGATTCTCAATAGAATCCATGAGATTTGATTTGGCTGCCATAGGGCATTGCCTCCTCTAATATAGAAGATTGTGGCAACGGCTCTTGCATACGGGGGATCAATAATGATAGTATCAAACAACCACATTTGGTATCGTTATTGATGCCGTCAAGTCTGGGAGCCGCTGCCTGTCGCATAACATGCAACTGTTTTCAGACTTTTTTATTTTAATTTTTATGCCGAATATACTATCGGCTTTAGTTTCCGCTAATATCCTTCTGCAAGCCATCTGTTCCGCTCTTCCTGCATTTCCTCTTCATATCTGTATTCTTCCTCATAGCTTTTTCGTCTTGGAGAAATCTTTTTTATAAAATCAGCGAATTTCAGCAGAACTGCATTGTCCAAAGACTTGTCCTTGGTCCAATAAGAAACATATCTTTGAGAATTCCGCCTTAAAGTCTTTATGCGAATTTCAGATGCGGATTCTGACACTCCAAAAGAAGTCTGCAAGAACTCTTTTGTTATGCAGCAGCCAAACGACTTCAGGCGGTTTATTATGGCTTCCGGCATTAAAAGGCAAGCTGCAAAATAATTCGCCTCGATTTCGCTCTGCCCGTAAAGCTCCTTGAACCTTGAATCGTTTTTCTTCCTGTATTCTGTAATATGCTCAATATCATGTCCTGGCACAATATGACCGATTTCGTGCGCAATGCTGAATACAATCCGGACAGAAGGCATATTCTGATTGTAGAAAATGATGTACCTTCCGCAAAACTCGACAGCTTCTGCGTCCTTTGAACTGATGACATCATCCACATTCATTCCATGCTCTTCTATCCAGGAGAACGGCATTAGAGCAATTGCAATCTCTTTTCCAATTTCGTCCACAAGCAAAAAGCAGTCTAAAGGAAATTCCTTTGCAAAGCGGGATTTAATCAAAATCTCATTCACACGCTCTTCTATGTCTGTCTTGTAATCTGCTGAAAATTTTTCGTTCACTATTCCCCTCCAAATGCTTCTGTAAATGCGAGGCGCAGAATGCCTTCCGCACGCTCAAGGTCTTTTTCGTCAAGCTTGCTGAGTCCTCTCTGGATTGAATTTATTTTTGCATTTGCAACATTCACTTCTCCTATGCCCAATAAATAGTCAGTTGTTGTTCCAAGAACATCACAGATTTTTTCAAGAGTTTCTTTTCTTGGAACAACGCCCCTTGTCTCCCACATTGCGACTCCGCTTTTTGTCACTCCTACCTTATCGGCAAGAGCTTCCTGAGAAAGTTTCCTAGACTCTCGCAGCTCGCGGACTCTCGCCATAAATTTCTCGTTTCCCATCTCTTTACCCTGTCTTTAATAAAATACGTCTGGTCAAGGTACGCTTACGCTCAAGACCTTGACTCATCCGTTTTTAAGGTTTGTATAAACCTTAAATAAATCAAAATATTCAAATATTTTGAACCTACACACACAATATACAATAACAAAAATAAGAAGTCAAGAATAAAAATCAAAAAGTTCAATAAAATTTAACTAATGCGGTGAAAAGGAGACCGATACTGCACTAAATGAATGTTGATTACTGAACTAATAATGAGGCTATTAGTGCAGTAATTACACGCGGTATTTAAAGGATGATTTTTTGTAAGAATTATGCTATCTTATAGAAGAATATTTTTGGAGGTGCGGTATGTGCAAAAAAACTGAGATGGAATTTTCAATTTTTATGATACATCAGCTTGCTAAAAAATGGCACATGACACCTGCCGATGTTTATCATACATTGAACAAAACGAAAATACTCGACGACTATATCATAAAATATTACGATGTGCTTCATACGCAGGGAGAAAAGGCTTTAGCCGAAGATATTTCAGGCTTTGTGCGTGAAAAAGGAATTGCTGTATGACAGTTTTCCACGGTTCCAACAAGGAAATTCAGAGTCCTGATGTTTCTTTTTCTAAAAACTATTTGGATTTCGGAAAAGGATTTTATATCACCACTTATCAGAATCAGGCTGAAAAATGGGCTTCTAGAAAAGCCGCCCGGTATAACGGAAAACCAACAGTAAATGTTTATACACTAATTGAAGATTTTTCCCAGTACAGAACTTTAAGGTTCGACAATGAGAATGAAAAATGGCTTGATTTTGTATGTGCATGCAGAAATGGTGACAATCTGAATGAAGCCTATGATATAATAATTGGAAATGTTGCCAATGACGATGTATTTAAAACAGTGGATATGTATTTCCGAGGTTTATGGGATAAAAAAAGAACCATAGAAGAATTGAGATATTATAAAATGAACGATCAAATCTGCATCGTAAATCAAGGAATTATTCCTGCTGTTTTAAAATTCGAAAAATCCTATTTGGTTGAAAATAAATGACAAATTCAAAAGATTTAACTGAAATTTATAAACAGAATCTCGAAACAGATATTATTAATTATCTTGCGGCAACATTAAAAATAGATTTGCGGGAGGCCATGGATAAATATTATTCCAGTAAACTTGCAAAACAAATTGAATCAGGTGAAAATGGAATAGAAAATCTGGACTATAAAAATCTGGCAGAAGATTTAATCGAAAATGAATTATCTGATTGATTCATTCTAAAGAAATTTAGGAATGAATAAACAAATTGTTTCAGCAGCTGCGGTTTCTTGTAAAGCCAAGACTTCGTATATAATATTTCTCCAGCTTGGAATTCAGAATGTGCAGCAAATACTCATAGGCAGGAACAATCATCGGACACGGCTCATTTATGAACATTCCTTCAAAAACAACGGCATAAACTGCCCTTTACTTCTAATTTCTCTACATAATCTTTAGCTAAAAAAATGAACAGACATTGAAAAAACTACTCAAACTCTACCAAAGGGAATCTTTTTTCAACCATTTCCTTTAGTTTTGCAGAAACTTCCTCGTCAAAGAATTTCCGCACTTCCTTGCGGCTTTGGCTGGCATTCCGCAAGAACAAGTCTGCAGGGTGGATTTCAAGCGCATAGGCTATTTTCAGAATCAGCTCAAAGGAAGGAAAATTTTTTCTTGACTCGATTCCGCCAATCGTGCTTTTTGCGCAATCACAAATTCCTGAAAGCTCCAGCTGGGACATTTTTTTTTGAGTTCTGTAAAAAATCAGGTTATCTATAAAATCATTTTTATAATTATTCATAAGGTCAAAATAACCGTTTAAATAACTATAGAAGTGGGTTAGACTGTCCGATTATATACAAAAGGTGGGTTTATCCGTATTTTACTGCATAAAAATCGGTTCTACCGCCTAAAAAATGTAAGATGCCAGTTTTAGACTTTTCCGCCTCCACACAGGAGCAACAATCCGTTATCCTCACCACCGAACAGCCGCTTCTTGTAATTGCGGGCCCTGGAGCAGGAAAGACAAAAACGCTTGTGGACAGGGTGATTCATCTTGTCGCAGATTTGGGTATTCCGTCATCCAGCATTTTAGTGGCGACTTTTACCGAAAAAGCGGCGAAGGAACTTGTGAGCCGAATTTCTTCTCTTGCCCATGAACTTGGAATAACAATCAATATTTCTGATATGTACATTGGCACGCTCCACTCGATTTTTCTGAACATTCTTGAGGAATACCGCGCCCACACAACACTAAAAAGAAACTACCGCGTGCTTGATGACTTTGAAAAGCAGTATCTTATTTTTCAAAATTCAGAACGGTTCAATAAAATAGAAAATCTTGACACTCTTGTAAGCGGACATTTCGGCTGGAATTTTGCAAAAAAAATTGCGGCCCTTGTGAGCCGTCCAAGCGAAGAAAATCTTGACCTGGAAAAACTTTCCGCCTGCACAGAGAGTAAAACGCTTCCAGTTCTTGCCGCACTCACAAAAGAATACAGAGGGCTTCTTTCCGAACGAAATGCTTTGGATTTTTCGCTGATTCAGACGATGATGTGGGAACTTTTAAAAGACGATTTTGTCTTGAATGATTTGCGCAGGAAAATCCAATATCTGATGATAGACGAGTACCAGGACACAAACCGTATTCAAGAGCAGATTCTTTTAAAGCTTGCCGCGCCTAAAAACAGAATCTGTGTTGTAGGCGATGACGACCAGGCTTTGTACCGTTTCCGTGGCGCAACTGTAGAAAATATTTTGCGCTTTCAGGAAAATTTCTCAAAAGGTGAATGTAAAAAAATCGAGCTGAACAGAAATTTCCGCTCGCACAAAGACATCATCAGTTTCTACAACAAATACATGAAACCCCCATGGCTTGCTGAAGATAAGGACGGCGGCTCAGGCGACTGGCAAGGAGAAAACGGAGAAGTTTTCCGCTATGACAAGACGATTCTTCATGCAAAAAACACCACGGAGGAACAGGAGAACTATCCCGGCGTGGTCCGCGTCATGGGAGACGCAAAAGTTGAAACATGGTGCAAGGAAGTTTTAGATTTTATCAGCATATTACGTCAGAAAAACATTCTAAAAAACTACAATCAGATTGCAGTCCTTTCATATTCTGTAAAAAATGACAACACACGTTTTCTTGCGCAATATCTTGAAGAACACAGAATCCCCACATTCAGTCCCAGAAGCGATATGTTTTTTGAGCGTAAAGAAATCCGTCTTGCAGTGGGCTTTTATATGTTCATCTTTCCAAATCTGATTGAGGAAGTCTTAAAGCCAAAATCAGACAGCCGAAAACAAGATGATATTTATTCATATTATGAGAACTGCTCAAGATTTTTTGGAGATGAAATCAGAAAAGACAAGGAAAAGCACAAAAAACTTCTGATTTTTGCGACGCAGAAATTCAAGGAGCTGAACAACCTTACACACAACACCGACTACGCATTTGCGGATTTGTTCTATCAGCTTTTGCAGTTTCCGCTATTCAAGGAGCTTCTTGATGTGGAACTTGATTCAGGTGTGCAGGATTTGCGCCCCTGCTACAATCTTGCAAAGTTCAGCCAGCTTTTGACACGTTTTGAAGCGATGTTCAATGTGAATGTCTTCATCTCTGAAAAAAAGAAGCTGTACTGGGTGCTGAAGCAGTTTTTTGGAAACTACCTTCATTTTCTGTATGACGGCGGCCTTGAAGAATACGAAGACTTTGACATGGCAACTCCGAGCGGCTGTATAAGCTTTATGACAATTCACCAGTCAAAGGGATTACAATTTCCCATAACTGTTGTAACTTCTCTTGGCAGAACTCCACGCAAGAATTTTGACACTCTTGATGAGGACATAGCAAATTTCTATCACCAAAAAACACCATGGGAGCCGCTCAACCGCACAAAGTATTTTGATTTCTGGCGGCTCTACTACACCGCATTCAGCCGCGCACAGAATCTGCTTGTATTGAGCGACATTGACACTTCACGAGGAAACCGGGCGGAACGGCAGCGCAACTGCCCCTCAAAATATTTTTCTTCTATATGTAACGATGTGCCGGACTGGGAAGAGCTGTTCAAAAGCGGAAACACAATTCCAGTTCTGGAAGAAGTAAAAACAAGCGAGATAAAGCACGAATATTCATTTACCAGCCATATTCTTTTGTATGAAGCCTGCCCTTTGCAGTACAAGTTTTACAGAGAACTGGAATTTATGCCGGTGCGCAATAACTCGTTTCTGTTCGGAACACTTGTCCATCAGACAATCGAGGATATTCACAGGACAGTTCTTGAAGGCAGGGCAAACGAAATCACCAAAGAAAAAATTGACTTCTGGCTAGCAGAGAACTACCGGCAGATTTCAAAAGCACAGAACGCATATTTTTCAGAAAGCAGTTTAAAAGTTGTGCTAAAGAATATTCAGAACTATGTGGATTATGCAAAAGACGACTGGCAGAAAGTAAAAGAGGCGGAAGTTCCTGTTACTCTCCAAAAGGAAGACTACATTCTTGAAGGAAAAATCGACCTTGTGCGCGGCTCGGACGGCACTTATGAAATTCTTGACTTTAAGACCGGCAAAAAGCCAGATGTAAACAACGAGGAAAGCAAGGAACGGCTTTCCCAATACCGCCGTCAGCTCGAAATCTATGCAAAGATTCTCCATGAGCGTACTGGAAAGGAAATCAGCCGGCTGAACCTATTCTACACAGGCACAAGCGATGAAAATCCGGTAATCAGCTACAGATATGAAAACAGCTCCGTGGAAAAAACAATCAGTGAAGTGGACGAGGTTGTTCACAAAATAGAACGAAAAAACTTTACACGCAGCGGAAAATGCGCCCCCGCCCAGTGCGCCGAATGCGACTTCAGATTCTATTGCGGAAAAAACATTTAACGAGGAAAACATGACTGACCAGAAAGAACTTTTTGAATTCAACTACGAGCCGATCCGCGGCTACCCGGAACTGCGATGGACGGGAAAGCGCCCCTTTACCGGCACGCCCTATTATCCGGCGCAGCTGAAGGAAAGATACGGAGACGACGTGGACGGCTGGCGGAACAAAATCTACTGGGGCGACAACCTGCAGGTGATGAGCCACCTGCTAAAAAACTTCCGGGGCAAGGTGAACCTGATTTACATTGACCCGCCGTTTGATTCCAAGGCGGACTACAAGAAGAAGATTGAGCTGCGCGGAAAAAGTGCGGAAACCGACAGCACCACGTTCGAGGAAAAGCAGTACGGCGACATCTGGACAAACGACGAATACCTGCAGTTCATGTACGAGCGCCTGATTCTGTGCCGGGAACTTTTGGCGGACAACGGAAGCATTTATCTGCACTGCGACTGGCATAAGAGCGGGCATTTGAGACTACTTCTTGATGAAGTATTCGGAAATCAAAATTTTGTGAATGAAATAATTTGGCATTATGCGGATAATTTTCAGGGAAATGTAAAAGGTTTTGCTACAAATCACAATAATATCCTTTGGTTCAAAAAAGGGAATTGTTTTGTTGCAAATACAATTATGATTCCTCTTGATAAACCGACTAAACGTGATAAACGCATTTGGTCTTCAGAATTAGGAAAGTTGGTTTCAGCAAGAAATCCTGATGGTAGCCTAATCTATGAAATGTTTTACGAAAAGAAAGCAGATGATGTTTGGGAAATTGGACAGAGTTCTACAACGAAATCTGCAAGTAAAGAATTTCTTGGTTACCCCACCCAAAAGCCCGAAGCCCTGCTCGAACGCATTATCAAGGCATCTTCCAATCCCGGAGACCTCGTATTCGACTGCTTTATGGGCAGCGGCACCACGCAGGCGGTCGCCATGAAGCTCGGCAGGCGCTTTATCGGCGCGGACATCAACCTGGGCGCCATCCAGACCACCACAAAACGGCTTCTGAAAGCGGCGAAGGAGATAGATTGTCGGGTCAAGCCCGGCAATGACACGCTGTTTTCGCAGAATGACGGGGGCGTTGCGGGGGTGTCGGCGCAACGAAGTGCGACGCAGGGGGGGGAAGGCTTCCCCCCCCTCTGATCCCTCAAACGGAACCCTTTCTACGAAATGTCATTCCCGTGCCCCGACACGGGAATCCCCAGACCGTACCGGCACTTTCTACACAGGCTTTGAAGTCTATAACGTAAACGACTACGAATTCTTCCGCAACGAGCTGGAAGCCAAACGCCTTATCTGCGAAGCGATGGGCATGGAGCAGCTCACCGACAGCAATGTCTATGACGCGCTGCTCGACGGCCGCAAGGTGTGCATTCTCGGAATCAACCGAATTGCCACCGCAAGCGAGTTCGCCAGGCTGCTTTCCAACGTGGATATTTCCGTGTGGCAGGAGAGGCAAAAGGAAAATCCTGCAAAGCCTGTCGAAGCGATAACCTTTGTGTGCATGGGGCACGACCCGAATTTAAAAGCGCAGTTTGAAGAGGAAGCGGACAAGATGGGATTCCGGGTGGACCTTGAAATCATCGACCTCTTGCGTGACAAGAAGGATTTGCGCTTCAAGCGAGACAGCGACGCAAAAGTTGTAGTCAAGGGAAGAAAACTCGTCATCGAGAACTTTTTCCCGATGAACCTGCTGCAGAAGCTCAGCATCGAAAAGACCGACGTGAGCGACTGGAAGGAGCTTGCCGAAAGCGTGTTCATCGACTGGAACTACGACGGCGTAACGTTCAGCCCGTCCCTCACCGACATCCCGGAAAAGAACGCGCTGGTAAAAGGCGAATACGATATTCCAGAAACGGCCGGTGCAATCCATATAAAGATTACCGACCTTATCAGCGAATCCTGGGAATGCACGGTTCAGGCGGAGGAAAAATAATGGCGAAGTCAAAAAAAACTCAATCGATTTTCCGTTCTACCGCATTATGTGGCAGTTCTATTCGGCAAACAAAAAGGAAATCAGAAAATCGTACACGAATCTTACACGCACAATTCTTGCAAATGCCGAGCCTCGCAAGGACAATCCGAACGCCTTTTTGAGGAAGCCGCAGTACGAGGCGTTTGAAATGTATGTGTTCCTAAAAGAATATCTGGGGAATCCGCGCCTGGCCGACCTGTTCGATGACTGGCGGAAAAACCGCATGGTTCAAGGTGCGAACGAGAATGCGGCTGTTCCGTTCACTTTCGACAATAGCCATTATTACGGCGATGGGCTTTTCTCTGTCTTGGACACGACGAACCGCGACACGCTAATTTCATTCTTTGAACAGCTTTCGGATTTACGGCAGGAATATGCGAACTACATCTTTGCGCTCACCATGGGAACCGGAAAGACAATCCTGATGGCGCTGTGCATCTTCTATGAGTTTCTGCTTGCCCATAAATACCCGAAGGATGAGCGTTTCTGCCACAATGCGCTGGTGCTCGCGCCGGACACGACGGTCTTGCAGTCGCTCAAGGAAATCCAGACTTTTGATAAGGCAAAGGTCTTTACCGAAAAATACGCCAACGAGCTGGATACAATCATCAAGTTCCATTTTCTTGAAGAGGACGGAGCCGCGCTCAGCACAATGGACGGCTCGGACTTCAACCTGATCATCTCCACATCGCAGAAAATCATTCTCAAGAAAAAGCGCAAGGAAGATTCGGCAGAGAACCTGCTTTTCAAGGATTCCTGGGAAGACGCAATCCGCGAGAGCCCGAACGCCGACCTTTATATGCTCGATGACGATTCTTCCCTGATGGCGAACCAGCGTTACCAGAAACTCACCCGGCTAAGGCAGCTTGGAATCTACGTCGATGAGGCGCACCACGCTTTCGGGAAATCCCTGAAAAACGATATGCTCGACCGCACAAAGGAAACAAGCCTGCGACTTACGATTGACGGACTTGTTCAAGAACTGGACGCGGCAGGAACAAAGGTTGTCGCCTGCTACAACTTTACAGGAACGCCGTATATCGAAAACCGCCTGATGCCAGAAGTTGTCTATGAATACGGATTGAAGGAGGCGATTGATTCCGGCTATCTCAAGAAAACTCTTATCGATGACTATGCGAACGTCCATACGCAGAGCTTTGTCTCCAATGCGGTGGAAAGCTTTGTGAATCAGCACAAAAACGAAAAAGGACTCTGGAAGCGTTACGAGAACATGCTTCCGAAGATGGCGCTCTTCGCCACCACAATCGATGAACTGAACAGCGAATTAAAACCCGCACTTGAAAAGACGCTCCAAAAGTTCGGCATTTCAGAAGATTCCATTCTTGTGAACGTAGGCGATGACAAGCTCACCAAGCAGGACGACCTGCGCGAATTTCTGAAGCTCGACACCGCCGAAAGCAAAAAGCAGTTCATTCTTCTTGTGGGCAAGGGAAAGGAAGGCTGGAACTGCCGCTCGCTTTTCAGCGTCGCCCTGTTCCGAAAACCCAAGAGCACGATTTTTGTACTGCAGGCCACAATGCGCTGTCTGCGTTCCATCACGGAAACCCAGCAGACCGGGCAGATTTTCCTTAGCACGGAAAACCTCGGCATTTTGCAGGACGAACTGGACAAGAACTTCAAGGTGTGCGTAGAAGATTTAAAAGGCAAGGACGATTCCGGCAAGAAGACTCGGCATATCTATGTGCGGGAAAAAGTTCCGGTCAGAATGGTCGAGCAGACTTACGAATATAGAATCTCGGAACTGAAACCGGGCGAATTTACGCTTTTCGGAAACGGCAGCGGTTTTGACTTTGAAAAATACCGCCGCACAAAAAGCACGCACACTCTTTCCAATATCGATTCCGCGTCAATCCGCCGCGAAGTCGCTTCCAGCGATGAACGGACTTTCACCGAATATTCCCTTGTCGAGGAACTCTCGCTTTACCTTACCCAGCACGAGACAGACAAGGAAACCGGGAAAAAGACAAGCCGGTGGTCTCCTGTGGAGATTCAAAATCTGCTCACCCGCTGCACGGACGGAATGGACGCTATCCTTGAAAAAGTGAACTACTCGAACGAAATTCTTTATAACTGGGTTGTGCCAAAGCTGTTCAGGCAGATTTACAAAATCAGCTACGAAAAAGGCGAGAAAAAGGAGATCATCAAATGGCTTACCAAAGACCCGCCGAAAAATCCGGACGGAACGGATGGTTGCTATAACCTGAACTTTGACGATGAGCTGTTTGTGGAAGAAAGCGACGCAAAATTCCGCGAATACAGCCAAAGCTCCAAAACGCAGAACGCAAAGAAAAGTTTCAATCTTTCCGGCTACGGCTTTGACTCAAGTTCCGAAAAGAGTTTTTTTGTGCGCAATCTCTTCGGAAACTCAGGAATAAGGCACATCTGGTTCACCGGAATGCTCACCAACGGGCAGAGCGATTTTTACGTCCACTACATCGACCCGGAACTTCACACGCTCCGTTCCTATTACCCGGACTTTCTTGTGAAACTGGACGACGGCAAATATTATATCGTGGAAATCAAGGGCGAAAATCTGATTGAAAAGGCAAGCACGCAGGCAAAAGTTCAGTACGCAAAGCAGATGTATTCGGCAAGCGGACTGGAATATGTTTTTATTCCGTCAAAATACGCAAACATGATTTTGCAGGATTTTATGCGTGACGCACCGAATTTGGAGTTTTTTGGCGAAGAGCAAAAATACACATACAATATTAAACAAGACTATGGATTACAGAATGTCGCAGAGAAAAAAAACATAAAGATTTCTGACAGGAGACAGAAACCTTCTAACATAATAGAAACTTTTTACGAAATGAATGTTCCTTCTACAGCGTTTCTTCCAACCGAAGGGTTCTGCGGGAAAAATTATACAGCAAACAAAGTCAGAAAATTTGCATGCAGAAGTTTGCCGAGAAGAGGAAATCAGTCAGGAATCAGAATAATATTCGTATGGCAGGAAAAACTAGAACCGTAACATTTATAGAAATCTACTTTAAAGGCGACAAATCAAAAGAGGACAGAAATAGACTGAAAACATTTTTAGACAGATTGAAAAAAGAGGAGAAATAAAATGGAATATTTTGATTATATGAGGAAGAAATTTGAATGTGCTTTTAAGTTCAAAGAGTTTTGCGATGCTCTTAACAAGTGTCGAATTTTTGGAAGTAAATATAATGAATATATGCTATTAAAAGAATCAGATTTTTATAATTCATGCAACAAACTTCCGCCACAGGAAAGAGACTTGTTCAAATCGTTTGGAAATATGGCGATTTTCTTAAGCGGATGCGGAGTAATACTGTAAAAAGAAAAACAAAATGTCGCCATTCAGAAAATGTGCTATGAATACGCAAAAAATTATTCGGACTGGAGAATCTTTGCAGAAAATCTAGGCTCAATAAAAACAAAATGCAGCGAATATATTCTGGATTATTCAAAAAGCATGTACGCCTGCGGCAACGTGAGTTTTCCTACATTCAGCTGCTACAACGAAAGCGGCAAGACTCTAACTTTGGACGACTGGGTTTGGCGCAGAAAAGACAACGAAAACGATTTTTCTTTTGACAGCGAAGCCGAAAAAAAATGGGCGGAAATCTTAAAGGACATACGCTCTGCTTCAATCTTGCAGACTTCAAGCGAACTGTTCGGCAACAAATTTCTTTGGGGAAAGAATTTTCCGTTCAATTCAGAAATAAAATTTGAATATTATCTTGACGGAAATGTACATTCATCTTATCCCGATTTTGTGATGAAAGACAAAAAAGGACAGATTCATATTTTTGAAGTTAAAAGCGTGAATAAATCTTCCCAGCTGAATATTGACGAAGATGAATACGCAAAGAAAGTAAAGGCTTTGACAAACTGCTACTTGGAATGTTCAAGAAAAACAAATCATATTTTCTATCTCCCGATTCAGGACAAATCGCAATGGCAGATTACAGTCCTGAAAAACGGAGAAAAAAACACGATTGGAATTGAGCAGTTTATAAGGGGATTGACGGAGTAGTTGTAAAAAAAACTGCCCGAATAAAATTCGGACAGTCCTTAAAAAACAATTGAAAAATACAAAAGAGCAAGGGGCTGTCTAGTAAGTTCTAAATGTCATTGTCGTACTTGATACGACAATCTATTGAAACTTTACAACAGATTCCCGTGTCGTAGCACGAGAATGATATAAAAAATACTTTTGGGACATTTCCTTGCTACAGTACTTTAATCTAAGATTACAGAACTGGCTTCATTGCTGTCATGTACTCGCGGAGCTTGCGGCCCACAACTTCAATCGGGTGGTTGCGGATTTCGGCGTTTACTTCTACGAGCTGTGTGTTGTTTACGCTTGTATCCTTGAGCTCAAGGCCTTTTCCGATAACGTCTGTGTGGAGTTTCGGCATAAGCTCTTTTGCCATCATCGGCGCTGCAACGCGGCTGAAAAGGTAGCATCCGTATTCTGCTGTGTCGGAAATTACGCGGTTCATTTCGTAGAGGCGTTTGCGGTCAATCAGGTTTGCGATGAGCGGAACTTCGTGCAATGATTCGTAGTAAGCGCTTTCCGGTTTGATTCCCGCGTCAACCATTGTCTCGAATGCAAGCTCACATCCGGCTTTTACCATTGCTACAAGCAGAATTCCCTTGTCGAAATATTCCTGTTCTGTGATTTCTTCTTTTGATTCTGGAGTTGACTCAAACGGAAGTTTTCCAGTCTCTTCGCGCCATGTGAGCAAGTCGTGGTCTTTGTTTGCCCAGTCCTGCATCATTGTGCTAGAGAATTTTCCGCTGATGATGTCGTCCATGTGTTTCTGGTAGAGCGGTGTCAAAAGTTTTTTGATTTCCTTTGAAAGCTCGTTAGCGCGGATTTTTGCAGGGTTAGAAAGACGGTCCATCATGTTTGTGATTCCGCCCCATTTGAGAGCCTCAGAAATTACGTTCCAGCCGTGCATCAAAAGTTTTGTGGCATATTCAGGAGCGATTCCCTCGCTTACCATCTTGTCAAAGCAGACGATTGTTCCGGCCTGAAGCATTCCGCACAAAATTGTCTGTTCGCCCATAAGGTCAGATTTAACTTCCGCAACGAATGAGGACTCAAGAACACCTGCCTTGCTTCCGCCCATTCCTACAGCCAAGGCCTTTGCATAAGCCCAGCCTTTCTTTTCAGGGTCGTTTACAGGGTGAACGGCGATAAGGTCAGGAACACCGAATCCTCTCTGGAATTCGTGCCAGACTTCTGTTCCCGGTCCTTTTGGAGCGCACATTACAACTGTGATGTCCGGACGGATCTGCATTCCCTCTTCAATCATGTTGAATCCGTGTGAGTACCACAGAGCCGAGCCTTTCTTCATTCTCTTCATAACTTCTGTGATAACGGCTGTATGCTGCTTGTCCGGAGTAAGGTTTCCGACAAGGTCGGCAGTAGGAATCAATTCGTCGTAAGTTCCAACTTTGAAGCCGTTTTCTGTCGCGTTTTTCCAAGACTGGCGTTTTTCGGCGATTGCAGACTCGCGGAGAGCGTAAGAAACATCAAGACCTGAGTCGCGCAAGCACAAACCCTGGTTCAAGCCCTGAGCGCCGCATCCAACGATTACGATTTTTTTGCCTTTGAGAGCGTTTACTCCGTCAGCGAATTCTTCTTTTGCCATTGAGCGGCAGTGACCGAGCTGCAGACGGGCCTCGCGCCACGGAATTGAATTGAAATAATTGTTTCCCATAAAAATCTCCTGTAAAAAGTCTAAATTAAGATAATGACTTGATTTTAACACTGAATATAAAATGCGTAAAGTGCAATATTAGCAAGTTTGTGTTGCGTCTTATGCATTGCTTTGCTTGTGTTTTTTTAACGTTTGCGGAAAGTACGTGATTTCAGCTTGCGTTATTTTAACGTTTGAAGAAAGTGCGCAATTTTTGGTTGCGTCATTATAACGTTTGTATAAAGTACGTGATTTCAGCTTGTGTTATTTTAACGTTTGAAGAAAGCACGTAATTTCCTATTGCGTTATTTTAACGTTTGTGGAAATTACATACTTTCAGTTTGCGTTATTTTTTCTTGCCTAGAATTTTTTGGGCGGCGACTGTTACGGCAAAAATTATGAGCATTACAGGTAGTGTGTTTCCGAGGATGAAATTCCAGCTTAATGAAATTCTGTAAAGCGCGAATCCTAGAATCCAGATTACGGCTTTTTGCAGGTCAATGCTTTTTGCTGAACTGTCATTCTTCAGGACAAAGAAATCTGCAATTTGAATTGAAATCATCGGGGCAAAGACCGAGCCGATTAAGTACAAAAAGTCCGTGATGTTGTCCATCGGAAGAAAGACTGCTCCTATTGTGCCTAGCGCAGTTACAATCAGCGCGACAGTCTTGCCGCTTGGCTTTGAAGAAATTGTTTCAAAAGAAATTCCAGCCGAGAACGCGTCAAGGAAAGTTGTTGTTACAGTTGAAAGAATCACGATTACAAGAGCCGCCCAGCCAAGTCCTGACTTTAACAGAATGAGTGAAATGTCTGTTTCCGAAGTGAAGATTGCCGCACCCATTCCAATCAGGTACATCCAGCAGCTGGTTGCTCCGTAGACAAGGCTGCTCAAAAGCGAGGACATGACAGGCTTGTTGCTTTCTTTTGTGTAGTCGCTGATTAACGGAAGCCATGACAACGGCATTGCTGCCGCAAGTTCTACTGCCGCTCCAAAACTCATCGCTTCTTCTTGAGTGGAGTTTACAACTGAATTGTCTCCGTTGAAAAAAATTATTTTGCACAAAACGAGTGTAAGAATAAAAAGGGCAGACAAGGATGCGACGTTCAGCTTGCTTACATTTTTTATTCCAATCAAAATCCAGGCGGCTATTAAAAGTCCGATTACGATTGCCCAGAGCCATGCTCCGTTTTTAAAAATTCCGTTTATAGAAAGCGCGCCGTCGTAAATCATGATTCCAGTCCAGCCTGTAAGCTGAAGTATATTCAGCAACGCGAAAAATTTGCTTCCAAGAATTCCAAAGCTTCCCTTTGTTGTTTCCATTGAGCTTCTTTTTGAAAACGAGCCTATGCTTCCGGCAAGAAACAAAAGCGCGCATCCGATGATGTGTCCCGCCAAAATTGCAAGTATTCCTTTTGAAAATCCCAATGGCGCAAAATATGTTCCTGTTATAATTTCAGCGATTGAAACTCCGGCTCCAAACCAAATCAATGCCATGTTTACTTCTTTTGACTTTATGTTCATTTTTAATATTCTCCGTTTATTTTGAATGCGTGATTCATCGGACCGCTTCCTTTGCCAAGGTCTAGCATTGCTCCAAGACAGCCTGAAATGTAGTCCTTTGCTTTTTCAACTGAAATCTCAAGGCTTTTTCCCTTTGCAAGATTTGAAGCTATTGCACTTGAAAGTGTGCAGCCAGTTCCGTGAGTGTTGCTGTTGTTTATTTTTTTGCCCTTGAACCATTTTGCTTTTCCAGCCTGAAAGAGCAAGTCGTTTGCATCGTTCAAGTTGTGTCCGCCTTTTAGTAAAACTGCGACATTGAATTTTTCGCTAATTGATTTTGCGGCTTCTTCCATCTGCTCTTCTGAAGAAATTTTTTTGCCGCAAAGAATTTCAGCTTCCGGAATATTCGGAGTGATTACAGTTGCCAGCGGAAAAAGCTCTTCGCACAATGTTTTTACAGCGTCATCTGAAATCAGCTTGAATCCGCTTGTTGAAACCATGACTGGATCAATCACGATGTTTTTTGCGTTGTAGAATTTCAGGCGGTCTGCAATTACCTTGATGAGCGGAACAGAAGAAACCATTCCGGTTTTTACAGCATCCGGAAAAATGTCCGTGAACACGCAGTCCAGCTGGTCTTTTAGAAATTCTGGCGTGGACTCCAAAATTGATTTTACGCCAGTTGTGTTTTGGGCAGTCAGGGCAGTAACAGCGCTCATTGCGTAAACTCCGTTCGCTGTCATTGTCTTGATGTCTGCTTGAATTCCGGCGCCTCCGCTAGAATCAGATCCAGCGATTGTTAATGCAGTTTTCATTTTTACCTCCATGGCTTGAAAACAATCATTATTTTTTATAGCGGCAAAAGTGGTGCTCCCAGTTGCTGCTTTGTTTTAGAAATTCGAGTTTTATAATTTAATGTCATTGTCGTACTTGATACTGCGATGTTTGCATAGCAAATTCGGTTAACAATCTATAAATGACAGAAAAAGTTTTTCTGCGGAAGACTTGAGTTCCTTTGTTGAACTGCGTATATCTTGCTGTGCGAAAATCGCGCTTATAACTGAAACTCCTGCAATGCCGCTGCCTTTAAGCTGGCTCATGTTTTGCAAAGAAATTCCTCCGATTGCTACAACAGGAATTTTTACAGAGCTGCAAATTTCCTTTAAAGTTGAAAGCGGAACATTGTCCGCATCCGTTTTTGTGGATGTTGAAAAAACTGCTCCAACTCCAAGATAGTCAGCTCCGTTTTTTTCTGCCTGCAAAGCCTGCTCAACTGTCTGGCAAGAAACTCCGATGATTTTATCTGCACCCAAAATTTTTCTTGCTTCAATTAATTCCATGTCGCTTTGTCCGATGTGAACTCCATAAGCGTCTGTTTCTTTTGCAATTTTTACATTGTCGTTTATGATTAAAGGAATTTTTTTTGAAGTACAAATTTTTTTTATGCTGAAGGCTTCTTCTAAAAATTCTTTTTCTGAAAGTTCTTTTTCCCTAAGCTGAATCAAAGTTGCGCCGCCTTCAATTGCCTGCAAAACTGCATCGCTTAAAGTTTCGCAGCAGAAATTTTTTCCAAGCCAAGCTCTGTCGGTAACGGCATAAAGCAAAAGGGATTTTTTTAGTTCAGCGGATTTCATATTTTGCGCCTGCTTCAAGTTCTGTGCCAGTCATGTTAAAAAGCGCGTCTATGATTCTATTTCTGTAAGTTGAATTTCCGTCGCCTTCCTGCATTTTTTGCCATGCGATTTCTCCGGCAAGTCCCATTGCGCAAACTGCTGCTGCGCTAGATTCCAATGTGTTTTTTCCTGCGCAGATAAAAGCTGTCATAATTCCGCTTAGCTGGCAGCCAGTTCCCGTTATGCGTCCCATCTGCGGTTTGCCGTTTCTGATGACAAAGCATTTTTTTCCGTCTGAAACTAAATCGATTGCACCTGTGATTGCGACAACGCAGTTTTGTTTTTCCGCGAAATTTTTTGCAAATGCAACTGCGGATTCAAGGTTGCTTTCTGAAACTGCGTCTTCAATGTTTGCGTCCACACCTTTTGTTTTTCCGCTTCCGGTTGCGAGAGTTTTTATTTCTGAAATATTTCCGCGGATTACATCAAATTTGATTTTGCTTATAAGTGCAAGCGCGGTCTTTGTTCTAAGAGTGCTTGCTCCGGCACCGACTGGATCTAACAAAATCTTGTGATTCAGGCTCTGTGCTTTTTTTCCGGCTGCAAGCATGGCTCTTATTGTGTTGCGGTTGAGCGTTCCAATGTTTATGTTCAAGCCATTGCAAATTGAAGTGATTTCTGCGGCTTCTTTTTTTTCATCTGCCATAATCGGACTTGCGCCCACTGCGAGAATTGCGTTTGCAACATCGTTGACTGTTACATAATTTGTGATGTTGTGGATGAGCGGAGAATTTTCTTTTACTGAATCAAGACATTCTTTAAACATATCGGCCTCTTTAAAAATTATGATTTGAATAATTCCGCGGTGAATTTAAAGAGGTTTGTTTTTACAAGTCCCTACGTTGGCATTATCCAAATCAGGTTGCGGGTCAAGGAACACATCCTACTCTCAGCAAGCTTTGCGCAAGCTCCCCGTGCATTAGCTATTATAAAAAAATTGCAGATAATTTCAATATGTTTTGCTGTCATTATCGGACTTGACCCTATAATCGTCAGGCACGGTAATGACAGTTTATTAAAAAAATTGAATTTCTTTTGTAAAAAGTTGACATTCGCAAATGAACTGAATCATAATATAAAATATGCGTTAATTTACTGGAGGTATTTTATGAAGAAATTTATTTTTCCTGCTTTATTTGCGTTTTTATTTGTGTTCGCTTCGTGCATGAATATGTCCGGCTCTTCTGGTGAAGGCGGCTCGGTGCGTGTTGTTTTGCCGGGAAGTGCGCGCTATTCTTTTAGTCAGGACAAGGCAGATAAATTTGTTGTAACTATAAGTTTGGGCTCTAAACTTGTTGACACAAAAACTGGGTTTTCGGGGGGGGTAATAGAATTTGACGAACTTAATCCCGGAGACTATACAATAGAAGCTAAAGCCTTTGATTCGAATGAAGGCGATCTTGTTGTTGGCTGGGGAACCTCTAGCGTAACAGTAAATGCTGGAGAGAGCACGGACTGCGCATTGGCTTTGGCTCTTACAAAATGTATTTCTACATTTGATTCCGTTCCTTCTAGTTCTAAATATAAATATCTTGCAGTTGCTTCTTCTGCTGACATGGTAAAACTTGGTGAATGGATAAAGTCCGGAAGCGACTTGGAAGGAATTACGATTACGCTTGCGGATGACGTTGATTTGGCAGATTATGCGGACGACTGGCAACCGATTGGATTTATAAAATCAACTGAAGACAGTGATGCGGACAGTAATAATATGCCATTTAGGGGAACATTCAACGGAAACGGAAAAACAATTTCGTACGAAATAAAAAAACGAGAAGATGGACTTGACAGCCAAGTGTTTGGTTTGTTTTTTGATAATTACGGAACAATTGAAAATCTTGTTGTTAATCAGACTTATTCAGGAGATCTTAGCAACCGTATGCTGAGCCGTGGAGGAATGATTTGTGCATATAACTATGGAAATATAAAAAACTGTATTGTAATGTCAGATATTGCCATAGGTACAAGAAGTGACACTGCCGGAATATGTAAAGTTAATACTGAAAGCGGAAAAGTAGTAAACTGTTTTGTAACCGGCAATATAGAAAATCAATTGGATGCTTACTGGCGTGGTTCATATCAGAAAACGGGTGGAATCTGTGCAATAAACTATGGAACTGTAGAAAATGTTGTAAGTGCTGTGAATATAAAAACAAAAAGTCTTATAGATAATAAGGAACGATTAAATAATATTGCTGCTGCAATCGCTGCAAGAACAGATGGCTATTTAACTAATTGCTACTGGCTTAAAGACAGCATAAATCAAGATGGAAATTTAAAAAATCATATTGCCTATACAAATTATGGTGATTATACTGAAGAAAACTGTATTCCAGACCCGTCAAAAATCACAGGCTGCGGCTGGTTTGACACAAACAGTCCGTCCGCTTCTGTTACTGCCGGAACTACGTCAGAATGTAAGAGCGCGCAGACACTTGCATACAGCGGCACTCTGATTCAAATGCTGAACGCTTATGTTTCCGCAAGTTCTGATTCCGGACTCAAGAGATGGACGGCAGGCGCAGATGGTTCTCTTTCATTGGATTTTTAGCCTTTGAAATTGCCGTGTCAAGCACTGTAATGACAGGAAGCACGTGATACTCCAAGCAAGCCAGAGTATGACAGGTAAAATAAACTTGTCATATTCTGGCAAAAAAATGTCATCTTCGGGCTTGCCCCGGAGAACTTTGGCTGTTGATTCCTCTTTCTTTTCTATATAGACTGTCTGCATGATAAAAGAAGTTTCCATTGTGATTCAGCCTGAAAAAGAAAAGGATGAAAATTTCATACAAAAAGAAATCTGCCTTGCATTAAAAAAACAAGGAATCAGCTTTGAAGAAAAAGACATTTCAACTGTATTTGTAAAAAAATCGATTGACGCGCGCCATAGAAATATAAAGCTTTTCTTGCGCTATAAAGTTTACATCGGGGAAAATCCTTCTGATGAATTTGCTTTGCCTGAATGGAAAACTGCGGATGGAAAAAGAACTGTTGCTATAATCGGTTCTGGACCTGCAGGACTCTTTGGAGCGCTGAAACTTTTGGAGCATGGAGTTAGGCCTGTCGTAATTGAGCGTGGCAGCGAAACTTCAAAGCGTAAACGCGACATTGCCATGATAAGCACAACTGGAATTGTCGATGAAAATTCAAATTACTGTTTTGGTGAAGGAGGAGCTGGAACTTTCAGCGATGGAAAACTTTACACACGCAGCAACAAGCGCGGAAACATAAATGGCATTTTAAAAATCTTTGAGCATTTCGGGGCGGACAAAAAAATTCTTACGGACGCTCATCCTCATATCGGCACAGACAAACTTCCGGCAATTGTAAACAACATTCGGAATTTTATTTTGCAACAGGGCGGCGAATTTCTTTTTGATACTGAATGTGTTGATTTCATTTTGGAAAAATCCGGCAGTGAAAAAATTGTAAAAGGCGTTGTTGTAAAAAATCATGGCGAAATAAAAAGTATTTTTGCGGATGCTGTTCTTTTGGCAACAGGGCATTCAGCTGACAGTATTTATACTTTGCTTGCAAAAAATTCCCCGGAATCTCTTGAAGCAAAAACTTTTGCAATGGGTGTTCGTGTTGAGCATCCAAGAACTTTGATTGACTTAATTCAGTTTCATGGAGAAAAAAAACAGGAACTAGGAGCTGCAGAATACAGACTTACTTCGCAAATTGACGGGCGTGGTGTTTACAGTTTTTGTATGTGCCCGGGAGGTTTTGTTGTTCCAAGCAGCACCGGTCCATCTGAAATTGTCGTGAATGGAATGTCTGCCGCAGGACGCAATAGCAAGTGGAGCAATTCAGCGATTGTTGTAGAAACTCGCCCGGAAGATATTCCTAATGAATTTGTTGAAAAAGCAAAGTCAATTGGAACTGAAAAAATTGCGGGGCTTCTTTTTAGAAAATTTATTGAGCAGAAAACTTTTGAAAATGGAATAGGACAAAAAGCTCCGGCTCAACGTCTTGTGGATTTTCTGAATCGCAAGTCAAGTGAAAGCCTTCCGCCTGCAAGCTATGCTCCCGGAGTTGTCGCAAGCCGTTTGGATGAATGGCTTCCCGCTCAAATTTCAAATCGCCTTGAAAAAGCTTTTGTGGAATTCAACAAGTCAATGAAAGGCTTTGTCTGCGATGACGCGCTTTTGATTGCTTCGGAAACACGCACAAGCACTCCTGTAAGAATTCTTCGTGGCAAGGAAAGTTTTGAATGCATTGGTTTGAGGAATCTTTTTCCGGCTGGAGAAGGAAGCGGATATTCCGGCGGCATTGTAAGTTCTGCAATGGACGGTGAAAATGCCTGTGAAAGGATTGCACTGCAATGGAGCAAATAGTTTTAGCGGGTGCTTCTTTTGTTTTTGGCTTGGACGAAATAAGAGATGCATTTTTGAGTATTGGAATTGAATCTTCTTTTGCGGAAGTTCCCTATATGCTCAAGTATCAAAAAATTTCAGAAAAAGAAAAAATAGAATTTACTGAAAAAATTTCAGAAAATAAAATTGTTGTTCCGCTGTCTGAATATTGGATTTCTGAATGTATAAAAAGTAATAATTGCAGGATTTCAAAAAACGCATTGCTGGCTTCGCGCTCGAAAAAAAAACTTTATAGTTTGCTGAGCATTTTTAAAGTTCCAAAAATTTTTGATTCGATTCAGCAGGCAAAAAATTTTGTCAATCAAACTGGAAAAAATATTATTGTAAAACCCGATGGACTTTTTTCTGGCTACGGAATAAAAATTGCAAGCAAAGAAAATATTGATGAAGTTGAAAAATTTATTTTTAATGCTCGCAATGTGAATAACCGTGCGTTAAAGCTTTTTGAAATTGAAAACAACAATGCGCTTGTTACAGAATATATTTTTGGCAAAGAATACAGCGCGGATATTTTTTATTTTAAAGGAAAAATTTCTTTAGTCCGGCTTTGTAAAAAAGAAATTGTTTTTATTCATGAAACGCCGTGCACTGCGGTTTATCAGCTTTTAAATCCTAATGAAAAAATAAAATCAGTTCTTGAAAAATGGTGCAATACTTTATTTGAAAAAGAAAATATTTCGTTTGGTCAGTTTGATTTTATTGAAGATTGCGAAGACGATTTTGTTCCAATTGATTTTGCGCCTAGAGTTGGCGGCGGAATTGAAGAGCTTTTAAAGTGCTGTAAAAAAAATGTCTACGCAGATGCTGTTCTGAATGTTTTTAATCAAAATGAAAATAATGTTTTTTCTTCAGATGAAAATTATCTTTCTCAGTTCAATTATCTTCCTACAAAAAGCGGAAAAATTTTCAATGACGACTATAAGCTTCTTTCTGGAAAAAAAATCATTTACAAGCACAAGGGAGACTTTGTTCCAGAATGTCCTTCAAGTTCTGCAAGCAGAATCGCAGTTGTAATTGCAAATCATAAGTCTCCTGTTGAAAAAGAAATTTTAGATTCACTTTTAATTGGCAGTGAACATATTGAATTTTGGAAAAAGTAATTTGAAAACTAGTCCTGAATGTCGAGTTTTGACAAAACTGTCATTTGACGGTCATTTCAGTGCTGACAAGTTTGTCATTGCCGTGCTTGACACGGCAATCTATTGAAGAATTTCAGCGGATTATCAATCGAGTTTCTTTCAGAAACATCGCAGGGTCGAGCCCGATAATGACATTAAGTTATAAAACTAGAAATTAAAGGTATTAAAAATTTTTCTTTCCAATGCCAAATTGGTTTTGCAAGTGCGTTGCTGAAAGGCTGTGTTCTGTTAAAGTCAGGAAGCCAGCTTGTGTCGTCGCTTAAATCTTGATAGAACAAATATTCAAAGTCGTAGACTTCAATAATGTCGCGCAAAGTTTCATCTTCGTCTTTGTTAATCAAGCGGTTTTCAAAAGTGCTAAGCGAATTTTCTCTCCAGCTTTTTTCAGTTTCAGTTTTTGATTTAAAAGGAACTGGCGTGTATTGCGACATGAGTGAAATGCAGCTTTTTCCATCCGCATTTTTTTTAAGCCATTCAAGCGCAAGAA
This sequence comes from uncultured Treponema sp., assembly GCF_945873775.1. Classification (GTDB taxonomy): domain Bacteria; phylum Spirochaetota; class Spirochaetia; order Treponematales; family Treponemataceae; genus Treponema_D. Next base: position 50,154 of record NZ_CAMCEC010000005.1, on the reverse strand, counting down.
TTGTGTCATCGATTTTTCCAGGCAATGCAAGATGTCTTATTATAACGCCGCGTTTTATTTTTTCTTTCTTTTCTCCGTTTTTAGAAACTTCTTCTATTTCAAGCGGAAAATTTTTTATCATCCAGCTTATGCTTTTTTTTGCGACAAGCGGATAGTCTTCTGCCATAAAAAGTTTTTTGCTTGCTTTGCTGCTGATTGTTTTAAAATCCGGAAGCCATATATCGACAAGATTTTTTAAAAGCTCAAGACTTTCAATTGATTCGTAAGCACTGGAATTCCATGCAATAGGAATTTTAAGTCCTGAATTTTTTGCAACCTTTAAGAACTGCGCGATTTTTGGGATGTGATGGCTTCCTGTAACTAAATTTATATTTTCAGCTCCCAGTTCTTGAAGCTTGATGCAGATTTCTACAAATTCCTTTTCATCTACATTTGCGCCCATTCCTTGTTGGCTTATCTGGTAATTTTGGCAGAATGAGCATTTTAAAGTGCAGCCTGTAAAAAATATTGTTCCGCTTCCGCCAAAAACTGTAATGAGCGGTTCTTCTCCAAAATGCAATCCTGCAGAAGCAACTTTTACATTTTCTGTTTCTCCGCAGAATCCTGTTTTTCCGTTTGTTCTGTCTGACTTGCATTTTCTTGGGCACTGAATGCAACTCTGGTAAAAATTCTTTTCCATTGATTACATTGCCTGCTTGTCTAAAAAAATCATCATCAAGCTGTTTAAAGTTTCAATTGGAATTTCTTCCGCCTCGCAATTTGTAATTTGGCAAAGTTCTTTCCAGTCTTCGTTGCTCAAAGCTTCCGTTGAAGAAACGTCATTTTCTATGAGCGCCTGCATTGCTCCAAGAATTTTTATGTGCTCGTCAGTTGGCTCGTTTTCTGGCTGAGTTGAATTTAAAATATATTTGTTCATCCAGTAATCAGAAAAAGCATCTGCAAGCGACTTTAAATTTTTATTTGAGTTTGAAAATAAATTCTGAATTTGAATGCAAACTTTTTTTCCGTCATAAACCGGATTTTCTGAACGGTAATGTTTTTTGATTTTTTGAACATCTGAAAAAAATTTTTGAATGTTATCCATGAAGTAAATATACATTTAATTTGTAAAAAATAAAATAGCAGTTTTTCATTGCGCTCGATTTGTGATATAATGTTTTTTATGGAAAATAATAAATTTAATTTTTGTCCTGATTGCGGCTCAAAAAAAGTCCAAACACTTTTGAACGGAAGACAATGGTTCTGTCCTGATTGCGGACTTGAGCTTTTTAACAACGTTGCTTCTGCGGTTGGTGTGATTCTTGAAAATGAAAAATATGAAATTCTTTTTGAACGCCGGGCAAAAGAACCTAGAAAAAATTTTCTTGCGTTTCCCGGAGGATTTTGCGAGCCTGACGAAGAGCCTGAAAAAAGCGTAATGCGTGAATGTTCCGAGGAAATTGGAGTTGTGCCGGAAAACATAAAATTTGTCGGGGCGTTTCCAAATACTTATGTTTATAAAAAAATAATTTATAAAACCTGCGACTTGTTTTATTCTGCGTCTTTGCCTTCTGATTTTGAATTTAAAACTCAGCAGAGCGAAGTCATTTCACTTGAATGGGTAAAAGCTGAATCTTTGGCGGATATAGAAAAAATTCCATTGGCATTCGAGTCTGCAAAAAAAGCTCTTTTAAAATATCTGGAGATAAAAAATGCGCGCTAGTTTTTTTGTTTGCATTGCAGGAATTATAATTTATCTTTGCGTTTTGTTTTTTTACTGCATGAAAATTTCAGCGAAAAAAAATGCAATGAAAAAAGAAGGCAAAGAAATTTCCAAAGCCAGTGCATCGTTTGTAAGCAGCTTGCTTCTTTGCGCTCTTGTTGAACTTCTTCCGATTTTGATTCCGCTAAAAACTTATGTGATTGTAATTGTATGTTTGTGCGGAATTTTGGGCTCTTATCTTGTTCTAAAAGAACGTTTTGAAAAATTGTAAATTCCACTAGACAAGAATCTTTTTTCTTGCTATAGTATTTTCACGTTATGGCGTCATACCCAAGTGGTAAGGGACTGGTCTGCAAAACCACTATGCATCGGTTCGATTCCGATTGACGCCTTTCGCAATTGAAGATGTCTTTTTTAAGGCATCTTTTTTTTGCGCTTACGGATTTTACAAGCAAAGCTGGAATCCGATTTTATATATTGCTGCCTTCGGGCGGCATTTTTTTATAAAATTGCATTTTTTGTCTGTTTAAGCTAAAATATTTTTTCAATGAAATTAAAAGTTGTAGCGTTTTTTTTCTGTTCAGCAATTTTTTCAGTTGCCTTTGCTGATTCTGCAAAAATAGATTTTTGGAGCGATATTCCGCCAGAACCTCTTTCTCAAAAGCTTGTTGAATCCATGAGCGATGAAGAACTTCTTGCGCAGATTTTAATGTTTGGCTGGGCTGGGGCAGAGCCGAGCGACTTGCTGAATTCCTGGGTGACGCAACGTGGACTTGGCAGTGTAAAAGTTTTCGGTTGGAATACTGACAACATTCAGAAAGTTGCAAAGTCAGTGCGCATTCTTCAGCAGGAGGCGGCAAGCAGGCCTTTAAAGATTCCTCTGTTTGTTGCTACTGACCAGGAAGGCGGCTGGATTCGCCATGTAAAAGGTGAAACTTCTGATACCCCGGGGAATCTTGCGATTGGAGCTTCTGGTTATCCTCTTGACGCTTATTATTCCGGCTTTTATATAAACCGTGAAATCCGTGCGCTTGGAATTAATATGAATTTTGCTCCTACTGTGGATTTGTATACGAATTTGAATTCAAGTGTAATTGGTCCGCGGTCGTTTGGCTCTGATCCTGTTTATTCTGGAATTTTGGGTGAAGCTTTTGCGGCTGGCTCTATGGACGCTGGTGTTATTCCGACTGCAAAGCATTTTCCCGGACATGGCGACACAAGCCTTGACAGCCACGGAAGACTTCCGCAGATTGAAATTGATGCGCGGACTTTGGTGAACCGTGAGCTTGTTCCGTTTGAATATTTGATAAAGGCAAAAATTCCGGCAATCATGAGCGGGCATCTTTCGTTTCCGCAGATTGAAAGCGACGGAACTCCTGCAAGCCTTTCAAAAAAATTTCTTACTGATATTTTGCGCCGCCAGATGAATTACGATGGCCTTATAATTACTGATGACATGATGATGAACGGCGCGACTTTATTTGCTGGCTCTTTTCATCGTGCTGTAATGATGGCGATTGAGGCTGGAAACGACATTATAATTTCTTCCACGACTGCCGGACTTTATGACAATATGTGGACACGCAATCTTGAGCGGATGAGAACAAATTCAGAATTTAAAGAACGTGTAAAAGATGCTGCCCGCCGTGTTGTTTTTGCCAAGCTGAATTATTTTAAAAGTGAAAATCATGCGCCTCTTTATCCTGATGAGAATTCAATTTTTGAGCACATTCCAGATAAAGACGGACAGAAATTTTTTCTTGAGCAAGCCTGCCGTTCTGTGAGTGTTTACAAGCAAGGTTCAGCTTTTCCGTTAAAGCCTGCGGAAGGCGAACGCATTTTAATAGCAGGACCTTTTCTTTCGCTTTATAGTGAAGGGCGGAAGCGTTATCCAAATGTTTCAACTTTTCATTTTAGCTATGAATTGAAAAACGACAACAGCAATTTTGACATTTGGAACGCGGCTTCGTTAGTTTCCGTTGCGGACAGCTATGACACAATCATTATCTGCGTTTATGACAAGCACACGGCCAACATTGCGAAACGTTTGCGGTATATGGACAAGCGCGTTGTTGTTTTTTCTATTATGTCGCCGGTTTTTGTTCTTGATGATTTTGACTGGGCGGACACGATTCTTTGCGGGTACAGCTATTCAAGCTACTCGTTTGCGGCTTTGTTTGGGGCATTGAGCGGAGAATTTGTTCCACAGGGAATTATTCCTTTAAAGCACTAAAAGAATCCGCCTAATGATAAAAAATCTTCAGACGGATTTCTTGCTGCTATTCTATGAATTTTAGAATTTCTTCTTTTGGCTGATAGCCGACGCTTGTTTTTACTGCTTTGCCATTTTTGAAAAGCACAAGCATCGGAATGCTTACGACTCCGAATTGTGTTGCAAGCGCAGGCTCTTCATCAACATTCACTTTTCCGACTTTTAAAGTTTCTGATTTTTCCGCCGCAATTTCTTCAATTACAGGAGACAGCATTTTGCAAGGTCCGCACCAAGTTGCCCAAAAGTCAACAAGGACAGGTTTGTTTGAGTTTAAAACTTCTTCTTTGAAATTTGATTCTGTGATTTTTACTTCCATAATTTCCTCCAAAATTATTTTTGTTTATAATAAAGCATGCAATGGCAAAAACCTTCAAATTCAGGATCTTTTATTTGGTCTCTGAATTCTTTGCACATACATTTTGTGTCTGGAGTTTTTTCAACTCTGCACGGACAGTATCCGCCTTTTTGCTTTAAGCCTTCTTTTACAGTTTGCGCAATTTCAGAATTTGGATTTTCAGTTATTTTCATTTTTCCTCCAAACAAAAGCAAGTCGTTATAAAAATCTTTTGCAATTTTTTCTGTCATAATAAAAGATACAAAATGTTTTTGCATAAGACAAGTTGACAAAAAATAATCAGAATCAATTTTTCTGTGGAAAGAGTTTCTTCCATTTAGATTTAAAATTTGGTATACTTGGCGCATTTAGAAAATTGAAAATTCAGGTTTTTGAGTTTTTATTTTGCGCTGAAAAATTTTGCTTTTAAAAACTTTCCGCTTGAAAAAATAGAGGAACTATGGCTTTTTATGATTCATTCGATGTAGCAGTTTGTGGCGGAGGTCATGCCGGAATTGAAGCTTCCCTTGCTTGCGCTAGAATGGGGCTAAAGACAATTTTAATTACGCAGTCGATTGACTCAATTGGAAGAATGAGCTGCAATCCTTCAATCGGCGGAATTGCAAAAGGAAATATAGTCCGGGAAATTGATGCTCTTGGCGGAGAAATGGGAAAGATGATTGACCGCTCGATGATTCAGTTCAGGATGCTGAACAAAAGCCGCGGTCCTGCAGTTCAAGCTCCTCGTTCCCAAGCCGACAAAATTGTTTATTCATCTCTTGCTCGCCATGTTGTGGAAACTACAGAAAATCTTTCAACTTTGATGGACACAGTTGTTGACGTTTTGACGGTTGCTTCGGATGTGCCGCTGCCAAAAGACAGTTCTGGTTCTTTGAAAGCTGGTTCGATTCCTGGGGAAAAACGCTCGGACTCTTCATATACTTTTGCCACACAAGCGTGCCGCAGCGGAATGAGACAGAAAATTATTGGTGTTGTTACGGAGCGTGGAAGAATTATTCCTTGCCGTGCCGCAGTTCTTACAACGGGAACTTTTTTGGGCGGAAGAATTTTTATCGGCGAATATGATGCTCCGTGCGGACGTTTGGGAGAGACCGGCGCATTTGGTTTGACGGAAAGTTTGAGCCGCCTTGGATTTACAACAGGCAGACTGAAAACCGGAACGCCTCCGCGTATTTTAAAGCACACAGTTGATTTTTCAGAGTTTGAACTTCAGGAAGGAGACTCGGAAATTGTTCCGTTTAGCTTTGATGATGAAAAAATTGAACGCCCGATTGTGCCTTGCCATTTGGTTTACACAAATGAAGAAACTCATAAAATAATCAGAGAAAATATAAACCGCTCGCCTTTGTATTCTGGAAAAATCAGCGGAGTTGGTCCTCGTTATTGTCCGAGCATCGAAGACAAGGTTATGCGTTTTTCGGAGCGGAACAGGCATCAGCTTTTTGTTGAGCCGGAAGGACTTGAAACTGACGAAATTTATTTGAACGGATTAAGCTCCAGTTTGCCAGAAGAAGTTCAGGATGCTTTTTTGAGAACTATGTCTGGATTTGAAAATTGTATCGTAAGCCGTCCGGGGTACGCAGTTGAATACGACTATGTTGAGCCGACTCAGCTTTTTCCTTCTCTTGAAACAAAACGTGTTGCTGGTCTTTTTAATGCTGGTCAGATTAATGGAACTTCTGGTTATGAAGAAGCGGCGGGGCAGGGACTTGTTGCCGGAATAAATGCCGCGCTTTATGCAAGAGAGCATAAAAAATTGTGCGGACCGATTTGCGCTTCCGACTCAACATTTGGTTCTTCTCCTGCAAGTTCTGAGCCTGGAAAATTTATGCCCAAGCCAGTTTTCAATTCTGACGAGTTGAAAAATTTTGCTGAAATTTCCGCGCGGGAAACAGAAGCCTTGTCTAAAAAATTGAGGGAAACTCAAAAGGAATTTGGCTTTGATTCTTTTGAAAAAATTCCGTCTTATGAGCCGCTTGTTCTTGGCCGCGATGAAGCATACATTGGCGTTCTTATTGACGACCTTGTTACGCTTGGAACAAAAGAGCCGTACAGAATGTTCACTGCCCGCGCTGAATACAGGCTGAAACTTAGGCATGACACTGCTGACAGACGTCTGCGGAAAAAAGGATTTGATGCAGGACTTATTTCAAAATCGCAGTTTGAGCAGATGAATTTGAAATATCAAAAAGTTGATGAAGCTCTTGAATTTTTGAGCAAGCATCCAGATGCTGAAAATCCGGGTGCTTTCAATAATCTTGAATGGACTTTGGCACAAGAAGATTTTAAGTACCGCTATTATATTGAAAAGCAGGATTCCAGAGTTGCAAAAATGCACCGCATGGAAAACGCAAGAATTCCAGCTGATTTTGATTATTCAAAAATTGTCGCATTGTCTTCTGAAAGCCGTGCAAAACTTGAAAAAGTCCGGCCGCTAACTTTGGGACAGGCCTCAAGAATAAGTGGAATCAGAAACAGCGACATAATGCTTTTAATGGTTTATCTTCGCTAATGGAAAAAGTTGACTGGAACAAAATTGCTTTTTTTTCTGCTCTCTGCTTTTTTCTTTCCGCTGTGGAATATGCAGTTCCAAAGCCTCTGCCTTTTTTTAAAATTGGATTTGCAAATCTTCCGATTTTGATAAGTCTTTCAGTGTTAAAAAAAAAAGAAACTTTGCTTCTTGTTTTCTTAAAAATTTTTTTGCAGGCAGTTGTAAGCGGAACTTTATTTTCTTACGTTTTTATTTTTTCTTTTGCAGGCTCTGTCGCTTCTGGTCTTTCCATGATGCTTGCGTATTTTATTTTTAGGAGCAAAATTTCTTTCATTGGTGTTTCGATTTGCGGCGGGCTTGCAAATAATGTTGCGCAGATTTTTTTAGCTGGCATTTTTATATTTGGCTCAAATGTGAAATTTATTGCGCCTCCAATGCTTAGCGTTTCATTTTGCACTTCGCTAGCTTTGGGAATTTTTGCAGAAAAATTTTGCAGAAAATCAGTTTGGTTTAATGAGCTTGCCATTGGAATTCCTTCAAAAATGGATTCAGAATTTTCAAAAAATAAAAAGATAAATTTTTTTAACATTGCTCTTTCTGCAATCGGTTTTTCTGTTTTGGCTTTTAGAAATTCAGTTCTTGAAATTTATTTTATTGTTGTGCTTTTTGCCTTTTTAGTTTTTATAAAAAAAAGAGTTTTGAAAATTTTACCGTCTGTGCTTTTGATTTTTTTTGTTGTATTTTTTTCTTTGTTTTCTCCGCATGGAAAAATTTTATTTTCTTTTGGAAAATTAAATATAACTTTGGGAGCTTTGAATTTGGGACTTGTAAAAGCTGGCCGGCTTTGCGGCTTTGTTTTTGTGTCGCAATTTTTAATTTCAAAAAATATTTTCTTCAATGGCAGGGTAGGAAGATTTTTTTCTAATGTTATGTCTTATTTTTCAAAATTGACAGAAACAAAGTTTCGGCTGACAAAAGAAAATTTTATTTTTCAAATTGACAGCCGGCTTTGCAAAGTTTGGCGCAATGAAATTTAAAGTCTGAATATTTCTGAGTGAGTTAATATTTCATTGCCAGTTTCCGTTATCAAAATGTCGTTTTCAAGACGAGTTCCGCCAAGCGTTTTGTCATAAAGTCCTGGCTCAAGAGTTATTATGTTTCCGGCTTTAAAGACATCATTTTCACTTGCCCTCATGCTTACAAACGGTTCTTCGTGAATTTCAAGGCCAGTTCCGTGTCCAAGTCCATGCGGCATAACTCTATTTATCTTTGCGAAAATTTCATCGGCCTTTTTTACTGCACACGAAATTTTTTCTTTTGGCATGTAAAGTTTTTTGCATTCATCTGCGGCTTCTTGCACAGAATTTAAAAGCTGTTCCTGTTCTTTTGAAAGCGGTCCTTTTGCAATTGTGATTGTGCAGTCGCTCGCATAGCCTTCATAGCAAACTCCGTAGTCCAAAATTGACAATCCTTGTGTTCCCCAGTTGCCTTGCGTGTAGCCCGGAAAAGCATGGATTGCAAAACTTCGTTCTGGTCCTGCTGCAAGCGTGTCAAAACTTGTGCGTTCTGCGCCTTTTATTCTTAGCTCACGTTCTGCAAAAAGCGCAACGTCAGTTTCTGTTTTTATTTTTCCTTGGCGCAAATTTTCTACAATGATTTTTGTCATTTCATCTGTGATTGAAGCGGCTTTTTTTGTGCAGGCAATTTCATATTTGTCTTTTACAGCGCGAAGTGATTTTACAAAGTCGTGCGCAGAATTTTCTTCAGCGCAGATTTTAAAGCTTCCAAGTTTTTCTGAATATTTTTTAAACTGAATATATGGGGTTTCTGGAGAAATGCAGATTTTTGATTTTTTTTCGGAAATGGCTGAAGTCAAAATTTCTTCCGCGGCATTTATATAGCTTCTTTTAAATTTTTCAGAAGGGATTATTTCGTCAGCAAATGCTTTGTCCTTTGCTAGATTTTCGTCCCATGGAATTAAAAATGATTTTCCGTTGTCTAAAATAATTAAAGATGCGTCGCTTGGATGTCCGCAAAGATAACGCACGGCAACATCTCTTCTTTGTTCTGAATCCTCAAAAATTGCCACCTTGATGTTGTTTTGCTTTAAATACTCGCTGACTTTTTTTCGTCTGTCTTCATAAATTTGCTTTAAATTAAATTCCATTTTTTTCCTCTGAAAATTTATTTTCGTCTTGAAATTTTTTCAAATGCTGTTTTTAAAAGTGAATCTTTTGAAATGAAAAGAAGCAAAATTCCGATTGCTCCGAAAATTGCCGCGGTTACAAAAACAGGAATTCCTTGTGAAATGATTCTTGGATTTCCGCTGAAAAATTTAATAAAATAATTTTTTGTCAGAATAACAGGAATAACTGCAATTACAGAAAACGCCGCGATTTTTATTGCATATAAAACTGCAAGCTTTAAAATGTTTCCAACATGAATTGATTTTGTTTTTCTTAAAAAAATAAAAAGCATCAATGTGTTTGCCGCGCTTGCAATTGTGAGAGCCAGCGCAATTCCTTTTCCTTTGAACTTGATTGAAAGAATTGAAGCCAGCGCAATGTTCACGGCGAAATTTATAAGTCCTGCAATTGTGGGGCTTTTGGTGTTTTGCTGAGCATAAAATGCCGGGGAAACGATTCTGTTTACGGCAATAAAAAAAAGTCCCGCGATGTGAAAGTTAAAAACTTCAACAGTCATCTTTGTTGATTCTGAATTGAATTTTCCGCCTGCAAAAATTAACGTGATAATATTTTCGCCCATTGCAAGCGAATAAAAAGTTACAGGAATTGCAATCAACGCCATTATTTTTATTGACTGAATTAAAAGCGAGTTGAAATTTTCCCACAGATTTTTTTTTGCAAAACCAGTTAAGTCCGGAAGAATTACAGTTCCGATTGTTACAGCGCAAATTCCCAAAATCAATTCCTGAAGCCTGAGCGAATATTGAAGGCTTGAAACGATTCCTTCCCCTGCGCGCGCCGCCAATGCCGAAGACACAATGTCGTTTATCTGGTAGCCTGCCATTCCGATTATTGTCGGACCAATCAACGCAAAAACTTTTTTGCTTCCTTCATTTGAAAATGCTTTTTTTAAATTTACAAAAGTTATGCGCCAGTCATTTTTTAAAACAAACGGAAGCTGAAAAATCGCTTGGATTGTTCCGCCTGAAATTACGCCTATTGCCATTGCTCTTGCGGGATTTTCCGTGAAGCGAGAAAGAATATACGTTGACAAAATTACAGTTATATTGAAAAGAATCGGAGTGAATCCTGACGGCGAAAATATTTTAAGTCCGTTTAAAATTCCCTGAAAAAAAGCCGCCACGGAAATTACAAAAAGATAAGGAAACATTATCCTTGTCAAAACAACAGCTTCTTCCATTGAATTTTTGTCAGCATAAAAAATCCGCAGAATGAACGGCGCAAAAATAATTCCGGCGACAACAAAAACTGATGTCAGAAAAACAACCAACGTAAAAGTCGCGCTTATAAAATCCTGCGTTTTTTGTTTTCCTTCTGGAGTTCCGCATTCTTCAAGATGATTTTTAAAAGTCGGAATAAAAGCCACTGAAATCGAATTTTCAGCAAAAAGCCTGCGGAAAAGATTCGGAATCATAAAAGCGATTCCAAATGCGTCTGAAAAAGCCGAAGTTCCTAAAAAGCGTGCCTTTGTCATTTCCCTTAAAAGTCCAAGAATTCTTGAGGCCAAGGTAAGCATTGAAAGTGAAATTCCTTTTGCTAAAAGTGAATTTTGCGCATTTTTTTCTTTATTTTTTTGAGAAGTAGACATATAATATATAGAATAATCCGCTTAATAAAATAAAGCAATCGCTAAAGGATTATTTTTAAAGGAGAGCAACGGGAGGAAAATTTTGAAGACTGGAAAACGTCATTTAAAGTTTTTTCAATATGTTGGCGACACTCCGATTGTTCCTACAAAATTGAAAATAATTATTTTCTTTGTGGCAATGCTTTTGCTTTCTACTTTTTCAACAAACCTTGTTGCGATTATGCTTTCACAGAGAAAAACAATTCAGCTTTCAAATATTGTTCTTGTTGATAAACTCACGGAACTTTACAACGTTGCAAATAGCCAGAAGCAAATTGAAGCTTATTCGCAGGACACGCAAACTTCCATTGATTCAATTGCTCAAAGCGCGAAAAACGGATTTGCAAAAGATGAAAAAAATAGCGTTGCGCTTGGCGTGAATCCAGACGGCTCTCTTTTGTTTTTTGCTACTCCAAATGAAGAACTGAAATGGGAACGCTTTACAGATAAAGATTGCCTCGAAATGATGGAAAATTCTGAAACACATGAAGGTTCCGTTTCTTTCATTTCTCCTGATGGAGACGAGTATTTTGGAGTTTATAAATATCATCCGGACTGGCTCACTTATATAATCCGTGCAAACCGTCGTTCCGACACAAACCGCGCAATGTATCAAGTTCTGTGGATTACCGTTGTGCTTGTTCTTATAATGTCAGCGTTTTTCATTCTTATGGGAACAAAAATTCTTGACGGGCTTCTTTCAAATATCAATAAGTTTTCAACGCAGCTTTACAAAATGCAGCAGGACAAAAAACTTAATCTCATTGATATTTCAGAATCTCCGAATGATGACATCACTTATCTTGCCGCAAACTTCAACTCTCTTTCTTCCACGATAACAAATCTTCTTCAGATTTTCCAAAAGTTTGTTCCTGAAAACGTTGTTCGCAAGGCGCATGAAGAGCAGTTTATCCGTTTGGAAGGAAGCCAGCGCGAGCTTACAATTCTTTTCAGCGACATAAAAAGTTTTACTTATCGAACTGAAGTTTTGGGAAACGACATCATTGGTCTTTTGAATGTTCATTATGATTCCGTTATCAGAAAAGTCAGCGACAACAATGGAATTATCGGCTCGATTATTGGTGATGCGATTCTTGCAAGCTACGGAATTGAAGAGCACGTTGAAACAAACAAATCTTACGATGCGATAAAAACCGCATGGGAAATTACGGCTGTCACTTCGGAACTTAGAAAGAAAATGTCAGACCGCCGCGCTGTCCTTGAAAAAGAACGTCCGCTTACAGAAAGCGAAGAGCGCGTTTATCAGGCTGTAATGCTTGATGTTGGAGTTGGCATTGACGGAGGAAATGTTTTCTACGGAAATATCGGTTCTTCAAAGCGAATGGCAAATACTGTAATTGGCGACAATGTAAACTCCGCTTCAAGATTGGAAGGCCTTACAAGAATTTACAAAGTCCCAGTTATTGTAAGCTCGTATATTATGGAAGAAACTCTTCGCGACAACGAGGCTGCTTCACGCTATAAATTTTATGAAATTGACACAGTTCAAGTCAAAGGAAAAACTGAAGGCGTAAAAATTTATTTCCCGCTTGACAAAGAATGTTCTCTTGAAGAATGGAAGTTTGAAAACCTTGATGAAAAGTTTAAAATTTTCGAATACGGACTAAAAGCTTATTATGACGGCGACTGGAAAACTGCAAGAGCTGAATTTAAAAAATCAGGCTTGGATGTTGCAAAAGTTTTCCTTGAAAGAATCGGAATGAAATCTTCACCAGAAGACTGGAGTGGAATATGGGCAATGACGACAAAATAAATTCAATGGTTCCTGCGGCTGCGAATGTTCATAAGGAAGTTGCGCTTCTTCTTGAAAATGAACTAAACAGAATTGCAATGGACAACAAGCGTGAATCTTTCAGCATAGAAGATGAATTTTCAAAGACAAAGAAAAACAGCTTTTCGTTCATGTGGCAAAATATGTGGCTTAGGCTTCTTATTTGCTTTGGAGTTGTTTTTGCGATTACAGTTTTCCTTGTGCTTTTTGTTGCAAATTCAAACAGAGAAATAAAAGTTGAAGTAAGCGAATTTAAAAGCTTGAATCTTACCAGCTTGCTGAACAAAGTAAACGACATCGACCAAAAAATCCACGAAATTGAAAATGCGAAAAAAGCGATTGAAGAGCAGCGCAATGCGGAAATCGAACGAATCGAAGGAATCCGCGCCGCCGCATTAAAATCACTTGCCGCATTGAATATTAAAAATAAAACCCGGCGTCTTCAGCAGGAGCAGCAGATTGAGCAGACTTACAAAGCTGATTTGGCTTCCGTGGAAAAATATAATAAATTCATTGCGAACTACAACGAAGATTTAAAAATGTATACGGAGCAGCGCAATGAATTCGATGCTACAAGAGTTCAGGAAGCGGAAAAGCAAAAGGCGATTATAAACAGCGAGCGTTTTTTGCACGAAAAGGAAAAGGAAAAAATAATCAACGATTATGAGGCCCGCCTTGAAGATTCAAGAAATCTTTTAAAGCAAACTCAGGCTGAAGATTTAAAGCGGCAGGAAGAGCTTCTTGCGTTTACAATCAATCAGTATGATCCGCCGATTCCAAAAGACAACGCAGATGCAAAGACTCTTGTTAAAGTTGCAGAAAATTTCACTGACGAATACACAGGACCTGTTTACGAGGATATTGAAATTCCTGTTTCCGAAGATGCGTCAGAAGACTTTAAAGACGTGTTTGAAATTCAAAGAGATTTGTACGATTCAATTGAAAAAATTTCAGAGCTTTTAGAGCAGCTTCCATTTAAAGATGAAAATGCGGTTGCTTCGTTTGTTCGCTCAATTAAGCGTTATGCGTACACTGCCGGAAATCAAATTTCAGTTGCAAGCGTTTCGGAAGTCAACAGGCTCATTGCGGAAAAAACTTCCGTGGAAAATGATTATGAACGTGTTTCTTCGGATTACAATGAATTCCTTGAAGCGATTTGTTCAGAGCCTTTTGGAAAAAGCACAGCTGACGGAATTATTGCAAAACAAAGTGATTATTCTGGCACTGAAATTTACATTGCCGAATTCAGCCGCAATATTTTCACTAATCCTGAATACCGTGATTTTATTTTACCTTGTTCACTTTGGCGCGGAAAAGACAAAATTGCGATTGGCGAAATTTCCTTGAACGATGACGGAAATTATGTTTTGTCAAATCTTGCTTTTGGAGGCGGACTAAAAATAAAAACTGGCGACAGAATTATTTTTGAAGAGCCTGTAAATCCAAAAGCTAAAAAATAATTTAAAATAAAATTTTATTTCATTTGCAGTGTGGCGGCATTTTGTGTTGCTTGCGCTGCATTGCTTTTTATTGCAGTTAAAAATTAGGTTGAAAAATGTCTGATTTAAAAAACACAGAACGCCTTGATAAGATTCTTTCAAACAATGGAATGGGAACGCGCCGTGATGTAAAGCGTCTTATAAGAAGCGGAAAAATTTCTGTAAATGGAATTATTGTAAGAGAACCGGAATTTCACGCAGACGGAAGCACTGACGAAATTCTTGTGGACGGAAAAATTCTTACTGTTGAACAAAATGCGTACTTTATGATGAACAAGGCTTGCGGCGCAGTCTGCTCCACAAAATCCGACAGAAGAAAAACTGTTTTTGAATATATTTCACCAGAAGACAACAGAAAATATCCAGGCGGAAATCTTAGCACAGTCGGAAGGCTTGACGCGGATACCGAAGGACTTCTTGTTATTACGAGCGACGGAAATTTAATTCATCGGGTTACATTTCCAAAGTATGAAGTTCCAAAAACTTATCTTGTCTATTTGCGCGATTCCGTTGATGATTCAGAAAAGCTAAGCTACGAAAAAAAACTTGCCGCCGGAGTTCACATTGAAGCCGAAGGAAAAGACGGAGAAGCTGACTGCCGCCCTGCCGTAATTGAATGGAAAGATAAAAATCAGTATTATACCAAAACTAGCGAAAATCCTTCAGAAGTTTGCTGCCTTACTGTTACGGAAGGAAAATTCCACGAGGTAAAGCGAATCTTCAAAGCCCTTGGAAACGAAGTTGTTTACTTAAAAAGAATAAGAATCAACAATCTTTTTCTGGATGAAACTTTGGAAGAAGGAAGCTACAGACCGCTCACAAAGGAAGAGATAAGACTTTTAGATGTAGAGGAAAAAAATGACTGACATTGAAATTGCCCAGAAAAATGTAATGGAGCCAGTTGAAAAAATCGCGGAAAAAATTGGAATTGACCGGGAATCTTTGGAGCTTTACGGAAACTACAAAGCAAAAATTTCCTTTGAAAAACTCAATGCCTTGCAGAAAAAAGCACTTGACTCTTCTTCCCGCGGAAAACTTGTTTTGGTTACTGCGATGACTCCGACTGCTGCTGGCGAAGGAAAATCAACAGTAACGATTGCGCTTGGAGACGGCCTTAGAAAAATTGGAAAAAACTCTGTAATTGCTTTGCGCGAGCCTTCGCTTGGTCCTTGCTTTGGAATAAAAGGCGGAGCTTGCGGCGGCGGTTATGCGCAGGTTGTTCCAATGGAAGATATAAACCTTCATTTTACCGGCGACATTCATGCAATCACTGCTGCAAACAATCTTATGGCGGCTCTTATTGACAACCATATTCAACAGGGAAATTCCTTAAACATCGATCCCCGCACAATTTCCTGGAAAAGATGCGTGGACTTGAATGACCGCTCTCTTAGAAATGTGATTGTCGGGCTTGGCGGAAAAATTGACGGAGTTCCGCGTGAAAGCCATTTTCAGATTTCAGTTGCAAGCGAAATAATGGCGATTGTCTGCCTGTCAAAAACAATTTCAGAATTGAAAGAGCGCATTTCCAAAATTACAATCGGCGCAGATTACAACAAGAATCCTGTTACATTCGGAAGCCTTGGCTGCACTGGAGCTGTCGCCGCGCTTTTAAAAGATGCAATCCGCCCAAACTTGGTTCAGACACTTGAAAAAAATCCTGCATTTATACATGGAGGACCTTTTGCGAATATTGCCCACGGATGCAATTCAATCAACGCCACACTTTGCGCGCTTGCCTTGGGAGACTACGTTGTTACCGAAGCTGGCTTTGCCGCCGACCTTGGAGCTGAAAAATTCTTTGACATAAAATGCCGCATGAACGGACTTGCTCCAAATGCCGCTGTGATTGTTGCTACTGTGCGCGCTCTTAAAATGCACGGCGGTGTTGCAAAGGCAGACCTTGCCGCAGAAAATATTCCGGCTGTTGAAATCGGATTTGCAAACCTCAAGGCTCATATTGAGAACATGAAAAAATTCGGAGTGCCTGTCGCTGTTGCAATCAATAAATTTATTACAGACACTGATTCAGAAATTGCGCTTGTGCAGAAACTTTGCTCGGAAAATGGATGCAACGCTGTAGTTTGCGAAGGCTGGGAAAAAGGCGGAAACGGAGCTGTTGACCTTGCTCATAAAGTTGTTGAGCTTTGCGATTCACCTTCTGAATTCAAAAATATTTATCCGCTTGATATTCCGCTTAAACAAAAAATTGAAATTCTTGCAAAGGAAATTTACAGAGCTTCTTCTGTTGAATTTGAAGGAAAGGCTTTGAAAAAACTCAAGCAGTTTGAAGAGCAGGGATTTGGATCTCTTCCAATCTGCATGGCGAAAACCCAGAACTCAATAAGCCACGACAAATCTTTGCAGGGCGCGCCAAAAGATTACGTGTTCCCGATCCGCGATGTTCAGCTTTATTCTGGAGCAGGATTTGTTGTTGCATTTGCCGGCGACATCGTTGATATGCCTGGACTTCCAAAAGCTCCTGCGGCTCTTAATATAGACGTTGATGACAACGGAATAATTTCAGGACTGTTCTAATACGTCTGGTCAAGGCACGATTGCACTCAAGGCCTTGGCTCATCCGTTTTTAAGGTTTTGATAAACCATAAATAAAAAAAAAGCATACTTTGGAAAAATCCAGAGTATGCTTTTTTGCAAAAATTATTATTTTTTCAGCTGGGCTTTTATTGCGTCAAGAAGCTCGCTGTATTCTTCAAACGCCGGAAGCTCTGGATTTTCCGACTTTATTTTGTCTGTGCTTTTAAATAAAAATCCCGCTTTGCTTGCCTTTATCATTCCAAGGTCGTTGTAGCTGTCTCCAGATGCGATTGTATCGTATCCAATTGACTGAAGAGCTTTTACTGTTGTCAGCTTGGAATTTTCGATGCGCATTTTAAATCCCGTGATTTCCCCGGAATCAGAAACTTCAAGCGAGTTGCAAAAAATTGTAGGCTGTCCGAGTTTTTTCATCAGCGGAGAAGCGAACTGCGTGAATGTGTCGCTGATTATTATTGTCTGGCAGATTGATCTAAGCTCGTCAAGGAATTCCTTTGCGCCAGGAAGCGGATCTATTTTTTCAATTACTTCCTGAATTTCCTTGAGCCCAAGCTTGTGTTCCTTAAGAATTCCGATTCTCCAGTTCATGAGCTTGTTGTAGTCCGGCTCGTCGCGTGTTGTGCGTGTAAGCTCTGGGATTCCAGAAGCCTTTGCAAATGCAATCCAAATTTCAGGAACAAGAACGCCCTCTAAATCTAAGCATGTAATGTACATATTTTTCTCCGAATAAAATTTGCCTTAGTTTATCAGAATCTGAACCATTGTGCAATTTTAAGCCGATTTTCTGTTAAAATATGCATAAATATACAGGAATAAATGATATTCTTCTGGAATATTGTATATTCTTGAAGAATTTGCATAAATATTGAAGAATACAAGATATTCCAGACTTTTTATGCATATTCTTCAGGAAAATTCCATATTCTTGAGTTTTTTGACGAATTCCATCTGGAAAATACAATATTCTTGAAGCTTTTAAAGAATTCCAGAGGAAAATTAAATATTCCTGAATCACGCTATTAAAAAAAAATTATTTCTGATATATTTTCCGCTATGGAAAGAAAGATTGAGATACTTGATTCTACTTTGCGCGACGGTTCGCAGGGAGAAGGAATAAGCTATTCTGTTCAGGATAAAATTCATATTGTGCAGGCTTTGGACGACTTGGGCATAAAATATATTGAAGCCGGAAACCCTGGCTCGAATCCCAAGGACATGGAATTCTTTCAGCGTGCAAAAAGCCTTAAACTGAAAAATTCTCAGATTGTTGCGTTCGGCTCAACAAGAAGGAAAGACTCTTCATGCGCGGAAGACGCTAACTTGCAAAGCCTTCTTTCTGCGGAAACGGAAACTGTCGTTATCTTCGGAAAGACTTGGGATTTTCAGGCTACGGAAATTCTTCATGCTTCCCTTGAAGAAAATCTTGAAATGATAAGGGATACTTGCGCATATTTAAAGCAGCGTGGCCGCAATGTTATTTTTGATGCCGAGCATTTTTTTACAGGATTCAAGGCGAACAAAGATTACGCTTTAAAGGCTTTGGGTGCTGCGATTGAGGGTGGGGCGAGCGTCCTTTCACTTTGCGAGACAAAAGGCGGCGCAATGATTGAAGAGTGCCGCGAAGGTGTCCGTGCCGCTGTTGAAAAATTCGGGGCGGGCGCGGTGATTGGAATTCACACGCACAATGATTCTGGGCTTGCCGTTGCAAATTCTCTTGTCGCAGTTGAAGCCGGCGCAACTCATGTTCAGGGTGTTCTTCTTGGATTCGGCGAGCGCACAGGAAACGCAAATCTTTCTACAATAATTTCAAATCTTCAGCTTAAGATGAACTGCAAGTGTATTCCAGAAGAAAACATAAAACAGCTCACTCCAATATGCAAGCGCGTTGCGGAAATTACAAACATTACGCTTGACCCGGGGCTTCCTTATGTCGGCCAGAATGCTTTTGCGCACAAAGCCGGAATGCACATCGATGCGGTTCTAAAAAATCCGTTTGCTTATGAGCACATCGAGCCTGAGTCAGTTGGAAATTCCCGCGTGTTCCTTATGAGCGAAGTTGCTGGAAGAAGCATGGTTATTGAAAAAATCAGAAAGTTTGATCCGTCAATTACAAAGTCAAGTCCGGTTGTTTCAGAAATCATGGCGAAGGTAAAAGAACTTGAGCATCAGGGCTACCAGTTTGAAGGCGCAGACGGAAGCTTTGAGCTTTTAGTCCGCAAGTCGATTGGAAAATACCAGCCGTTCTTTAAATTGCGTTACTATAAAACTTCCGATGAGTCTCCGCTTATTGAAGAAGGACTTTATTCTTTTGCCCAGCTTAAAATTGAAGTTGACGGTCATGAAGAAATTGCCGCCGGCGAAGGAAACGGTCCTGTTAACGCTCTTGACTTTGCGTTGCGCACTGCGCTCAAATCTTTTTATCCGAGCGTGCAGGATATTCACCTTACAGACTATAAAGTCCGCGTTCTTGACGGAAAATCAGCCACAGCCGCAAGTGTCCGTGTTCTGATTGAATCTACAGACGGAACTGACAGCTGGACGACAATCGGTGTGAGCTGCGATGTTATTGAAGCTTCCTGGCTTGCCTTGGTTGATTCTTTTGAATACAAACTGATTAAGGATATTGAAAAAAAATATCACAAATTCATTTAATGTCCTTTACATAAATGTTGCTTTGGAGTATTTTATAAATACTTTATAAACTTTAGTATTAGTAAAGTTTTCGTTGACTTTTTATAGGAGTTTGATTATGGAAAAAAATATTGCTTTGATTCCTGGAGATGGAATTGGTCCTGATGTTGTTGCCGAAGCTGTAAATGTCTTGAACACAGTTGCTTCAAAATTCGGTCATAAATTTAATTATGAAACTGTTACTGCCGGCGGATGCGCAATCGATAAGTTCGGAAAGCCATTGCCACAGGAAGAACTTGACAAGTGCCTTAAAAGCGATGCTGTTCTTCTTGGCGCTGTGGGCGGTCCAAAGTGGGACAACCTTCCGTCTGAACTTCGTCCTGAAAAAGCATTGCTTGGTCTTCGCGGAGGAATGAAAGTTTTTGCAAATCTTCGTCCGGCTGTAATGTGGAAGCAGCTTAAAGATGCTTGTCCTTTAAAAGATGAAATTGTCGGCGATGGACTTAACATTCTCATTGTCCGCGAGCTGATTTCCGGAATTTACTTTGGGGACAGAGGAACTGCCGCTGACGGAAAATCTGCCTGGGACACAGAAAAGTATACTTGGAGTGAAATTGAGCGCATTGTCCGCATGGGATTTGAATTCGCACAGAAACGCCAGAAGCGTCTTTGCGTAGTTGACAAGGCGAACATCTTGAATTCAAGCCAGCTCTGGAGAAAAGTTACAGAATCTGTAAAAGGCGACTATCCTGATGTTGCGCTTTCTTACCTTTATATTGACAATGCTTCTATGCAGCTTGTCCGCAACCCGCGTCAGTTCGATGTAATTGCAACAAGCAATATGTTCGGCGACATTCTTTCTGACGAAGCAAGCCAGATTACAGGCTCAATCGGAATGCTGGCTTCAGCTTCATTGGGCGACGGAGGTCCTGGACTTTACGAGCCGATTCACGGTTCTGCTCCAGACATTGCCGGAAAAAATCTTGCAAATCCTCTTGCGACAATTCTTTCTGCCGCGATGCTTTTGCGCTATAGCTTTGGACTTGAAAAAGAAGCAAAAGTTATTGAAGACGCTGTTAATTCAGTTCTTGATGAAGGCTACAGAACAGGCGACATTGCCGGAAGCCACCTTGAAGAGCTTAAGTCTTCTGGAAAACTTGTCGGCACAAAGGAAATGGGCCAGCTTGTTGTAGAGCGCATCTAGCTTTACTTTTGCTGAAAAAATTTAAAGCCGTTTGCATTAAGCTGAAAAGTTTTTTGCAGGCGGCTTATTTTTTTTACTCATTTCTGGCTTTTGTTTTTATTTGTGTTTTCTTTCATTTAGGATTACAATTAAGAAAATGCAAAATATTTCTATTTTTTCAGACGACAAGGAACATGAGTTTTCCCAGATAAAAAAAAGTGTTAGCGGCTACATTTTGGATAGCGGCGATATAAAAACAAATCAGTACAAAAAGGCAATCGCTGCCGACGCAATGATTCTCTATGAATTCAATCTTTCAAAAGACTTGATTGTAGGAAATCCTGTGCAGAGAATGAGCGACCGGATTATTCAGCTTAAGCCTGCGATGGGGCTTCCTGAAAACTGTTCTTACACTGATTTTATTGACGCGCTTTGCTGGGATTTGTCGGATGAAGAAAAAAAACGATTCCTTGAGAAGATGAACGTTTACTGTCTCTTGGATTCGTTTATAATGGAAAAATATGAAATTCAGTTTGACTCAAGCAGGTCTACTTACAACGGCGAATCTTTTTGGACACGCACAACAATAATTCTTACAAAGGACGAAAACACTGGCGACATAATGGGACTTGCTGTTGTAAAAAATATTACAAGCGGCTACAGGCAAAAAGAAGAAAAACTTTATCAGCTGGAAATTATCAACGCTCTTACAATTGAATACAGCAATGTTTTTATGATAAATGTAATGTCTGGAATAATCCGCATTGTAAGAATCAACGACAGAGTAAGTTCTTTTTACAATGAATCTTTGGAAGGTCTTCCTTATGACGATGTGCTTGATTTTTACGCCAGCGTTTCAGTTTATGAAGATGACCGCGACATGATCAAACGTGCTTTTTCCCGTGAAAATATTTTAAAGCAGCTTTCCAAGCGTGAAAGTTATTACGTAAATTTCCGCTCGTATATAAACAACAAAATTTCCTACATGAAGCTTACTGTTGTTAGAATTGGAAATATCCGCGAAACAGGAAATGTTCTTATGGGCTTTATGAATGTTGACACGGAAACCGAACATGAGATGAAACAGCGGAAAGCATTGCAGGAAGCGTTGTCCATGGCGGAACTTGCAAGCCACGCAAAGTCGCGATTCCTTTCCAACATGAGCCACGACATTAGAACTCCTATGAACGCAATTATCGGCTACACTTCGCTTGCGGAAAAGCACATTGGAAACCCGGAACTTATAAAGTCGGATCTTGCGCGCATAAAGACAAGTTCAAGCTATTTGCTTTGCCTTATAAATGATGTGCTTGATATGTCCCGAATTGAAAGCGGAAAAATAAAAATAAAGCTCACATCGAATACAATTGAAGATATTCTTGCGGAAGTTGACAGCGTTATTCAGCCGCAACTTCAATCTAAAAAACTTAATTATTCAGTTTTGCGCCATGGAAATCTTAGCCGTAAAGTTTTTTGCGACAAGCTCAGGCTCAAGCAGATTCTTATAAACATCCTCGGAAACTCTGTAAAATACACTGGAGAAAACGGCTCAATAAAATTCACCGCCGCGGAAACTCCTTCTGTTTCGGATGGATATTCTTCGTATCAATTCAGAATCAAGGACAACGGAATTGGAATGTCGGAAGAGTTTCAGAAAAAAGTTTTTAATCCGTTTGAGCGGGACGAAAATATTGAAAACTTTCATGTTCAGGGAACAGGGCTTGGACTTTCAATTTCAAAAAATCTTGTTGAAAAAATGGACGGTTCGATTTTTCTAAAAAGCAAAAAAGATGTTGGAACAGAATTTCTTATATGTTTTGACTTTGAAAATGCTCCTGAAACAGAATCTGGCAAAAAAGAAATTTCTGATTCCCCGGAAAAATCAGTGGACTTGAAAGGAACTAGAATTCTTTTGGTGGAAGACAACAGCCTTAACCGCGACATTGCAAGGGAACTTTTAAAGGGCGCAGGCTTTGTTATTGACGAGGCTGAAAACGGAAAAATCGCGCTGGATATGCTTTCTGCTTGCCCGGACGGATATTACAAAGTTATTCTTATGGATGTGATGATGCCTGTCATGAATGGATACGAGGCTTCTATGAAAATCCGCGAGATGAAAAGCAAGTCCAAGTCTTCTATTCCAATTGTTGCGATGACGGCGAATGCTTTTGAAGAAGACAAGGAGCAGGCATTGAAATCTGGAATGGATTATTTTGTTTCCAAGCCATTTGACATAAAGGCGTTGCTTGCACTTTTATCCGAAATCCTTGCAAAATAATTCTCTTGAAGAATGTGAAAATTTAATATGCGGCAAGAAAAGTCGCATCAATTCGCTAAGCTGAAAAAAAAGGTGGCTTGTCTTCCCTCCAAAAAAGTGCAATACTATTGCAAAAATTACCAGCTTGTTTTGGAGGCATTTTATGAGTTCAGATTTTCCGTTGAGCCATAGCCAGCTTGTTGAGCTTGCAAAAAAATTTCCTACTCCTTTCTATATTTATGATGAAAAAGCAATCCGCGAAAATGTAAAATATTTTTATAAAGCATTCAGCATTTTTCCTTCGTTTACGGAATATTTTGCGGTCAAGGCGCTTCCCAATCCTTACATTCTAAAAGTTCTTGAAAGTGAAGGCTGCGGCGGAGACTGTTCTAGCTTGCCGGAACTTATGCTTTGCGAAAAATCTGGAATAACCGGGCGCAGAATAATGTTTACAAGCAACGACACTCCCGCCCAGGAATTTGTTTATGCGCAGAAACTTGGAGCAATTATAAACCTCGATGACATTACTCATATTGAGTTTTTGAAAAATGCTCTCGGCGGAAAGCTTCCAGACACAATCTGCTTTAGATATAATCCTGGACCTTTAAAGGAAGGCGGAAATTCTATAATCGGAAAGCCGGAAGAAGCCAAGTACGGTCTTACAAAAGAGCAGATGATTCAGGCTTATAAAATTTGCAAGGCGGAAGGCGTAAAGCATTTTGGAATTCACACGATGGTTGCTTCCAACGAGCTTAACCCTGATTTCTTTGTTGACACTGCGCGCATAGTTTTTGAGCTTATTCTTGAGGTTCAAAAAGAGTGCGGCGTTAATATTGAGTTTGCGGATCTTGGCGGCGGAGTTGGAATTCCTTACAAGAGCGGACAGAAAAAAGTTGACCTTGATTATGTCGCAAAAAGAACAAAAGTTCTTTACGATAAGATGATTGTTCCGGCTGGACTAGATCCTTTAAAGCTTTGCTTTGAATGCGGACGTCCTATTACAGGACCTTACGGCTGGCTTGTTACAAAAGCGATTCACGAAAAAAATATCTACCGCAACTACATTGGAGTTGACGCAAGCATGGCGGACTTGATGCGCCCTGGAATGTACGGAGCTTACCATGAAGTTACTGTCAGCGGAAAAGAAAACGCTCCTAAAGATTATATTTATGATGTTTCTGGAAGCTTGTGCGAAAACTGCGATAAATTTGCAGTTCAGAGAAATCTTCCAAAAATTGAAACTGGAGACCTTTTGATTATCCACGATGCCGGCGCGCACGGAAGAGCAATGGGCTTTAACTACAACGGAAAGCTTCGTGCCGGAGAACTTCTTTTGCGTTCAGATGGATCTGTAAAAGAAATCCGCCGCCGCGAAACAGTCGAGGATTATTTTGCTACATTGGATTTTGAAGGACTGAAAAACTTCAGCTGATTTTAGCTTGAATAGATTTGCCATTGGAGGTAAAAAGATGGTTGAAAAAATTGAATGGAGCGACTCTTATCTTTTGGGAATTCCTGAAATTGACAATCAGCACAAAAAACTGATTCAGATTGCAAATGAACTTTACGCTGCGGCTACTGGTACTGATGAAGCTTATGGTCTTAATATGGCGAAGGTTCTAAAAAAACTTACAGACTACACGGTTTACCATTTTTCAAATGAAGAGGAATTTATGCGCAAGTACGGATATTCCGGAGTTGACATTCACAAGACTGCGCATGACAACTTTATAAATGAAGTTAACCATCAGATTAAGCAGCTTTCTTCTGACCGCAAAGATGACGGCGCAAGATTCTATTCTTACATGGTTGGCTGGATTTTGAATCACATTGCAAAAGCTGACCGTGTCTGGGCGGCATTTGTAAAGCCAAAAATTTAATAAGCAAATTTTTTATTTGAACTTTGCAAGACTTCCGGTTTCTTTTGAAGCTGGAAGTTTTTTTTATTTCCATTCTAAAAGACAAATTGATTTTTAGAAATTCAGAATTTATTGACATATCATTTTAGTTAGTGTAAGATAACGAAGGTTAGGGCAGGTTAATTTTTATTTGTTTTAGGTAATCATTGTTGCTCTTTGTTAACTTGTCAGGAGGTTTTTATGCCATTATTGTTTGCAAATCCTGGAGATGAAGTAAAAATTTCTGGTGTTAATGGAAATCCGCAGGTAAGACAGCACTTGAATGAGCTTGGATTCAATGTTGGCTCTTTAGTCACTATTGTTCAGAAAGTAAAGACCGGCTTGATTGTAAAAGTCAAGGAAGCCCGTGTCGCATTGGACAGCAGCATGGCTTCCAAGATTATTGTCTGATTTTCTAAAACTAAAATCAAAAACTGAAACTTCTCATTGGCTTTTTATAGGAGTAAAAATAAATGGGTACATTGCGTGAAGCACAAGTTGGTTCAACTGTAAAGGTAAAAAAGTTGAACGGTGAAGGCGCTTTAAAAAGACGTCTTATGGACATGGGATTTACAAACGGATGCGAAGTTTATGTCCGCAAAGTCGCACCTCTTGGCGATCCTGTTGAAGTTACAATTCGTGGCTACGAGCTTAGCGTTCGCAAAGATGACGCTGAAAATATTGAGGTAGAATAAAATGTCAGAAATCAGAATTGCTCTTGCAGGAAATCCAAACTGCGGAAAAACCACAATGTTCAACAACCTTACAGGCTCAAACCAGTACGTAGGAAACTGGCCTGGAGTTACTGTTGAAAAGAAAGAAGGAAAAATGAAAGGCATGAAGGATGTTGTTGTAACAGACTTGCCTGGAATTTATTCACTTTCACCTTATACATCAGAGGAAGTTGTTTCCCGCGATTATCTTATCAAAGACAATCCGGACGCAATCCTTGACTTGGTTGATGCTACAAATATTGAAAGAAACCTTTATCTTACAACTCAGCTTCTTGAACTTGGAAAGCCTACAGTAATTGCCTTGAACATGATTGATGTTCTTAAAAAATCAGGCGATTCTGTTGATACAGAAAAACTTCAGGCTGAACTTGGTTGCACTGTAATTGAAACAAGCGCGCTCAAAGGAACTGGCGTAAAGGAAGCTGCCGCCGCTGCAAAGAAAGCTGCTGAATCTGGAAAAGCTTTTATTCCGACTGCAGTTTTCTCAAAAGATGTTGAAGAATATATTTCAAAGATGGAAGCTCTTGTTCCTTCAACTGTAAAATCAGAATTGAAAAGATGGTACGCAATAAAGCTTCTTGAACGCGATTCTGTTGTGCTTGGACAGCTTGCTCTTTCTTCTGCGGATTCTGCAAAAGCTGAAGAAATCTCAAAGGCATTGGAAAAAGCAAAAGATGATGACGTTGAGTCAATCATAACAAATGAACGCTACGTTTACATTCAGGGAATCGTAAGCCGCTGCGTAAGAAAGTCTGGACAGAAAATGACCCGCTCAGACAAAATCGACCGCATTGTTACAAACCGCTGGCTTGGAATTCCAATTTTCCTTGCAGTAATGTGGGTTGTTTATTACATTGCAGTTTCTTCTCTTGGAACAGTTTTGACTGACTGGGCGAATGACGGACTCTTTGGAGATGGCTGGAACTTCCTTGGAATTGAAGGACTTGCTATTCCGGGAATTTCGGCTTCCGTGGAAGAAGCTCTTACAAATGCCGGCGCAAACGAAGTTCTTATTGACTGCATTGTCAACGGTGTTATTGGCGGTGTTGGAGCGGTTCTTGGATTCGTTCCTCAGATGGCTGTCTTGTTCCTTCTTCTTTCTTTGATTGAAGACTGCGGATACATGGTTCGCATTGCGTTCGTTATGGACCGCATTTTCCGCAAGTTCGGTCTTTCTGGAAAATCGTTTATTCCGCTTCTTGTAGGTTCTGGCTGTGGCGTTCCTGGAATTATGGCAAGCCGCACAATCGAAAATGACAACGACAGACGTCTTACAATCTTTACTACTACTTGGATTCCTTGTGGAGCAAAGCTTCCTGTAATTGCGCTTATCGCTGGTGTTATCGGTGCAAAACTCACTGGATGGGACGGCGGTTCTCTTACACTTTTGATGTATGTAATCGGAATCGGAGCTGTTGTAATGGCAGCAATTATGCTCAAGAAAACAAAGCCTTTCCACGGAAAAGCCGCGCCTTTCGTTATGGAGCTTCCGCAGTATCACCTTCCGCAGCTTAAGACAGTTCTCATGCACACTTGGGAACGCCTTAGAGGATTTATTGTAAAAGCCGGAACAATTCTTTTCGTTGCTTGTCTTGTAATCTGGTTCCTTTCTTCTTACGGATTCGCTTCTCCAAAAGATGAAGTTGTAGAAAACGGCGAAGTTGTTGAAGAGGCAGTTGAAGGCGGATTCGGACTTGTTGACGCAGACGAATCTTTGCTTGCTGACGTTGGAAATGTTATCCGCTACGTATTCAAGCCACTTGGATTTGGTGAAAAAGTTGGCGGCTGGCAGAGCGCGGCAGCTAGCTTGTCTGGATTCAGCGCAAAAGAAGCGATTGTTTCTACAATGGGCGTTCTTGCAAATGTTGATGAGGAAAATGTTGAAGATGACGCAGTTGTTGCTGAAGCTATCAGCGGATGGTTTGCTACAGCGTTGGCAGCCTTTGCATTCCTTATGTTCAACTTGCTTGATTCTCCTTGTCTTGCCGCAATTGCTACAATGGCAAACGAGCTTAAGAGCCGCAAATGGTTCTGGTTTGCAATCTTGTTCCAGAATATTTTCGCTTACGTTTTGACATTGATTGTTTACCAGCTTGGAATGCTTTTTGTTCACGGACACTTTGGCGTGGGAACTGTATTCGCTTTTATTTTCCTTGCAGGAATTATTTTCGCTTTGTTCAGAAAAGATCCTTACAAGGGACAGTACTTTGATTCAAAGAGCGCATCATAAAAAATATGGGCGGTTCCATAGGCAAATTTTCTATGGGAATAATGATTGCCGTGCTTGCAGTTCTTTATGTTATGTGTGTCGCGGTAATCACAATCGTAGAAAAAATAAAAAAGCATAAACAAAAAAAGGATGAAGCTTGAGAAAGTTTTGTTCTTGAACTGAATAAGGCTTTCTGGGAATTTTTTCTTGGAAAGCCTTGTTTTTTTTATAAAGTTTATTTATTTTTTTTCAGAGGCTGATTATGATTGGAAACATTGTTGGAATTCTTGTGCTTGCAGTATGGCTTGTTGCTGTCATTGTTTATATTGTAAAGCAGAAAAGAAATGCCCGTTTAAGCGGAAACCACATCTGCATAGGATGTCCCGGAGCCGCTGCTTGCAAAAAATGCCATTGCAAATAGAAAAAAATTCTGTTGATTAAATTAAAAAAAAATGATAGTTTGAATTGTCAAGAAAACAGCGTTGTTGATTTTTTGATTCTCTGGAGAGTCTCCATAAATCCTTGTGGAGCGCCGAAGGGTTAAGGCTATTCAAGCCGACATCTCAGGCAAAGTGGACAGAGCATAAAAAATGTCCGTTCATCACTCTTTGGAGAGCCTGTTCAGGTAAAACTGGGCGGCTCTTATTTTTTTTCTTGCGAGGACACAAAATGTCTTTTGAAGCAATCCTCAACACTATTGATGATGTCGTATGGGGACTTCCAACCATCATCCTGATTTTTGTCACAGGTCTACTGATGACAATCCGTACCCGCGGAATCCAGTTCACAAAATTCGGACGCGCCTTCAAGGGAATCTTTAAGGAAAATGAAGGCCACGGCGAGCTTTCGGGATTCAGCGCGCTCTGCACGGCTCTTTCCGCCACAATCGGAACCGGAAACATTGTCGGAGTCGCAACCGCTATTCTTGCAGGTGGTCCGGGAGCTCTTTTCTGGATGTGGTTCATGGCGATTCTGGGAACTGCCACAAAGTACGCGGAATGTATGCTTTCAATCAAATACCGCGAGGTCAAGGAGGACGGACACGTTCTGGGCGGACCTTTCTATGTGATTGAGAAGGGAATGGGCAAGAACTGGAAATGGCTTGCGGTTCTTTTTGCAATTTTCGGAACGCTCGTAGGACTTTTCGGAATCGGAACTTTCACTCAGGTAAACGGAATCTGCGGCGCGGTTCAGAACGCTTTTGACCCTAACAAGTCTGTGGTCGCATTCACGCTCGGCGGAAACTCATATTCCTGGGCGACTGTAATCGGCGGCGCGGTAATCACAATTTCCGTAGCCCTCGTTGTAATCGGCGGTTTGAAGAGAATCGCGAAGGTTGCCGAAAAAGTTGTTCCTGCCATGGCGATAATCTACGTGTTCCTCGGTCTTTCAGTTCTTATCATGAACGCGACAAAAATTCCTGGAGCTTTCGCGCTCATATTCAAAGGAGCGTTCGGTGCGGACACTGGAATGCAGGCTCTTGCAGGCGCGACAGCCGGAACAATAATCAGAATGGCGATGCAGAAGGGAATCGCGCGCGGAATCTTCTCCAACGAGGCCGGTCTCGGTTCAGCTCCGATTGCGGCTTCCGCAGTTCAGACAAACGAGCCTGTCGAGCAGGGAATGGTAAACATGACCGGAACAATCATCGACACTCTTGTTATCTGCACGATGACAGGACTTTCAATCGTGATTGCGGGCGGCGATGTATGGAACAGCGGACTTTCAGGAGCGGCACTCACTTCGGCTGCGTTCTCAAAAGTTCTCGGCGGCGACCAGCATTCGGTTCAGTTCCTGCTCATGCTCTGCCTTGTGTTCTTCGCGTTCACGACAATCCTCGGCTGGGACTACTATTCAGAAAAATGTCTTGAGTACCTTTCAAACGGAAACATGACGGTCGTAAAAGTCTACAGATGGCTCTACATTCTTGCGGTTGCAATTGGACCTTACATGACGATTTCCGCGGTCTGGACAATCGCTGACATCACGAACGCGCTCATGGCAATCCCGAACTGCATCTCGCTGATTGTTCTCAGCGGCATTGTGGCAAAGGAGACAAAGGCGTATTTCGACAGAAAGCCGACACTTTAATGTTGCGTTAAGTTTCATTTTTAGAGGCATGGTGTGTTTTGCATCATGCCTTTTTTTCTTGCAACTTTTTTTATAAAATTGTGTCTTATATTTTAAGAGGTTACAGATTATATGAACCAGATTGTTTCGCCTGCTGCACAGGTTATTGTTTCAATTATTCCGATTGTTGGAATTTGTTTTGCGGCATCAATTATTTTTTTCGCCTTGTTATGGAAGCACCACGAAAATGTAATGCTGATTCAAAAAGACTCGTACAATCCGCCGAGAATTGACTTGCGGAATTTTTCTTTGCTTTTGGGACTTTGTCTTGTTGGCGTGGGAATTGTTCTTTCATTGATGTTTGTGCTTTTAAAGCATCTTTCCTGGGGACTTTTAGGCGGACTTATTCCGCTTGCAGTCGGCATAATGCTTTTGCTTTTCCACAGGATTTCAAAGTAATTTTTTAGTTTTAGTTTTTATCTATGAAAAAAACAATTTCTTCGTCTCTGGAAAATCTTGTTATTAGAAAACGTGATTTTTACTATGTGCAGGAAACCTTGAACGGTTCTTCCCGTGCGTTTTCCAAGCTGACGGGTTTTTACTATAAGCGTATTTTTGCAATTGGAATGCGGTTTTTTCATAATCAGGCTGACTCTGAAGATTTTGCACAGAATGTTTTTTTGAAGGCTTATGAAAAACTTTCAAGCTTTAAAGGCGAAAGTCTTTTTTCAACTTGGCTTACAAGAATTGCCTTTACAACTGCGATGAATCAAAAGGAAAGAAGCCACGATGCGGAAACTCTTTCTGATGAAAATTTGATTCCGGGAAAAATAAAAACGCCTGAGGAAGAACTGATTTATTCTGCAACTGTGGAAGCTGTAAAAGGCTCTCTTGAAATTTTGCCTGAACGTTATGCTGAATGTGTGCGGCTTTATTTTTTCAACGGAATGAGCCATGAGGAAATTTCAAAAGCTACAGGAATTCCTGTAAACACAATCAAGTCGCATATTTTCCGCGCAAAAAAAATTCTTGGAAAAAAGCTGGAGGATTATAAATGAAAAAGAACTGCGACTTTTATATGGATGAATTTTTCGCCTTGGATAAAAATGAGCGGCTGCCTGCAAGTCTTACTGTTCATCTTTTGTTTTGCAAAAAATGCAGAAACTTTGTAAGAAAATTTTCACTGCTTGAAAAAAAATGTTCCAAGGAAAACATGAAAAAAATTTCATGCGACTCAAAGAATGTTGTTGAAATCATGCGCCGCCTTGATTCAGCTTATGAAATGTACAACTTGCAAAAAGAGCGTGTTTCTATGCGGCAGTGGCTGGTGGCTGGCGCGGCTTTGATTTTGTGCGTTGTTCTTTTTGAAATGCTTGCGTTTTTTGCTTCTGCAGAATTTTTTGTTTTTCCGTTGTCGCTATTTTTTGCGTTTAGTATAATTATGTATTGTGCAGCTTTTGTTGGAACAAATATGGATTTTTTCATTAAAAAGTGGAAAATCCAATGAAAAACTGATATAATCTTGGCATGGAAATTTTGAACTCTCTACCCGGAACACCACTTCCACTTGGAGCTTCTGTTGCTAAAGACGGCGTTAATTTTTCAGTTTTTAGCCGGAATGCCACAAAGGTATTTTTGGAATTTTATTCTGCCAGCGAGGACAGCGAGCCTTATGCTCAAGTTGAATTCAGTCCTTCTGAAAATAGAACCGGCGATATTTGGCATGCGTTTGTGCCTGGAATAAAGCCCGGCTCTCTTTATCTTTTTAGGGTAGACGGACCGTTCGAGCCTTCAAAAGGCCATAGGTTCAATGTGCATCAACGCCTTTTTGATCCTTATGCAAAGGCGATTACTCCAGTTTCTGTTTTTTATAATCTTCCGCCTGACTATTCTGCGCCGCTTGACAAGAATGACATCGAGCATGGAAAAAATCAGTGCGCAAAAGTTTTTCCAAAATGCGTTGTTGTTGACAATGAAAATTTTGACTGGCAGGGAGACAAGCCGATTAACAGGCCTTTGTCAGAAAGCGTAATTTATGAAGTTCATTTAAAGGGCTTTACCGCTGGAAAAAATGCCGGAGTTTCTTGCCCTGGAACTTATGCTGGCTTTATTGAAAAAATTCCTTATCTTAAAGATTTGGGAATTACTGCGGTTGAGCTTCTTCCTATTTTTGAATTTGATGAATTTGAAAATTCAAATGTGAACCCGCGCACTGGCGAACGGATGAAAAATTACTGGGGCTACAGCACAATAAATTTCTTTTCACCGAAAGCTTCTTTTGCGGCGGACAAAACTCCCGGTGGCTGCGTAAATGAATTTAAGGCTTTGGTTCGGGAACTTCACAAGGCTGGAATCGAAGTTATTCTTGACGTTGTTTTCAATCACACTGCGGAAGGAAACGAGCATGGAGTCGCTTTGAATTTCCGCGGATTTGAAAACAGCGTTTACTATACTCTTGTTGGCAGCCACAAAGAATACTACATGAATTTTTCAGGCTGCGGAAACACCGTGAACTGCAATCATCCTATCGTAAGAAATTTTATAATTGACAGTTTGCGCTACTGGGTTTTGAACTATCACATTGACGGATTCAGGTTTGACCTTGCTTCAATTTTGAGCAGAGGACAGGAAGGCGAGCTTTTGAAATTTCCGCCGCTTACAAATGCAATTGCAGAAGACCCGGTTCTTGGCAAAACAAAAATAATTGCAGAGCCTTGGGATGCTGGCGGAGCTTATCAGCTTGGAGGATTCCCCGGCGGAAGATGGGCTGAATGGAACGACCGCTTCCGTGATGATATAAGAAGATTTTGGCGCGGAGATGAATATGTTTCTACAAATGCGGCTACAAGAATCAGCGGCTCAAGCGATTTGTTTACAATTTCTGGACGCGCTCCGTATCACAGCATAAATTACGTTTGCTGCCATGACGGTTTTACAATGAACGATTTGGTAAGCTACAATGGAAAGCATAACGATGAAAACGGTGAAGGCAACCGCGATGGCTCAGACTCAAACTGGAGCTACAATCACGGTTACGAAGGTCCTACATTGAATCCTGTAATCGAAAAAATGCGAAACCGACAGATGCGCAACTATATGCTTACAATTTTGATTTCGCAGGGAACACCGATGCTTTTGGGCGGAGATGAATTCCGCAGGGGACAGCAGGGAAACAACAATGCGTATTGTCAGGACAATGACATCAGCTGGTTTGACTGGGGAAACTGCGGCTTGAATTCTGCGCTTGTCTCGTTTACAAGAAAAGCAATCGAACTAAGAAAAAATCATCCTGTTTTCCGCCGCACTGAATTCTTTAAAGGCAGCATGGCAGGAAAGCAGCCGGACATTCAGTGGTACGCCGCCGATGGAAGCAATCCGGACTGGAGCAAAATTTCAAGATTTCTTGCATTCAGGCTTTTGGGAACATTTGATTCCGGGGCAGGAAAAATTTCCGACAACGATTTTTTTATCGCTGCAAACACAGACCGTCAGGATATAATGCTTAGAATTCCGGCTATTACGGATTCACGCAAATGGTATAGAGTCGCGGACACTTCTATTGAAGATGAAACGTCGCTTCTTTCTGTGGAAAATGCTGAAACTTTGCTTTCTCAAGACCGCTATGTGCTTCCTGCCAGCTCTATGCTGATTCTGGTTGCAAAATAAAATCGGGCGGGAACTTGAATAAGGAAACGTTTCCATATTATACTAGGTAAACATAATGCCGTTTTGCTTTTTAGCTTAACAGGCTGATTGGAGGAATATAAAAATGACTTTTGATGCAGAGCAGTTTAAGGAAAATCTCACAGCCCGTCTGCGCCGCCAGTATGGAAAAGACATCACACAGGCAAATAAGCACGACTTGTTTGATGCAGTAAGCGCGAGTGCGCTTGAAATTATCATGCCAAACTGGATGAATACCCGCAAAGAGTATGAAGCTAAGCCTACAAAGCAGCTTTATTATTTGAGCGCAGAGTTTTTGATGGGACGCGCGCTGGGAAACAACCTGATTAATTCTGGCATTATGGAGCAGGTGAAAGATGTCCTTAAAGACATGAACATCAGCTATGACTTTATTGAAGACGAAGAGCCTGATGCTGGTCTTGGAAATGGCGGTCTTGGTCGTCTTGCGGCTTGCTTCCTTGATTCACTTGCAACTCTTGAATATCCAGGACATGGATACGGAATCCGCTATGAATACGGAATGTTTGAGCAGCACATCATCAACGGCGAGCAGGTTGAATTCCCTGACAACTGGCTTAAGCACCGCGATCCTTGGGAAGTAAAAAGAAGCGACCTTGCTGTAACTGTAAAATTCGGCGGACAGATTAAATATGGAAAAACTCCTGACGGACAGGACAGATTCTATCTTGAAAACGCAGAGGAAATTACAGCGACTCCTTACGATATGCCGATTGTTGCTTACGGTTCAAACAATGTAAACACATTGCGCTTGTGGCAGGCTTCAAGTCCTAACGGATTCGATCTTCAGCTTTTCAATGATATGCAGTACCACCGCGCAGTTGAACGCCAGAACGATGCTGAGAATATCAGCCGTGTTCTTTATCCAAATGACAATGGTCCTATGGGAAAAGAACTTCGTTTGCGCCAGCAGTATTTCTTTACTTCTGCATCTCTTCAGGATTTGGTTCATCACTTTGTAAATACTTACGGAGCTGATTTCTCAAAGTTCCCTGAATATCATGTTATTCAGCTTAACGACACTCATCCAGTAGTTGCAATTCCTGAGCTTATGAGAATTCTCATTGATGAATACAATGTGGGCTGGGACGATGCTTGGAGCGTTGTTCAGAAAACTTTCGCTTATACAAACCACACAATTCTTTCAGAAGCTTTGGAAAAATGGACAATCGAAGTTTTCCAGAAACTTCTTCCGCGTATTTATCAGATTGTTGAAGAAATCAACCGCCGCTTTGTAATTGAGCTTCGCCAGCAGTTCCCTAACGATTATGAAAAGCAGAACCACATGGCAATTATCCATGACGGAAAAGTTTATATGGCATGGCTTGCAATTCATGCAGGTTTCAGCGTAAACGGCGTTGCTGCCCTTCATACAAAAATTCTTAAGGAGCAGGAACTTAAGGACTGGTACAAAATTTATCCAGAGAAATTCAACAACAAGACAAACGGCGTTACACAGAGAAGATGGCTTTTGTTCGCAAACCCAGAACTTTCTGATTTCATTACAAAGAGAATCGGACACGGCTGGGAAAAAGAGCTTTCTCTTCTCAAAGGCCTTGAAAAATATGTTGATGACGACGCTTCTTTGGAAGAACTCATTGCAATCAAACGCCACAACAAGGAAAAGCTTGCTGAATACTTAAAGCATAGCCAGAATGAATTCCTTGACCCGGAAAGCATTTTCGATACACAGGTAAAGCGTTTGCATGAATACAAGAGACAGCTTTTGAACGTGTTCCACATCATGTATCTTTATAACAAGATTGTGGAAGATCCAAGCTATAATCCTCCTGCACGCACATTTATCTTTGGCGCAAAGGCAGCTTCTGGTTACCGCCGCGCAAAGGCAATTATCAAGCTTATCAACACTGTTGCAGAAAGAGTTAACAATGACCGCCGCGTCCGTGGCAAGCTTCGTGTTGTGTTTGTTGAAAACTACCGCGTTTCAGTTGCAGAAAAAATCATTCCGGCTTCTGATGTTTCCGAGCAGATTTCAACAGCAGGATTTGAGGCTTCTGGAACTTCAAACATGAAGTTTATGATGAACGGCGCGCTCACAATCGGAACTTTGGACGGCGCAAATATTGAAATCGTTGAAGAGGCTGGAGAAGACAACGCATTTATCTTCGGTCTTAAGGCGGACGAAATTGTCAAGATGAAGCAGGAGCATTCTTACAATCCTACAAAATATCTTGACAGAAATCCATCTCTTGCAAAAGTTGTAAATCAGCTTGTTGACGGAACTTACGATCCAAGCGGACTTTTGTTCAAGGAACTTCACGATTCGATTGTTTACGGTGTTGAAGGACAGCAGCCTGATGTTTACTTTATTCTTGCTGACTTTGATTCTTATGTTAAGGCTCACGAAAAACTTGCCGCTGAATATGCTGACAAAAAAGCCTGGGCAAGAAAAGCTTTAATCAACATTGCAAACAGCGGAAAATTCTCAAGCGACCGCACAATTGAAGACTACGTAAAAGACATCTGGCACTTGAAGAAAGTCGTTGTAAAATAACTTTTGGCACTGGGTTTGTTCAATAAGTTAAAATGTCATTGCCGGACTTGATCCGGCAATCTAATAAACTTTGTGTTGGCAAAGACTTTTTGACACAAGCCCGAAAATGACATAAAAGTTGCTTTTTGAATAACCCGTTTCGGCTCCGTGTGGATTTTTCTGCACGGAGTTTTTTTATTTTGGGTTTGTCCAAGCCGTATTGACAGGGCAAACGCATTATAAATAATTTAAGTAAAGTTTGCGCGAGGGAACGGTTCCTTGGGCAAAAACACTCTGATTGTTGCGACCGCGTGAGCGGGTAATTCTATAGTTACTTTGCAACAATCAGTGTGTAGCGCATTATTGTGCGATTTTGAACCAGGAAACCGTGCCTGGGAGCCAGTTTTATGCTGAATACATTTATAATGCGTTTGCCATGGCCGTATTGACCTTTAGACTGAAAACTTATTATCTTATCCGCTATGGAAAAACGTGAACTTTCTATTATTTTTGGAGCGGGACTGGTTCTTACTGCCGCAATCTGGGGATTTGCTTTTGTTGTTGTAAAAGACAGCTTGGATTTTGTCGGACCTACTTGGATGGTTGCAATCCGCTTTACAATTGCCGCTGTCTGTTTCGGCTTGATTTTTATAAAACGGTTTAAGCATTTAAATAAAGACATTTTTTTTCACGGATGCTTTTTGGGAGTTCTTTTGTTTTTGGGCTATCTTACCCAGACAATTGGCTGCAATTTTACAACTGCCGGAAAAAACGCTTTCCTTACAACTTTTTATGTAATTCTTGTTCCGCTTATCGGCTGGCCAGTTTTTAAGAAAAAGCCGGGCTGGTATGTCTGGGTTGCGGCGGCTGTGGCTCTTACAGGAATCGGCTTGCTTGCTCTTGACGGAGACGGTGCCTGGTACATCATGAACCGCGGAGATGTTCTTACTTTAATCTGTGGAATTTTCTTTGCGCTTCATATAATTGCAGGTTCATTTTTTGTAAAGAAAGAAGATGTGATTCTTCTTACATTTTTTCAGTTTGCGGCTAGCGGAGTTCTGGGATTTGTAACTGCGCCTTTTTTAGACGGAAACTTTGACATTTCACTTATAAAAAATTCAACGGTTGTTGTTTCCATGCTTTACCTTGGAATTTTCAGTTCAATGGTTTGCTTTGTGCTTCAGAACGTCGGATTGAAATATGTTCCTTCTGCGCTGGCTTCTCTTTTTCTTTCTTTGGAAAGCGTTTTCGGAGTTCTTTGCAGCTGCATTTTCCTTGGTGAACGCCTCACGCCAAAAATGTTCGTTGGCTGCGCCTTGATTTTCTGCGCAATAGTTTTGGCAGAAGTGATTCCGAATTTAAGGCAGGACAAGAAATAATTCGATTAGGAATTTGCTTTGAGTTTTCAGCAGATTATCGGGTCAAGCCCGATAATGACAGTAATGTGTAAAACTCGACATTAGATAAAATGATTTTTAATGACATAAAATCATCTTGTGTCATTATGACATTTTTTGAAAAAGTGTCTTGATAAAATCTTTTATCCGTGCTAGTCTTTTCTCCAGTTAAACTTTATGTTTATTGGAGTAACTATTATGAAGAAAATTGCTTTGCTGGCTTTTACCGCTGGTCTTGGATTTGCTTTTGCAGGCGGTGTAGATAACAAGACAAATTTGAATCAAGGCTACATGAGAAATCCTAGCCGCAATACAGAAACTTTGCGTCCGGAAGCTGTTTTGTACAATATCGGCGGAACAGCATTTATGAACGACGGACTTTACTTTGAGCTTGGAAACCAGTTTGTTTTAAAGAATTACGCTGACAAACTTGACGGACAGAAATTTGAAGACGATGAAAACGTTTACTTTTATCCAAATGCTGAGGTTGTCTACAAGAAAGACAATTGGGCGGCGTTCTTTGGCTTTGGCGTTTTTGGCGGCGGCGGAACTCTTGACTACAGCGACGGAACCGGACTTACTTCATTGGCGCTTAAACAGGGAATGGCATCTGCTGTAAAAGCGAAAGTTACTGAGGCGGTTATGGCTGGAAAACTTACGCTTGCACAGTCTCAGGCTTATGCCCAAAAACTTTTGGAGCAGCTTTCTTCACATTCTCTTGAAGTTTATTCAGTTCAGCTTGGAGAAATCCTTGGCGCTTCATATAAAATCAACGACATGGTTTCTGTTGCGGCGGCAGGAAGATTTATGCACGGTGAGCAGAACATTACACTTAAATGCGACGGCTTGAAGTCAGTTAACGGCGGAAGCTCAAAAATCGGCTATGAGTCAAACGGATATGGATTCGGCGGAATTTTCGGTATTCATATCAAGCCTTGGAATACTCTCGATGTTGGAATTCAGTATCAGACAATTACAAAGCTCAAGTACAAATACGATGACTTGACTGGTGCCTATGCGTCTTCTTTCCTTAACGCAGATGAAGGCGACAACTTTAAAAATGATTTGCCGGCAGTTTTAAACCTTGGCGTAGGCTACACTTTCTTTGACAAGCTTAATGCCAGCATGAGTTTCAACTATTATTTCAACAAGCAGGCTACAATTGAAAGTCCGATTGACCGCTCTGAATATGACTACGATGATTCTTGGGAAATTGCTCTTGGAGCGGACTACAGACTGAATGAGCAGCTTAGCTTTGGAACTGGATTTTCTTATGGAAAGCAAGGCGCAAAGTCTGATGTAAACAATGTCTTCAGCCCGGTTCTTGACAACTTTGTTATTGGTGCTGGTGTTGAATATTCGCCTGTAAAACTTGTTACAATTTCCGGCTCTGCGATGTACTGCAAATATTTCAGCGAGGATTACAAAAAAGCAGGATACACAATGGAACTTTCAAAGGATGTTGTAATGCTTGCGTTGGGTGTTACTGTAAAACCTTTCTAGGAAAAATCATCCGGACTTGCAACTTCAAGGGCTGCCGATGCTAAGTTTTCATTAAGCTTGCTTCGTGCGGCCTTTTCTTTTGTTGTTCCTGCAGCTCCAATTGAAAGCCTTTGTTTTTGAAGCAAAGCGTTTTGCTCTTGGAAAAGTTTTTTTGCTGAAACTAAAATTTCCTGAGCGGCTTCTTCTGTTACTTTTAGAGTCTCTGCAATTTCGTTTTCATTTGATTCTGCAAGGCTTTTTAACGTTCCGAATTTCTTCATTAAAAGCGCGTCTCGTTTTGGACCGATTCCGTGTATTTTTGTAAAAGGTGAAACTGTGTTTTCTTTTGTCCTAAGCTCTTGGTTTCGGCTTGTGGCAAATCTGTGGGTTTCATCCCGCACACGCTGAAGCAATCTTAGAGCGTCGCTTCGTTTTGGAAGACAGATTGGCGTGCTGTTTCCGGGGCGGTAAATTTCTTCATCGCGCTTTGCAAGACCTGCGATTGGAATATCAAGGTCAAGCGATTTTAAGATGGAATCAACAGCATTTACTTGCCCGATTCCGCCGTCGATTAAAATCAAATCAGGCAATTCTTTTTTTTCGTTTACAAGCCTTGTGTACCTTCTTGAAACTGCCTCTTTCATTGAAGCAAAGTCGTCTATTATTCCGTCCGTTGTTTTCAGCCTGAAATATCTGTAGTTTTTCTTGTCTGGATTTCCGTTGTAAAAACTGATTAAGCTGGCCACTGGAAATTTTCCGCCGATATGCGCAATATCAAAGCCTTCAATTCTTGCAGGAAGACTTGGAAGCGACAGTTCTTTTTTAAGCTCTTCCATTGCCGGGAAGTCTCCGCGCTCCCTCATTCTGCGCACTATGTCTTCTTTTGCATTTTGCTGAGCCATTCCTATTGCGGCTTTATGGACGCTTGGTGAATTTTCATTTACCGCGACTATTTCAGTTTTGATTCCGTAGGTTTCAAAAATCCACCGCTTCATAAATTCAGTTCCGTCGCTTTGCATTATATAAATCTGCGGAGGAATAAGCTCTTTTTCATTGTAATATGAAGCCATGAATTCCGGGATAAGCTCCGAGTCTTCGTTTAGGCTTACGGTTCTGTAATTGTCTCTGCCAAGCAGTTTTCCGCCGCGCATTTTTAGAACTGTAAAACTTACAAGCTCGCCTTCGCGCCAAGGAGCAATGTAGTCTTTGTTTGTGCCTTCAAAATTTTCAACAATGTTTCTGTGCTGAAGAATTTCCAATGCTTTGATTCCATCGCGCAACCTTGCGGCTTTTTCAAAGTTCAAGTTCTTTGCCGCTTCCTTCATCTGGGCTTGAAGTTTTTTTACAGTTTCTTCGCCTTTGCCCTCAAGTAGCGAGCAAATTTCTTCGATAAATTCATTATAGGTGGATTCGTTTGTTTTTTTGCAGCACGGAGCTTTGCATCTTCCTATGTGGTAATACATGCACGGAAAATTTTTTTCGCGGAACTTTTTGCATCTTCGCAGCGGATAGATTTCATAGAGCGTTTCTAAGAATGAATCCAATGCCGAAGCGTCAGGAAACGGTCCGAAATAAATTGAGCCGTCATGCGTTATGTTTCTTGTTTTAAAAAGGCGCGGAAATTTTTCTTTTGTAACTTTTATTACAGGATAAGATTTTCCGTCCTTCAGGCTGATATTATAGCGCGGTGAATATTTTTTTATGAGGTTGTTTTCGAGAAGGAACGCTTCATATTCATTGTCGGTTGTAATATACTCAATAGAGCGGGCGCGGCTTATAAGCAGTCTTGTCTTTATGTCCTTGTTTCCGCTGAAATACGAAGTGAGCCTGTTTTTTAAATTTTTTGCTTTGCCTACATAGATTACGGTTTGTTCTTCATTCCGCCAAAGATAAACTCCGCTTTTTAACGGTGCCTTTAGCGCGGTTTGATGGAGAATCTCTCTATGTGAAAGTTTTGGCGTAGAATTTATTTTATGGTCGTTCATATTATGAATAAAAATATTTTGATTGCAATTATAGCATTTTTTTTCGCGCTTTTGAATACTGCCTTTGCCCAGGAAAAATCCATTGTGCTTGGCGGAAAAGATGGATGGCCGGCACTTTCAAAAATGGATGGAATTGTTCAGGGAAAGGGCAGGTTCGGTTATGACGCGATGGTTCTTGCCACAAACAGCAGGCCTTTAGATAAAGATACAGATCTCCTTATTAATTTTGAAAACAATGAAGTAAAAGACGTTTCAGGAAATTATACTGTTACAAGCAACTCTTTAGTTCCTGCAGAAAAATCTTTTATGGGAAAATATTCAGGGCTTTCACGTGGAACTGGCGGAGTGCGTTTACGCGGCAAAGGTGATACGATTTTTGGAAAGCAAGGGCAGGGCGGCTCAATCACAATTGAATTCTGGCTCAAGCCTTCAATTGCGGAAAACGGAGAAATTGTTTTTTCATGGCGGTCATCAAGAACTGTCGCAGGGTATCCGCTTTACCAGATGATTACGGCAAGCTTCTTTGGAAATCATCTTGAGTGGTCTTTTACAAATGTTTTCAACGGATATGTTAAAGACGGCGGAGAAATAACACTTTCAAGCTACACGACAATAATTCCAGAAATTTGGATGTACCACGCCATTCACTTTGATCAGGATACAGGAGCGTTTGAATATAGAATCAACGGCAAACTTGAAGACTTAAAATATGTTACAACTTCTGGGCATGAAACTGGCGGCTCTGTGTATTCTCCAATTATGGGAGTTCCTGCCGACATTGATATTTGCCCGCAGTACACTGGCCTGATTGACGACTTTAGAATTCAGCGCGCATCAAAAAGTGAAGTTTCAGAAGACCTTAGAATTGACAACTATAAAATTTCAGGCGGAAGATTTGAAACAGAGCCGGTTCTTTTAAGCCAAGGTTCAAGCGTTGTAAGCATTGATGCAATTGTGGACAAGCCTTCAGAAACTGGAGTTGAATTTTTTATCCGAAGCGGAGACAACTTTTATAACTGGACGCAGGATTTCCCTGAATGGATTCCTGTAAAGCCTGAAGAAAAAATTGAAAATGTTTCTGGACTTTACTTTCAGATTGCAGCGGAATTGTATCCAGACGGAAAAGGCTCGCGTTCTCCTTCTGTTACACAGCTAAGCATAAACTACAAAGAAATTCCTTCGCCTCTTGCTCCGTTCAAATTGACAGCTGTTCCAATGGACGGCTCTGTGGTTTTGACTTGGCCTTATTCAGTTGATGACAGCGTTGGCGGCTACTATATTTTTTATGGAGAGCGTCCGGGCGAATATTTAGGCAGAGAAGCCTTGGAAGGTCAGTCTCCTATTGATGCAGGAAATTCTGTTTCTATAAAATTAAACGGCTTGAAGAACGGAAAAATTTATTACTTTGCAATAGCCTCTTACTCAAAATATGACTCAAGAATTATGGGCGAACTTTCTAAAGAAGTTTTTGCCCGTCCTTCAAGAAAATAGGAAGAAAGTTATGGATAACGAGAGCAAGCGAAACAATGGAATTTTGGACAGAGCGAATGCCGCGATTCTTTCCAGGGATTTTGAACAGGCAGCCCGCATTTACAGAGGACTTTTAAAAAGCGATCCTCAGAACATTGAGCTTCTAAGTTCCTTGGGAAATCTTTATGTAAAAAGCGGAGATGATGAAAAAGCTCTTGCATATTTTAATGAAATTATCCGCATTGATTCAAAAAATGTTGAAGCCTTGAATTCGCTTGGAGGTGTTTACCGCCGCCTTAAAAAATACGACGATTCCATTTCTGTTCTTGAGCAGGCAGTTATTGCCGATGAGTCAAACGTTCAGTCTTTTTACAACTTGGGCTTTACATTCAAGCTGATGGGAAAATATGACGATGCCCTTAATTGCTTTAACAGAGTTGTCGAGGAAAATCCGGAAGATGTTCTTGCGTTCAACCATATCGGCTCAATTTACGCGTTGAAAAATCAGCCCAAAGACGCTGTGTCTTCTTATCTGCGCGGACTTAAAATTGACCCGAACCATCCGATTCTTCATCTGAATCTTGCGAAAAGCTATGACTCTCTTGGAGAATTTGAAAAAGCCCAGTCTGAATATGAAGCCGCCTTAAAAACAAAACCGGGCTGGCTTGAAGCTATAGAAAATTACGCCGACTTGCTTTTGAAAAAAAACAAGACACGCAATGCCGGCGAGCTTGTAAGGCACGCTCTGAATTTAAATCCAAAAGATGCCGCCATGCACACAAAACTTGGAGATGTCTACACAAAGCAAAGCGACTTTGATAATGCGGAAGTTGAATACAATGAGGCGCTAAAAATCCGCCCGGAATTTTCAAAGGCACTTTCTGGACTTGCATCTACTTACGAATCAACTGGAAGAAATGAAGATGCTCTTGAAATAATGGACCGCATGGAAACAGCATCTCCAGAAGATTCCTCAATGCTTTGCCAGTATGCGCATATTCTTTTGAGCGCAGACCGAATTGAAGAAGCTGGAAAAAAAATTCAGTGCGCCTACGAAAAAAATCCAAGCGATGTCCATGTTCTGAATCTGCTGGGGCAGTATTACATTTGCATTGGAGACGAGCGCAAGGCTTCCGGCTGCTTTAAAAAGATAAAGGCGTTGAATCCTAGCTATTCTGATTTTTACCGTGAAGGCGGAATGCGCTATTCACAAAAAGGCGAGCTAAAAAAAGCGGAAGAATTTTATCTTCGCTATATCGCTCAAAATCCAGAAAACGTAGACGGTCTTCATTCTATTGCAAAAAATTACGAGGCGCAGGGAAATCTTACTCAGGCAATGTCCACTTACAAGCAGATTGAAAAATTCGATTCAGAAAACAAAGCTTGGAAAAATGGCATTGAGCGAATAAACAAAAGGCTTCTTGACTCTACAAATATTTTTGCAAACGCAGGAAATTCCATTGAAGATGAATTTGGAGATGCAGACGAAAACTTTGAAATTGGACTTGGTGAAAAAACTGAATCTCCAGAAATTTCTTCTTCTGAAATTGGACAGCTGCCTTCTGCTCCAAGTGAAATAAAAACTGAAACAGAATCCATAAGCGAACCAGAGTTGGAATTTGAAAATCTTCAAAATGAAGAAGTCGCCGTTGAAGAAGTTTTTTCAGACGGAAAACTTGATGCTGAATCAGAAGATAATGACAAGGAAAAATATTCCCAGAGCCTTGACAATTTAGTTCCAG
Organism: uncultured Treponema sp.; assembly: GCF_945873775.1. Lineage (GTDB taxonomy): Bacteria > Spirochaetota > Spirochaetia > Treponematales > Treponemataceae > Treponema_D. The sequence continues at coordinate 6,399 of NZ_CAMCEC010000005.1, read as the reverse complement.
AAGAATATCAAGACGAAGATGTTGGCGGGCTTGAAGAAGACGAAACAAGCGCAGAAGATTTTTTTGCTCAGAATCCATTTTCATCCGGAGACAAAACTTCTGCTCCCAAAGAGAATTCTTTTGAACCCGATTTTGAAACAGAAAGTTTTGACTTGGAAGAAGAAAAGCCTGCTGTAACTTCTATTCCGCTTGAAGAAAAAAATGCAAAGAAAGAGCTTCCTAAGCGTGAATATAAAATGCCGGAAGAAAAAATTCCTGCGCCGCAAAAAACAGAACCAGAAGTTCCTGTGCAAGAAGAAGAAATTTCTGAGCCGGAAGAATTTATTGATGATGAAGATTTTTCTGAAGATGACATTTTTGATTTGCCGGAACAGCCTGCTGATTCAACTGAAGATTCCGAAGATTTGTTTGAAGATGAAAACTTGAACTTTGAAGATGATGATTTTGGTGAAGAGGAAAAAGACCTTGCGGCTCAAGAATTCTTTATGGAAAGCGACGCGCCTGAAAAATCTATAGAGCCGCTTCAAGTTGCAAACGAAACAGACTCTTTAAATTTGAGCGATGAAAGTGCTGCGGATAATATAGAAGAGAAAAACGAGAACGATGAAAAATCATTAGAAAATTCCCAGACGCAGCTTTTTAAGAAATTAAAGTCATTGTGCCGTTATCTTCCAGAACAGCAGAAAAAGAATTTTCTTGAAAGCAAGACAAATCTTCAGCTTGAATATATAATTTCGCGCCTGTCTGGAAAGCAAGGTCTTTTTGCTTCCGCGGAAAATGCAAGAAAAAATTCTGGCTTTGTTCCTTCCGCACAGGAAAACGAAACCGGCATAAAGCTTCTTTTAAAAGTTATTTTGTGCTTAAAGGAGCTTGTAAATTATATTCAGGATGAACAAATTTCAACTTTGCTTTCTGCGGAAATAAACAGGATGTCAGAAATCCTGCTTCCGTATTCAGGCGAATAAAAAGCGGGCTGTGTTGATTTCTTTTATTCATTGTGATATTTTACAGTATGAAAGTTGCTATCTTTTTAGGTTCCAAGTCTGATTTGGATACAATGAAAAAGTCCGCTGATGTTCTAAAAGAATTTGGCGTTGAATACAAGGCTTACGTTATTTCTGCGCACAGAGCAGGAGATTTGCTTGTAAAAACTATTGCAGCTGTAGAAAAAGAAGGCTGCGATGTAATTATTGCAGGCGCAGGACTTAGCGCGGCTCTTCCGGGTGTTATCGCCAGCCGCACAGTTCTTCCTGTTGTAGGCGTTCCTCTTGAATGCATTAATCCAGGAAAATCAAACGGACTTGCGGGAATGGATTCTCTCCTTTCTATTGTTCAGATGCCGCCGCAAATTCCTGTTGCAACTGTCGGAATCGGAAATGCAAAAAATGCTGCCTACCTTGCGCTCGAAATCCTCGGAATCAAATATCCTGAAATAAAAACAAAGCTTATAGAATTCCGCGCAAATATTACTGCCGATGCAGAATCAAATGGCGGTTCAGGAATCGAACTGTAATTTAATAAATATCTAATGGAAAAAAAATGAAGTGCTGTGAATTTCTTGTTGAAGAAGAGGAAGACAAGCTGCGCGATGAATGCGGTGTTGTCGGAATTTATTTGAATCCACCTAAGCAGGGCGAACCAGAAAAAAAAGAATATGTGGCTTATTCTGCCAGCGACTTTAACGCCGCGACTCAGGCTTATTATGCGCTTTACGCATTGCAGCACCGCGGACAGGACAGCGTTGGAATTGCTGTAAGTAACGGCGAAGATATTTCCATTCACAAGGCAATGGGAACAACTGCGGAAGTCTTTAAGCCGGAAAACCTTGAAGCCTTAAAAGGAAACATTGCCTGCGGACACGTCCGTTATGCAACAGCAGGAAGCGCGACTTTGGAAAATGCCCAGCCGCTTCTTTTAAAATCAAAGCTTGGAGCAGTCGCAGTTGCCCACAACGGACAGCTTGTAAACTACGAGCAGCTTCGCGAAATGCTTGAAGATTCAGGAAGCACATTTTCTTCTACAAGCGACACAGAAGTTATTTTAAAGCTTATTGCAAAGTCTTACAAAAAAGGACTTGAGCGCGCTCTGACCGATACAATCCAAATGATAAAAGGCTCTTTTGCGCTTGTTGTTTCAACAGAAAAATGTCTTATCGGCGCAAGAGACCCAAATGGAATCCGTCCGCTCTGCCTTGGAAAAGTTGAAAACGGCTGGATTCTTGCAAGCGAAACTTGCGCAATTGATTCTGTAAACGGAACTTACGTGCGCGACATTCAGCCTGGAGAAATCGTAATAATAAACGAAGACGGAGTTCTTTCATTTGAATTTGGAGAGCGAACTTCCAAACGGACTTGCGTTTTTGAATACGTTTACTTTGCGCGCCCAGACAGCATAATCGACGGAATCCCAGTTACAGAAGCACGTGAAAAAATGGGCGCCTGCCTTGCACGTGAAAGCGGAGTTCCTGCTGATGTTGTAATCGGAGTTCCTGACTCTGGAATTGGCGCTGCCCAGGGATATGCAAAAGAAGCCGGAATTCCCTATGCAAGCGGAATCATAAAGAACAAATATATAGGACGCACCTTTATTGCGCCGACTCAGCGTGAGCGTGAGAACATGGTTTTTGTAAAGCTCAATGCTGTAAAATCTGTTGTTGACGGAAAAAGAGTTGTTGTAATCGACGACTCCATTGTGCGCGGAACAACAAGCCGCCGCCTTGTACAGATTTTAAGACGCGCCGGAGCAAAAGAAGTTCACTTTAGAATTTCAAGTCCGCCTGTAAAATTTCCTTGCTACTTCGGAATCAACACACCAACTAGAGGCGAGCTCATTTCAAGCATTCACAACGAAGAGGAAATCTGCAAGGAAATAGGTGCTGACAGCTTGGCGTTTATTAGCGCGGAAGGAATGCTTGATGCCTGCCGTGAATGCAATCCAGAACAGTACGGATTCTGCAAAGGCTGCTTTACCGGCGAATATCCAATTTCTGTTCCAGGCGAGCTTAGCGGAAAAAAGATTTCTGACTAAAGGTTTTAATCTTCTGCAATAGATTCCCGCATCAAGTGCGGGAATGACATCGCACTCTGTCATTGTCGGGCATGGCATTTTGTCATTATCAGACATGGATTCTGTCATTATCAGTATTGCAGTTTGTCATTATCGGGCTTGACCCGATAATCTTTTCCCATTGCTTAAAAATGGAATTTCAAGCCGAGCGCAAATCCGTTTGTGTTGTAGTCAAGAATTTCATTTTCCTGTCTTTTCCAGGCGGCGTAAATTTCAAGAGGACCTGCGACCATGTATCCAAGTTCCAAGTGTGATTCTGAAATTGCGCAGCTTTCATCTGTGTAGCCTGAAACAACTGCGACTGAAGCTCTCCATTCAAGAATGCATTTTGGAATGATGTAGGACTTTAAGATTATTCCAAGTCCAGGACCAGAAGCTCTGTCATGCTCAGGCTCGATTATAAAAACTTTATTCCATTGAAACATTATGGATGCGCAGATAAAGTTTGACTGAAAGATAAAGAACTGTCCGCCAAGCTTAAGGTTTCCCATGATGTCGTCTTTGTTCGTTTTTGCGATGTGCTGGTATTCAATTACCGGTCCGATTATATGGTAAAGAACGCCTTCAATGCGAGTTTCGCTCCCTATGAATTTTTTTGCGGGAAAACTGAATGCGCCTGTCTCTACTTCCATTCTCCAGAACTTTCCGGAAGTAGGCTCGTCATCAGAGCAAAAATTTATAAAAGGCTCGTTGTTGTAGAAAGGATATTTTCCGTAGAAAATCAAAAAGTTTTCAGCTATAAGCATATCAACTAAGAGACCAAAAAAACTATCGCTGGATTCTTCTTCGTCTGTAACAGAATTTTCCCAGCTCCATTCTTTTTCTTCTATTTTAATTCTACTGCTGTTGAAAATAAGCTCTTCCTTTGAAAACGCCGGCATAAAAAGAGCGGACATTAAAATTGCAACTAAGCTGATTTTTTTTATCATTACAAGTTTCTCCAAAGTGTATTGTTTATAACAAATGTTATTTGTAACTTATAATTTACTGATTGTCAATGAGTCATTTTCTGTAAAAAAAAGCATATATATAATGCATGGAAACAAAAGAAAACGTTATGCTTTTGGGAATACTTGAAAAAGATGCCGAGCCAATTCTTAATAAAGAAAAAGAGCTCGGCTGTCTTCTTACTGTAAAGTCCAAGTCCAGAACTCACAAAGTGGAAGTATTCTCAAGCCTGCTGCCGGTTTTATATAAAAAAGCCTTAAAGAATACCCGCGTGCTTGTTCCGGCTTGGAAAGACAAAGAAAAATTCTGCGCGTCTATTGTTTATCCTGCCTGAAAATCTTGAACGTCCAAGGAAAGCCATTTTAAGAGCGCGCTAAAAAGCTCCCGCCTTTCAAGCACATTGAACCTTTCTTTAAGCCTATGAAGGCAAGTCTGTATGTACCTTTCCTTGCGCCTTGTAAGCGACTGCATTTCTTTTAAGGACAATCCTTCCGCAATTGCAAAGACAAGCAGCCTGTTTGTTTCGCTAAGGGATTCTATGTTTATAAATCTGCCTAAAAGATCTGTCTCGGTTTTTCTCTGCGCCGACTTTGACATAAACTTCTTTTTTATTCTGCAGAACTCCGCGCAATGAGCAACGTCTTCCATGCTTTCCGGGCAGAAAAGAAGCGAAATGTTATCCAGCTTGCGGACAATGCTTAGAAAAAGAGCAGTCGGAGGTCTCTCTGAATAAAGCGTTATATAAAGCTTTTTTTCTCTTAGAATAAGAAGAGCTTCAAGAGCCTTTCTTTCATCAGCCGTGCACCCAATAAGAACTTGGTCAGTTTCCTTAATTTCCTTGCCCTTAATTTTATGGCTTTCAAGGTACTCAGAAGCATAAGACGGACAAAGAACCCTGAACACAGGAATATGCATTGCATACTCCGACCTTGAAAAATTAACAATATATAATTTGCTCATATATTATTATCGGAGTAACTACACATACTCTGCCGGAATCGCAATCACTCCTTTTGCAACAGAAACCGGCTTTCCGCAGTTGCAGACAATGCACGGCGTAGCGACTTCCACATTCTTGATTCTGCCTGTGATAAAAAAATTCTTCGCGTCGTCTGTTTTTGGTGTGGCGGTCTTCTTTATTTCAACAGGATAGACTGTATTGTTCAGAAAAATAATCAAATCAATTTCGATTTTATCCTTGTCCCTGTAAAAATAAAGCGGCGGCTCAATTCCAGCATTGCAGAAAGACTTAAGCACCTCGCCAACAATGTATGTTTCAAAAAACGCGCCCGACATAGCACCGGAGCGAAGCACATTTGAATTCGTCCATCTTGTAAGATAGGCGGCAAGTCCTGTATCAACAAAGTAAAGCTTGGGAGTTTTTACAACACGTTTTTCAACATTCACTGAAAAAGGCGGCAGCAGATAAACAAGCCCCGAAGTTACAAGAAGAGAAAGCCATTTTTTCGCCGTAACCTCGCTTATTCCGACCTCGTTTGCAATGTCTCCGTAATTCACAAGCTGCGCAGTTCTTGCCGCGACAACCGCAATAAACTGGAGAAACTGCATCTCGTCTGCAACTTGAGTCAAACTCCGAATATCACGCTCGATGTAAGTTTTCAGATAGCTTGAGTAAAAATCATTCGGCGAGACATTGCCTTTTGCAACTTCTGGATAGCCTCCTGTAAAAATTGAATTCCAAGTTTCCGAAGCAGAAAATTCCTTTCCGAAAAATTCACTGTTTCTCTGCAAGATGTATTCTCTTGAAGGAATAAAAGGCTGATTAAAGCTGTCGCCTCGTTTTTCACGTGCAGAAAGCGGATAAAGCTGCACGATTCCGATTCTGCCAGAAAGACTTTCTGTAGCTCTTTCCATAAGCCTAAACTGCTGGCTTCTTGTCAGATAATACATTCCATTGTGCCGGTTCTTGTCAATTTCGATTTTTAAATACCGGAACAACTCTGGAACATACTGAACTTCATCAAACAAGAAAGGGCTTGGGTGAAAATCAATGAACGACTGCGGATCGTTTTTTGCGGACTGCTCCTCCGTCGGGTCGTCAAATGTAAGATAACTGACGGATTTTTTGTCCGTTACGTTTTTTAAAAGAGTTGTCTTTCCAGTCTGCCTTGCTCCCGTAACAAGCACTGCCGGGAACGACTGGGACATCCGTTCTATTGTTTTTTCTGCATGACGCTCTATAAAAACCATATTTTCTTCCAAAATTAAATTTCGTGGGATAATCCAAAGTGGCAGTTTGGATTATCCCACGAAAAAAGAAAAAAGACAAGATGAGAATATTTGGTTTGTGTTGGAATTTCTAAAGAGAGTATTCCTAAAGCCTTGAGTAAGTATTCCTAAGACCCTGAGTGAATATTCCTAAAG
>NZ_CAMCEC010000004.1 GCF_945873775.1 uncultured Treponema sp. | reverse complement strand
GTGAAAATATTCCGCTTCGCTTCATATTTTCACGGGCTCACGAGCCCGATAAAAAAAGATTCCCATGCCACCTGCATGGGAATGACGCACGGTCTGTTTATTTCAAAATTCCGTCGATGTATTTTTTCACATCTGCGCTGGACGCGCTTCCTCTGAATTCCCGGCCGCCTTTCAAAACCGCGCCTTTTGCGTGCTTTGCCAAATCCGAGCCGCTGCGTCCAAGTCCGCTTCCGCCGCTTGTGCAGAGCGCAACAAGATTTTTGCCGTTCAAGTCGTTTTGTTCAACGAAAGTGTAAACGATTTTCGGCGCAAGCCCCCACCAGATTGGATATGCGATAATCACGTTGTCGTAACCGCTTAGGTCGATTGAATTTGCGATTGCAGGACGGCTTTTTTCATCATTATTTTCTTTTACGCAGCGGGAACTGTTGTCGCGCCAGTTCAAGTCCGCACTGGAATATTTTTGCGCCGGAACAATTTCGTGCAAGTCCGCGCCCAAAGCCGAAGCCACCGTTTTCGCAAGCCGCGCTGTTGTTCCTGTCGCGCTGAAATAGCAGACAACCGTCTTTTTTGCGTTTTGCGTTCCCTGTGAACTCTGCGCATTTGCTCCAAACATAAGAATTCCTCCTGCCAAAAGTGAAATTAAAAGTTTTTTCATAAAACAACCTTCTGTGTGCCAGTTTTAAGTTACATAACGTAACTAACAGAAAATATAATAAACTGAATATCGGTTGTCAAGTTTTTTGTGCATAAAAAAAGACGGATTTCTCCCTCTTGTATTCAGGAATAAATAAGATAAGTTAAAAAATAAATATAATGGAAATTAGAAAAATAAAAGCAAACACTGCGGCTGCAAAGAATTTAAACCTCAATGCTTTTTGTTCTGGAGTTTTTCTGACTGTTCTTCCAGTAACTTTATTTTCATCAAAAGTTTCATTTCCGAATGTTTTTATCACTATTGGAACGAATGTAAAAATTATCAGAAACAGAATAATAAGAACCACCAAAAACATCATTTTCTGTCCTCCTTATAAGTCAAAATGTCTTTTCTTATATTTTCCTCAAGCAAATAAGTTTTGCTTTGATAAACAAGCATCTTATGAATAACTATGCAGATGATTCCGAAAAATATAAAAACGATACTTACGATGCCGGCAGTAACAACAAGATATACAATCTGCATTTTCATCACGTATTTTATTTCAGCCTGAATGCTATAAAAACTTTCATTGTAGCCTTGCTTCAATTTTTTTTGATTTTCAAGAATATCATTAATTTTATTCATTGCTTTATCAATGCCGATTTTTGAAGCAATAGATTCCAAAAGACCTTTTTCCTCATAATATTCATAAGAGAAATCATCATTATGACTTTCATAATCAAAACTGACTTCAGGAAAATTATCCAAGATATAATTTGAATAATAAATTCCAGCAGGAATTATGCTCAATCCTAAAAATATCAAAATGATTCCAAGCACAAGACTGAAAAAATGTTTGTTGTTCATAAGAAATTCAACCTTTATAAATTATGTTACTACTTAATAACTTAAAGTTACAATAACATCACATAAAGTAAAAGTCAATAGTAACATAAAGTTATAATAATTTTATGGGCAAACTGAAATCAATCGTCGGAGACAACATTCGGAAGTTAAGACGGGAACGCGGCTGGACACAGGCTTTTGTAGCGGAAAGTCTCGGAGTCACGGCGCCCTTTCTTACGATGATTGAGTCAGGACAGCGCGGAATGTCAATTGATTTTATCGAGAGCATAAGCGAACTTTTTGATGTTCCCCCGGCAGTTCTTTTTGCAAATGAAGAACCGGAAAAATCAAAAAAAGAAAACAAAAAACTTGAAAATCTGAAAAAGCGACTTACAAAAAAAATGACAAAAACAATTGAAGAGACAATTTCAGAATTTGATTTGTAGAAACGTTGATGAACATTTTCGCGAACTTAATCTCCGCCTTGCCTTTCCAAGTAAAATCATGCTATATTTTTTCCAAGCAAAATGAAAACACGAACCGGTATGGTAGTCCGCGTTGGCAGTGCGTCGCTTTTCTTCTATAAAACAAGTGCTGCCCAGTAACCTTCTTTCGTCTGAAAGTTGTCCGATTTTGTCACGGTATCGCTTTGTCCAAAAGACTTTGCGAAGGACAGAACATGGACACAAATTTTACAGTCACAACAATTTATTTTGACGGGCAGTTCTGGTGCGCCCTGATTTTACGCCACCTGCAGAACCAGTGCTTTGTCGGAAGATACGTTTTCGGCGCGGAGCCTTCAAATCCTCGTTTGATTGAATGGATGCTGAACGAATTTTCCGGCATAAAGCTTTTTCCTGTGAATCAGAATGAGCTTCCGAAAATCCGCCTGAAAAAAATTGCCGACAAAAAACGCACAGACTCAAATACAAAAAATCAGATTCCAAAGTCCTTAAAAGCATTTTCTGCCGCCCAAAAAGAATTCCTTGCACATAAAAAATCCGTCCGCCGAAAACAGAAACGGAAACAAAAGGAAGAACTGTGGAAGAAAAAACACGCCGCGAAAAAACTCCGGAAGTAAGAACCAAAATGAACGGAACTTCACGGCAATCTCAAGTTTGATTCCAGTGTCATTTCCTGACCCGCTCAGGGAATCTTTTTTGACGCAAGATTATCAACTGAGTTTCTTTCGGATTTACCGCTTCCGCCATTTGAGGAGCAGCGCGGAATTCACGATTACGGCGACCGAGCCTGCGTTGTGGACGAGCGCGCCAACGACCGGATTCAGCACTCCTGTGATTGCTAGCGCAATAGCGGCGAAGTTCAGGGTCATCGAGAATGTCATGTTGAGCTTTATCGTGGTCATCATTCGTTTTGAAAGCGCGACAAGGTGCGGAAGTTCCTTCACGTCGTCGTCAACAAGCGCGATGTCCGCCGCCTCAACCGCAATGTCGCTTCCGATTCCGCCCATCGCAATCCCAACGTCCGCACGTTTTAGAGCCGGAGCATCGTTCACGCCGTCGCCTATCATGCAGACTTTTTTTCCTTCAGCCTGAAATTCCGCGATTCTCTCAAGCTTGTCCTCCGGGCGGCAGTCGGCCTTGACTTCCTTTATTCCAAGATTTTCCGCAACCGAAGCCGCGGCATTTCTATTGTCGCCTGTGAGTAGAACCGGCTCAACGTTCAGCGCGTAAAGTTTCTGAATCATCGCACGGCTTTCCCCGCGGATTGTGTCAGAAAGCACAACTGTTCCGGCGAATTTTCCGTCCACAGCGGCGTAAATCACGGTGCAGCCTTTCTCAAGATTTTTGCGTGCGGATTTCTCTGCGGAAGGCGGAAGGGCGATTTTGTTTTCCGAAAGAAGAGCCGCGTTTCCGGCGAGAATTTTTCTTCCGCGGATTTCAGCACAAACTCCCCTGCCCGGAATCATCACGAAATTCTGAACTGAATCTTTTTGCGCAAGCGGAAATTCTTCAGCCTGATTTTCATTATTGTCAGTTTTGCCGACGGAATTTTTGAAGCAGCGGACGACAGCCTTTCCAAGCGGATGTTCAGAAAACTGCTCAGCCGAAGCGACAAGCGCAAAAAGCTCGTCCCTTGAAATTCCGCAGTCAGGGTCGCACTCAATTCCGACAACTTCAGGCGTTCCGCAAGTCAGCGTTCCAGTCTTGTCAAAAGTGATTTTCGTAACACCGGCAAGACGTTCAAGCGCGCCACCGTCCCGGACAAGAAATCCGTGCCTGGTGACGTTTCCGATTGCCGCCATGATTGCGGTTGGAGTTGCAAGAACCAGAGCGCACGGACAGAACACGACGAGAATCGTAACCGCCCGGATAATCTCGCCGGAAAAAATCCAGGTGAGAGCCGCAGCAGCAAGAGCCGTAACGACAATCCAAGTCGCCCAGCGGTCGGCAATTCCGACAATCTTGGCCTTGCCAGCGTCCGCCGACTGAACAAGCCGGATCATCCGCTGAATGGAACTGTCCTCGCCAACCTTGACCGCGCGCATCTCGAACGAACCGAACTGATTCAGAGTGCCGCTCGAAACATCGTCGCCCGCGCCCTTGTCAACCGGAAGCGACTCACCTGTCATCACAGCCTGATTCACGGAAGTCTGCCCGGAAACAATCACGCCGTCAACAGGAATCGTCTCGCCGGGCAGAACACGCAGAATGTCGCCGACCTTAACCTCTTCCGCCGGAACAATTTTTTCATCGCCGTCGCTTACAATTCTCGCAGTGCGCGGAGTGAGCTTCACGAGTTTTTCGATTCCGGCTCTCGCACGCGCAACCGTAACGTCCTCCAGAAGCGCGCCAAGCTGCATGATGAATGCGACCTCGCCGGCAGCAAAATCCTCGCCGATACAGACCGACGCGACAAGTGCCATCGATACAAGCACGTCCGCCTTTATGTCGAACGCCGTAACAAGACCGATTACAGCCTCAAGCACAATCGGAACGCCGCAGAGAATTATCGAAATCCAGGCAACGTCAAACGGCAGCGGCACAACGTCCGCAATGCTCAAGACGAGCGCAACCGCTGAGACGGCAAGCAGCGCAATCTCCTTTTTTATTCCGCCAAGCTCCAGCAGAGCCTCAAGTTTTTTCATCAGATTTTTCATATTGTTTTCCTTTGTGATTCAGTTGAATTTGGAGAATAAAGTCCACGGCGGAGATAATACCCATATCCATATAGGTTGTCAATAAGGTAAAACTAACTTTTTTTTGCGGAAGGATTTTAAATTTTATGGAAAAGAAATTTTATCTGTGCGGAGGAATTTGCGGAAAATCCCGCAGAACAATTTCTGAACAGAAACGCTAGCCCATGTTCGAGAAACGCTCGACAGCCTTTGTGAAGCTTTCGATTGTCTTGTCGGCGTCCCCGTGCTGAATTCCGTCGCGGACACAGTGCTTTATGTGCCCCTCAAGGACAATCTGTCCGCAGCGGTGAAGAGCCGACTTTGCCGCGTTAATCAGCGAAATCACGTCCTCGCACGGCGTGTCCTCGTCAACCATCCGGTCAACCGCCTGAACCTGCCCGATGATTTTTTTAAGCCTGCGGTGAAGATTTTCCGCGTCCATGCACTGTCTCATAGCTCGTCCTTTTTCCTATTTTTGTGTTATCAAATTATAAAAATGATTTTATTGAATCCCATCAGATTCCTCACATGAATTTCCGGCTTTTGGGGAGCGTGAATTTTTCTGCATCGATTCCCTCAATTTTCAGAAGCGCGATTTTGTTCCTGATTCCGCCGCCGTAACCTGTAAGCTTTCCGTCCGTTCCCAGAACACGGTGGCACGGAACTACAATGCAGAGCGGATTCCAGCCGACAGCTCCGCCGACCGCCTGCGCGCTCATTTTCCCAAGGCCTTTTTTTGCGGCGATATTTTTTGCAATGTCACCGTAAGTCGTCGTCGCACCGAACGGAATTTTCAACATTTCGTCAACAACCAGTTTTCTGAAAGGTGTAAGATTTTCGATTTTGAATTCCGGCGTAAAGCCCGGCTCTCTTCCCGAAAAATAAATGTCAAGCCAGCGGCAGGTTTCCGAAATCACGGAAGGCAAATCCGAGGAATCCGCAGAAACTTTCTTTATTTCGCAATCTGAATTTTCTTCATATTTTTTCTCGTCGAACGAATATTCAAACCAAAGCCCCGTAAGGAAGTCTCCGTCGCTCTCGATAAAAATTTTTCCGAGCGGAGAAGCATATTCAAAAATGTATTTCATCTATTCAACCTCAACAAATCCGCCGCGCCAGTCCTTCACAATGTCGGGATTAGCCGAAGCGTAAGAAAGAATTTTCCCGCCAAGCCCGGATTTCACGAGCGACTGCACTTCTGAAAACGGAAGCCGGTTCACCGCGAGGCAGGTCGTAGTCAGCGCGACAAAAATTTTTCCGCCGGCAGATTTTCTCACAGCACGCAGCGGCCAGATTTTGCAGTCGAACGGTTTTTCTTCATCAGAAAGAACACAGCCCGTTACAGAGTTCAAAAACGGACAGACGGCCTCCTCGTCAGGATCATCAGTTCTGTAGCCAGCGGAAAGATCAGGGGTGAACGAATTTTCTCCTGCAGGACGGAAACGTGCGTGCGGAAATTTCTTCTCAAGATGCTCCTTTGTCTCCCGGTCAAAAAGCGGAGTTTCCCACAGGCTCTGACGCCGGAACGAGCAGCAGAACCGGCATGACGCGCAGTCGGATTTTTTTAAGATTTTTGAAAGCATGGTTACTCCTCCGCCTCACCGTAAAATTTGTCCAGAATGATGTCGGGCTTGTACGAAAGTTTCGCCTTGCGAAGTCCCTCAACGCCCATGTCCTCCTCGCGGTTCAGGTACATAAAATTTTTTGACTCCTTGGCAAAAAGATTGTTCACCACGGAATACGCTCCGTCCGTAGCATAACCGGAAAGAGCCTTCTCAAAATGAATGTCCAGAACATTAGGCGAGACCGGACTTGCAAGCGTCATCGCGGCAGGCGACTTGTCAACGTAAAGAACTCCGCCGCGGATATTCAGCGCGGAATGGAATTCAACTGCCGATGCAATGCTCTGTCTTTCAAGCACAAGCGCATGGTCAGGATTTCCGCCGGAAGAATTTTTCTCCTCCAGCCACTTTTCTTCTATATATATGATGTCGTCCGCAATATCGTTCTGCGGAAAAAGCTTGAATTCCCAGCGGTTCTCGTAAAGCCGCATGAAGCGCGCGATGTGATTTTTCTTCTTGTGGAATTTCTGCCCCGGAAGCTCCGCAAGATTCTTCGCAAGGTAAATGTAGTCGCTGTCGTTGCGGTCGGAATTCCAGCTGATTTTTATTCCCGGAAAATTTTCTGCAAGGCAGGAATCTATCTCATTCTTCTGGTCGCGCGTGCAAAGGCAGAATCTGAGCGGCGTTTTTTCCGCTGAACATTTTTCTACAAGAAAATTCAGCGCATCCTTCAGCCTGGAATTTTCTGAAAGCGCGAGAGGAAAACCGAATCCGTTTCTGCTGCCAGTTCCGTTGTAACGCCGGAGCAAAAATCCGTCCCTGACCGAAAGCTCAATTCCATATTTCTCTCGCAGAAGGAAAATGCTCGCAACCGCGCTGTCGCTTCCCAAAAGTTTTTCCGCGCGGATATTCTGTCCAAGCCACTCAAAGTCAGAAAGATTCATGCAATAAAAATAATCATAAAGACCGAAGTTTGCAACAGATTTTTGTATAGTAATTTTTTTTTCGTAAAACCTAGCACACAAAAACTCAACCGTTTCTATTCCATTGATTTTTTTCATTTAAAATATCATTATGTTCCCACTATGTTCAAACCAGAAATTTTTAACACATTAAAAAAGTATTCGTCAAAAACATTTTTAAATGATCTTACAGCTGGAATCATCGTTGGCATTGTTGCGCTTCCATTGGCAATAGCTTTTGCAATCGCTTCTGGAGTAGAGCCGGAGCGTGGACTTTTTACAGCAATCGTAGCAGGATTTTTTATTTCACTTTTAGGCGGAAGTCGTGTTCAGATTGGAGGTCCAACAGGAGCATTTGCTGTAATTGTTTACGGCGTTGTCGCAAAGTATGGATATTCAGGACTTGCAACTGCAACTGTAATGGCTGGAATTCTTTTGATTATGCTCGGCGCATTTAAAATGGGCGGACTTGTAAAATTTATTCCGTACACAATCGTAACGGGATTCACCGCAGGAATTGCAGTTACAATTGCAACAGGACAAATCGGAGATTTTCTTGGACTTTCAATTTCAGTTTTTCCAGAAGGATTTTCAAAAATGCCGGGAAACTTCGTTGGCAAAATTGAAACTTACGCAATGAACATAACTCACATAAATTATTACTCGCTGATTATGGCATCTCTCTGCCTTGCAATAATTTTCGCATGGCCTCACTTCTGCAAAAAAATTCCAGGAAGCTTGATTGTAATTATACTCGCAACAACAGCAAGCATACTTCTAAGAAAATACGCCGGACTTGAAACAGACACAATCGGCTCTCGCTACGGAACCATACCTTCAACATTGCCTTCCCCATCACTTCCTCAGTTCAGCGTGGAAACAATCACTGCTCTTTTTCCAACTTCAATTTCCATCGCAGTTCTGGCAGCAATTGAAAGTCTTTTGAGCGCAGTTGTTGCGGACGGAATGACAGGCACAAAACACGACTCGGACACAGAACTTATCGCGCAAGGAATTGCAAACATAGCGTCTCCAATCTTCGGCGGAATTCCTGCAACTGGAGCAATAGCGCGCACTGCAACAAACATAAAGAACGGCGGAAAAACTCCTGTGGCTGGAATAATTCACGCAATCACGCTTCTTCTTATAATGCTGATTCTTGGAAAATATGCGGTCTACATTCCAATGGCGGCGCTTTCCGCAGTGCTAATAAATGTTTCTTGGAACATGGCAGGTTTCCCGGCGGTCAAGGCTTTGCTAAAAGGACAAAAGTCTGACATCTTTGTTTTGGCGGCGACTTTCCTTATCACGGTTTTTATCGACTTAACAGTTGCAATTGAATTCGGTCTTGGATTCGCGGCGTTCTTCTTCATAAAAAAAATGATAGATGTTTCAGAAGTTCAGAACAAGCGGGATTCTATTGCAGGCGGAATTTCAGGAAATTCATTTATGGAAGAAAACATCGAAGTTCCAGAAGGCGCAGTCGTATACGAAATTGACGGTCCGCTTTTTTTCGGAACTGTAAGAAAATTTGAATTTGCAATAGAACGCGCAGGAGCAAATGCAAAAGTTCTTATACTCAGAATGCGAAACATGATTTACATTGATGCCGGCGGAATCCGTGCGCTTGAACAGGCAAAGGTAGCTTGCGATAAAAACGGAATCACAATTGTAATATCAGGAATTCATACGCAGCCCTACATTCTGTTCAGCAAAATGGGAATGATTGAAAAACTTGGAAAAGAAAATATTTGCGCAGACATAAAAGAAGCGTTAGGCAGAACAAAAAAACTTCTTGAAAAATAAAATTGAAGCTGTCCTAAATTTTTGGGGCAGCTATTTCTTTCAAAGTATATCAATTATTTTTTTTTAATTGTATACTAACCGCATGATTGAAGAAAAAGAAACTGATACAGAAATTCAAAAAGCAGGACCAAAGACCGCGCTTGTTTCCATCGTGGGCCGCCCTTCAGCAGGAAAGTCAACATTTTTAAATACAGCAAGCGGAGAAAAAGTCAGCATAGTTTCCCCAGTTCCGCAGACAACAAGAAATGCAATCCGCGGAATCATAAACACTTCTCTTGGGCAGTTAGTTTTTATTGACACGCCGGGGCTTCACTTAAGCGAAAAAAAACTGAACCTAAAACTTTCAAACATTGCGCAGGAAAATATAAAAGAAAGCGATGCAATTCTTTACATCATCGATTCCACACGGCCTCACAACGAGGAAGAGGAAATGATTGCTTCTCTTTTGATTCCGCACAAAGACAAGGTTGTAATTGCAATCAACAAAACTGAAGATCCAAAATCCAATGCGCTAAATTCCAGAAGTTTCATTCAAAAAAATTTCCCTGATTTTCCAAACGAACGGATTATTGAAATCAGCGCAAAAGAAGACAAAAATATAAATGAAGTTTTAAAAGCTCTTTTTGATCTTGCAAAAGAAGAGCCGCATCTTTATCCAGAAGAATTTTACACGGATCAAGAAGTTGATTTTAGAATTGCAGAAATTATCCGCGGACAGGCAATCAATCGCCTTGAGCAGGAACTTCCGCACGCGATCTATGTTGAAATCAGCGACCTAAAAATGCAAACGCCAAAACTTTTAAAAGTCCTTGCCTACATTTATGTTGAGCGCGAAAGTCAAAAGGGAATCGTAATTGGAAAAGGCGCGTCAATGATAAAAACAATCAGAGTTGAATCAATTAAAGAATGCAGAAAAATTTTTCCATACAAAGTTGACATTGACCTTCGCGTAAAAGTTGACAAGAACTGGCGGCAGAAAGACAAGGTTTTAAACAAAATTATAAAGTGATTTTTACTTCATGCAAAAATTTTGTTTATTGAAGAATTGAAGCAAAAGCATTAAAATAGTTGCATTCTAAAAATTCACTTTGAGCGACTTTTTAAATTTTTATTAAGGAAAAAAATATGAAACTTACTTGCGGCATAGTTGGACTTCCAAATGTAGGAAAGTCAACAATTTTCAGTGCGCTAACAAAAGCTCCTGCAGAAGCTGCGAACTATCCATTCTGCACAATTGATCCAAATATCGGAATAGTTGATTTGCCAGATGAAAGGCTGGACTTTATGGCAAGTGTTTTTCAGCCAAAGAAAAAAATTCCTGCAACAGTTGATTTTGTTGATATTGCAGGCTTGATAAAAGGCGCTTCAAGCGGCGAAGGTTTAGGAAATAAATTCCTTGCAAACATCCGCGAGACAGCCGTCATCGCCCATGTTGTCCGCTGCTTTGACAACCCGGACATTCAGCACGTTCGTGATGATGCAAAAACAGAAGCTCCTGTAGATCCAGAAAGCGACATTCTTACAATTGATTTTGAACTTGCACAGGCTGACTTGGACACAATCGCAAAGCGCGCAGAAAAAATTACAAAGCAAATCCGCGCGCTCGGAAAAGATGAAGAAAAACGTCTTGCTCCATATTTCAGCGCAATTGAAAAAATCAAGCCGCTTCTTACAGACGGAAAATGCGCGCGCATGGCAGACTTAACTGATGAAGAAAAAAATGCAGTTTATGATTTGCACTTGCTCACAATAAAGCCGCAAGTTTTTATCTGCAACATTGACGAAGACACAATTCCTGCAGGAACAAACAAATATGTTGAAACGGTTCAGAAAATTGCAAAAGAACAAAAGTCGGAAGCAATCGTTATCTGCGGAAAATTTGAAGCTGATCTTGCGGAAATTGATGATGAAAATGACCGCAAGGAATTTATGGAAAGCGCAGGATTAAAAGAGTCCGGACTTTCAGTTCTTGCAAAACACGTTTATCATCTTATGGGACTTAGAACATTTTTTACAGGCGGATCTGATGAATGCCGCGCTTGGACAATTCACGAAGGAGACAAAGCTCCACAGGCGGCCGGCGTAATTCACACAGACTTTGAAAAAGGATTTATCAAAGCTGAAGCATATACTGTCGATGACTTGAGGCAGTATGGTTCAGAAGCAAAAATAAAAGAAGCAGGAAAATATCGCCAAGAAGGAAAAGATTATGTCGTGCAAGACGGCGATGTTCTTTTCTTTAAATTCAATGTATAACAAGAACTTGCACTGCTACAAAAACGGCAGTGCATTTTTTTTCAGCAAATTAAAAATCACTTTCACAGTAAAATTCCATAATTTGTCCTGTAGAAGGATGAGTGAATTTTATATAGCAAGAATGAAGCATAAGCCTTTCATTTGGCTCACAATGCCCGTATAAGGTATCACCGATTATTGGAACTCCAAAACTGTGAGAGTCAGCACTAGCAAGACGAAGCTGGTGAGTTCGCCCAGTATGCGGAATAAACAAAACGCGGGTAACATTTTTTTTATTTTCCAGAGGACTCGAATATTTTTCCACATTAAGGATTTGCCATTCAGTAATAGCTTTTTTTCCATAAACAGAATCCCAAATTTGATGCGGACGATTTTCAACATCGAGTCTAAAATAAAGCTCCATAGTTCCTGTTTGTGCAATTCCCTTTTTTGCAAGAATCCCATCAAGCAAAGCGACGTATTTTTTTTTCACAAGACCTTCTTCAAATTGGCGGCATAAATTTCTATGAGCATCTTTTGTAAAAGCAAGAACCATAAGCCCGGAAGTTTCCATATCAAGTCTATGCACGGAAGGCTGCTCAATACATTCTGGAAAAAGTTTTTTTACACGATTTACAACGCAGTCTTGTTTTTCAGGTCCGCGCCCAGGAACACTTAAAAGTCCGCTTTGCTTGTTCACAACAATTATATCTTTGTCGCGATACAAAATTTTCAAGCCAAGAATTTCTGGAAGAATCAAGCCGCATCTTTCATCACAAGGAGAATATTTGCAGCCTGATATTTTTTTTTCAGTTGATTTACCATAAAAAACTTCACACATACTAAGCGGAGTCAAATTATTTTTAAATGCAAAATTTAAAAGCTTTGGAGCACAGCAATCGCCAGTCCCTGTAGGAGGAAGCTGATTTTTACAAATTTGTTTCAGCGAACGAATTTTTCCATCAAAACAATAAAAACCGTAAAGTTCATGCACTTTTTCCAAAGACTCAGAAGTAAGCGTAGAACGGCGCAATTGCAACTCTTGAATATCTTCTTTTTGACAAGATTTTAATTTTTCCGTAAGCAGATGAATTTCTCTGTCATTTTTTTGAAGAGCTGACATAATTTTTCTGTTAGAAACAATCGGCTCAATGAAAATCGCATCGTGGAATTTTCCTTCTATTCTTCTTGAAATTCCGGAAACTGTAAAAAGAATTTTATTTTCCTGCACAGAATTTTTCGCAACAAGAACTCCAATCATAATTCCATTTGCAAAACGTTCCGCACTGATTTTTTCCGTTGTATAAACAAGAGAAAGTTTTTTTTCTTCCAAAAGCGAAATTATTTCTTTGCAGTATTTAAATGCCAGTTCTTCATCAAAAGGAGGAAACATTATTCAATTATACAGAAAAAATCTGTTTAACTAAATATGGAATCGCCTTTTCAAATTTTACGCCGTACCAATGATCCTTATCATCAAGAGTTGCCTTTATAGACTCAACAACATAATTTGCCGCAATTTTTGCAGAACCAAGCAAATCTTTTCCATTGCAGAGCGCACCTGTAAATGCCGACGCAAAGACATCGCCAGTTCCGTGCATCTGAACAGGAAGTCGTTCTGTAAAATAATATTCAACTGACTTCCCATTGCAAACCGCAACACCAAGTTTTTCCTTTTCAAAACTTACACCAGTAAGCACAACATTTTTTGCGCCAAGTTTTATAAGTCCGTCGCAAATATTTTCAATATAATCTTTGCCGTAATTTTCATTTCTATATTCAATTCCCAAAAGGAAAGAAGCTTCTGTAATATTCGGAAGAATCACATCTGCTCCGTTGCAAAGCTCAGACATTTTCTTTGGAAAATCCTGCGCAAAACCTGGATACATTTTTCCGTTGTCTGCCATTACAGGATCCACAACGACAAGCGCGTCATTGCGAGAAGTTTCTTTTATGATTTTTTTTATAATAGGAATTTGAGTTTCAGAAACATATCCTGTATAAAATGCGCTGAAAGTAATATTTTCTTTTTTCCACTGATTTAAAATATTTTCCATGTCTCCTGTCAAATCGTTGAATGTCCATGCTTTAAATGCAGTATGATTTGAAAGAACTGAACTTGGAAGAACCGCAGTTTCAATTCCGCAGGCCGAAATAACAGGAAGCGCAACAGTAAGCGAACACTGTCCAACGCATGAAATATCCTGAATTGTAAGAAGACGTTTGTCCATAAAACACCTCATTTTATAAAATTTAAATTTTACAATATACAAAAACTGACATTATTAATATAATCATATTGATACAATTTTTATATAACCAGAGAAAAATATGTTTACTTATGATTTTTCTAAAAAAGGAACAATGACTTTCTGTGATTTTTTAATCGAAAACATAAAATCAAAAATCATAGACGGAACATTATCTCCAAATGAAAAGCTCCCGTCAAAACGAACACTTGCATCTCACTTGGGAGTAAGCGTAATCACAGTTCAAAATGCCTACTCAGAATTAATAAGCCAAGGCTACATTTTTTCAATTGAGAAAAAAGGATTTTTTGTCACAGAACTTCCAAAAGAAATAAAATCCCTTTCATCAAATTCTTACAAACAGAATTTCAAAAAAGAAAAAAGCATAAAAAAAATAAATTCAAAAAACAAAGAAAAAATTTTCATAGACCTAAAATCAAATTCTATTGGCTGGGAAAAATTTCCGTTTTCAATCTGGTCAAAAATAATGCGAAAAGTCCTAAACAGTCCGCATGAAAATCTTTTAAAAAGTCAGCCGCTGCAAGGAACACTTGAACTAAGAGAAGCAATCTGCAAGCATTTGAAAAGCTTTAAAAACATAGAAGCAGTTCCAGAGCAAATTGTAGTAGGCGCAGGAACAGAAATGCTTTACAGTTTTGTCGTTCAACTTTTGGGAAATGAAAAAATATATGCCGTTGAAAATCCAGGATACAAAAAAATTGCACAGATTTTTGAAATGAACGGAGCAAACATAAAACATATTCCAATCGACAAAAACGGACTTAACATAGAAGCCCTAAAAAAAACAAACGCATCTGTAGTTCATGTAACTCCAAGCCATCACTTTCCAACAGGAATTGTAATGCCGGTAAAAAGGCGAATGGAACTTTTATTTTGGGCGCAAGAAAAAAGTGAACGCTAC
The DNA here is from genome assembly GCF_945873775.1 of uncultured Treponema sp. Classification (GTDB taxonomy): domain Bacteria; phylum Spirochaetota; class Spirochaetia; order Treponematales; family Treponemataceae; genus Treponema_D. The sequence continues at coordinate 131,007 of NZ_CAMCEC010000004.1, read as the reverse complement.
ATAATTGAAGATGACTACGACAGCGAATTTCGATTTACAGGAAAACCAATACTTCCACTTTTGTGCGCTTCAAAAAATGAAAATGTAATTTACATAAATTCATTTTCAAAAACACTTTCGCCTTCTTTTAGAATATGCTACATGGTTCTTCCAAAAAAGCTTTCTGAAAAGTTCAATTCAAAATTCAACTTCTGTTCATGCACAGTAAATTCATTTGAACAGTATGCGCTTGCGGATTTTATAAAAGAAGAGCATTATTCCAAGCACATTATCAGAATGAAAAATTATTACAGAAATCTTCGCAATGAACTGATTTTTAAAATTGAAAATTCAGAGTTAAAAAATTTTGTAAAAATCCACGAGGAAAATTCAGGTCTTCATTTTTTGCTTTCAATAAATTCCAAATTCAGCGGAAAAACTTTAGAAACACGGCTTAAAAAAAATGGAATAAAAATTTCAGCGCTGAAAGATTTTTTTTATGAGCTTGAAGAATTTTCAATTTTTCCAGAAGAGAATAAAAATTTCCGAATAGACAAAACATTTGTTGTAAATTATTCAGGCATAGAAAAACAAAAGATTCCAAAAACAGTTGAACTGATTCTGGAATCTATAAAGTGAAAAAGAATATTAAAATTTTTTTTAGCTTCTAAAAATTATATCGCCGTTATAAGACATTTTTTCAATTATTGCGCCGCTTTCAACGTGAATGCCTTTTTCACGAAGCGCATCTCCGCCCGACTGAAATGCCTTTTCAATTGCAACACAAATTCCCTGCACTTTCGCGCCGGCGTTTTCAGCAATTTCAATCAGACCATTCATTGCATTTCCATTCGCAAGAAAATCATCTACCAAAAGAATTTTGTCATCAGAAGAAAGATATTCCCTCGAAATAACAATATTGTAATTGCAAGAATTTGTGTGCGACCAAACTGTAGAATAGTACACATCATCCGACAAAGCCGCGCTCTTATGTTTCTTGGCAAAGAGAACAGGAACATTTCCAAATGCCCTGGCGACAGAACAGGCAACAGCAATTCCGCTTGCTTCAATTGTAACAATTTTTGTTATATCCACACCGTCAAAAGACTTTTTAAAATCCTCTGCCAATTTATCAAGCAAGTCAACATCAATCTGATGATTTAAAAAACTATTTACTTTTAAAATATTTCCCGGCAAAACAATGCCGTCTTTTTTTATTCTATCTTCGAGCAATTTCATAACGCAATATTAGAAAAAAAATAACATTTATGCAACACAGTTTTTAACGCTGCTTTTTATACTGATTTTTTTCAATTTGCTTTTGCCGCGATTTTTCCCTGTTCTGCTCAAGAAGCTTGTCTTTTTTTTCTTGCTTTTTATCAGCAGAAGTGTCCCACTCAACAGCAACAGAACGCTCCTGAATTGCAGGAATTCTAAGAAAAGTCAAACAGTCAGCGCGATGAACGGTTATTCCTCTGCTATGAGAAACATAACCGACAATCGGATCTCCGGGAACAGGCTTGCAGCATTGCGCAATAGTAACTAAAAAATTCGTATCATTTTCAATGCGGATTCTTCCTGTGAAATTTTGCGACTGCTGTTTTTTCAAGGCTGCCTTTCGTTTTCTCTCCGCGGAATTTTCTTCGGCAATTTTTTTAGAATACAAAGTGTTCGCCGCAATTTCCGCCTCACGTTTTTCCTGAGCCTCCTTGTCAATAAACGTCGGATCATTTTCAACAAGCCAAGAATGAATTTTTTGCCGCGCCTTTGAAGTCTTTACAGCTTGAAGCTGGCTTTGAGTCGGATGCGCCTGAGGATTCGTAAGAATTTCAATAATCTGCGTATTCTTTAAAGGCTGAGTAAGAGGAATTATTTTTCCATCAGCTTTTGCGCCGACAACTTTTTCGCCTATGCCGGAATGAATCGCATAAGCAAAGTCAATTGCATTTGCGCCAGCTGGAAGTTCCTTCACATCGCCCTTTGGAGTAAAAACATAAATTGAATCGCCAAGAAGATCACTTTTCAGTTCCGCAAAAAATTTCTCATCGCTCAAATCTTCATTCCGAAGCGCGCGCAACTGATTTATGATGCTCAAGTCTTCGGCTTTTACCATATCATGGTTTGTTCCCTTTTTATAAAGCCAATGGGAAGCAACACCATGCTCGGCAATACTGTGCATCTCCTGTGTGCGGATTTGAATTTCAAGAGGCTTTCCTTCGCAGATTACAGTTGTATGCAAAGACTGATAGCCGTTCGCTTTTGGCATTGCAATATAATCTTTGAATCTTCCTTCCATAGGTTTCCAAAGACCGTGAACAATTCCAATCAAAGTGTAGCATTCAGATTCCGTGTTGCAAATTATTCTAAGCGCAAGCAAATCATAAAGCTCGCCAGGCTCCTTGTTGCGTTTTCTCATTTTTTGGTAAATCGAATAAAAATGCTTTGCGCGGCTCGTTATGTTTACAGTTATTCCGGCTTTTTCTGTGGCTGTATAAATTTTTTTCACAGCATTATTAAGGTACTCGGATCTTTCTGCTTTTTTTTGCGCCACAATTGATTTTATCTGCTGAAAAACTTCCGGGTTTGAATACTTCAAGCTCAAGTCTTCCATTTCACTTTTTACATCAGACATACCAAGGCGGCTTGCAAGCGGACACCAAATGTCAATCACTTCTTTTGCAACTGCGCGCTGAGCCTGTGCGGAAACAAATTTCAAATTGCGCATACGATCAAGACGGTCAGCAAGTTTTACAAGAATAACGCGAATGTCGTCAACCATAGCAAAAAGCATTTTTCTTATGCTGTCGGCCTGATGCAAAGAAGTTGAATTTATTTTTAATCCAGTTATTTTCGCAGTTCCATTGCAAATTACAGCAATTTCTTTTCCAAACTTTTTTTCAATTTCTGGAAGACAGTCATTGTCTACATCAAGAATATTGTGGAAGAAGCCTGCAATAATTGTGTCCGCACCAAGATTTTTTTCAGCAAGAATTGTTGCAACTCTAAGCGGATGAAGATAATAAGGCTTTCCGCATTTTCGCTTAAGTTCAGAAGTTTTGGAAATTAAATAATCCCATGCGCTTTGAATTTTTTTCCATTCTTCTGGAGTGTAGTTTTCAGAAAATTTTTTAGAAAACTGGCTGATTAAAATTTCAGGATCAGTTTCTACAACTTCATCAATTTTTTCTGACATAGGCAATCCTCTTTGATTGACTATATCACATAACAAAACTATGGTCAAAAGCAGAAAAATTTTATCTTCCGCTGTCTCTGAATTTTCCTTCAATATAATCAGGATCTTTTGAGCGAAGCAAACTTCCCTGCTGAAGTTTCAGCCTTGTATAGAAAACGCAAGAATGCCCGTTGCAAACCCAATTGTACAATTCGCCGTTTTCTGGATTCACAAGCACAAAATCTTTTCCCCATAAAATTTTCTGCGCAACAGTGTCGGGAGAAACAATTTCAAGTTCTGTGGATTTTGTGATCATGTTAAGGCTTTCAAAGCTGTACATTTTAAATCCGTCAATTTTTTCAGCGAAAGGAAGATTCAAATCAGGATGCTCTGCAAATCTTTTGTCGGCGGCGGCTTTTGCTTCCGGGCAAAGAGAATTGTATTTTTCATCACGATTTTTTTTATTCAGCGTGGCTTTTTCAAGAATAGCATTTTCATCCTGCAAAGAAAGCTCATTTCCAAATTCGGCGGAAAGTTCAAACGGACTGTCGCTTGCACCGCTTACCGCAACATCCGCATCGGATTTATTATAATAAAATCCTGTGGCAAACGGACGATGGCTGACTTTATAAAGCTCTTCAATAAAAGGATTTGCTTCCTCCTGCGGAATTTTTCCTTCAAGCGCATCGATCGCCTTTCTGTAAGCCCGCGTAATCAAGGCAACATAATAAACACTTTTCATGCGCCCTTCAATTTTAAGCGAATCCACGCCTGCATTTTTTAAATCCGCAAGATGATCTATCATGCACAAATCTTTTGACGACAATACAGCTGTAAAATTTTCTCCTTCATAAACTGGGAAAAATTCATCAGGGCGTTTATGTTCACGCAAAACAAGATTTCCGCTTTCTGCAATTTGCTTGGCATTTTCTCCAAGGTCTGCAAGAACATCATAATCCCAGCGGCAAGTGTGGCTGCAAAATCCTTCCTGCGCGCTTCGCCCATTTAAATATGCGCTCATCAAGCAACGGCCGGCATACGCGATGCACATTGCGCCATGCACAAAGCATTCAATTTCCATTTCTGGAACTGCGCTTTTTATTTCAGCAATTTCTTTTAAAGAAGCCTCTCGTCCCATTACAACTCTGCTGAATCCCAGCGACTTATAAACCTTTACAGCTTCGCGGTTCATGCAGCTTGCTTGCGTAGAAAGATGCAATGCCGCTTCTGGAAATTCTTTTTGAAGAATCGGAACAATTCCCAAGTCCTGAACAATAAAAGCGTCGATTGGATAATTTTTAAAATACGGAATATTTTGAATCAGCCTGTCAATCTCGTCATTATGAAAAGCAATGTTCAATGCGCAGTGAAGTTTTTTTTCAGGAAACTGTTTTTTAAGCTCGCAGACTTTTTTATATTCATCTTCATAAAAATTGTCCGCCTTCACACGTAAAGAAAAATTTTTCAGTCCAATGTAAACAGCATCTGCACCGTAAATATATCCGTATTTAAGTTTTTCAACATTTCCAGCAGGAGAAAGAAGTTCCATATTTTATTCCACCGCGATATTATTTTCACGCATAAGACGTTCGCGCTCTTTTATTTCGCTTTCTGAAAGTCCATTTCTTTTGTTTATGTACTGACCGATTTTTTCAACAGCCTCGTGCGACTCAAGCAAAAACTCATCCGCCATCTGAAACATAAACATCATTCCCTGCCAGACATCCAAAATACATTTTCCACCAGAATAAATAATTTTCTGCGCCAAAGCTTCCGCATTGTCAAGAAGAATTTCTTTTTCACCGCATTGAATATAAACTTCAGGGAAATTTGAAAAATCATTTTCAGAAGCAAACAAAGGCGAAACCTGAATATTTTTTAAATTGGAAGAATATGTGTAAAGATCAGCTGCATGACGCAAATCTTCATTTCCCAAAACTTCATCGCGGATTTTTTTATTTGAAAGAGTTTCAGTTGAAAGATCAAGCCAAGGAGAAATCAAAATAATTTTTGAAACCAAACTGCGTTTTTTTTCTTCAGTCCGAAGCATAAGTCCCAACGCAATGCTAGCACCGCTTCCGTCCGCCGCAAGAATAATTTCCTTAGATTCATCTTCTTCTAAAATTCCGCAGAAAACTTTTTCAACATCTTCAATTGAAGAAGGAAAAGGATAAGACGGAGCAAGCCTGAATTCCGGCACAACAACTTTTGCAGAAACAGCATTTGCAAAAATTGAGCAAAAACTTCTCCAGCTGTCCCGTGAGCCACCAACAAAAGAACCACCATGAACATAAATCACAATCCGGTTCGAAGCAAAAATCTCAGGAACAAGAATATCGCATTTTACGCCGCCGATTTTTTTTTCAGCGCGCTCAACATGGTTCGGAATAAAATCAGTTTTAAATTTTTTTTCCAGCTTGCTTCTAAAAGCCTCAACTTCGTTTTTTGGAGACAAAACCAAAGCCTTGAGTTTTTTTACCGCAGCTTTTCTGTCAACTTTGATTTCCATAATTTGAAGATTATAGCAAATTACATGAAAACTTGCTATAATGCGTCCATGCCTATAAGAATTGATTCCGACCTTCCAGCAAGAAGCACGCTTGAAAATGAAAATATTTTCGTGATGACAGAAGAGCGCGCCGTCACACAAGATATACGTCCGCTAAAAATTGCAATTGTAAATTTAATGCCGACAAAGGAAGTTACAGAAACTCAGCTTCTTAGGCTTCTTTCAAATACTCCGCTTCAAATTGACATTTCGCTTGTACAGATGAAAGGGCATATTTCAAAAAATACAGACAAGAATCATCTGGAAAAATTCTATATGTCATCGGAAGAAATTTTCAGCAGAAAGTTTGACGGAATGATTATAACAGGCGCGCCGGTAGAACAGATTCCATTTGAGCAGGTTGACTACTGGAATGAACTTTGCAAAATAATGGACTATGCAAAAAAAAATGTTTTCTGCACGCTTTACATTTGCTGGGGCGCAATGGCAGGGCTTTATTATCTGCACGGAATAGACAAGCACATTGTTGAAAAAAAGTTTTCAGGAATTTTTTACTCAAAACTTTTAGATTCAAAAGAACCTTTAATGCGCGGATTCGATGATTATTTTCCAGTTCCAACTTCACGCTATACAAAAATACTCACAGAAGATATTGCGTCAAATGAAAAACTTTCGCTGCTTGCATATTCAGAAACAACTGGAGTTACGCTTGCAAAGTCCAAAGACAACAGAAGCATTTTTATGACAGGCCACTTGGAATACGATCCTGAAACTTTAGCAGAAGAATACAAGCGCGATTTAAAAAAAGGAATAAATCCAGCAATGCCGGAAAATTATTTTACAGACAACGATCCTTCCAAGCCGATTGTTTCAAAATGGAGAAGCACAGCGCATCTGTTCTATTCAAACTGGCTGAACTACTACGTATACCAAGAAACCCCGTATAGGTTTACTGGAATGTAAGGGGAAACAAGAGTTTCAATAAAACTAAAATTTCTTACTCATCATCAACTTCAAGCTGCTTCCATCTTTTGATTTCGTTGCGGTACATGAGCATTCCGACTGTTCCTGTTATAATTTCGGCGGAAGGAAATGCAATCCAAGTGTACACAAGACCGAAGAACGAAAGAATCCAGAATATTGGAATCAGGCAAAAAATCTGGCGGATTACAGAAAGCAAAAGGCTTCTCTTCATGTCGCCCACAGCCTGAAAAACAACAGGAGTCATCAGAGAAAAAACGCATGGGAAAAAACTTGCGCCGATAATTCTGAACGCAGGAATTCCGTCTTGCAAAACTTCCGCGCTGTCAGAAAAGACTCGAATGAGAATTCCGGGAATAAGCTCAAAGCACAAAACGCCGGCAAGCATAAGAACAAACGCAATCAGAATGGAATCAAAAACAATTTTCCGACAGCGGTTAAAACTTTTGCGCGCATAGTTGTAGCTAAGCACAGGCACAATGCAAGTCTGAAACGCAAAGAGCGGAATAAAAAAGAATGTCTGCAACTTGTAATAAAGCCCAAGAACGGTTACGGCTGAATCAGAAAAACCTGCGAGTATCATGTTCAAAATCATTATGTAGACAACGTACATGAACTGCATGAATATAGAAGGCAGTCCGAATTTGTAAATTGGCAGAGAAAACATTTTGATTTTTTTTAACGGAGGAATCTTTCTAAAGCCTGTAACTCCTGTGATTACGGCGGCGACAACTTGACCTGCGACAGTCGCAATTGCAGCTCCGGCAATTCCAAGTTCAGGAACAATTCCAGCAACGCCAAAAATCAGAATCGGGTCAAGAACAGTATTTGTTACAGCTCCTGCAATCTGGGCAATCATCGGGAGCTTCATGTTTCCCTGCGCCTGATGAATCTTTGTAAAAATGCTTTCCAAGAAAATTCCTATGCTTCCGAGCGTAACAATCTTTCCGTAAAAATATGCATAGTACATTGCTTCCTTCGACTTTGCAGAAACGGAAACAAATCTTTCCATAAACAGTTCCGCAAGAATAGAAAGAAAAATCCAAGAAAGAAGAGCAAGAAAAATTCCAGTTCCGCCGGCTGAATCCGCGTCTTTATTTTTTCCCTGCGCATACAGACGAGTCATCAAAATGTTCACGCCAGTTCCAGTTCCCACAGCAATTGCGACAATCAGGCACTGCACAGGAAAAATCACAGAAAGAGCCGTAAGTCCGTCCGCAGAATACCGTCCTACAAAAAAACTATCTACTATATTATAAAGCGACTGAATAAGCTGGGCAGCCATAACAGGCGGCGCAATTTTGAGCAATATTTTTAGAACACTGCCGCTCCCAAAGAAGTCGGCGGATGTTTTTTGTGAAGCAGTTTGCATAGTGCAAGATTATATTCCTGCTGATAAAGTTTGACAATAATTTTTGATTACAGAGTGAAATGCAATGTTGAGTGAGAACGTCTGTCATTGTTGAACTTGCTCACTGTCATTATCCAGCTTGACTAGATAATCTCATGCAATAGATTCCTGTGTCGTAGCACGGGAATGACACGAAAAGCCACCCTGTCATTGTCGTACTCCGACACGGCAATCCCCTGTCCGTGTGGCTGCCTCCTTTGCCATACGGATTTTTTTTCACTTTTTTTGCCGTTTAAGTTGTCATTTCAAATAAACTCACTATAATTATAGATATACAACAAATCTATTTTTATGGAGATAAAATGAAAATCAACTTCCATTCCACTACCCCCCCCCGTGTGGCAGCAGCCTTAATTCTAGCTCTTAGCCTCGCATTCACATTCCCTTCCTGCTCAGATGGCTCAAGCGGAGGCTCTGATGATAACAGCGAGCAGGCAACAAATCAAATATAAAATCCATCAAAACCGGAAATAAAAGAAGTTTCAGCAAATGCTACAGATGTTGCCAACATAATAGAAAATCTGTCTGCCGGCGAGCATAACATCACAGTAACTGGAGCAATAACAGGCGATACAATATCTGCGATTAAGACTGCACTGAAAAATAACGGAAAGGCAAAAATCAACCTTGATTTAAGCCAAACTACAGGTCTTGATTCTATCGGTGAAGCTGCATTTCAAAATTCTAGCAATTTAACAAGTGTGAGCATTCCGGATAGCGTTGAATCAATCGGAAATGGTGCGTTCTCTAATTGCAGCAGCTTAACAAGTGTGACAATTCCTGCCGGTGTTGCTTCTATTGGTAGTTCTGCGTTCTATCATTGCAGTAGTTTAACAAGTATTAGCATTCCCGACAGCGTTACTTCTATTGGTGGTTCTGCTTTCTCTGGGTGCACCAGCTTAACAAGCGTAAGCATTCCCGACAGTGTTACTTCTATTGCTGATTCTACATTCTGTAATTGCAGCAGCTTAACAAGCGTGACAATTCCTGCCGGTGTTGCTTCTATTGGTGCTAGTGCGTTCGATGGTTGCGGCAGTTTAACAAGTGTAATAATTCCAGATAGAGTTACTTCTATCGGTAGCCGTGCATTCTATGCGTGCATTGGATTAACAAGTTTGAATATTCCCAGCAGCGTTGCTTCCATCGACTTTGGTATAGTTGCTGGTTGCACAAGCCTAACAGAATTGACAGTATCTGAAAGTAATTCAGCATATAAAAGTTATGAAAACTGTATTTATACAAACGACGGAACAACTTTAATGGCTGCTGCCGGAAATTTAACAAGTGTAACCATTCCAAATAGTGTTACAGCTATCTATAGCTATGCATTCTGTAATTGCAGTAACTTAACAAGCGTAACAATTCCTGATAGCGTTGCTTCTATCGGTGGAAACGCATTCAATGGTTGTAGCAGTTTAACAAGCGTGACAATTCCTGCTAGTGTTACTTCTATTAAGGCTTATGCATTCTATGATTGCAGCAGCTTGAAAGCAGTAAACTATAAAGGAACGGAAGAGCAGTGGAAAACAATAAGTATCGGAAACTGCAACTATTCGCTTTTAGATGAGATTATAAATTATAATTACAAAGGCGAGTAAGAGAAATTGCTCGGTCACGTCGGGAAATGACAAAATGAAAATTGTCATTGTTCGCTTACTTCCTTGTCATACTCGGGCTTGACCGGAGGATCTCCTGTGACAGATCTTCGGGTCAAGCCCGAAGATGACATAAAACCGTGCAAAGGAATTACACAAAAATCAAAGCAGGGCAATGGTAGCGGTATTTTTCCATTGCATTATTATATTTTTCTTTCCTAGAGCATTTTTTGCCTGTTGAAATAATTTCACGCATTGCCCAACACGTTTTTTGCTCATGTAAAAAGTTTCATGGCTCGATTTTGTTCAATTTTCCTTTATAAAAAAATTCCGCGAGCCAAATTAATGTAATTTCTTGAATCGGAACTATTCCGTTTGCTGACCAAAAGCAATTTCTTAAAACGGAATAATTCCGAAAGCTGTCTAAGCATATTTTTAACGAACGGAATAATTCCGCAAGGCGAATTTGCTTCTTTTCTTGTCGCGGAAAAATTCCGTTTGCTGAATTTGTTTTATTTCTCCTATCGGAATCATTCCGCGACCTGTCAAAACACATTTTTTGCCTGCGGAATTTTACCTTCATTCATTTTGTGCATATCTTGAAATAAGAAATAAATATTAGACATATCATAATGCATAATGTATATTTTGAACAGAAATTGAGAGTTCGTGCTTTTGTTGGCTTAAAACTCGTTTGCTTGACATGTACATACATGGAGGAAATATGAAAAAACTTTTGCGTTATGTTTTGGCTGTGGTGGCAGCTGGAAATTTGGTTTCGGCGGCATTTGCGGATAGTTCAAAGACTGTGAAAAAAGCGTTGTCGGCAAAGGCGATTAAAAATGACCGTTATACTTTTGAGCTTGCGGAAAATGTTGTGCGTGAGCGGGTGGCTTTTCACAACAGGTTTGGGATTACGCTTGTGGGCGATTTGTACACGCCAAAAAATTCAGCTGGAAAAATGCCGGGAATTGTGGTTGGAGGTTCTTACGGTTCGGTGAAGGAGCAGGTTGCGGGTTTTTATGCGAATCAGATGGCTTCGCGCGGATTTTTAACTCTTGCGTTTGACCCTTCTTTTACTGGGGATTCTGGCGGCGAGGCTCGAAATGTAACTTCACTTGATATAAACACGGAAGATTTTTGCGCGGCGGTGGATTTTCTTTCGACTTACGGCGGCGTTGATCCTGAAAAAATCGGGGCGATTGGAATTTGCGGCTGGGGCGGAATTGCCTTGAATGCGGCTTCGATTGACACAAGAATCAAGGCGACTGCGGCAATCACGATGTACGATATGCACCGGGTTATGGCGAACGGCTACAACGACGTGAACGACAATGCGGAAGCCCGAAAAAAGACAAAGGAAACGTTGAGTGCGCAGAGAACAAAGGATTATCTTGCAGGAAAGCCTGAATTGAATGGCGGTCGGGCGGCAAAACTTACAGGGAATGAGCCGCAGTTTCAGAAGGAATACTGGGATTATTACATTCAGCGCGGTTATCACAAGAATTCGGTGAATAATCCAGGTCAGGGCTGGGCAAAAACTTGGGTTCTTGGAATGATTAACACGCCGATTCTTGCTTATGTTGACGAAATTGAAGCTCCAGTTCTGCTGGTTCACGGTGAAAATGCTCATTCAAGATATTTCAGCGAGGATGTATTTAAGCGGCTTAAGGGCGACAACAAGGAACTTTACATTGTGCCGGGCGCAGTTCATACGGACTTGTATGACAACTTGGAAAAAATTCCGTTTGAAAAAATTACGGACTTTTTTAAGACGAATTTGAAATAAATGTTAGGCGCGGAATTGTCAGGCTTGAATGTATGCCATTGCAAGACTTGGCTTTCTGTTATTGGCGTAAAGCACACCGAAGGGGCTGCATTGATTCGGCAATCTCTTAGAAAAAAAATTAAATAGATTCCTGTGTCAAGCACAGGAATGACATAAAAAAATAAATCAATATGGAGGAAGTAACAAAAACTTTGCCTAAAATAGCGTCAAAGTTTTTGTTCACAAGTTTGCGTTGCAAACTTTTATATCAACTGTTGTTTCTCACTGTGTTGCGAAACAACTTAAAAAAGTCAAATCGAAAATTGAGATTTTCTCATTGACTTTTTTTGGAGGAAACATGAAAAGATTTTTTGGCGTAATTATGGCGGCGGTTATTGCAGGAGGTTCGGTTATGTTCGCACAGACAAAAACTGAAACATCGGGCTATCCTTCAGAAAAATCAGTTATGAAGGATTTGAAAAAAGAAAAGGGAACAATTTTTCCACTTGGCGGTCCGAATGTTAATTACGAAAAATATTTCACAGGAAGAAGTTTTCATAAATCAATGGCGGCGGACAGCATAAGTGTTTCAAATGTAACTTTTACAAAAGGCGCGCACACTTTCTGGCACGTTCATCACGGCTCATGTCAGATTCTTGTGACGGAAGCCGGACGCGGATTCTATCAGATTTGGGGCGAAAAACCTGTTGAACTAAAGCCCGGCGTGGTTGCAACAATTCCAGAAGGCGTAAAGCACTGGCACGGAGCCGCATCGAATGCGATAATGCAGCACCTTTCCGTAATGCAGAAAAATCCGGACGTTTCAACAGAATGGCTTGAAGAAGTTGACCCTGCGGAATATGCGAAACTGGGAAAGTGAGAAACATATAAAAAAGACAACTCGGAAATTGAAATTTTTTCATTGTTTTTTTTGGAGGAAAATATGAAACATTTAATCACAACATTGACAATTTTTGTTTGCGCGATGGCTTTTTGTGGCGCGGAAGCTGGGGCGAAAATTGGTAAATCAAAACTGGATGATTCGCTTTTTAAGAGTGACGGGGAATTTATGCAGACTTTCCGGAATTTTTCGGATGGCGAAGTTCCTGCTTATGCGAATGGGAAAATCGGTGAAAAGGAACGGAATCTTGCGGTGCTGGCGGCGTTGCTTGGCGTTCAGGGCAAAGAGGAATTTGAGGTTGCGCTGGACAAGGCTCTTTCTTCCGGCAGTGTGACGGCGGTTGAGGCAAAGGAGGTTGTTTATCAGGCGACAGCTTATCTTGGATTTGGAAAGACTCGGCCGTTTTTGGATGCGGCGAATCGTGTTTTTAAGGCGCATAAAATAAAGCTTCCGCTTGAAAGCCAGAAAACTGTGAACGATGAGGCGGATGGTGAAAATTCAAGGCTTCGTGCTGGAAATCAGAAGCAGATTGATTTTTTTGGCGAGAGGACGCGCGAATCTTGGTTAAGCGGTGATGAAAGCGGTCGGATAATCAGTTATTGGCTTGCTGATAATTGTTTTGGCGATTATTACACGAGAACCGGACTTACTGACCGTCAGCGTGAACTGATTACTTTTTGCTTTCTTGCAAGTCAGGGCGGATGCGAGCCTCAGCTTGCAAGCCACATTCGGGCGAACATCAACGTTGGGAATTCAAAGGAATATCTGATTGTAACGGTGAGCCAGATTCTTCCGTATATCGGTTATCCGCGCAGTCTGAACGCAATTCGGGTTGTAAACGAGGTGAACTAGAATGAGAAAATTTGAAAAACTGATTTTTGTGTTTGGTTTGTTATGTGTTTTTGCGACCGGACTCTTTGCCCAAAATCAAAGCGTCGTATATTTTACGCGCGATGTTTCTTCCGCAGGGCTGATGAAAGTCTACCGCGCGCTGAACCAGAAAATCGAGGGAAACGTGGGAATCAAGGTGAGTTTCGGCGGACCTGACGAGGAAGTTCTGCAGCCGGAGCTTTTGCGCGACCTTGTGAAAACAACCGGCGGCACGATGTTTGACGGAAACGGACTTTCGGGCAACAGGCGAACTTCGGAGATGAATCTTTCGTATGCGAGGCAGCACGGATTTGCGGAAATCGGAAAATGCGTGATGCTGAGCGACAACGACTATATCGACCTTCCTTTGAGCGGCGGAAATCTTTTGAAATATGCACGCACAGGAAAAGAATTCGCCGATTTTGACACGCTGATTTCGGTTTTCCGAGTCCGGCTTCATATGCTCCCCGCGTTTGACGGAAACATCAAGAATATCTCGCTCTGTCTTGCAAATCGAAGCGGAAAGTGCATTATCCACTCTGGCGGCACGGACGAAAGCCATTACCACAGCACTCCGGCGGATGTTCTTGAAAAAAGTTTTGCCGACGCAGCAAAAGCCGCACTTGACTACAAGAAAAACTGGGCGTTCATCAACGTTCTTGACGACATCGACCCACAGGACAACTGCCGAGGCGCAAAAAATCTCGGAAAAATCGGAATCATCGCCTCCAGCGACATCGTCGCCCTTGAGCAATGCACTTTGGACTTTGTGATTGAAAAAGCCGATGTTGACAACGCCACAAAATCCGAATGGAAAGCCGCCCACCGCGTTGGAATGGTCGAGCAGCTTGAAAAACTCGGCGGCGGCACAAGAAACTACCAGCTCGTGGAAGTGAAGTAGGGGGATTCTTTGTTATCGTTCGGGTTTTCGTAAGAAGATTCGTAAACAATATGTAAGGATTTCCGGGGGCTTCCGGCGGCGGTCTGCATTTCAGTTTCCAGAGGACTTGTAATAAGCGGATTCTTGCCCTGCTGCTTTTGTTCGGTGCTGAAATTTTGTGGCTTGAAATGCCAGTTACTGAAGTTCTCGTGATGTTTTAAGCCGCAAATGGACAGAAAGCACGCTAGATAATTTTTCTTCTGAAATAGAATAGAACGTTTTAGAAAATTACGCGCAGATGATGAATGTTGCTATAACGTTTTTAAAAATTACACGCGGACAGCGAACGTTACAGTAACGTTTGTCAAAATCACTTGCGGTCAACAAACGTTAAAATAACGCTGTCTGAAATCATGCGCAGTCAAAGAAAATCAAAATAATGTTTGAAGAAATTACGCCAGTTCAAGGAACGTTACCATAACGTTTCAAGAAAGCACGTCAAGTCAGCAAACGTTATTTTAACGCAAGCAGAAATTGTATGCGGTCAGTAAAAAATTCCCGCATCAAGTGCGGGAATGACAACCTTGTTAGTTCAGGAATGACAGTTTAGCAAACTTTTTTTCTACTTCCTCACCTTGTATTTCAAAAGCACCGTATCGTTTTCAAGCCGCTCAACGTCAAGCAGCTCCAGCGCGACTGGGTTTCTGTCCTGCGGCCTGCCGTCAAAACTTGCAGCCCAGCCTTCGCGTCCGTCAATTCCCGCGCCGAACATCATTTCAACTTCGTCAATCAAGCCCACGTCAAGGAACGAGCCATTTATGTGTCCGCCTCCAGTAATCACAGCTTTTTTCACGCCGAATTCTTTTTCAAGAACAGCAACCGTCTTCTTCAAGTCGATTTTTTCTGCGCCGCACGTGATATACGAGATTTTTTTTGACTTCAGATAATCCAGATATTCCGCGCCCGCATTTTCGCTCGTCACAACAATCAGCGGTTTTCCGTCAACAAGGTTCGTGTTCCAAAGCAAAGTTCCTTTCGTGTCCATGCAAACCTGATAGCCGGCCGCATCTTCCGCCTTAAAAAAAGTTTCGCCACACGCACGGTAATTTTTCGCCTCAAAAACGCCGTTTTCCGCGTAGTGCATCGCGTTCGTCGTCTTTCCGTTAATCTGCGTAAAATCCCCAAACGACGCAAGGTGCGTGTAATAAGCCTTCGCCTCCGGGTCGATTTTTTCGGTCATCGCGCAGTCAATCCGCCCATCAAGGCTCGCGTACATAAAACAAGTGATTTTCATATTTTCTCCTAAAATCAAAATTTTCTTCTATCTAATATTTTGGGCGTTCCGGCCGCTTTGGTTTCGATAAACTCAACCGCCGCGACCGTCGGGCTTTTCAGGGCTACGGCTTTCGCCTCCGACCAAACGCAAGCGTTTGTTTTCGCGCATTTTTTCAAAATGCTCTCACCCTTCCAATCCCTAACGCGAGATTTCAATATTCCAGCAGTCTGCCGTAATCGTTCCAGTCGCCGAACATTTTTCCGTTCTGCGAGTTCAAAATCAGCTTTTCAAGCCGCATTTCAAAAACCTTGCGGTCTTTTTTCTTGTCGCGCTGAATTGAATCGATTCTTACACGCTGATACAAGGCCGGAAATCCGCAGAAATTTCTCCATGCGTCAGGATTTTCCGAAAAAGCCTTTGCGATTTCAGAATCAATCACAAATCCGCTTTCGCTCATGTCCGGCAAAACCGCGCGCCCGAAATCCGTCATAAGACCGAGCTTTTCAAGACGGCGGCAACGCTCCTTGTTCAGCTCCGACCACGGACTTCTCGCGCTTCTTGGCGTGAACCGCTGCATATCAACGCCGCCGATATTTTTGTGGGTCGTGTCAATCCAGCCGAAGCAAAGTGCCTCTTCAACCGCGTCCAGATACCAGACGCAGCCCTCAGGAGGATTTTTTCCTTTTTTCGCGACAATCCAACATTCGCTTTCCGTGCCGTGATTTTCCAAAAGCCATTTGCGGAATTCAGCGCGGGTTCTGATGTCCAAAATATTTTTTGCTTCCATTTGATTTTTCAGGTTTTATGATTGTTTAATATTGATATTTCAAAAACAAACATCACGCAAAATCACAAATTTATTTTTTTACAATATATTCCATCTCAACATCGGCTTTTTCTGAATGCCAGACGTCTTTCCTGTACGGAATTTCAACAAATCCGAATTTTTTGTAAAGATGAATCGCAGGTTTCAGCCCGGAAATTGTAATAAGGCACAGCTTTTTTGCGCCGTGAGAAATTGCGTAATCCATGCAGGCTTTCAGCACCGCAGAACCGGCTCCAGTTCCCGTGTATTGACCAGCCGCCGCCAGTTTGCAGACTTCCCAGACATCGTCTCCGAGCGGCTCAATCATGCAGGTTGCAAGGACTTTTTCGTCCTCAACAGCAAAATAAACCATAGAGCCTTTTTCGATAAGCTCTTCAACATGATCCATCGCATACTGGTCGTAGGATTCGATGTAGTAAAGTTTTTCAAGCCATTCAGTGTTCAGCCGCACAAATTCGCTTTTATATTTCGGGTCGTATTCAACAATCTGCATTTTTACTCCCATAAAAATTAAAATCGGTTAATTTATGGCTCACAAAACGCAAATTGTCAATTGATTTTATTCCCCAAGTTTTCCGTATTCCTCGTCGCTCACAGGTTCAAGCCATTCGTTGGAAGTTCCTTCGCCCGCAGGTTCAAATGTGATGTGGCTGAACCAGCTGTTCTTTTTCGCGCCGTGCCAGTGCTTGACGTTCGCAGGAATCACAACAACGCTTCCGGCTTCCATCGAAACCGCCTCTTTTCCCCATTCCTGATACCACCCGCTTCCAGCCGTGCAAATCAAAACCTGACCGCCGCCCTTTTCCGCATGATGAACGTGCCAGTTGTTGCGGCAGCCCGGCTCAAACGTAACATTGAAAATCGGAATCTCGTCCTTCTTCGCGTCCGTGAGCGGCTTCAAAAACGACTGCCCGATAAAATACTTCGCAAACGCGTCATTCGGCGCACCAACTCCAAACCTATCGATTTTAGAAAATTCTTCTTTTGTCATAGTTTTTATACGCTCCTGAAAAAGTTTTATACCTCAAGAAAATTAGTTACATAGCGTAACTAACAAAGAATATAATAAACTTAATTTCAGTTGTCAAGACAATACAGAAATTCCAACAATAAGAATCAAAATCATAGATAAATTCTTCGGAACAATCAGCGAAAAAATGTTGCAGGCGGTTCAAAAGTGCAGGAGAATAGAACAAAATGAATGGTAATATTTTTGATGGAAAGTTGAAATCAGTTAACCGCGAACGTACATGACCTTCTGACTTTATTCATCTCAAAGAAGGCTGAATTTAACACATGGGGTTCTTCCTCACACTCTTTACCCTCTTCCTCCGTTCAAGATACTGAACAGCGGAGGGCAGATTTTTCTCAAAATAAATCCTGCGAAAGTTCCGAGCGCGACAATCACAATGTTTGCCCCAAAATATTCAAGCTGACAGAACGCGGGATTTTTCATCGGCAAAAAACGAAGCCATAGATTCTGGACGCAGGCAAGAAGGAACGGCATGTGAACCGCAAACAGGAAGAATGAGAACGGTGAAATTTTTTCGGCAAAGTCAAAAATCTTCTTGTTTCTGGAAATTAAGCCGGAAAGTTTCAGGAAAATCAGGGCGGAAAACAGAACCATAAGTGCGGAACAGACGGAATTTCCCTTGAAAATCAGGTTGCAGCCGAGAGAGGAGAACGCAAACATCGCCAAAAGCTCCGTCCAGCGGAAAGAGTCGGCAAAGGCGAACGGCGAAAAATCCCGCTCCGCCCAGAAATATCCGAGCGTAAAGAAAAGAAGAGCCGCCCTGTCCGACTCAAAGCATTGCGGCGTAACGCCCGAAATATAGACGAACACGCAGAAAATCAGCGAAGTTTTCGGAAATCTTCTATATACAATGCGCAGAACCGGCGAAATCAGAAAGAGAATCAGAAGGTCGCGAACAAACCAAAACTGCCCGACATAAGGATGATTGTATTTGTCAAAGCCGAATCCGCTGAACGCCTTGAGCCAGTCTAGAACGCCCCAGGTCAAAACAGGAATTTTCTCCGGATTCCCAAGAAGCGAAAGATTCAGTCTTGCCGCAAAAAGTTTTCCGAACGTTACAAGCGCAATGTTCAGGGCAATCCACACAAAATACGGAAGCAGCAGACCTTTCGCCTTTTTCTTAAGCATGGTTTTATATGGCGTGTCTTTTTTGAAAAACAGATATGCGCTGAACATGAAAAAAAGCGGAACGGCGCAGCTTCCAAACCCGGATGAAATCACAAACTGAATCCATTCCCCTGCCACGCTCTGCACAAAAACAGGAATTCTGTTTCCTTCCGCCAGAGAATCGGCAAGTTTTTCCGCCGTAAAATTGTTGTGAATAAAGACCACCAGCACGCTCAGAATGTAACGAAGCGAAGTTATTCTGCCGGAAGTCCCGCCGTCGATAAGTGCGGAAGGTTTGGTTTCTGAAATGTCCTGATTTTTTTCTGAAAATACAGTTCCTTTTGTCATTTTTAGTATCCTTAATTGGTACGTTTGTACTATCAACAGACAGAATAAATGACATTCGTATTTAAATCAACCTACAATTTGTACATTTGTGCTACTTTTTAAACTGATGTTAGACTTTTGGAGCAATGTAAAAAGCGAACTTGAATACAGGGGAATCTCACAGAAAGAGCTTGCCGCAGAAATCAGCGAAAGCTACAACACGCTCCAGTCCTGGATTAACCGCGACCGGCTTCCGAATGCAGTTCAGGCAGTGCGAATTTCTCGCGCGCTCGGAACAACTGTTGAATTTTTGGTGACCGGCCGCGATGAGAAATTTCGAGCCGACAACACCGAAACCATCCGCCTGCTTGAAAAAGCGATTGAGAATTTAAGATAGTTTACAAAGAACGGTTTGTGAAAAAAACGATTCTCACCAATTCTCATACCTTTTCCCGGTGTTCAGTTTTGCAATCGCCGCCATCTCTTCATCGGTCAGAGAAAAATCCCACACATCGTAGTTTTCCACAATGTGTTTTGGATTGGAGCTGCCGGGAATCGCGATAAATCCGCTTTGAATGTGCCAGCGGACAATCACCTGTGCGGAAGTTTTTTTATGGGTGGCGGCGATTTTTTTAATCACTGGATTTTCAAGGCTTTGCTTTGTGTGACCGCGCCGCTCTCTTTTGCAATCCGATTCGCAAGTTTTGCGGTTGTTTCGGTAAGGCTATAGAAAACGACGAGCTTTTTTGAATCAGAAAGAGATTTTACAGAAGCCGCCGCAACAGATTCAGACTTTTTGAAAGAAAAAACGCTTCCGTTGGAAAGATTTTTCAGAGTGTCGCAGGCTGATTTATCCGCAAATTCTCCGATTTCAACGGCCTTTGCGAAACCGATGCTGTGGTCATCGTAAGCAACGGAAACCGCCTGAAAATTCAAGTTGTAGTAGACGCGCCCCGTCTTGTAAACGGAAGTTGTCGCGTCGCTTTTGCCGTAGTCAAGCGCGGTGTAGCTGTAAAACTCAAAGCCGCCGTATTTTGTCATTGAAAGGCTTTTTCCGATCACGGCTTTTGTGAAAGTTTCGGCAGTTTTGTTTGAAGCAAGATTCAGCTCGTAGGACTTTCCGCCGAATTCAACGCTCATTTTCTGCACTTGGGACTGCGCAAAAATGCAGGCAGAAGCAAAAAGTGCAATCAAAAGTGAAATCAGTTTTTTCATAAAACGCCCCGTTATGCAAAATTAGTTACACAATGTAACTAATAAAGAATATAATAAACTCAATTTCGGTTGTCAAGAATGATTTTTAGTAAAATTCCGGCGGAAAGACGCTCCATTTGAAGAAATCACGCCAGTTTGCCGCGCGAAATTATTTCATAGCCAAAAAAATGCGTTGGGGAAGTCATAAAAATTTCCGCATGAGCTGAAAGTTCGTTGGGCGATGTGTAAAATTTTTCGCATTGTTAATTTGATATTTATTTTCTGTAAAAAAATTAAAATTTACTTGATACAGAATAATTATAAAAATATACTGTTTATGAGGATTATTTTTTATGGAACAAAAACTTTCAGAAACTGACAGAAAATTATTTTATGTAAAGCTTCCTTTGCTGTTGCTTTTATCTTCATTTTCACCATTTTTGCTAGCTCCGGCTTATTTATTTATTACAGGAATTGCTACGATTGATGAATTTATCACTATCTTGCTTTCACCTTACACTATTCTTGCCTATGTGATTGCCGCTTTGTATCCGTTTGGTTTTTACAGATTTCTTCGGGGAAAAATAGAAACTTATGATGGAACTGATGAACGCATTAGAAAAATAAATCTTCTATTAAAATATTCCGGCAAAATGCTTTTTGCAATAAACCTAGTTTTAGGAATTGTAATACCTTTTCTTGCTTGTTTTGTAATTCATTTAAAAGACACGCAGTTCGCCGCATTTGAAGGAAGCTCGCCGTATCTTTCAATCATTCTTATCTGCACAGGCTTTATGCTGTTGTACGGAATAAGTTTTTACACAGTTTTTAACAGCCGCTTCGAGCACTTTTTGCACTGGCTTCCGTTTGACAAATCCGTTGTAACTTCATCAAACCGCGAAAGAATCATACTGATGACGCTTGTAAACCTTTTGGGCTGCTTCCTCATTATCACGGCATCATTTTTAGTTCCTAGCGTTGCTTCTGACTCTTCTGTTTCAGGCGTTCTAAAAGTTATATTCCCGGCGGCGGTATTCAGCTTTATTTCAGTCGGACTTACAACTTCCGTTACAGCTTACGACATAAAGAACAATCTTCAGCAGGAAAAGCAGATTTTGGGCGCACTTGCTGAAAAAAACTACGCAATAAAACGTGCGCAAGTTGTTACAAGAAATGACTTTGGAATCATCATAAACGACTTGAACAATGCGTACAGAATCATAAGAACGATTTTTCAGGAAATCAGCAAGGACGTAAATTCCACGCTGTCTGTTTCGTCTGAAGTTTCGGAGCACGTTGACCAGTCGATTTCTGAAATTGCAAACGTAAAAAGCATTTCAAATTCTGTAAAAAATGAAATGATAAATCAGGTTGCTTCTGTTGAAGAGACGAGCGCGACAGTTGAAGAAATCATCAAGCACATCCGCCATTTGAACAATGAAATTGAAAAGCAGACATCTGCAATTGACCAGTCGTCGGCCGCGATCGAGCAGATGGTTGCGAACGTAAACGGTGTAACTTCAAGCCTTAAGAAAAACAACGGCACAGTCCAGGAGCTTGAAAGCGCATCCGAAGCCGGAATGAAAAAAGTCCACATTGCAAGCGAGCTTTCCGAAGAAGTTCTGGAAAAATCAACATTGCTTATGGACGCAAGCAAAGTCATCCAGGACATTGCAAGCCAGACAAACCTTCTTTCTATGAATGCCGCGATTGAAGCTGCCCATGCCGGCGATGCGGGCAAAGGATTCTCTGTTGTTGCAGACGAAATCAGAAAACTCGCAGAACAGAGCAATGAGCGCGCAAAATCAATTGAAAATAACCTTAGAAGTCTTTCTGAATCAATCAACTCGGTTGCCACAAACGCAAACGATGTTTCTGCTCAGTTCAACAATATTTATTCTCTCATAAAAAAAGTTCAGAATGAAGAGCTTATAATTTCCAATGCAATGGCAGAGCAGACTGAAGGCAACAAGCAGATTCTTGAAGGAATCAGCCGCTTAACAGAATCAACTGCAAGCGTAAAAGACGGCGCGGCGGAAATGCTGAAAGGCGGCGAGCAGATTTCTGTAGAAATGAAGAATTTGAACAAAGTAACTTCAGAGACAAACACAAAAGTAAATTCCATAAATGAGTCTGTTCAAAAAGTTACTGAAACTTTGGCGGATTCAAAGGAACACGTTCTGGAAAATTCCGCAAATGTAAAATCATTAAGCGAAAAAATGTCGGACTTCAAATTTTAGATTTCACTCTTGACACTGCTCCCCTTTTCCGTGCATACTGCAAAAAGCAAAGGGGGAGTAGTTACTTCCTTAAGAATCAACAGCCGGCTCTTTGAGTCTGGTTCTTAGGCTTCGGCTCGGCCGGGGAAACAAGACCTTTTGCCTGATTATCCTGTTAATTTCAGGGTGACCGGGCAAGAGGTCTTTTTTTGCGTCGGCGGATTTTTTTCATACGGAGGTTTTGAAATGGAACGGATTTTGGATTATTTTTCGAGCGGAATCGGGGCTATGTCCTGGCAGAATTTCGCGATGATTGCAGTGGGCGCACTGCTGATTTTTCTTGCGGTGTACAAAAAGTACGAGCCGATGCTGCTTCTGCCGATTGGTTTCGGAGCGATTCTGGTGAATCTTCCGCTGGCGATTGTGCTTGGAACGGCGGAACATCCGGGCGCACTTCAGATTCTTTTTGACTGCGGAATCATGACGGAACTTTTTCCGCTTCTGATTTTTGTTGGCATGGGCGCGATGATTGACTTTAGACCGCTGCTTGAGCGTCCTTGGCTTTTGATTTTCGGGATTGTGGCGCATTTTGGAATTTTTATTGCGGCGGCGATCGCTTACTGGGGATTCGGATTCAGCATAAAGGAAGCGCTGAGCATCGGTGTTATCGGGGCTGCGGACGGTCCGACTGCGATTGTTGTCGCAAGCCGCTTCGCAAAAAATCTTCTCGGTCAGATTACAGTTGTCGCCTACTCGTACATGAGCCTTGTTCCGATTATCATGCCCCCTGTAATCAAACTTCTTACAACAAAAAAGGAGCGGACGACAAGGATTCTGGCGAAGAACAAGAACATTCCGCATTGGGTGATGGTCGTTTTCCCGGTGGCGGTTACGATTGCGGTAAGCATTCTGATTCCGGACGCTGCGGCCTTAATCGGTTTTCTGATGTTCGGAAATTTAATCCGCGAGTGCGGTGTCCTTGAAAAACTTTCGGCGGCGGCACAGAATGAGCTTTCAAACATTGTGACTTTGCTTCTGGGAATTAGCGTGGGCGCGAGCATGACGGCGCAGAATTTCCTTACCGTCCGGACGCTTCTGATTATGCTGCTTGGTCTGATTGCGTTTGCAGGCGACACGGTCTGCGGAATTCTGTTCGCAAAATTCCTGAACCTTTTCCGCAAAAAAGACGACAAGCTGAACCCGATGATCGGCGCGTGCGGAATCTCAGCGTTTCCCATGGCAAGCCGCGTCGTCCAGAAAATCGCCCTTGAGGAGGACAATCAGAATTTCATCCTCATGCACGCCGTAAGCGCGAATGTTTCCGGTCAAATAGGCTCGCTTGTCATCGGCGGAATAATAATGGGATTTTTGGGAGGAATGTAGAATATGTCAACAGGAATAATGATTGCAGGTCCGTCCGGAAGCGGAAAAAGCTCGCTTGGAAAAATCGTTGCGGAAAAACTGGGATTTCCGTATTTTGATGTGGACGATTATATCTGGAAAAAGGACACGCCCGAACCATTCACGCAGATGTATTCCAAGGCGGAAAAGATAAGCCGGCTGAGTGGCGACATTGAGCCTTGTGAGCATTTTGTGATGGCAGGTTCAATGAGTTCCTTTCATCAGGCGTTCGACGACAAGTTTGAGCTGATGGTCTTTCTTTATGCCGGGCCTGAAATCCGTTTGCAGCGCGTCCACAGCAGGGCAATTGAACGGTTCGGCGAAAGAATTCTTGAAGGCGGAGACCTGTACGAAAGCCACCGAAAATTTCTGGAAAGCAACCGCAGATACGAAACCGACGGCTCTCCGAATCTTAATGAACAGAAAAAATGGATAAAAAATCTGCCATGCGCAAAAATCGAACTGAACGGCACAAACAGCCTCGAAAGCAACGCGGAAATCATTGTAGAAAAATGGAATAAAATGAATAGATAGAAACCAAATTTATCTCCTAAAATATAATATAAATTAGGAGATAAGTCAGTCATTAGGAGGCATGATAAAAATTACATCCGTGTAATTTTTATCATTACAGTTTGCTCAAGCGATGCTTCCAAAAACTGTGATTCTCGCCATCCATGGCTCACCGCTAACGCAGAGTTTTATAAGGAGGTAAGATAAAAATTGCCAAAATGCTGTCAGTTTTTATCTTTTTAAGTTTGCGTTGCAAACTTTCTTTTCAACTGTTGTTTTTCACTTTGTTGCGAAACAACTTAAAAAGTCAATCCTAAAACTGAAGTTTTAATCTTGACTTTTTATGGGAGTGCTTTTATGAGTATTGCAGTTATAACCGGAGCATCTTCCGGACTCGGTGTCTGCTATATTGACGCCGTCACAAAATTATTTCCTGAAATAGATGAACTATGGCTGATTGCCCGTCGTGAAGAACGATTAAAAGAAGTTGCTATGAAATATCCCGATAAACATTGTGTAATTTTTCCTATGTATATGGCTGATATGAGCAGTTTCAAAATACTGGAAGAAAAATTAAAAACCAATAATGCTCAGGTTGAAGTTTTAATAAATGATGCAGGTATGTCAATCGGTTCTCCTTTTGAGGATATGGAGCTTGAAAGTATGTTAAAAATCATTGACCTGAACTGCAAAGGAGCAACGGCGATAGCAAAGGTATGTCTGCCATATATCATGAACGGTGGTACAATTTTGGAAGTATCCTCAACCTCTGCATTTCTTCCGAACACAAACTTAATCATTTATTGTGCATCAAAGTCCTATGTATCCACACTTTCTCTTGGACTGCGTGAGGAGCTGAAAGACAGACACATAAATGTATGTGCTGTGTGTCCGGGTTTTATGCTTACGGAAATGACAAAGTCCGAACTTACAAAGGGGCAAAGCCGCTTGCCTGTAATCGACCCAAATACCGCTGCATTGAAATCATTAAAGGCAGCAAAGAAAGGCAGAGCCGTTTACACTACCGGAGCATTTTATAAATGCTACCGATTGCTTGCGAAGCTTATTCCGCATACACTTCTTGTTAAGTTTGCAGGTCTTGGATAAGGAGGTAAGATAAAAACTGCCAATATACTGTCAGTTTTTATCTTTTTAAGTTTGCGTTGCAAACTTTCTTATCATCTGCAATTTCTCACTTTGTTGCGAAATTGCATTAAAAAGTCAATCCAAAAACTGAAGTTTTAATTTTGACTTTTTATGGGAGACAGATTATGATTTTATATTTTTCAGCAACCGGAAACAGCGAATATGTTGCCCAAAGGATTGCAGCCGAAACAGGCGATATTGCCGTTTCTATTACAGATTACTATAAAAAACAAATTTTCTCATTTGATGAGAAATACAAAACACTTGGTATAGTAAGCCCCACATACTCTTGGGGATTGCCTGTTATCGTAACTGAATTTTTACAAAGATTAGATTTAAGCCACAAGCCGGACTATCTGTTTTTTATTGCAACCTATGGAACAACTCCGGGACAAACCGGGAGATTTGCAGATAATATTCTTGCTCCTAAAGGCTTGTCATTGTCCGCAAAATTCAGCGTGAAAATGCCGGATACTTGGACTCCGATTTTTGATTTGAGCAATAAAGAAAAAGTTCGGCGTATAAATGATAACGCTGAGCTTGAAATTGATTATATTATCAAGCAAATAAAGAATTTTACCGTAGGGGATTTTATGAAAAACAAGCTGCCTTATCCGCTTGCAAAGATAGGCTATAATATCGAATATGATTCGATGCGTAAAACAAAGCATTTTTCAGTTGATGACACTTGTATAGGTTGCGGACTCTGTGCCAAAAAATGTCCTGTGCAGGCAATTGAAATGCAGAACAAAAGACCTGTCTGGAGCAAGGAAAAATGTGTCATGTGCCTTGGCTGCTTACACCGCTGTCCAAAATTTGCAATTCAATATGGGAAAAATACAAAGAGGCATGGTCAATACACGAACCCGAACGTTACGGTATAAACCATAATCCGAATATATTTATGGAAGAAAAACGAAAAATGTGCGAAGAATGTTACTCCGACAAAAGCAGAATAACGCCCTTGCTGAATCCTTTGGAATGTTTGAAAAACCACACTCAATATATCTGTGGAACTTGCGGACGCTGCATTTGCATTGAACACGACCCGGTCAGAGGCCTGCAAAGGTGGAATTTTCCCTTCAAGTCATTGGAAATCGCAAAACTTTACTTGCGGACAGCCGACTTCACAACAAAAAGCTCATGCGGCATTTACGAAATAGAAAACAGCAAAGGCAGAAAATCCTATAAAATTTTCGCCACAAACGAGGATTTAAAACTGTTCCTCAAAAAGAACAAAGACAAAAAATGCAGCCGAATGTCTCCGGTTTTCAGAGTTGAAGAATACAAAG
This sequence comes from uncultured Treponema sp., assembly GCF_945873775.1. Taxonomy (GTDB): domain Bacteria; phylum Spirochaetota; class Spirochaetia; order Treponematales; family Treponemataceae; genus Treponema_D. The sequence goes on along the minus strand of NZ_CAMCEC010000004.1, from coordinate 104,607 downwards.
AATATCCGCAAACACAAGTGCGAAAACTGACTTCCGCCGAAACAGAAAAATACATGAGCGAACGTTGAATCCGTGCTCGGGGAACTTTGTTTATTCATCGTGCCAGATTTATGTGATGGCGGTACTTCCCGAATGCGACAAGGACAAGGAATAGACAAGCAACTATTGAATGCTGTTAAATGTTACAGCAAAGATAAAAAACTTGCAGAAATTGTTCTTCATACAAGTGAGTATGCCCCCGGCAGCTAAGTTTTATGAAAAAAACGGATTTAAGTTGTCAAATGGGAGTATTTGCATGTATTGCGAATAATTGAAAAGCTGTTTTAGTTTGTCGGAGCGATAAATTCTTTTTTGAAAACAATAAAAAATACAGGCAGTAATAAGCCACTATCAGAATGGAGAAATAAAATGGAATACAGAAAATTTGAAAATACAATAGTAGCAAGGATTGACAAAGGGGAGGAGATTTTAGAGCAACTGAAAGCAATTGCCATAAATGAGAATATAAAGCTTGCCAGTATCAATGCTCTTGGAGCCATCAATGATTTCACCGTCGGAGTATATAAGACGGATGAGAAGAAATATTACTCAAACAGTTTTAAAGGATATTATGAGATCACGTCGTTGACAGGTACAATCAATACGATGGATGGAGAATATTATGCGCATCTTCATTTGAGCGCAGGAAATGAGAAAGGTGAAGTGTTTGGAGGACATCTGAACCGGGCTGTTGTGAGTGCAACCTGTGAGCTGGTAATTACGGTCATTGATGGAAAAGTTGACAGAGTTTATGATAAAGAAACAGGGCTTAATGTATTTAAGTTTGATTGAGTATGATAAAATCAAAATGTTACAGCAAAGTCAGGTTTTATATGGGAGGCGAAATATCATGGAAATAATCAACAAGAACATTGATCATGGAAGAGCATTTGACTGGGGAAAAACCTCCGCAGACTATGCAAAGTACCGTGATATTTATCCAAAAGAATTTTATGCAAAACTAGCGGAATTATCGTTAGGAGTAAAAGGGCAAAATGTACTTGATTTGGGAACAGGAACTGGTGTAATTCCAAGAAATATGCATTCCTACGGAGCAAAATGGACAGGGGCGGATATTTCGGAGAATCAGATTATATATGCGGAGAAACTCAGCAAAAATGCGGGGATGGACATTGATTATATTGTTGCTGCGGCAGAAGATGTTGATTTTCCTGACAGAACATTTGATGTGATTACAGCGTGCCAATGTTTTATGTATTTTGATAAATCGGTTGTCTTGCCGAAATTTCACCGCATGTTAAAGGAGCATGGTCATTTTGCGATTTTGTTTATGGCATGGCTGCCGGAAGAAAGTGAGATTGCCAAAACAAGCGAAAATCTTGTTTTAAAATATAACCCTGCATGGACCGGTGGAAGAATGACAAGATATGAACTGCAGGAGCCGACTTGGTGTGCAGGAATGTTCAAGGCTGCAAATATGCTGACATACGATTTGCCGATACATTTTACAAGAGGATCATGGCATGGAAGGATGAAAGCCTGCCGGGGAATTGGCGCGAGTGGACTCAAGGAAAGTGAAATTCAGAAATGGGAGCAGGAACATTGGGAATATATGCAATCACTGCCGGAAGAATTTGATATTCTGCATTACGTTTCAATCTTGGATTTAGAGAAGATATAAAAGATTTTGCAAAAGAAAATCAGAGAAAAGAAATAAGCAAATCGGAATTTAATAAGGAGGCATCCGTAGCTCACCGCTACGCGGAATTTAAGGAGCATATACTATGATTAAAAAAGTAGAAGAACAGAATCTTGCTGAATGTGCAAAAATAATCAGAGAGAGTTTTGCCACGGTTGCAGAGGAATTCGGCTTTACTGTCGAGAACGCGCCGAGATTTACGGCATTCGCCACGACAGAAGACAGATTGAAGTATCATTTGATTGAAGAACATAGACCCATGTATGCTTTTTATGACAAGGGGAATATCGTGGGGTATTATTCCCTGTCCGTGCAGAATAACAACGAGTGTGAGCTGACTAATTTATCTGTAATCCCCGCATACAGGCACCGAGGAATTGGAGAGGAACTTTTGAAGCATGCTTTTAAGACTGCGGAAGAACTAAATTGCAACAAGATTAATATCGGTATCGTTGAGGAGAACAACGTGCTGAAAAAATGGTATGAATCGTTTGGCTTTGTTCATACAGGCACACAAAAATTTGATTTTTTCCCATTTACCTGCGGATATATGGAAAAATATCTTTAAATCATTTAGCATCCGGCTTCCAGTTTGCCGCACAGCTGAAGAAAGTAAACTTGATTTTTTTAGCTTTAATAAATCTTCATGAACCAACACAGGAGACATTACAGAAATGACAGATGCAGTTGAATCAGAGGAAAACAAGAATTCAGCCCTTGACGGCATAAAATACAGATTGGGAAAACCGGAAGATATTGAGGCAATCACCGTCCTGATTCAGGAAGCGATTCAGGAAATGGAAAAGCATGGCATATATCAGTGGGACGAACTCTACCCTGCCGCAGCGGATTTTGAGGACGACATCAGAAAAGGAAATCTGTACGTTGCGGAGGAAAATGAAAAAATAATCGCCTTGTACGTGATAAGCGGTGAATCAGATGAAGCGTACAACAATGCCGAATGGAAATATCCGCGCGAAACCTCGCTGGTTCTCCACAGGTTTTGTGTTTCTCCCGGCTTTCAAAACAGAGGCATCGGAAAAAAAGTGCTAAACAAAATTGAATCGCAAATCAGGAGCATGGGTTATGATTCGCTCCGACTTGATGTATTCACAAAAAATCCGTATGCGCAAAAGCTGTACCGCAACAATGGCTACGAAGTCCGCGGATTCGCCGAATGGAGAAAAGGCCGCTTTGATTTGATGGAAAAGAAGCTGTAAATTCCGTGTTGCCGCCTAATTGAAGAGAGCGGAACATAATAAAAAAAAGCGAAGAAACGCACAAATACGGCCACATATAATCTTGAAGAAATGCACAAAACACAGAATAAACAAATTGAAGAAACGTACATTTTGTGATACAACATAATTATATCCGAGATGTAATTATGTATTTTGAAAGAAAAGCATACCAAAAACTTTTAGAATGGAAAGAAAAATATGCGGACAAATACGCCGTCATGCTTGAAGGCGAAAGACGTGTAGGAAAATCAACAATCGCGGAAAATTTTGCACAGAATGAATATAAATCCTACATTCTGATAGATTTTTCGAAGGCATCAGCAAATATTCTTGAATGTTTCGACGATATGGGAAATCTGAATGTGTTTTTTCTGCGTCTTCAGGCGGAAACAGGAACAACGCTTTACGAACATGAATCTCTTATAATTTTTGATGAAGTGCAGCTTTTTCCGAAGGCGCGGCAGGCGATCAAGCACCTTGTGGCGGACGGAAGATACAGTTATCTGGAAACCGGCTCACTCATTTCGATACGAAAAAATGTAAAGGACATTCTGATTCCGTCAGAAGAGATGAAAATTCAAGTCTATCCTATGGACTATGAGGAATTCTGCGATGCGACAGGCGGAAATTTTGAACTTCTGCGGCAGATTTTTCAAACGGGCTCAGCAATCGGCCAGGCGACAAACCGCAAGCTGATGAGAGATTTGAGACTTTACATGGCGGTGGGCGGAATGCCGCAGGCTGTGGAATCGTATATAAATGGTAAGAATTTTTCGGAAATTGACATGGTGAAAAGGCAGATAATCAGTCTTTATGAAGAGGATTTCAAAAAGATTGATCCGTCGGGAAGAATTTCGGCATTGTATCATGCGGTTCCGGCTCAGCTGGCAAAGGACGCGAGAAAATACAGGATTACCACGGCAATCGGAAAAAGAAATAACACCAAAGCGGATGAATTGCTGTATGAGCTAATCGATTCCAAGACAATTCTTCCGTGCTACAATTCCACAAATCCAAGAGCAAGCCTTGCCGACACAAAGGACTTCAACAGCTATAAATTGTATCTTTCCGACACAGGTTTGTTTGTAACGCTGATGTTTATTGACCGACCGGTGACGGAAAATAAACTTTACGCAAAACTTCTTTCGGATAAATTGCCGGCGAATCTTGGCTATCTCTATGAAAATCTTGTTGCGCAGATGATTGCAGCGGCCGGAAGGGAACTTTATTATCACACTTGGGAAAAATCCGGAAGCACGCACTATTACGAGGTGGATTTTCTGATTTCCGACGGAAGCAAAATAGATGCGCTTGAGATTAAATCTTCCGGCTCAGGAAAGCATGAATCAATAAACGAATTCCGCAAAAAATTTTCACAGAATATCAACAAGACATATTTAATATCACAAAAGGACGTAGGAAGCGAAGAGAATCTGCTGCTGAAACCGTTTTATCTCGTGCCATTTCTGGTGAACTGAAAAAATATGAAGGAGCTGTGCAAAATGCAAAAAGAAGACATTGTAAAAAGCTATTTCCAAGCCTGGCTTGATAAAAACATCGGACCATTAGAAAATATTTTTGCGGATGATATTGTTTACAGTGAGTGCTACGGACCGGAATATCACGGATTGCCTCAGGTTTTAAAATGGTTCGCTGACTGGAACAGAAACGGTACAGTCCTGAAGTGGGAAATAAAAAATTTTATTCACCAAGGCGCGTTCACGGTTGTGGAATGGTATTTTGAATGTGATTACAACAATGAAATCAGCGGATTTGACGGAGTATCCATTATTGAATTCAACAAAAACATGAAAATCGTCAGCTTAAAAGAATTCCAGTCAAAATCTGAGCACAATTATCCTTATGAATAGCCTTCTCTTCCAGTTTTTGAGGCTGAATAAATGAACGGTCTCCGGCGCACGAATCAGAATCCTAAGCAAATTCCGTAAAACTCATTTTCCGATCAGACAGAAAAAAACAGCAAAAAAAGTCGAGAGAATAATTTTCCGCCGCAGTATAATGTCCACCAATAAGGAGACATGATAAAAATCACATCCGTGTAATTTTTATCATTACAGTTTGTTCAAGCGTTGCTTTCACAAACTGTGATTCTCGCCATCCAAGGCTCTAGTTTTACGTAGTAACGCGGAGTTTTATAAGGAAAAAGAATGAAGGAACAGATTTTGGCTGTCCAGCGGATGCAGGATTATATCGAAAAGAACAATGCGGAAGAAATCAGCTTGTCGGATTTGGCACGCGCGTCGCTGTTTTCTCCCTGGCATTCTTACCGACTGTTCCGGGCAGCTCTTGGACTTACGCCGACGGAATATATCCGAAAATACCGGCTAACGCAGGCGGCAAAGCAGCTTCAAAGCGGAAATGTCAAGGTCATCGATGCGGCATTCGATGCAGGCTTTTCCAATGTGGACACTTTTACGCGGGCGTTTTACCGGGAATTCGGCTTGAATCCGAGCGATTACATGAAAAGTCCAGTTCCTATCCGATTCTTCATTCCTTATGGCGCAAAATACCGTGAATTACGAAAGGAGAACATCGACGTGTCCAACATTCAACCGATTTTCATTCAGGTCGTCAAAAAGCCGGAACGCCTGTGCATTATCAAACGCGGCAAGCGGGCAGAAGATTATTTTCCATACTGCGAGGAAGTCAGCTGCGACGTTTGGGGAATTCTTATGAGCATGAAGTCGCTCTGCGGAGAACCTGTCTCAATGTGGCTGCCTGAAAAGTACAAAAAGCCCGAAACATCAACCTACGTTCAGGGCGTGGAAGTCGAAACCGGCTATATGGGAATGATTCCCGAAGGCTTCGACACAATTCACCTGCTGGAAGCGGAATATCTGATGTTCCAAGGTCAGCCATTCCGCGAAGAAGATTACTGCGAGGCAATCCGCACTGTTCAGGCGGCAATGGACAGCTACAATCCGTCCGTCATCGGCTACCAGTGGGATGACGAAAATCCGCGGATTCAGCTCGAACCACGGGGCGAGCGCGGCTACATCGAACTGCGGGCAATTAAGAGGATTAAAAAATGAGCGAGGCAATTTTTGTTGAAGGACTAACGAAAAAATATGGAGAGAAAACCGTTGTAAATCACTTGAACCTTTCGGTTAAAACCGGAACTGTGTTCGGACTTTTGGGCGCAAACGGAGCCGGAAAAAGCACAACGATTGAATGTATGCTCGGCACAAAGCAGGCGGACAGCGGAACAGTCCGTCTTTTGGGACAAGACCCGAAAAAATGCCGCCGCGAGCTTTTCCAGAAAATCGGCGTTCAGTTTCAGGAAGGCGACTATCATAAAGAAATCAAGGTCTGTGAACTTTGCGAGGAGACAGCAAGCCTTTACCGCAACCCAGCTGACTGGCGCACGCTTTGCAATCAGTTCGGAATCGGAGACAAGGAAAATGCTGCGGTCAAAAGTCTTTCGGGCGGAGAGCGTCAGCGGCTTTTCATCGTGCTGGCACTGATTGGGCAGCCACAGCTTGTTTTTCTTGACGAACTTACAACCGGACTTGACGCAAAGGCACGGCGTGGCGTGTGGAAAACTCTTGAATCGCTTAAAGAACAGGGGCTTACGATTTTTCTGACATCGCACTTTATGGATGAAGTTGAGGCGTTGTGCGATGAAATCTGCATCCTGAAAAAAGGCACAGCCGTTTTCCGCGGAACTGTTGAACAGGCAAAGGCGAAGTGCGGCTTTGAACATTTTGAGGATGCATACTTAAAACTTTCAGACGAGGAGGCGGACGAATGAAACGATTTTTTACTTTTTTGAAAACCGAGCTTAAGCTCAGCCTGCGGGACATGAACATGGTGATTTTCGCCGTAATCATGCCGCTTGTAATATTCATAATTTTCGGCATTATATATGGAAGAAAACCAGCTTACGACGGCGCGGATTATACGTTTTTGGAGCAGTCTTTCGGAGCGGTCGGCGCAATTGCAATCTGCGCAGGCGGACTGATGGGACTGCCGCTGGCGGTTTCGGGCTTACGTGAGATGAAAATTCTCAAGCGTCTGCGTGTTACGCCTGTCAGCCCGGTGTTCATTCTGGGCGTGGAACTTGCGATGTATGTTGTCTACTGCGCCGTGTCCCTTGCAACGCTCTCGGTTGTCGCACTTTTGTGGGGCGTGAAACTGCACGGCTCGATTTTGGCTTTTCTTGCAAGCTGGGCGCTTACCATGCTCTCGACCCTTTCCATCGGTATGCTGGTGGGCGGCGTGGCAAAAGACACCAAGCAGGCTAGCGTCATTGCGTGTGTCCTCTATTTTCCGATGCTCGTCTTTTCTGGCACGACGCTTCCCCTTGAAGTCATGCCGAAAACAATGCAGAATATCGTCAGCTTTTTTCCACTGACGCAGGGAATAACGATGATGAAGAACACATTTCTCGGAATCGTAACAGCTGGCATTCTGTTGCCGGTCTGCGTAATGGTTGGAGTTGGCGCACTCTGCACAGTCCTTTCCGCCTGCTTCTTCCGCTGGGAATAAAGCGGTTTTGTCCAAGACTTTTTTTGAAAACTCAAACCGTAAGTTGCACAAAGGAAAAATCATGAAAATAGAATATCGACAAGCAACTCCACAAGACGCAGAACTTCTAGTTCAAATTTACAACGCCGCGTTTTACAGCGACTATATAAAATACGGCGAATGTCCGGGCTATGGCAAAACAAAAGAAATGATGGAAGATTCAATACGAAAATATCCAAAGTTTGTAATTTTGTGCGATGGCAAACCTGTCGGCTGTATTTCCTGCAAGGAGCTTGAAGAAAACGTTTATGAAATCGGCAACTTGTGCATCATCCCGGAGTTTCAGGGAAAAGGCTTGGGCACGCAGGCAATTCAGTTTGTAAAAACCTTCTATAAAAACTGGAAGAAATTCACTTTGGTAACGCCCATCGACAAAACTGAAAACGTAAAGTTCTACACGCAAAAATGCGGATTCAAAATCGTTTCCACAGAAAAAGACGGCAACGTTGAGCTTGCAAGATTTGTTCTGGAAAGATAAAGTTGGATTTTGCAACGGAGAAAAAATGCTTGAAGTAAAATTTTATGATAATGCGGATGACAGCTTGTTGAAATTCGCAGTGATTATTTCAAAGTCAAATGGAAAATGGGTGTTCTGCAAACACAAAGAAAGGGAAACTTATGAAGTTCCCGGCGGACATCGCGAAAAAGGCGAATCAATTTTAGAAGCCGCAAAACGCGAGCTGAAAGAAGAAACTGGAGCCGTAGATTTTACAATCAAGCCAGTCTGCGCATATTCCGTAAAAGGCAAAACAAGAGTAAACAAAAACGCAGATGATGAAACTTTCGGAATGTTGTTCGTCGCCGACATTCACTCCTTTGAAGAAATCCGCAGCGAAATAGAAAAAATAATTCTTACAGATGAACTGATTGACAACTGGACATATCCCTTGATTCAGCCTAAATTAATCCAAGAAGCGCAAAAAAGAGGATTTGTATAAATTCTCCCTGACTTTTTACGGAAGGAGGCGAAAAATTGGTTCGGGAAATTTTTGAAAATGAGCTGAACGAGCTTTTGGAATTGTATCTGCACCTGCACGAGGATTCTGTTCCGGCGATGTCGGAGCATTTGAGCAAAACTTGGAAAACCATCGTTCAGGACAAAAATCATCACATCATCATAAATGTTGTAGACGGAAAAATCGTTTCTTCATGTGTGTGCGTTGTCATTCCGAACCTAACAAGAAACGTGCGCCCCTACGCCTTTATCGAAAACGTCGTCACGCACAAAGATTACCGCGCAAAAGGCTACGCGACCGAATGTCTCGACTACGCAAGGCAAATCGCCAAAACCGAAAACTGCTACAAAATGATGCTCCTCACCGGCTCAAAAAAGGAATCCACCAAAAAATTCTATGAGCGCGCCGGCTACAACAGCAGCGACAAAACCGCATTTATTCAGTGGCTTGAGTAGCAGCTTTAAAATTATACAAAAAAAAGATTCAAAGATTTTTATCAGGAGAGTCCAAAATGCCAATAGAATACAGACGGCTTACAGAAAATGAGCTGGACACTTTTATCGAAATGAGAATAAATCAACTTCGGGAAGAAGGCTCGAAGGAAAACATTGATTTGCGGCCTGCACTAAAAGATTACTATCTCCGCCATCTTGTGGACGGAACTTTTGTCTCCTGGCTTGCGTTTGACGGAGAAAAAATTGTGGGAACAAGCGGAATGTCTTTCGTGGAAAAACCGCCGTATTTCGCCTGCCCAAGCGGAAGAATCGGACTGCTTTCAAGCATGTTCACAAATACGGATTACCGAAGAAAAGGAATTGCAAAGGAACTTTTAAGCCGCGTCGTAAAAGAAGCAAAAGACTTCGGCTGCGGAACAGTTCAGATAACGGCATCCGACATGGGCGTAAAACTGTACACAGATTTCGGTTTTGTACATAACGAAAATTTCATGCAGTACAAGCTGTAAAATCGGGCAAACAAAATACGTCAAAAACTTTTTGAAAATTTTCTTGCCACACTACCCTTCAATTTTTCGCACATCGCAGACTTTTATCTTGACAAATAGTTCTATATAGTACTATACTCTATCATATAATCCCAAACAGAAGGAAATCAGATTGCTAAAGAAAACGAACGGAGGGTTTTACATCAGCAAGATAAAGCAGATTCAGGGGCGTATTTTTGAGCGGCTTCTGGATGAGCAGGGAATTGCGGAATTCAACGGAGCGCAGGGAAGAATTCTTTTTGTGCTCTGGGAAAACGACGACATTCCAATCAGGGAACTTTCGGAAAAAACAGGGCTTGCAAAGACGACACTCACCGGAATGCTCGACCGGCTTGAGTCGCAGGAACTTGCGGTGCGCACGTATAGCGCGGAGGACAGGCGGACGGTCAGAATCAGGCTGACTCAGAAGGCAAGAAAATTGCGGAAAAAGTACGACAAAGTTTCCGAGCAGATGAACAGAATTTTTTACAGGGGATTTTCAGATGAGGAAATTTTCAGCTTTGAATCGGCTCTTGGGAAAGTGCTTGAGAATCTTAATAATTATTTATAGGAGGATAATAATGAACAAAGAAAAAGTCAGAGAGGAAATCATCTCTCTCAGAAAAGGCGCGAATGTCGCCTACGTCGGCTCAGTGAACGGAGAGGGATTTCCGCAGATCAAGGGAATGCTTGTTCTCGAAAATGAAAGCATGAAGGTTCAGTATTTTTCAACGAACACAAGCTCACGGAGAGTCGCTCAGTTCAGGGCGAATCCAAAAGCCTGCGTTTACTACGTTGACGACACCAAGGACAAATACAAGGGCGCGCTCTTCACCGGCACAATCGAAGTCTGCACCGACCATGAAACAAAAGCAATGCTCTGGCGCGACGGATTTGAAATGTACTACCCGAAAGGCGTGGACGATCCAGACTACTGCGTCTACCGCTTCACAGCAAAAACCGTAAACTACTACCACGGACTTTCAAACATGACGCTTTCGATTGAAGAGGTGGAGTGATACGTCATTATCATAGTTATCATAATGATGTAAAAAAAATTAACTTATATAAAAACAATCAGCAGAATCTTTCTGTTGATTGTTTTTTCTTTTTAATGTAAATTTCATAAAAAAATAACATTTGTTACAAAAATATTTTATCAGGAGATTAAGTTGAAAACAATCGGACTTATCGGCGGAATGAGTTGGGAAAGCACAATTCCATATTACAAAATAATAAATGAAGAAATCAAAACGAAACTCGGCGGTTTTCATTCTGCAAAAATAATTCTTTACAGCGTTGACTTTGACGAAATCGAAAAATGCCAGTCAAGCGGAAATTGGGAGAAAAGTGCTTTAATACTTGGTGATGCCGCAAAAAAACTTGAGATGGCGGGAGCAAATTTTATTTTAATCTGCACAAACACAATGCACAAAGTTTGCACGCAGATTCAATCAATGGTAAAAATTCCTGTGATTCACATTGCCGATGCAACAGTTTCCGAACTAAAAAAGAAGAAAATTTTCAATGCCGGACTTCTAGGAACAAAATATACACTGACTCAAAACTTTTATAAACAACGCTTAATTGAACAGGGAATAAATGTCATTGTTCCAAACGAAGAAGATATTGAGCAAATCAACAAAATTATTTTTAATGAACTCTGCCTTGGAAAAATAGAAGAATGCTCTAAAAAGAAAATGATTGAAATAATGACGCGCTTGAAAAACAAAGGAGCCGCTGGAATAATTCTTGGTTGCACAGAAATAGGCTTGCTTGTAAAACAAAATGATTTTGAACTTCCGCTATTTGACACAACAGAAATTCATGCAAAATGCGCAGTAGAATTAGCTCTTTAAATTTTTAAAAGAAATTTTCCGATTAAGTCGGGGCAAAAAAGTCCGCAATAATCATTGCGGACTTTTTTCTATTCATCAGTTCCCATCTCAAGAATAAGATTTACTATATTTTCTTCAATCTTCAAACGCTTTGCAATTTCAGCATTTTTCCATCCGTCTTTTTTCAGCTTAATAACATTCGATTTTAGCTGCGGAGTAATATTTGAACCAGTTACAGCAGATGGCTTGCTTCCAACTTCCTTCGCTGTAATATCATGAAGAAGTTTCAACTTGCTATCAGCATCAGAATAAAGTTTTTGCAGCCTGACTTCTGTGTTAAGAATTCCATCACGCGAATCTTTGATTTTCGCAATACGTTCTTCCGCATCATCAATCAAACTTTGCAAAGAAGTTATTTTATCAACGGCATCATTAATTTTTCCGCTGTTCTTCATAATCTTATCAATATGGTTTTGCATTGACTTGATTTCATCCGGCAGAGAATTAACTTTGCCTGAGCATTCTTCAAGACGTTTTTCAAGCTGTGAAATATTTTCAAAAGACCTGTCAACTTCTTCTGCGACACGATCGTAAGTTTCTTTTTTATTTTCTATCCGCTCAAGTTTTGACTGAACATTTGAAATGCTGTCCTGAAATTTTCCAACCTTTGCCTGCATATTTAAAATATCATCGCTCATAGAAGTGAGTTCCTGAATCTTTGAATCCATGCCACTGCTCAAATTCATAAGCGTATTGAATTTATATTCAATGCTGTCCAAACGAGATTTATCCGAGCTATACGCATTCAAACGTGAATTAACATCATCGCCGAACTTTTCAAGACGCTTCGCCTGAGCAGACAAGTCATTTAATTTTTCTTCAAAATTTTTCACTGCTGAAATTTTTTTGTTTAAATCATCAATAGAAGTTTCAAGCTGTTTTTTCAAAATATCTGCTTTGTCAAAGACCGCCGTTTCAGTTTTGAAAGTTCCAATGCTTTTGTTGATTTCATCAATTTGGAACTGAAGCTTATTCGCCTCCTCGCCGATTTTATCAAAGGCATTGTTGTAAACACGCATATATTCGTCAGTCTGCTTGTCAAATCTGCTTTTGAGTTCCTTGCTTTTTTTGTCAGCATAATCTTCCTGGTCAGCCGTTGATTTCTTTACATTTGCAAGCATATTTTCATATTGCTCACGGAAATCAGCAAGAGCCGCCTTGGACTTTTTATCGTAATCATCAAGAACATCTGTAGCTTTATTTGCCGCAACAGAAAAATCTTTTTGCAAGTCATTTATTTTTTGATCATTTGTATCGGCAAGAAGCTTGAGCTGATCTTCAATTTGCTGCGAGGCATCCTCGTATTTTCCTTTAAGACTGTTTTTCCAAGCTGTAAATTCCTGCACAGCCGCATCGATTGTTGCCGACTGAGATTCCTGCTTTGAAAGAAGAATCTCGCGGAAATTTTCAAACTTGGAATTCAAATCATTCTCAATTTTATCAAGCTGACCATTCATGCGCTCATTATAACTGTCAGTTTCTGTCTTTAAATATTCATCCGCATTTTCAATCGTTTTTTGAATTTCGTTTCTATACTGCTCAATAAAATCATGAATTTTCTGATTCACTGTATTAATCTGCTCCTGAATAGTTGTCTGACCGGAAAGCAACGCTGTCTGGAATTTCTTTTCCTGTTCAAGTGTTTTCTTTGTAAGTTCGGAAATTCGTTTTGCAAGAGCATCATCATATTGCTTCTCCAAAGCTGCACGTTTAACTTCATACTCAGCTGTAAAATCAGAAAACTGCGCGTCAAATTTATTTTTCCAGTCAGAAAGTTTTAGAACAACATCATCCTGACGTTTTGCAAGATCAGTTGTAAATGAATCTTCGAACACTTTGACTTTTGCGCTAAGTTTAGCAGCGGAATCTTTTTTAATTTCATCAAGTGAAGTCTGAACAGAATCCAAGTCAACTTTTAGTTTTTCATATTTTGCAACAATTGATTTTTCAAAGTCAGCCTGAGTTTTTTCCGCGCCTTCAGAAAATTTTTCAAAGTCGCCTATAACTTTTTTCTGGCTTTGATCCATAAGTTTTCTTAAAGATGATTCAAGTTTGTCAACGTCAGCTCCGGCAGTATTCAATTTTTTAAACCTATACTCCATTTCTTTTTTGTAAGCATCGAGCTGCTTGTCCAAGGCTTCAAGATATTTTGTCTGGCGGGCATCACATTCAGCGGCAACATTTTTTGTAGAGGAAAGCAAACTTCCATTAAGTTCATCAATCTGATTTTGCATTGACAAAGAAAATTCCTTGAGTTTTTCAGAATTGCTTTCATTTTCATTTTCAATTCGCTCGGAAATTTCTTTTGCATTATTTTCAATTTGCTCGTAGCGGGAAAGAATAGAAGAAAGCGTTTCGTCAATATTTTCCTTTATCGATTTTGTCTGCGCATCAAGAGAACCAAGGGAAGTTTTTATATCGGAATGCATTTCGTCCACGCGCTTTTGAACATCGCCTTTGTACTTGTCAAGATTTGCAGAACTCAAACTGCTGAATTTTTCATAAGCATCGTTTTCATCTTTTTCTGCTTTTTCAAGTATAGAAGAAAATATTCCGTTGTATTTTTTTTCAAGTTCAGAAGACTGATTTTCAACAGAATTCTGCAAAGCTTCCAATTTTTCAGAATTAACTTTCACATCCTGCTTTAACGCCAATGTAATTTCATTTACATTTTCTGTTGCTCTTGAAATCTGTTCTTGAACTTTTTCAATTGCAGTTTTCGCATCTAAAACAAGGCTGTCAGTTTTTTCTTCAATCTGCTTTTGCGCATCTTCAACATAAGCAAGAGCGTTTCCAGAAACTTCATCCGTTTTTGTAGAAATTATTTTCTGGACATCTTCAAAACGACTCTTTGCATCTACAATCGCATCTTCTGAAAGAGACTGAATTTCATTTGTGCGCCGATTAATAAGTTCCTGCAAATCGCGGGTTTTGTTTTCAAGCTCTTCTTTTAAAGAGTTAGTATTCTGCTCAATTTTTTGCGTGTACTCAGAAGTTGTGGACTTATACTGCTCCATCGCTCCGTAAGTTTGAGTTTCAACATTATTTTCAAGATCAGCAAGTTTCTTTTCAATTTCCTGAGCACGTTCATGAATTTGACGTTCAAGAGCCTCTGTTCGTTCCGCAAGTTCTTTGCGCAAAACAACAGTTCTATCTTCAATATCCTGCGTATAACTTGAAGTCGTCGTTTTGTATTTTTCAATGGCTTGCGCTGTCTGATTTTTTACATCTTCTGTAAGATTTGAAAGTTTTCTGCGGACATCATCTTCAAGTCCGTCTGTGCGGTTTTTAATTTCAGTGGAAATTGAAAGAGCCTTGTTATTTATGTCTTCAAGTTTCTTTTTAAATATGCTGTCAATCGAATCAAACTTATCAATTAAACTTGTATTAAGTGCTGCTGTTTTCTGGCGGATTTCATTTTCAATTTTTGAAATAGAATTTTCAAATGAAGTGTTTGAAGCTCCTGTTTTTTGTTTTATTTTTGCATTAAGCTCATCAACATTTTTATCCAAATCAGCATCAAGGGAACGCATTTTTTCCTTGAGTTTTGAATCCAAATTTGAAGACTTTTCATTGAACAAAGCAATAAGCGCCTGGGATTTTTTCTTCATTTCGGATTCTGCATTTTCATTATTTAAATCCAAAGATTCTTTCAGCTTCTTTGTTTTTAAATCATAGTTTTCTTCAAGCTCTCGTGTTTTATCTTCAAAAAACTGAATAACGTTACGGCTTTTATCTGCAAAGGTCGAATCCATGGAAGAACATTTTTCCTCATAAGATTTTGAAAGATCCTTCATTTTTTCTTCAATATTCGAGAACATATCGGAGTAGCTTTGCTCTAAAGAATTTTCAAGGTCAGAAGTTTTTGAGTTGTATTCAGTTTCAAGGGAAGCCACGTTAGTTTTGAAAAACTCTTCCAACCGTGAAGTTTTTTCTTCCAACTGAGAATCAAGTGAAGAAATTTCAGAATTGAGCCGCTCCGAAAAATCAGAAATATTCGACTCAAGTTCAGAAGAGAAAATATCAGATTTTTGTTTCACATTGTCTTCAAAGACTGAAGTCTTGTCCTCAAAAATTTTCGCTTGCTTTGTGAAAGTTTCAAGCAAGGAAGAAAATTTATTTTCCAATTCATTTTGAAGAGAATCAGCGCGCTCTTTATAACCGGCTTCAATAGAATTTGAAGTTTCATTGAAATAAGATTCAATCTGTGAAAGTTTTTCTGAAAATTTATTTTGAATGCCTGACGATGACTGCTCAAGTTTTTCTTCAATTTCAGAAATTCTTCCAGAACATTCGTCTTCAATCCTTGAAGTAGAATTTTCAACAATGTCAGAAAGTTCTTTTATTTTGTCAGCAAACTCACTTTCAAAAGTTCCTGCGGATTCATTTATTTTATCTTCAAGCGCACCAGTTTTTTCAGCAAGAGAATTATCAAGACCAGCAACGGCATCTTCCAAACGTGAATCAAAGTTTTCAGAACTTTCTTTTAAGTCCTGCTCAAGCGATTCAATTTTTTCAGTCCAAGTGCCGGTAAGAACATTTGTACGCGCGTCAATCATTTCTGAAATGCGTTGTGTGCGCTCATTGAATTTTTCTTCAATTGCGGAAGTCTGCTCTTTCAAAGAATCACTGAATATTTTTGTTTTATCATCGAGGCTTTTTTGCGTTTCAGAAATTCTTGAATCAATAATCGCAGTGATTTGTTTTGTCTGAGCTTCAACTTCATCAAGACAAGCGGAAGTTCTTTTTTGAGATTCATCTTTGAGTTTTGCAAACGACTCGTCTTCAAGCCGCTTTGCATTTTCAATCGCCTTGGAATATGCCTGACGGATGTCGTCTTCAATTTTTTCCATAATAGCCTGATTTTGCTTTATGGCTTTTTCTGTTGTCGCATCAATTTCCGAAGCGCGCTGCTCATACTGATTCAGCAAATCAGAACCAATCGTCTTGAGCTGCTCAGAATTTTTTACAGAGAATTGTTTTGTAACATCAGAAACTTTTTTCTCTACAGCTTCAAGAATTTGATTTTGGCGGGAAAGCCTGGAATTTACTTTGTCCACAACAAGGGCTTCTTTTTTTACAGAATCAAGATTTTGTTCAACTGCGGCTGTCATTTCCATAAGATTCTGCAAAACTTTATCATAAGCTTCAATTTTATTTTTTATGTTCTCAATATTCTGAACAGGATTTTCAAAATTTTCTGTAGTCTGGCGGCACTCGTCAATCTGCATCTGCATTCTTTTTATCGCAGCCTTAACTTGAATATCTTTTGTGTCCAAATCGTTTGCAAGAAGTTTTATGGATTCCGTCTGCTTTTCAAAATACTCATCAAATTCAGCCTGACGCTGGTTTGCATAGCGTTTGACTTTTTCCATTGAATTTTCATTTTTACCAGTCTGCTGAATAACAACAGAAACAATCGCAGACAAAACTACCGCAATGACAATTCCTAATATAGTAATCACTTTTTATTTCCCGCCCAAATTTATTTAAAAAGAAGTTTTATCTATTTTAACACAATTTTTTCAAGCTGACGATAATTTTTAAATGAAATATCAGCCTCTGGAAGTTTTATTCCAAACATCCGGCGAAAACCAGTTAAAATATATGCGCTTTTCATTTTTGCATTGTTTGCACCAAGAACATCGTATTTTTTGCTGTTTCCCACATAAAGAATTTTTTCCGGCGGAACATCAAGTTTTCTGCTCAAAATTCCAAAAGAATAAACAGAAGGTTTTAAAGCTCCCGATTCTTCTGAGCCAATGCAAACATCGCAAAGTTCTTTTATTCCCCAAATATCGCCTTTTTGTGACGGCGGAAAATCAGAAAGAATTCCGATTTTTAATCCGGCAGATTTCATGTTTTTTATACATTCGTAAGCATGACTGTACGGTTTTATCTTTTTGAAAAATTTTTTTATTCCTTCATAGCAAACATCATTTATGATTTTTTTTGATTCAGCAACAGGAAATTTTGTTTCCTCCGCAAAAAGCCTTGCCTGAAATTCATAAAAATCAGACAGCGGCGCAGTCCTATGAAGAATCTTGCGGATTTTATTATAATGAAGATAAAACTTTAAATGCTTGATCACATACAGCGGCATAAGAAGATAAAGTCTCCAAGACGGATAAAGAGTTCCGTCAATATCAAATGCGACTGCTTCTATTCCTTCGAACATACATTTCAATTATATAAAAATAATTATCGAATCTCAAGCGTATAATCAAAAGAAGCCGTTCCGTCCAGTCCGGAAGATTCCTCGGAAAATCTCCAAAGTTGAATTTGTTCTTTTATTTCAGCCTGAATCTGCAGAGGCAAAAGCGATGACGGTAGTATGGAAATTCCTGTTACAGGAACAGTTCCGTCCGCACGAACTTTAAAACGGACAATTACTTTTTTTGTTTCATCAACAAGTTTTGCATTTTCTTCTGAAATAAATATAACAGGATTTTTTGGATACAAAAGCTCTCTTGATTTTCCGTCTGACATTTTTATAGAAAGTTTTCCGCCTGAATTTTGAGAAGCAACAGATGTCTTGCTTTTTATATTTCCAGAAACAGATGAAGAAAAAGTATTTTTAATATTAGCCAAAGAACTTTTTGTCTCTTCTGAAACATCTGCATTTCCACTTCTAGCCGATTCGGAAGAAGATGAAACTCCAGAAGTTTTTTCAGCCGAACTTTTTGCAGCAGTTCCTTCAACTGAACTTTTTACAGAAGATTTATTTTGCGCTTCGGAAATATTTTTGCTTTGCACAGTTTGCGAATCGTCAAAAAAACCTTCATTCCATTCAGCAGTTTTTTTTGCAGAAGAATTGTTTTCCGCCATAAGCTGCTCAACGCTTTTTTTAATTTTTGGCTCTTCAAAAGTTTTTTGTTTTTCAGAAGAAACAGGCAATCCATTTTTTACAATTTTATTTTTTTGAGAACTTGATTTTTCTTCAGGAATTTTCTTTGGCTCAACAGGTTTTATTTTTTCAACATCTTTAGAACTTTGATTTTCTGAAGGAAGATTTTTTTTCTGCAAAGTAGTTTCTGGAAGAGATTTTTTTTCAACAGGAGGAGACGCAAGGTTTATCGTCAAGGCTTGAAATTTTTTCTGCGGTTTAAATTTTACAGCAAGAGAAAAAATTAAAAAAGCCGCAAAGAAAAATGCAGTAAATGCAAAAGCAATTGCATTTCCGCGCCGTTCAAGACTTGTCATTTTTTTCCGCTTGTCCTTAAACTTACAGAAGCAAAACCGCTCATTCTGATTATATCGAAAAGCTCAACAATTTTTCCATTTCTTACATTTTCATCAGCTGAAATTAAAATAGGAAAATTTTTGCGCTCAATTTCTTTTGTGTCAAACTTCGAAAGCAAATCCGACAATTCTTTTTCAGAAACTTTTTCGTCGTTAAACCAAAGTTTTCCGTTCTCCTCTACTGAAATTGTTATGCCGCTTGATTCCGCTTCGGACGAAGTGGAACTTTTTGGCAAATTAACATTTATTGCAGGAAACAAATTAAATGTTGTTGAAACTAAAAAAAATAAAATGAGCTGAAAAATAACATCTAGCATCGGAGACAAATCAACTACCGGCTTTGTTTTTTTGCGCACGGAAACTTTCATTTCAAGCCTCGACCTTTTTTGTAAGACGGAACAAAACAGAAGTAACAGTTTGCTCCATTCTCGTAATGCTATGGTTAACTTGCGAATTAAAATAGCTGCTAAAAACAATCGCAGGAATTGCAACAACAAGTCCGGCAACAGTAGTAACTAAGGCTTCAGCAATCGCGCCGGCAAGCAAAGCAGGGTCGCCCATTGTTCCGCCATTTCCAAGCACACCAAAAGCCTTGATATTTCCTGTAACAGTTCCAAGCAAGCCAAGCAAAGTTGAAACATTTGAAATCGTACTCAACGCAGAAAGATTGTGTTCAAATTCAGGAACAGCAAGATCCAGCTTTGACTGAACAAATTCCTTTAAATCACGTTCCGAAAAATTTCTATGCTCAATCGCACTCTTTACAACTTTTGCGCAAGGAGTATCTGCAAGAACACAAACCGATTCCGCAGTCTGAAAATCATTTTTTAAAATGCAATTTTCAATATCACTGCTGAATTTTTCATCACGCTTCTTTATTGAAAAAAAATAATGAAACCGCTCAACAATAATAAACACAGCAACCAATCCGCAAGCAATAATCGGAATCATAACAATTCCGCCACTCTTTAAAACCTCAAACATTTTTAGCTCCTATAAAAAATCGAAATAAAAATTTCAACTTAAAAATAAAATTTTGCAAACAAAGATGCGCATCCTGCACGAACAAAATAATCAGTTTCCATAAAGTTTCTGTCTTTTACGGCAAACAATTTTATAGCGTCAGAAAGTTCAAATGAAAGTTTTATTGATTCTTTTACATTGTAATAAATTTCACCGCCAAGCAAAGGACATTTGTCAGAAGACGAATCTATATCTTCCTGCAAAGAAACTGAAAAGCCCCAAGATTTTTCTTTTGAATCAAATGAAATGGAAGTTGAAATATAATTTTTAAATTCATCAGCCGGAACATGAATCCAATGCGATTTCCATCCTGCGCTCAAAGTAAAAACATTCCACAAATAAGAAAGTCCTGAATCAGTAGAAAAAAGAGTTCTGTCTGATGAAACTATTTCAAAAATTCCAGAATCTGTTTCAGAATCATAAGCAGATTCCCAAATTCCGTTTTCAAAAGCTGTTTTTCTAAATTCTGCGGAAGAATAAATTGAAGCAAATTTTGAAACAGGAACAGAAATTTTCGCATTTGCGAACCAATCAGAAGTTTCAGAAGGCAAAGAAACAAGCTGCGAAAATTTGTATTTATTTTCAAGTTCTGAAACTGAATTTAAATATGTATCAAGACCGCCGCGAACTTCAAAAGAAAAACTATTTTTCAAAGGAGAATCTTTTCCTGCAAAAGAAATTCCTACATCAAAAAATGGAATTGAATTTTCCGTTCCCATTTCAGTTCCGCCAGCAACTCCTCCCGATGCCGAAATTTCAAGAAAATCATTTTTCCATCCAGCAGATGCAGAAGCTTCCGCTCTAAAAATATTTTCAATTTCAACAGAATCAAATTTTCCAGCCAGAGTGCCATAATCAAGTTTGCCATTCAAATCAAAAAAGAAATTTTTTCCGCTCCATGAAAAATTTAACTTTTGATTTAAATATACAACGTCAATATTTTTTTCTTGTTTCAAAAAATCATTTTCGCCATCAGCAATTCCAGCATATCGGTTATACCAAGAGCCGCCTGTTTTAGATTCAAATCCAAATCCATGCGAAAAATTTTTTCTTACAGAAAAATTTCCAAAAGCTTCTTGAGAATTCAAATCATAAAAAAACGGACTTACTGACTGAAGACCAGTTTCATTTTTTTTGTATTCGCCGCCAATTACAAAATCGGTGTTTTTTGCAGTAATAGTTTTTTCAGCGAAAAGCCTTGTACTGCTGTTGAAAAATCCATCTCCAGCCTTGTGCTTTCCGTATCCATTTTTGCTAAAATGTGAAAATTCAATTTTAAACGGATTTTCTCCAATGGATTTATAAACAGAAAAATCTCCGATAAAATCTCCCGGAAATCCACCGCCAACAAGTCCTTGCGCAAAAATTGTCTTTGCCTCCCCAAAAGAAAAATCAGCAATTGGCTCTTCATCAAAGCTAATATTTTCTTCCGAAAAAACAGGAAGCGAAGAATCATCTTTTTTATCAACTGGAATAATTTTAGAAAAATCAGGAACCGCTTCATTTCCGGCTGTAACAATTTCACCAGAAACAGTCGTCGTTATATCTGGCAAAGTTACATTTTCAGTTTGTGAAAACAGAGGCGCAGAAAAAAAAGCAACACAAAAAAAATAAAATATATTCTTAACAATTTTCATTTTAACTTTCACTTGCTCCTAATTATTTTTTATAAATTTCTGAACAGCGGATTTGTAACTGCTTTCCGGATAAAGTTCCAGCAAAGTTTTTGCAGAGTTCTCAGAATCAGCATAAAGTTTTGCAGCGTCAAAAGATTCAGCAGCCCCGTAGATTGATTTTTGCGCAAGCTCGTCGTTTCCAGATTTTCTAGCAAACTCGGCGCAGGTCAAAAATCTTTGCGCGGCTTCTTTATTTTTATTTTGAAATCTCAAATATCTTGCGCAGACAAACGCAGTTCTTGCAGCGTAAGAACTTTCCAAAGTCTGATTTTTTTCAGATGATTGAATTTTAAAAAGTGATTCCGCAAGCTCAAAAGCATTTTTTTTGGACTGCTCAGTTTGCATTAAAAATTCCGCAAGCTCAGTTCCTGCTATTCTTCCTTCCAAGGTTGAAGTTTTAGAATTTTCAGTATAACGTTTTTCAAGAAATGCAAGTTCTGAATTTTCTCCAGAAATCAAATTCTTCAAGAAACTGATTTTTTGTTCCGCAGTTTTTCTTTGTTCTTCGGAATCAGCAATTGAAAGAATTGCATTTTGCTGCTCAAGCGCGTCTTCATACTTTTTCTGCTCTTCAAAAATTTCTGAAAGATTTTTTCTGGCATTATAAATGAAAGTGCTTTTCGGAAAATTTTCCACAAGAATTTTATATTGCAAAACAGACTTTTCATTTTGATTCAGTTTTCTATATGAATCAGCTGAATAATAATACGAAGCATCAATAAATTTTCCTTTAGGAAATTTTTTTTGATATTCAGAAAAACGCATTGATGCCATTTCATAATTTTTTGAATTGTAATACAAGTCCGCACGTCTAAAAGAACTTTCATCCGCAAAAGGAGAGTTGTAAAATTTATTTTGTATTTCAGAAAAAATTTTATCAGCTTCAGAAATTTTTCCAATACGCGAATTCAAAAGCGCAATTTGATAACGGCAACGAATAGAAAATTCGGAGGAATCTTTTGCATAAGGCTCAAGAAATTTTATAGCGTCCTGATATTTTTCCGCATCAGAATAAATCGAAGCGCAAAGCAAAACTGCATTTTCTTTTTCTTTCTGCGATGAAGAAAAATTCAAGGCTTTCTTTGCCTGAACAATTGCATTTTCAAAATCAAAATTCTTGAGCGCGGAATTTGCAGACACAATGCAAGATGAATAGCACAAAGAGCTTTCTGGATATTTTTCAGAAAAATTTTTAAGAGCGTTAAAAGCTTCCGAAGTTTTTTCCATTTTGTACAAAGAATATCCGTAATAGAATTCCGCAAATGAAATTTTAGGGGACTTTGAATTTTCTGCAATGAACTTAGAAAATCCTGCTGAAGAATTTTTCCAGTCCTGCATATTGAACGAAGCCAAAGCAGAAATGTAAACTGCGTCATAAACAGAAGAAGAGTCCGCAACCTTTTTACATTCGCTCATATTTCCAAGTGAAAAAAGTATTTTTGCGTAGTCATATTTTTGCTCATTATTCAAGTGGGACTTTTCAAAAAAATCTTTATAAATTTTTTCAGCAGACTCAAGGCTTCCATTTTCAGCAAGACATCTTGCATATAAAATTTTCTGCGCAAAAAAATATTTGCTTTCTATTTCAGCATTTTCTTTTGACTTTTCTATAAGAGAAATTGCCTGCTTTGATTTTCCTGTTGAATAAAGTCCCAAGCAGTAATAATAGAAAGATTTTTGCTTAAGCTGTTTTTTTTCTGGCAAACTTTTTTCATAAGCATTTTTTGCATGAACAAGAGAATTTTCAAAATCTCCCAAAGCCGCATATTGCTGCGCATAAGCAAGTTCATATTCCGCGTAATATTTTTTATCAAAATTTTCTGATGAATAATAATCAAGAATTGCGATTTTATCTTCAGAAGCAAGTTCAGCTTTATAAAGTCCTATCAACGATGAATATTTTTTTTCTGAATCAGATTCTTCCGCACTTGAAAAATATTTTTGCGCGGAATCAAAATCATTTTTTTCAAAAGAGTCAATTCCAAGCCGAATCCAGAATTCTGACAAAAGAGAATTTTCACCTGACAATGCAAATTTCGCTTTTTCAATCAGCACTGGAAAATCTTTTTCAGAAACATAATACGCTTTTTGCAAAGCCCAAGCAGACAAAGGAAGTTCCGCATTTAAAGCAATTTTTTCATAGCAAGCAAACGCTTCTTTTTTTCGTCCAAGTTTTTCAAAAGAGTTTCCGGCGGCAAAAGAAAGATTCCAATAGCAAGAAATATTTTGCGGCGAAAGCTCTTCATATTTTTTTACAAGCTTTGAATGCTCGTTTTCATTTGTGTAGCAGTCAAAAAGAATTTCCAAGGAATTGCAAAAAATACTATTTTCATATTCATTGCTTGAAATTATTGATTCAAAAATCGGAATGCATTTTTCATATTGCCGCAAAGAATAGCTGCAAAGTCCTGCATAATAAATTGAATTTTTATAAACAAAATTTATTTCTTTGTTTTTTTTATTAAAGCCAGAAGAAATTGAAGCAACAGCATAAAAAGAATTTAACGCCGCGCTAAAATCCTGCAAAGAAAATTCTGAACGACCTTTCCAATACTGGGCAAAAATTTTTGTTTCATTGTTTTCAGAAGAAGACAATCCGTTTAAAACTTGAATCGAATCTTCAAAACGTCCAAGATAAAAAAAACTTTCGCCTTTATAAAGCAAGGCTTTTTCCAAAAATGGAGAAGAAGGAAATTCTTTTTGCAGCTGGGAAGAATATTCAACGACAGCCGGATAAGATGCGCCTGAATAAGCTGAATCAATCTTTTTAAACAAAGCGGAATCTTTTGAAAAAGAAAAGCAAGCTCCTCCAGCCACAGCAAAAAAACATAGTAATAAATTTTTTAGAACTTTATTTTTTTTCATAAGGGAAAAAAGCCTCTAACGACTTTACTCGATCAAGATGAATGTATGCATCTTTGTATTTTTCTAAAAATTTTTCCAATGAAATTTCTTTGCCCTGCTCAAAAACAAAGCAGCCGAATTTTCCATTGTTGTCAAAATAAGGAAAGAAAACAGCGCAATTATTAAAAACAAGCTCGTCAGGCTTTAAATAAGAACCTTGGCGAATTGCAGCAAGATAAAACCAAGAAGGTTCTGTTACAGCAAGAACATAAAGCACGGATTTTATTTTTTCAGCTGAATATCCTGTGTTTTTTATGTAGCCAGAGGAATTTGAAATTTTTCCGCCTGAAACTTCCGACGCAAAATAATTTTTATTCACGTCAAGTCCGGCAGATTTAAAATCAACATTTCTTCTTGAACGGACGGAATATGCTTTTGCCGCAAGATTTCTGCACCAGTCCAAAGTAAAATACAAATTCCATTCCTGCGACATTACTCCGATTTTTCCAACAGGAGCAAATTCAGCAGTCGGCTCTGTCAAATCAGAAATTGAAGTTCCAAGTCCAGTTGCAGGCTCAACAATTCCATCGATAATCCACTTTAAAAATCCTGCGCCAGACAAATAAAGTTTTTTCTCATCAAACGGAATTTCAAATCCACTTTCATCTTTTAAAACATAATCTTTGCCCGTAATAACAGATTTCAGTTTTCCTTTTGAATCGTAGCAGGCATCTTCTGCAAAAACAATTGAATCTAAATTCGACTTTACAATTCCCGCCATCATAAGAGAATCGCGGTAAAGTCCAGTTTCAACCGTAACTTTTTCCCAGGGAAGAGTTTTTTGAGTCCAGTTTTTTACATCCTGAAATCCGGCTGTATAAATACGCTCAAAAGGAACTCCAAGCGGAACTGAACGTGCAACAAAAGAGCCAAACACGCTCATGTCCACTAAAGTTTTTTGAGCTTGCGGACGGAACACAAGAAAAACATCTGAATCAGGATTAAAATGCCATTCAATGCGTAAAGGTTTGCCGCTCTTTTTTTCCCTAAAAAGAATCCAGCTTCCTGCCGCTCCTCTTGGATAAACAGCCGCACGCACAATTCTATGGCTGTCCCCGTTTATCAAATTAACATCAAGCTCTGAACGCGGAGCAACAATCACTGAAAATTCAGTTTCGTTTTCTTCCATTCGGATTTGAAAAGTTTCACCGATTCTATTTTTTCTTAAATCCTCTTTGTAATTTCTAACTTCGGAAACTGGCGCGGAAATCCAAGAATCAACTATAGTCCGCCGTATTTCCGCAGAATCTGGAATTGCAAAACTGTTGTATTCAGCAAACGCAAATCCAAAAAACAAAAAGGCAAAAGAAAAAGCTAAAATTTTTTTTTTCAAAATAAGCTCCAGTTAATTTTATAAACAATACAAAAGCCTTTAGATTACAGGCACATCTTTCATTTCAACAGGCTCTGGATCTATAAAAGCGCCTTCCGCCATTTGAATTTCAGGCTTGACAACTTTTTTATCAGGCTGATGAATCATTCCGTCCGCCTCTTCATCTGGATGCTTGCCAACAGGCGCATTGCTCAAAAGAAGCTTTAAGCGGTTCAACTGGTTAACTTCGCTTGAACCCGGATCATAGTCAATCGCGGAAATATTTGATTCAGGGTAACGGCGGCGCAATTCCTTTATCATTCCTTTTCCAGTAACGTGGTTCGGAAGACAAGCAAAAGGCTGAACACAGGCAATGCTAGGACAGCCTGAATGAATCAGCTCGACCATTTCCGCAGTAAGGAACCAGCCTTCGCCAGTAATGTTTCCAAGCTGAACGATGTCGTCAACGCCTTTCATCATGTCGTAAATCAAATTCGGCGGATCAAAGCGGTGGCTCTTTTTAAGCTGCTTTTTTATGTATCCACGGAAAAGCTCAACAGCCCAAACCATAAGCCGTGCATTTTTTTCAGTTTTTTTGTCAAACGCAAGCTGCTTGTGCCGGAAAATTCCAGTGCTGAAAGTATAGAACAAGAAGTCCGCCAAATCAGGCATAACACATTCCGCGCCTTCACTTTCAATTACATTTACAATATCGTTGTTTGCCGTCGGATGGAACTTAACAAGAATTTCACCAACAACACCGACACGTGGCTTTTTAACAGGAAGCAGAGGAAGATTGTCAAAGTCTTTTATAATTCCGCGGATAAGTTTTCTATATTTAAGCACGGAAAGAGACTTCAATGCAATTTCGCACCTTGCATTCCATTTTTCATAAAGAGCATTTGCGCTTCCAGAAACAGCTTCGTAAGGACGAGTTCTATACAAAACGCGCATAAGCAGGTCGCCAAGCATAATAGAACGAACAAGTCTTATAAGCATTCCCGGAGTATAAGTCCAACCCGGATTTTTTTCAAACCCCTGAGTGCTCATAGAAATAACTGGAATTTGGCTGAATCCTGCGTCATTCAAGGCACGGCGGATAAATCCAATGTAGTTTGTGGCACGGCAGCCGCCTCCAGTCTGCGTAATAATCAGGCTTGTATTGTTCAAGTCGAATTTTCCACTTTGAAGAGCAGCAATCATCTGGCCTGCAACAAGAATTGAAGGGTAGCAAGCGTCGTTGTTTACATATTTAAGTCCAGTTTCAACAGCCATTGGATCTACAGCGTCAAGGACAACAAAATTGTAGCCGGAATATTCCATTGCTTTTTGAAGAAGCTTAAAGTGAATCGGACTCATCTGCGGTCCAATAATCGTATGCTTCTTTTTCATTTCCTTGGTGAAAATCTGACGTTTATATGAAGCTGATTTTATAGAAAGTTTTGTTCTGTTTCTTTCGCGGGCTTTTACAGCAGCAATCAACGAGCGGATTCTAATTCTTACCGCGCCAAGATTTGAGCCTTCATCAATTTTTATGAGCGTATACATTCTGCTTTTTGACTTCATAATTTCGTCAACTTGATCAGAAGTAACGGCATCAAGTCCGCAGCCAAAAGATGTAAGCTGAACAAGCTCCAAGTTTGCCATTCCGCTTACAAAAGCTCCGGCGCGGTAAAGCCTGTTGTGATAAGTCCACTGGTCAATAATTCTTAAAGGACGCTCAATAGAACCAAGATGCGCAACAGAATCTTCCGTGAACACAGCCATGCCCAGACCATTTATCATTTCTGGAATTCCATGGTTGATTTCCGGGTCAAGGTGATACGGACGTCCTGCAAGAACAATTCCATTTGCACCGCGGCGGATTGTTTCTTCAAGAGCTTCCTCGCCTTTTTCCTGAACATCCTTTCTGAATTTTTCCTGCTCAGCCCAAGCCGCATCCACAGCTTCATTTATTTTCTGCCGGGTAAGTTTTTTAAACTTTGGAGAAAGCTCTTCAAAAAGACGCTCCTTTAAACGCTGCTTGTCATAAACAGGCAGGAACGGATTCATAAACAAAACAGAATCATCCTGACGAAGCTGCTCAACGTTATTGCGCAAAACTTCAGGGTAGCTTGTAACAATCGGACAGTTGTAGTGATTTCCAGCGCCCGGATCTTCTTTTGTTTCGTAAGGAACACACGGATAAAAAATAAATTTTATTCCCTGCTGAAGAAGGCTTTCCACATGACCGTGGGAAATTTTTCCAGGATAACAAACGCTTTCCGACGGGATTGTCTCAAGGCCTTTTTCGTAAATCGCGCGGCTAGAACGAGGCGAAAGGCGTACTCGGAATCCAAGCTTTGTAAAGAAAGTAAACCACAGCGGATAATTTTCATACATATTTAAAACGCGCGGAATTCCAACGTCGCCCATAACGGCTTCATCTGGCTTAAGCGGAATGTAATATCCAAAAAGCCGCTTGTATTTCCATTCAAAAAGATTCGGAAGATTTTTTTCAGTTTCATCTTCGGAAGGCTTGTTGCTTGCATCTACAACTGAAGTTTTTTCTTCAAGCTCCGCCCCGCGCTCGCATCTGTTTCCTGTAACAAATTTTCTTACAGCGCGTTTTTCTTCGCCTTCAGTTCCAGAAGTAGAAAATGTATTTATTGTAAGAAGGCAATTGTTAGAGCATTTTCCGCAGCGGCGAAGCTCAAGGGCAACTTTAAATGACTCAAGCTGATTCAAAGTCGCAATGCCGCTTTTTACAAATTTTGGCGTCTGGTCAGGATCGTCTGGCTTTGGACGGCGCAAATCTTCCCACTGATCCATTGCAATAAGCGCAGAACCGTAAGCTCCCATAAGCCCCGCAACATCCGGGCGATAAACATTTACACCGGCAATTTTTTCAAACGCACGAAGAACCGCATCGTTAAAGAAAGTTCCGCCTTGAACGACAACTTTTTTGCCAATGTCGCTTGCCTTGCGAAGTTTTATTACTTTAAAGAGCGCATTTTTTATTACTGAATAAGAAAGTCCCGCAGAAATATCCGCAACTTCCGCGCCTTCCTTTTGAGCTTGCTTTACACGGCTATTCATAAAAACTGTGCAGCGAGTTCCAAGGTCAACCGGCTTTTTTGCCATCAGCGCAATCTTTGAAAATTCCTGAACGCTCATTCCCATTGTGCGCGCAAAATTGTCAAGGAACGAACCGCAGCCTGCAGAGCAAGCTTCATTAAGCTGAATAGAAACAATCGCGCCGTCTTTCATTCTAAGGCACTTCATGTCCTGTCCGCCGATATCCAAAAGGAATTCAACGCCAGGAACAAAGAAATCTGCCGCACGGTAATGCGTTATAGTTTCAACTTCGCCAGCGTCAACTCCAAGTGCAGCCTGAAACAAAGCTTCGCCGTAACCAGTGGAAACAGAGCGCGCAATGTAGCATTTTTCAGGAAGAATTTTATAAAGGCTTTTCAGAACTTTTACAGCCAAGTCAACAGGATTTCCAGCATTAACATCGTAGAAACGCCACAAAATGCGTCCTTTTGTATCAATCAAAACCGCCTTTGTTGTTGTAGAGCCGGCATCAAGTCCAAGGAAAACCGGACCTTCAGTT
Source organism: uncultured Treponema sp. (assembly GCF_945873775.1). GTDB lineage: Bacteria > Spirochaetota > Spirochaetia > Treponematales > Treponemataceae > Treponema_D. Next base: position 75,531 of record NZ_CAMCEC010000004.1, on the reverse strand, counting down.
GACTCCAAGCCTCCTGTGCTGGCTTTTTCCTGTGAATGTCGCTTATTGAATTCGTCCAGTTCTTCCTGAGTTGTAAACAACGGCTCAAGACGCTGTACTTCCTGCATTTCTGCGCCCACAAGATTTTTAAGGCTTTCCCGGAACTGTTTTATAGTAGGAAATGTTCCATTTTTGCTAGAAGGAGTTACGCATTTTATTTCCCGCTCAGCTGAATAAGCCGCTCCCGAAGCAACAAAAAGCTGGCTGTTTTCTGGAACAATTGTCTGTTCCGCCCCAAGCTTCAATGTAATTACAAATCGTTCTCTAAGCTGATCCAAAAAGTGAAGCGGTCCGCCCAAAAATGCAACGTTTCCGCGGATTGGCTTTCCGCAAGCAAGCCCCGAAATTGTCTGGCTTACAACTGCCTGAAAAATAGAAGCCGCAATATCTTCACGGCGCGCGCCTTCGTTAATTAAAGGCTGAACATCTGTCTTTGCAAAAACTCCGCAACGGGCGGCAATCGGATAAATTGTGGTTGCTCCACGGGCAAGCTCGTTCAGTCCAGAAGCGTCAGTTTCCAAAAGAGCCGCCATCTGGTCAATAAAAGCTCCAGTTCCGCCGGCGCAAGTTCCGTTCATGCGCTGTTCAACTCCGCCTTTAAAATAAGTGATTTTTGCATCTTCACCGCCAAGCTCAATTACAACATCTGTCTGCGGAATAATTTTTCTTACAGCAGTAGTAGCGGCAACAACTTCCTGAATAAACGGAATATTCAGCCACTGAGAAACTGAAAGTCCGCCAGAACCAGTAACTTTTACGCTGACAGTCTGATTTTCCTTCGCCGGAAGAACTTCTTCAAGCGAATCAAAGGCTTTATTTACAACAGTAATAATTGTATTTCTAATATCAGCCCGGTGCCGCTCATAGGCTCCGTACAAAAGCTCATCATTTTCTCCAAGCGCAACAACTTTTACCGTAGTTGAACCAACATCGATTCCCATCCTGATTGGACGGACTGCAGGAGTCAATGAAGAAATCTCACCCAAGCTATTATTTTCCATACAAAAATCACCTTTTTTATTTAAAAATAAGAATTCATATTATAATATATAGGAGAGCAATTAAAAATTCAACGTGAAAAATGTAGCAGGCAGTTTTTTACAATTAAATATGACGACGCTAAGATAAAAAACTTATGCGTTAAATTTCTGGGCGGGAGTAACCATCCAAATTGCCTTTAATTCAGTTGAGCCTGTGTTTTCCAAAGTGTGAGGAGAACCTGCGTTGAACGTGATGCTGTCGCCTTCTTTTAAAGCAATTTCTTTGTTTCCGTAGTGAAGAATTCCTTCGCCTTGAACAACAAGCCCCATTTCTTTTCCAAGATGTCCGTAGCTTCCGCGGTGAGTGCGGCTTCCAACTGGAATATTTATCGTATAGCTTTCAAATGAATTTTCACCATTGCCGGAAAACGGATCGGAAAGTTCTTCGTAAACAACATCCTCTTCATTGATTTTGCGGCGGTCTTCACGGTGAATTACAGAAACTGGACGGCGGCGACTGTATTCTTCAAAAAGAAATTCAAGGCTTATATCCAGGGCATCGGCAATATCAAGCAAAGTATCTATTGCAGGAGAAACTTTATTCCGTTCAATCTGAGAAACAAGGCTTTCGCTCACTTTTGCGTGTGCAGCCACAGCTTTTAACGTCAAATGCTTTCTTTCGCGGACGGCTCTTAATTTTTCCCCGAACTGGTATTGTCTTTTATTTTCGTCTTCACTCATTTTTTTTACCTGAAATATCTTAATGAGTTTCAAACTTTTGCAAAAGTATCATTTTTCTGCTTTTCCTGATTTTTTTCCATTATAAAGCGGATAAAATGGTCTTCAAGCGTGTTTTTGGGACCTTCAATATGAAGCCTTTGCCTTGCTCTTGCATTATCACGGCGGACTGTATACAAAAGGTAAAAATCCCTGTAATCAAGATTTATATCTGTTTTTACACGCTCGCCAAGATAAGAGCTTACTTCATCACGGCCAATCGACTTTACGCCCTGATCACGCAAAATTCCTTTTAAACGCAAAATCTGCTCGTAAGAAACGCCAAAAAGGAACTCTTCCATTGCCTGGGCAACATCCGGCTCGCTAAGTTTTTCCTTTATAAATGCGCCCCACTGGTCATCCATCTGAAACGTAACCATCATAAGCTCGCTTGTTCCCATCATAGAACCAAAAGCTGGAGCAAGACGGCGGCGGGCAGACCAAACCGACTGCAAAACTGGCGCAATATCAGAAATCGTCTGGTCGCTTCTGTGCTCCCAAAGAATTATAAGAGAATTTGCAAGTTCCCGGCGCAAATCAATAGAAACAGACTTGTCCTTTATAAGGTTCATGTAGACATCTTCCGCCATAAGCGTAAACATCATGGAAACAGTTTCGTCATAATATTCCTTGACTTCTTTTTCGTCCATTAAAGCATAGTTTTTGGCAAGCTTCGACATTGAAAAAAAAGTATGAATTTTCGCCACAAGGAAACCTTTTCCCAGAATAGCCTTTGACGGCATGTGAAGAACTGTATCGCCTTCCTCCTGATACGAAATGATGCTTTCAACCAAAGCCATCGGTGTTCTTGTGGAAGTTGTTGTGTTCGCCCGCTCAAGCAAAGACGGAAACCGTGCAATCGATTGCGCAAGACTTGTAACGTCATCAAGCCTTTCCTGAAGCCGCGCCAGTCTGTCTGGAGCAGTTTTTTCAAGCGCATCCTGAAGTTTTTTTATAAGTTTCTGCTGATAATCTGTAAAAACAATAATTCCAGTCTGAATAATTTCATTCTTTATATTTTCATCATTGTTAAAAAAATAAGAAATATCAACTTGAGAAAAATCTGAATTTTTAATTTTGCTTGTGTCCAAAATACCTTCGCCTTTATTTTTAAATCGGAACTATTTACGGCATCTTTAAAATGCTAAAATTGTCCTTGAAAATTGCATTTTTTATAGATTCTCATTATAACACACATTTTTCAATTTTCAACGTATAAATTTTCAAAACATTTTTTTATTACAAAGAAAAACATTCGCTTGCTTGATTTTTATTGTCATTGCCCGACATAATTGGGCAATCCCTTTTATGGCGTAAAAAAAAATAGAAATAAATTTTACGCTTTAACTCAAGGAAATTCGCTCCGATAATAAAAGCATGAAAAAGCGCATTTTGTTTTTTACCATGATTTTGGCAGGAATTGCTTTCGCGCAGCAGACACGAATTGTTGAACAGCCGCAAATGCAAATTCTAGCAAGCGACATATCAGTAAAGGAAAGATTTTCAGATTCAGGTGAGCGTGAAGGAGTTGACCTTTTTATAAGAAAAAAGCCTGCAATAAACAGCGTAATGCTGGTTGAAACCACAAAAGATCCAAACGGCAAAGAGCCAAACTACGCTTACCGCGCCGCAGAATGGAACGAAACAAACGGAAACGAAATCCGCTATTTGAACGGACAGGAACTTCACTCTGAATATTCAAAATACAGCCTTATTTCTTCAACTGTAGAAAACCATCCTGAACTTGGACAAGCCTTCCACATTTTTATTCCGAACACGCTTTACTTTGGCTATCCTTGGTCGCGCAACGGTTCTGTGCAAATCGGAAAAGGCGTTTTTATAAATATCCGCACATTTGAAAAACCTTACGGAGACTACACTGGCAAATACATGGACAATCCGTTTATGTTCGATATAGGCGAAGCTCCAAAGAAAAAAGAGCCACAAAAAGTTGAAACCGCGCTTGAAGAAATTCCAGAGCCAGAAGTAAATGAAGAGCCGCAAATAATTCCGCAGAAAGAAGAAAAGCAAATTTTAACGGACGACTACAATCCTTTGGCGGTAGAAAAATTTTCGCAGCTTGCAAATGAAGGCGGCGGACTTTTGTATTATTCCAAGCCGGAAAATCTTGTTCAGGACTTGCTGGATTCAGTTGAAAGAATCACGCCAAAAACAAAGGCGGACATTGTGCTTGCAATAGACACAACCGGCAGCATGAAAGACGACATGGAAGTTTTGCGCGGAAAATGGATTCCGGCGTTCATTGAGCAGGCAAAGGAATTTGAAGACTTAAGAATTGCGCTTTTGCTTTACAGGGATTACAACGATTCCTACAACTACAAAGGGCTTCCCGTAAAATTCTTTGACTTCACAAGAGAGCCTGAAAAAATCAAAAAGCAGCTGGATTCCGTAATAATCCACGGAAACGAAGGCGGAGACATTCCAGAAGCCGTTCACGAAGCTCTTTTTGCCTCAATAAATTTCTACGAATGGAGAAATGACGCGCAAAGAAAAATCATTCTTCTTGGAGACGCAGAACCGCATCCAAAGCCAAGAGGCCCAAGAAAAATAACGCAGGAAAAAGTAATGCAGCTTGCAAATGAAAAAGGAATCACGCTCGACTGCATTATCGTTCCTGACGAAAAAGGAAAATCCGCAGACTAATTGCGTTTTCCGTTCTGAATTTTTTCAAAGTCTTTCTGGGCAAGTTTTCTGTATGCGCCGGGGAATTGTCCAGGCTGGCTTGCATTATAAATTTCAAGAATTTCGTTTATAATTGGCTCTGCCTTGCTGTATTTTTTCTGCTTTACATAAATATGCGCAATTTCGTAGCGGCCTTCAATATAAAAAGCAGTGTTCATTCCGTAACGCTGCAAAAGAATTTCATAATACTGCAAAGATTTTTTTGTGCTTCCCTTGTCCAATGCAGTCTGCGCAAGCTGAATTATTTCAAGGCTCGAAGCATTGTCTGGAACTTCAACCTTTGTTGACGCACATGAAAAAAAACAAACTGAAGCAAAAGAAATTAAAAAGCTAAAAACAATTTTTTTCATAAATATTGAATCTTTCATTCCTAAAGTATATCATTTCAGCACTTGATGCACAATCTAAGTTTTTATTCTATATAGCCTAAACTTCGAGTTTTATAGTTTAATGTCATTATCGGGCTTGACCCGATAATCTATTGAAAGTTTACAACAGATTCCCGTGTCGTAGCACGAGAATGACACATAAATGACTGTTCTTTTCAAAATTCGACATTCAGGCTATATATCTTTTATAAAAAAACTGGCTTTATAAAGTTACATCAAAAAGAGGCGTCTTATGGCATACAAAATTTTTATCGACGGAAAAGAAGGAACTACAGGCTTAAAAATTTTTGAGCGTTTTGAAAACAGAAAAGACATTGAAATCCTGCTTATCGATGAAGACAAACGCAAAGATCCTGCAGAACGCGCAAAGTTTATCAATGAGTCTGATTTTACATTTTTGTGCCTTCCAGATGCCGCCAGCATAGAAGCTGTAAGCCTTTGCACAAATCCAAAGACAAAAATCATAGACGCTTCCACAGCGCACCGTGTAAATCCAGACTGGGCTTATGGATTTCCAGAGCTTTCTCCTGCGCACCGTGAAAAAATCGCAAATTCCAGCAGAGTCGCAGTGCCGGGCTGCTATGCTTCAGGATTCGCCTCAATTTGCTTTCCGCTTGTAAAACATGGAATAATTTCTGCGGACTATCCTGTTGTCTGCCATGCGGTTTCTGGATATTCAGGTGCCGGAAAAAAAGCAATCGCGCAGTACGAAGATCCAAACCGCAATCCAGAACTAAAAAGCCCGCGCCTTTATGCCCTTACACAGGAACACAAGCACTTGCCTGAAATGCAAAAAGTAAGCGGATTAAATTACAAGCCAATTTTCAATCCTTATGTATGCGACTATTTTCAAGGAATGACCGTTACAATTTCGCTTTATTCAAGGCTTTTGGAAAAGAAAATGAGCGCAAAAGAAATCTGCGAAACATTCAAGGAGCATTACAAGAACTGCCATTTTGTAAAAACTGCGGATTTTCTTGGTGAAGGAATTTTGCAGGACAATTTTATTGCGGCAAACACTTTGGCTGGGACAAACAATATGCAAATTTTTGTCTGCGGAAACGATGAGCGCATCACAATAACAAGCCGTTTCGACAACCTTGGAAAAGGCGCAAGCGGAGCAGCAGTTCAGTGCATGAACATAATGATGGGAATTGACGAAGCAACAGGCCTTTAAAAAAGAAAATCCCTGCACTGAAAGAATAAGGAGAAAAAAACAGCACAGGGAATATTTTAGTTTTAATTTTTACGCGCTAAATCCGCTTTGCAAAAAAAATCCTCTGTCCCACAAAGCATCTTCCGTGTAATCTTCCCAGTCCCGGCTTGAACAGCATTCGGTTCTGTCCAAGTTTTCTTCAAATAATTCTGAATCAAAAGAAGAATCGCAGTCTACGGCATCTAGCAAAGCTGACAATGAAAACAAAAATCCATTTCTGTTCATAAAGAAAATCTCCTGTGTATCTTTTATAACACACGTTATTCTCTTTGTCAATTAATTTCTCCAAACTGATTATATTTATTTGCCGCGTCATTTTTGTAGGAAGATTCGCACAAAGGAAAATAAAAAAGCGAAAGCACACAATTAGAAGCAATATCGAACAAAGCATCTCCTGTATCGCAAGAAAGATTTTCATTAAACGCGCCAACAGCTGTACAGCCAACTGCGCCAATGACAGATGCAAAAGTCATGTTCCGACAAAAATCAGCTTTTTCTGACAAAAACTTAGATTCTTCAATAACGAGTAAAACAACGTTAAAGTCCGTTTTTGTTCCTATATTTTTCCCGCTGGCAAACTGAAATTCGTCCAAAGAAAAAAGCCCATCTTGATTAACCGTTTTTTGAAAAGCAGCCTGCTCTGAAAAAATAATTCCGCAGTTTTCCTTCTCCTGCGCAAAAACAGAAAAGCAAAATATCATTATAAAACCTAAAACAAATTTTCTCATAGGGCAAAACCTTATTCTGTTATATTTTCAGCGTGATTTGTTATCCTTTTGTTATATTCTTCAACATAGTCGTTGTAGTTCTGCAAGGATTTTTTTTCGTAATGGGCAGAGAGGCGGTTTGTTGCAACTGCTCCCAAAAAGAAAATTGCGGCAGGAATTCCAAATGTGCCAAGTTCTTTTGTGCTATCCGCGTCAATGCATCCTACGGAAAGTCCGCCTGCGGCTGCCGCATTTACAACAGTTGTCCAATACCAAAATTTTTCTTTTTTTATGACTGACTTGTTTTCTGAAATTCCGCCGATAAGTTTCATTGCTTCTTCTTCTGAAATTTTTGTTCCTTCTGAAAATTTATATTCAGAGAAAAATGGAAAACTTTTTTCACGCACAATTTGCTGCTTGGATTCTTGCAATTTTTTTCTGGAACTTCCAAAAGGCACAAGAATTTTTTCTTCATAAGGCTGAGAAAATTCAGAATCATCCGCAAAAGAAAAAACGCAGGCAAACTGAATTAAAATCAAAAACAAAAGCTTTTTCATAAAACACCCTTTTTATATGACTTTTTTCAATAACGCATGATAATCTATTTTAAAATTTTAATAGATTATCGGATCGAGTCTGATAATAATATTTAATTATAAACTTTTTTGCAAAGCCTGGCTATTTCATTTTTAAAACAAAGACAATAAGTTTGAAAATTCAATTTTCATAAAAGAGGAAAAACTGTATAATAAAAACCGATATGTTTGAAGTTAGAGTTACTGCTGATTTTAGCGCGGCACATTTTTTAAAAGACTACAACGGAAAATGCGAAAATCTTCACGGACACAATTACAAAGTTTATGCGCACGTCCGCGGAACAGAACTTGACAAAGGCGGAATGCTTTTGGATTTTACAAAGCTGAAAAAAACGCTTCGGGAAGTTTGCGGCAAAATTGACCACACAAATTTAAACGACATAGAATTCTTTGACCAAAATCCAAGCGCAGAAAGAATTGCTGTTTACATATACAATCATATTATAGAAGAAATTCCTTCACTAAAAAAAACAGACGGAAAAAAAGCATGGCTTTATGCAATCGATGTTTTTGAAACAGAAACAAGCCGCGCAAGGTATATTGCTGAATAATTTTTATCGGAGAACAAAATGCTTACAAGAAAAACAAAAATCGTATGCTCAATCGGGCCTGCCTGCGACAACGACGACACAATCCGCGAAATGATAAAAGCAGGAATGAACATAGCCAGATTCAACTTTTCGCACGGAACTTACGACTGGCACAAACAAGCGATGGACAGAGTGCGCAGAGTTTCCGCAGAAATAGATGTTCCTGTTGCAATTCTTTTGGATACAAAAGGACCTGAAATCCGCACTGGACTTATAGACGGCACAAACAACATCAAGCTTTCCGCGGGTGAAACAGTAATTGTTACAACAGACGACTGCACTTGTGTAAATGCTTCGGAAGGGAAACCGTGCAGAATTTCAATTTCATGGAAAGAAGCTGCAAAAAAAGTTTCCCCGGGAATAAAAATTTTAATTGCTGACGGACTGATTGAACTTGTTGTTCAAAAAATTGAAGGCGAAGAAATTATATGCAAGGCTTCAAACGCCGGAACTTTTGGCAGCAGAAAAAATGTAAATTTAATCGGAGTTCATGCAGGGCTTCCAATCATGTCAGAAAAAGACAAGGAAGATTTGAAATTCGGAGCAACACAGGATATTGATTTTGTTGCGGCAAGCTTTGTAAGTTTCCCGGAAGAAGTTGTACAGATTAAGGAATACTTAAAATCCGTAGGCGCAAAAGCCCGTGTCATTGCAAAAATCGAAAACGAAGAAGGCTTGAACAACATTGAAAAAATTACACGCGAGGCAGACGGAATAATGGTTGCGCGCGGAGACTTGGGAGTTCAGCTTCCGACAGAAAGAATTCCGCTTGCGCAAAAAGCCATTATAAGATGCTGCCACACCGCCGGAAAACCTGTAATCACTGCAACACAAATGCTTGACTCGATGATTGTAAATCCGCGACCAACAAGAGCAGAACTTACAGATGTCGCAAACGCAATTTTTGACGGAACAGACGCGCTCATGCTTTCCGGGGAAACTGCTGGCGGAAAATATCCAGTTGAATCTGTAAAGACTATGGCTCTGATTGCCCGCACAACAGAAGATTCAGTTGAATACAAAGAGCACATGAGAAAAATAGATTCAGACTATGTTCCCGGAACAGAAGTAGGACACATGGTTGCCCACAGCGCATACAAACTTTCAAAAAACATAAAGGCAAAGGCAATCATAATTCCGACATTGCACGGAAACACAGCAAGAATGATTGGAAGCTTCCGGCCGGAGCAAATTGTAATTGCGGTAACTCCAGATAAAAAAGTTCAGCGGCAGCTTATGATTCAGTGGGGCGTAACTCCGGTTCTTTGCAGAATCGCAGGAGATTCCGACATGATGATTCAGAATGCTGTAAAACTTGCAATTGAAAACAACCTCGTAAAACTTTCAGACAGAGTTGTTGTGTGCGCAGGAATTCCGCTTTCAAGTCCGCTCATGGTAAACACAATCCGTGTGCTTGTTGTAGGAAACATAATCGCAAGAGGAACTTCATTCGGATTCTGCAACAGCGAAAAACAAAAAATCTGCGGAAGAATAATTCACGCGGAAGACATTGTTGAAATCCGCGATACCGTAAAGCTGAACCACAGAACAATTCTCGTCTGCGAAAGAATAACAGAAGAACTTATTCCAGTATTAAGAATTATAGACGGAGTTATTTCTGAATCCGGAAGCGACTTGCAAGAGGAAAACCTGAAACTTGTAAATCCGAACTTAGTCTATATACAGAATGTTCCCGATGCCTGCAAAATTCTTGAAGACAATCTTTCTGTTTCCATAGACGGAGAACAGGGACTTATTTACGAGGGAGCAATCTGCTAAAGTAAAGCTAAACAAGTCTTACAGGAATTCCTTCTTTGGAAAGCTCATTCTTTATAGAAGAAACTGTGTACGCTCCTGAATGAACCATTGAGGCAATCAGGGCAGCGTCAGCTTTTCCTTTTGTAAGAACATCCGCAAGATGAGAAGGAGTTCCGCCGCCGCCGCTTGCAATTACAGGAACCGGAACAGACTCAGCAATCATTTTTGTAAGATTCAGTTCATAGCCTTCTTTTGTTCCGTCAGCATCAATTGAATTTAAAACTATTTCACCAGCTCCAAGCTCAACTGCTTTCTGCGCCCATTCCCTTGCATCAAGCTCAGTCTTTGTTCTTCCGCCGTTAATGTAAACTCTGTAGCCGCTTGGCATTTGAGAATCTTTTGCAGCGTCCATTCCAAGAACAATGCACTGATTTCCAAAGACACGCGCGCCTTGCTTTATAAGCTCTGGATTTTTTACAGCCTGAGAATTAAGCGAAACTTTTTCAGCTCCAGCAAGAATTGTAGAACGTATATCGTCAAGAGTTCCAATTCCGCCGCCAACACAAAACGGAATAAAAACTTGTGAAGCGACTCTTGCAATCAAATCAAGAATAGGACCTCTTCCGCGCGCGCTCGCCATTATGTCGTAAAACACAAGCTCATCTACACCTTGACGGTAATATTCAGCGGCCATTTCCACAGGATCGCCAATGTCTATATTGTTCTGAAATTTTATTCCTTTTGTTGTGCGTCCGTCTTTTACATCAAGGCAAATTATAATTCGTTTTTTTAGCATTTTAAAATTCCTCCTTTGCAGAAAGGTCAGAAGCCGCAAAGTTTCTCAAAATTCTAAGTCCGGGATTTCCTGATTTTTCCGGGTGAAACTGAAAAACCGCAATATTGTCTTTTTCAACTATGGCAGGAACTTTTATTCCGTAATCCGCATAGCCTTTTACTATAGAAGAATCTTCCGGCTGAATCACATAGGAATGCACAAAATAAAAGTCTGAATCCTGAACAACTCCATTCAAAAGTGAAGAGCCGCCATTTGCAAACGAAACATTGTTCCATCCAATATGCGGAACTTTTAAACTTGAATCAAATCCACTTTCCTTTAAAGATGAAAAATGCTTTATGCTTCCTTTTAAAAGCCCAAGACATTCAGTGTCGCCTTCCTCGCTGTAGTCAAACACAATCTGAGAGCCAAGGCAAATTCCTAAAATCGGCTTTCCTGATTCCGCCCAGTCTTTCAGAAAAGAATCAAAGCCGGTTAACTTAAGCTGCTGCATTGCATAAGCCGCATCTCCTACTCCGGGGAAAATCACACGCTCAACATTTTTCAAGTCGCTGGGATTTCCAGAAAGAATATAAGGAGCACCAAGGGATTCAAGCGCATGCTCCACGCTTTTTATATTTCCTGCATTGTAATCTATGATTCCAGTCATTTTTTGCTCCAATGAAAGATTGAATGTTTCAAGTAAGTTTATATTAAAAACTGCCGATAAATTCAATATGGACATTACGGCTCTTGTTAATCTTTGCATTTCAGTTTTAAAAGATATACGCGTTATTACAGCTGCAATTCTTACAATTTTTTTTATCTCGCTCGGAAACTACGTCGTAAGGTACAGAAAACGTCCGCCTAAGCCAAAGAAGAAAAAATCCGCTCCAAAGACCGCAGCCGCTCCTACCCCAAAACCAGAAGAACAGCCAAAGCAGGAATAGTAAAATTTTCCATATCAAGCCTTTCAATTGAAAGAAGCCCCTAAAAATGTTATTATTTTGAATAATAAAAATGGTTGGGGATACATAAATGAAATTTTTTAGCACACGTGATGCCCGGAATATCGTAGGATTCAAACAGGCAGTTTTGGACTGCATTCCTTCTGATGGCGGACTTTACGTTCCAGACGACACAGACGATTTGCGCCGCTGGATTTATTATACAAACGAAAAAACAACATTCGCTTCTCTTTCAGGCGCGCTCACTTCCGCAATGATAAATGAAGAATTCAGCCCTGTAATATGCGAAGCAATTGCAACTCACGCATTTCCAAAAGATCCAGTTTTTAGGCAGCTGGACAAAAATCTTTTTATTCTTGAGCTTTATCACGGCGCAACTGGAACTTTTAAAGACTTCGGAGTTTCTTATTTAACTTCTGCATTGGAAACGATTCTACAGATGGACGGAAAAAAAGCCATTCTGCTCGATGCGACTACGGGCGAACTTGGAGCGTGCATGGCAAAAGCTATCGACGGAAAAAAACTTCTAAAATCTGTGCTTCTTGCGCCAAAAGGAAAATTGCGCGGAATTGATGAAAAAAGCTTTGTTTGGAACGGCGGAAATATTTATCCAATTGAAATAGACGGAACAGAACAGGACTGCCACAAAATCGTAAGGAAAATTTTTGCAGACAAGCAGCTTGTAAAAAAACTCAGCCTGACAGTGGCAAACACAGCAAACATCGGGCGGCTTTTACCGCAGTCATTTTTCTACACATTCGCATTTTCAAGGCTCAAGGGAATTATAAACGGAGACATTTTTTATGCCGTTCCTGCTGGCAACTACGGAAATCTTGTTTCAGGTCTTTACGGCTGGAGAATGGCACTTCCTGTAAACGGATTCATCGTTCCTTCAACACCGGAACTTACTCTTGATGCCGGCGGAAACTGCATGGTTATGAACAGCATGATTCCTCTTGAAAAACGCACGCCTGCAGATCCAGCTTCGCCTTCAAACATAGAAAGGCTTGAACAGATTTTCAAGGCAAATTCGCTTATGCTTAGAAGCTTTGTTTACCCAGCGGCAGTTTCGGAAAAAGAAGTTGAAGCAGCCTGCAAAAAGCTTTTTATGCAATACAAAGTCTATGCAGACCATGACACAGCGGCAACTTATGCGGCAGTTCTAAAAAGAAGTGATGTTGCCGCGGAAGAAGACGGAGCAATTGTTCTTGTTGCAAGAGACTCGCCTGCGCTTAGCAAAGATTTTCTTATGCACAACTTAGGAGAATCTCCTGCAATGCCGAACAATATCACCGAGGCATTCAAGCCAGTCAAACTTGACAAAGCTCCAATTGCCCCGGACGATATAGATTCAGTTATTTCGATTTTGAACTCTTTGAATCTTTCTTAGTTTTTTTCACAGCTGATTTTTTAGCATCAGTTTTTTCCGCGGAAGATTTTTTTGCTTTTGCCTTCTCTGTTTTTGGAGCTGGCATCTTCACGGGCTTTACGGCTTCTGTAAACTGCTCGCACTTGTATTCAGCAAGTTCCTTTGAAGCAAACAAAGTTCTGTAAAGTCTGAAAATCTGCTCGCGGAGAATTCTTTTGCTTGTCATGCAGTTGGAAGCAAACGCATACCAAAGTGTGGCATCCATTTTTTCCTTGTTGAACCAGCGCACTCCGTTGAATTCATTTGCGCCTGTAAGAACAAATGAATTTTCAGAGTCCACAAGTGATTTCGCCACAGTATATGTTGACTTTACAAATCCAGAAGTTCCAAAGTTCAAGTCGCTTATCTTCATGCTTTCAAAAATGCGGATAAAGTTGTTTCTCATTTCTGAATTGAAGAAACCTGCGCTTTCGATTATTTCAGAAAGTTTGCGGCTGTAGCCCCACTTCTTGCAGTTTTCACCGCCAGCTGAAGCAACTGCTGCAAAGGCACACAGAATTTCCGCGCTAAATTCATTCGACTTGATTCCAGAAGAAATTTCAAGCTCCAAGTTGTTTGGAGAATCTTCATCTTCCGGCGCAGAATAAGCTTCGTATAAATATTCAACGCACTTTTCAAATGCCTTGAATTTCTGATCAAGGTCAAGAGATGATTCAGTTTTCTTTGACTTTGCTTTCTTCTTGGAATTTTCAGATGCAAGTTTTTCTTCTTCAAGCGCAAACTCGCTTTCTTTTTCGTAGTAAGCAAGAGCGGCTTCTTTTGCAGATTTTAGAACTTTTTTGAGCGATGTTGGCTCTTTGTTTTCAAGCTTGAATTCTTTTGAAGAATCGCTAGAGAACAAAGCATGAATATCCTGAATAAATTCTTTTGTGACGAAATTTTTAAGAGCGGCAAACAAATCCTTGTAGCGGAATTCCTGCCATGCAATTTCAAGGTCAGGAACACCAGAACCGTTCAAAAGTTCATTAAGCTTAAAGTATTTTCCATCCGCGCCGTCAACAACCTGCTGCACATCAAGATAAACCTGATATTCAAATCCATTGAGAGCAACAAACATTCCGTTGTTAATCAAATCATCGCTTCTGCGTACAAACCAAAGTCCGCTTCTGTGCTCACGGAAAATTACATAGTGATTGTAACCATAAGTGAATCCCATGCTTTCAGCCAAAGATTTTGAAACCATCACTTTGTCATTTTCGTCAGAGCCGGTTTTTACAGCGTACTCGCACGACTGCTTTATCCAGCCTTGGGCACGTTCATATTTATTGTTATAGAAAACAATTGTGCGCTCGTTGCCTACGACATTTGAGTAAGCAAAAATATTTTCATTTACAGTTCCGTTGTCCCAAACATCATAGAACAAAAAGTTTTCAACAGGCGCAAAAAGATAACGCTTGTGCATGAGAGGGAAAATATCGTGCCAATGGCGGTTCATCAAATCCTGATCAACTTTTTCATCTTTGTAGGCCTTTGTGTATTCCATTCCGTACTTTTCTTCAAAGCCTTCAAGCTGACCGTGTCCGAACATTGGAAGTCCAGGCATTGTAATCATCAGCGTGCAGACACCAAAATATTTGTCGCCCTTTCCGAATTGAGCCACAGCAGTTTCTTCATCCGGGTTGTTCATAAAGTTTACAAAACGCTTTAGAATCTGCGGATCAAATTTTATTGTGTTTTTTACAGTGTCGCGGTACTTTTGATTTTCTTCCTTCTTGAGCATATTCATAAAGGCGGAATTGTAAACACGGTGCATTCCAAGAGTTCGTGTAAAATATCCTTCCATCATCCAGAACGCTTCAGCAAGCAAAAGCGTGTCCGGCATTTCCTGAGCGCAACGGTCAACAACTTCGCGCCAGAATTCATTTGGAATGCGTTTTTCAAATTCCGCGGAAGTCAAAGCATAACGGCTACGGCTTGCAATGTCTCCTCCGTGTCCTGGCTCTGGATACCAAAGGCGGCGGATATGTTTTTTTGCAAGAACCATCGCGGCATCAAATCTGATAATCGGGAAATTCCGGGCAACTTTTAAAATTTGCTGCATAACGGCTTCGCGCGCAACTGGATTCAAAAAGTCAATTTGGGCTGTGTCATTCCAAGGCATTCCAGTTCCGTCGTTTCCGTGGTAAATATAAGTAACGTCTCCTGTCGCATTGTCCACGCGCTTAAAGCAAACTGCGCAGTCGCTTTTTGAATAATAATGGTCTTCAAGGTAAATTGAAACACGACCATCGCGGCTCAAATTTTCTCCATTAAAAGTGTAGCCAGGAAACGGACATTCCTTTGTTGTTATAAAATAATCAGGATGCTCTGTAACCCAAGTTCCGTCCATTCCAGTGTGGTTTGGAACCATGTCGCTTGCAAGACGAATTCCGCGGATCCAGCATCTGTAGCGAAGATTTTCCAAAGCCTGCCATCCGCCAAGATTTCCTGCAATTTCATAGTCAAGCAAAGAATATGCAGAAGCGGCTGCCTCTGGATTTCCGTTTATCTGCTTGATTCTTTTTGAAGCATAACTGCGCTCCCAAAGTCCAATCAGCCAAAGCCCTGTAAATCCTTCATCGCGCAAAGCATCAAGCTCTTCATCTGGAATCTGGTCAAGGCGTGAAATATCGCGGTTGTATTTTTTAGAAAGCTGATAAAGCCATACAAGAACAGTTTTTGCCATCAAAACAACTTTTGGCATCCATTCACGGTCAGGACTGAACCGCTCGTATTCTTTCATCAGATTTTCTTCATCGTAAGTGTAGGCTTCCATGGAAACCTCACCGCCGTTTGTAGGATGCCACGCAGCTTTTTCTTCCTCGGAAATTGTATCGATTCCCTCAAGAAGACGACGAATCCATTCGCCAAGAACATCGCTCCAGTAAGTGCGGATATAATCCAACTGGCCTTTTAAAGAAGTCGGAGAAGCAACAACCGGCTCTTTAAGCATATTTATAAGCGAATTATTTTTAGGACCAAAGACAGGCTGAGTTAAAAAGAACGCCTTAATCTGATTCCAAGTTTTAATGTAGTCAGCATTGGCGGCAAGATTTGAATCGTCAAACAAAATTGCAAACGGATAAAACGCCGGATTTTCATTTGCAAGATGAAGCATCACAAGCTCTTCCAAAACCTGCTCCCGGTTTGAGCGTTCCATTTTTGTGCCGGCATCAATGCAGTTCTGCGCTAAAAATTCTTCCGCGGAAATTTTATTTTTAAACACTTCCACAGGCGGAAATTCTTCCATGAACTGCAAAAGCAATTTGTCAATTTTTACTTGTGAAAAATTTCTGTCCAAATCAGCAAGAAGATTTTTAAAGCAATCAGGAGCTTTGTCTCTTCTATAAATCATGCAAACGTAATGGAAAATTTCATCGATAAGTCCCATTGCGTTCAAAGAGCCTGCGGAAACTTTTTTTTCACTTTGACCGCGTTTGTCAAAAAGCTCATTCAGTTTTGTCTGAAATTTATGCACAGCCTTGAAGTTTGCAAAAACAACATTTCCAGCAGAAGAAAAAAGCGAATCTTCAAAATTGCATTCCTCTCTTACTTTCCGGCTGATGTGAAATTCATTGTAAGAAATCTTCATATTTAACTCCAATAAAAAAGTTTTATTTTATTTGTCGTGCAGCTGAACCACAGTTTTTATCTTGTTCATCAAAGATTTGTTTTCAGACATTTCTTCAATTAAAGCAGGAATTCTATAAGTCCAGTTAAAGCTGTTTACGCTGCCCGGAACATTGATGCGCTCGTCATTTTCATTTTCAAGATAAAAGCAATGCTCAAGGAACAAATAATCCTGAAGCGGATTTATAAGAAGTGAGCTTTCGCATTTTGCAACAGTCTTCAAGATAAATTCTGCAATGTCAGGAGTAAAAGCTGAATTCGCATCAGGACAGTTTTCAGTTTTGCAGGCAGACAAGAACGCTCTTACGCTGTCTTTTTCGGAATTCCACCACTGGCGCAAAGTTGAACTGTCATGCACAGAAGTTGTTGCAACGCTCAAAGATGGATACTGGTCAAACGGAATGTAAGGCTGTCCGTCTTTTTCCCACTCACGGCACCAGCGCACAACTTTAAGCGAAAGAATTTCAAGTTTTTGAAGAACTTCAGGCATAACTTTTAAATTAACGCCCAAATCTTCCGCGCAAGGAATCATGTCAGAAGCATGGACAATCGCGCCCAAAGTAGAAAGAGCCTGCTGCTTCCAAAGCTCGTTTTCTTTTTCTTCTGTCTGGGCAAAAAGATTTTTCAGTTTTTCCTGCTCATCCCAGCTTAAAGTTTTCCAGGCTGAAGATTTTTCAAACGTAAAGACTTTTATGAATCTGTCTTTTTTAATTTGAATCAATGAACGGTCGCGCCATTTTTCAGCAAGCGCATTTTTCACTGCGGAATCCTTGCGCTCATCATCGCAGAACTTCTTGGAATAAATTTCCTTGTCGCCAGAAATTTCTTTTTTAAAGTTCCAAAGCTCCTCGTTGTTCACACGGTCGCAAACTTGCTCAAGGAACGCAACAGCTTCGTCATGGTTCCAAGTTATCTCTTCAATAAGCCCGGTCGGAATATGTGGCTCAGAAATCCATTTGATTCTGTCGTCAGAAAATCCCAAGTCGTTCAAGGCTTTTCTTGAAAAATCAGAATATGGAACTGTGTGTCCAAGATAAGCGGTTGTTTCAGATTCTTTTGCAGCCCAAATTCTAAAAAAGCCCAAAACATGGTCGATTCGGAATGCGTCATAATATTGAGAAGAAACTTTTATTCTGTCTTTCCACCAAGCAAATCCGTCTGCTTCAAGACGCTCCCAGTCATAAGTTGGAAATCCCCAGTTTTGTCCAAGCGGATTTTCTCCATCTGGCGGAGAACCAGCGCGCAAGTCCTGTCTAAAGAATTCAGGGTAAGTCCAGCAGTCAACGCTGTCTTCGTTCATCAAAATCGGAATGTCGCCTTTTAAAATTATTCCTTTTGAGCGAAGATATTCCGCGCTTTCTTTAAACTGCTCGCTTGCCCGCATCTGGCACCAGACAAAAAAATTGTGGCTGGATTTTTTTGCCTTATTGTTCCATTTGAGCATGATTTTTTCGCGGCTTATATTGCGCACCTGCTCATCCCAGCTTTTCCAGGAAGCCTGCATATTTTCGTCTTTTATATTTTTGAAAACCGCATAAGGAATAATCCAGTTGTTTGCGCGGATAAACTTTTCCATTTGCGCCGGAAGTTTCTGCATAGATTCGTTTTCTGATTTTGCAGAAGTTTTTTCTATATAATTGTACAAAAGATGCAAGAGCTGATTTTTTTCATTTACAACAGCGTCATAGTCAAACCGCCGCTTGTATGTAAAATTCTTTTCAAAATTCTTGTACGCCGAAGCAAACTGCTTGCTTCCCTTTAGAGCCGCTTCAAATTCCGGCAGCGCATTAATTCTTATAAAAAGCGGATGAAGCGCAAACGCAGAAAGCCCCGAATAAGGCGAAGACTGAGTTCCCGTATCATTTACAGGAAGAAGCTGAACAACAGAAAATCCCGCCTTTTCACAGAAGTCAGCAAGATTTTTCAACGCAAGAAAATCTCCGCAGGCAGCGCAGTCTTTTGTATACAACGCCGAAAGCGGAACTACAACACCGGTTCTTTTTTTCATAATTTAAACCTATTTCAATAATTCTGGCAAAAACAAATCATCCTTACAGACGAAAACATTTGAAACTATCTAAGTATATCATACAATAAAAAATTTACAATTTATTTTACGCAAGAAAAGAATTTTATTATATTCCGCTAAAGACAAAAATCACAAAAAAAAGTAGAATCGGCGCATGGAAAATTCAATAAAATCAAAACTGCTTAATATCATCTTGCGCTCATTTATGACTGGAATCGCAATCGGAATCGGCGCAACAGCATTTCTTTCGTGCGAAAGCAAAATCTCAGGCGCATTTTTATTCGGAACTGGACTTTTTATAATCCTGAACTTCGGATTTTATCTTTACACTGGAAAAGTCGGCTACATTGTTGAAAAAAAGCCTTCGTATATTGCAGAAGTCGCGCTAATCTGGCTTGGAAACTTTGCAGGAACATTTGTTTTCGCTTTCCTCATTCTTTGCACAAGAACAAGCTCAATGGCACAAAAGGCAGCCGCAATGTGCGCGGTAAAATCAGCAGACACGCCTTTAAGCCTTCTTGTTTTGTCTTTTTTCTGCGGAATCCTCATGTTCATTGCCGCGGACGGATTCAAGACAATTGAAAATCCAGTTGGAAAAGTTCTGGCAATTTTTCTTCCTGTAATGGCGTTCATTCTAAGCGGATTTGAACACAGCATCGCCGATATGTTTTATTTTTCAGTTTCCCGCACTTGGACAGCGCACAACTTTTTCTGCCTGATTATAATGACAATAGGAAACGCGTTTGGAGGAATGCTAGTTCCGCTCGTAAAGAAAGGATTTTTGCAAAACTCAAACTAACTTGAATTCAAATCAACAAAAGATTTATAATAAAAGCATTCTATAGAATAAAGCCAAGAGGTTCGACATGAAAAAATATGCTAGCGGAAAAGTCCGAGAAGTTTACGATTTGGAAGATGGAAGAATGGTCATTGTTACAACAGACCGAATCAGCGCATTTGATGTGATTCTTCCAACTATGATTACAGACAAAGGCAAGGTTTTGAACGCTCTTGCGAATTTCTGGTTTGACTACACAAAAGACATTGTAAAAAACCACATGATTTCTTCAAATTTAAAAGATATGCCGGCTGAATTCCAGAAGCCTGAATTTGAAGGAAGAACAATTCTTGTAAAAAAACTTAAGATGATTCCTTACGAAGTGATTGTACGCGGATATATGTTCGGTTCAATGTACGAAGCCTACAAAAAAGGCGAGCCGTTCCTTGGCCACAAGTTTGAAAAAGAATACCAGCAGGCAGAAAAACTTGACGAGCCGATTGTAACTCCTTCCACAAAAGCGGCGGAAGGACACGACATAAACGTAACTTTGGATTACATGAAAAAAGACTTAGGCGAAGAGCTTGGAACAAAGATTGAAAAAGCTGCCCTTGCAATCTACAAGAAATGCTACGAGCACGCATACAAGAACGGAATTATAATCGCTGATACAAAATTTGAATTCGGCTTGGACGAAAACGGCGAGCTTGTTCTTGGAGATGAAGTTTTAACTCCAGATTCAAGCCGCTTCTGGGATTTAAGCAAATACAAGGTTGGCGGAAGCCCAGCTTCTTACGACAAGCAGTTTATCCGCGACTGGCTGAAGGAAAACAACCTTGCAGGCGACCCGAACATCAAGGAAATTCCTGCAGACGTTGTTGCTAAGACAAGCGCAATCTACAAGGAATGTGAAGAAAAGATTTGTCATAAATAATTTTCGAGCAGAATAAATGTAAATCCCGCATTAAGCGCGGGATTTTTTATTTTGGATTTATCAAAATCCTAAAAAACGGCTTGCTAGTTTCTTAAGCAGACCGTTTTCTCCTGCCAACTCTTCTGCTGTCATCCCATGGAAATCAATTCTGTCCAGTAACTGGTCGATGACATCATTCTCTTTTGTTTTAGTCAATATTGTACTCCTCTCCTTAACCAGACATGCTTTATCTAATTCTGAAGGAATACTTCCTAAGACCTGAAGTGAGTATTCCTAAAGCCCTAAGTGAATATTCCTAAGCCCCTGAGTGAGTATTCCTAAGGGTCTTAGAAAGTATCTCTACGGCTCTTAGGAAATATTACTTAGCCTCTTAGAAAGTATTCCTCCAGTTTTTAATAGTTTTATTCCTGAAATATTGACTTTACAAGGGATTTAAACTTGTCGCCGCGGTCAAATTCGTTTAAGAACATTCCAAATGAAGTTGCGCCCGGAGAAAAGACTACTGGCAGCCAGGTGTCCGAAAAAACTTCGCCATAGTTTCGGCTTGCGTTTTCAGACATAAGGCAGGTTTTAAGAACATCAAGAAGAATCTGCAAAGAATCGAACGGGCCTTCATATTTTACACCGCGCTCATCAAGCATGGAAACAAGTTTGTCTGTTCCACTGCCGGAAAGCAAATAGATTTCGTAAGGCGGAAACTTTGTGTTGTTTTCAGGATCAAGGCATCTTGCAAGCGGAAGAAAGTCCAGACCTTTATCTGTTCCGCCAGCAATAAGAACAACACGCTGATCAAATGACTGGCTTGCCGCCGCGCACGCTTCTGGAACTGTTGAGCAGCTGTCATTGTAAAAGATAACCTTGCGTCCGTCGGAAGGGCTTTTCCAGTCGTAGAACTTTTCAAGGCGGTGAGGAATTCCTTTCCACTGTCCCATCACGGTGCAAATTTGAGCCGGAGCAACTCCCATAAGATACATTGCAAGACTGGCATTCAAAACGTTTGCTCTCATGTGCTCGCCCGGAACTTGCAGACTTTCCATTACAACTTCTTCAAGAACAATCTTTTCCTTTAAGCTAGGCTTTACAAATTCTGAAGGAACACGAGCAACGCCTTTATAGGAAGAACCGCTTTTTTCCAAGTAAGCTCCAAAAACACCTTTTGGCAAAAGAGCCTTGCTGTATCTAAGAACTTTGGCTTTTGTCTCGCTTGCAAATAAATCGCCCCAGCAACGGCAGCCTCTTTTTGGACAAGCAGTTTCTTTAAGGTAGTTGTCTTCATCAAAGTCAAGGATTGTAAAATCGTTTTTATCTTGGTCAACAAAAATCAGTTTTTTGTCTTCCACGTAGCTGTCCATGTCGCCGTACCAGTTCTGGTGGTCTGGAACAATCTTTGTGATTATAGAAATTTTTGGCTTTAAAAGTTTTCTTCCGCGCAAATCCGCAAGCTGCCAGCTAGAAAGTTCAAGCACAACAGGAGTAGTTCCGTCTGTTTTTTCAAGAAACGAAAGCGGGCTTACAGTAATGTTTCCGCCTAAGAAGCACTTAAAGCCAGCCTGATTCAGTCCGTAGGAAAGCGCGCTAACTGTGCTGGATTTTCCCTTGCTTCCTGTAACTGCAATTATAGGAGCTTTTGTAAAGCGCAAAAAAATGCTGATGTCCGTTTCAATTGATTTTGCAGCTGCAAGAAATTTATTGCCTTCAATTTTTACGCCGGGATTTTTTATAACGCAGTCTGCATTGGAAAAATCTTCAATATTATGTCCGCCTAATACAAAGCGAAGCCTGGACTTGTCAAGAAACCTGTCTTTTGCAAGAGATTCAAGTGTGGGCGCAAGCTGTTCAGCAGTCTTCATGTCGGTAACGGTAACAAAAGCTCCATGCCTTAAAAAAAAGCGGACGCAAGCTTCCCCGCCGCCGTTAAGACCAAGCCCCATTATGGTAATTTTTTTGCCCTTTATTTCATCAAGCGAATTAAAATAACATCCATGCGGATAAATATGCGGCATTTTTCTCCTCCCAATTTTACTTTTTTATCTTGAAGTGCAAAGGCTCTGTTTTGCCTTGAAACTTTCAATTCCTTCTTCAAGAAGATAATCAATAAGTTCAGAATATTCCAAGCCGTCCGCAGCGCACATCTTTGGGAACATACTGATTTTTGTAAAGCCAGGAATTGTATTTATTTCGTTCAGGTAAATTTCGCCAGTCTTGCGGTCTACAAAAAAATCCACGCGGCTCAAGCCAGATGCGTTTATTGCAGAATACGCTTTTTTTGCAGTTTCCCTTATAAACTCAAGCTTGTCATCTGAAAGAAGAGCGGGAATTTTTAGTTCTGCACCATCCGGATCATTGTATTTTGCATCGTAGTCATAAAAATCATGCTTTGGAACGATTTCACCAGGACCGTAAGCCTTTAAAAGCGTGCAGTCAGTTTCCGAAGTCGCCGTTACAGAGTTTCCTGTTACAGAGCATTCAACTTCACGCGCGTCAATCGCCTTTTCAATAAGAACTTTGTTATCCCAGCTGAATGCTTCCATGAGCGCAAACGAAAGCTCTTTTTTATTCCGGGCAAGGCTTGCTCCGTCACTTGAACCTGCGGCGCACGGCTTTACAAAAAGCGGAAATTCAAGTTTTTCAACCGCCTCTTCAATCAGCTTGTCGTAAAGAGAACTTGAATTTATCTGGCTTCTTGAAAGGCACATATACGGAACAACAGGAATTCCTGCGTTCTTTAAAAGAATTTTTGTAGTTTCCTTGTCCATTGCCACGCTTGAAGCCAAAACACCGCAGCCAACAAAAGGAACGCCAGCCATTTCAAACACGCCCTGAACAGTTCCGTCCTCGCCGTAAGTTCCATGCAGAACAGGAAACACAACATCGCACGGAATATAATTTCCGCAGGCAAAAAACACATTGTCTTTTCCGCGCCCGAACGAAACTTTTACTTCGCGGCTTTCATCTTCATGCACACAAAGAGCGGCTTCCGGGTTGTTTCTTACTTCCTCAAAAACTGAATTGTCCTCAAGATACCATTTTCCGCCTTTGGAAATTGAAATGAGAGAAACGTTGTGCTTTGCGCTGATATTTCTGATTACAGATGCGCATGACAAAAGTGAAATTTCATGCTCGCCGGATTTTCCACCGTATATTAAAACTACATTCATTTTGCAAACCTCATTTCTTTTAAAGCTTTCTTTGCTTCTGAAATTTCATCGTACTTTATAGCATTGTCGGCGTAAATTATAGAATTTTCATGGCTTTTTCCAAGAAGAAGCACAATGTCGTTTTCCTTTGCCATGCTGAACGCTTTTCTGATTGCCTGCGGACGGTCTGGAACAAGGAACAAATCCAAGTTGTCTTTTTTGCCTTCTTTTCTTGCGCCCAAAGCAATCTGTTCAATAATCGCCATTCTGTCTTCCTTGCGCGGATCTTCATCTGTAAGAATAACAGTGTCGCAGAAGCGGGCGGCAATTTCACCTTGAAGAGGACGCTTTGTTGTGTCGCGTTCACCGCCAGAGCCGAACACGCAAATCATCTTGCCCATGGAGCGGTTTTTTACAGGCGGAAAAATTGTCTCAAAACTCGAAGGCGTATGGGCATAGTCCACAATCACTTCAAAAGGCTGACCTTCATCAATTACAGTCATGCGGCCTTTTACGCTTGTAAGTTTTTGCGCGCACAAAGCAAGTTTTTCTATTGAAATGCCGGTTGTTCCGTGCACAGCCAAAATCGCGGCGGTTATATTGTACGCATTGAATGCTCCCGGAACAGAAGCCTTTACATGGACAACAGAATTTTCGTTGTTGAGTGAATCGTGGGTTTCAAAACGGTGAATGCTAAACGCAAGCCCGAATCTTGCCGAAGCTATATTTCTACACGAAAAGTACGGCATGTCTTTTGGAATTTCTGGAAGCGGAGGAGATGAAAGCCCCAAAGCAGCCTGCTTGCCTGCCTTTCCTTCCGTAGTGAATCCTATAGTTTTGTGCTTGGTGCAGGAAGCAAAATAAGATGCCGCAGGATCTTCCAAGTTCACAACGCCAAACGCAGGAACTTTTGTTGCAACACCGGCAATTGTTTTTTCGTGATTATGCAAATCCAATGCGCGGAACAAATTTGCTTTATCGCTTTTGTACTGCTCGTAAGTCCCGTGGAATTCCAGATGCTCAAGCGTAACATTCATAAAAACAGCACAGTCAAAAAGAACATCGCCAAGCCTGTTTAGTTTTTTACTCAAGCCGTGGCTGGAAGATTCTACAACAGCGTGAGTGCATCCGTTGCAAACCATCTCGTAAAGCTCGCGCTGAACAATAGGAGATTCCGGGGTTGTCTGGTGCTGCGGATTATCTATGGCGTCTCCTCCAAGCGAATACTGAACTGTGGAAATAAAGCCCGCCATGATTCCGTTCAGGCGCAAGAACTGCCATATAAACGAAACTGTGGAAGACTTACCTTCCGTTCCTGTAACTCCGTAGACAACAAGTTTTGAAGAAGGATTGTCATAAAAGCACGAGCTTACAGGCGACATTGCAAACCGGGCAGAAGGAACTTTTACAAACACAACATTTTTTGAAGAGGATGCCAAAGCCGCCTTGATTTGCGACTGCTCTTCCTGCGTGATTTCATCCTGAAAAACAACTGCGCCAGCCCCGCAAGAAACAGCCTGTGCTATAAACTTGTTGCCAGTTGTATGAGTTCCGGGCAAAGCAAAAAACAAATAGTTTTCTTTTACATCCCGGCTGTCAAAAGCAAGACCTTCTATGCAAATATCTGTATTCTTTGGGGAAGAAATTCCGTCTTCCGCCACAATCTTATAATCAGTATCTTCCGAGCCAAGCGACTTCAAAAGCGCGCACAAATTCTTTTTCATAATGCGCCATTCTACCACTTTAAAAAGAAATGCACAATGAAAAGAAAGATTGCAGGGGATTATCTAGTCAAGCTAGATAATGACAAAAGGCAAGCAAGGCAATGACAAAGGGCAACTCCGGCAATGACAAAAAGCTAGTCTGGCATGGCAATGATAGACTGTTATTTGTCATTCCCTTGCTTGACAAGGGAATCCATGCAGGATTTCTGTACATTCCATTTTATCACACAAATTCATTATGCTGATACACTCTGCGTCATTCTAATGGCGCACACCACATCATTAGAATGATACACATACTCTCATTATGCTTGCAAACTAATCCGCCTTTACTGCAAAAAAGTTGATTTTCTTCACATAAAGCCGATCGTTTGTGTATGGGTCGAGTATTGCAAATCTTTCCAATATTGAAGCTGCGGCCGGAACTTCTGGCATAGCAACAGGCCGCCAAAAGCGTTCATAATTTCGGTATTCAAGCAAAGTTGGGACACCACAGTTTTGTGCCTGAAAGTCATTTGTAGAATTAGAGAATCCGAGCTTGTCAGTATTTGACGGACCGCTCTGATACCAGCCGATATTCGGCGCGTCAAGGCTGTTGTTTGCTATTGCCAAAGCCTGCTCAATAGTCAATGTTTCTTCTGGTGAAAATTTTGTGTTGCTTGAGCCTTCAACAAGACCAAGAGCGTCCATAAAAGCCGCCGCTTCTTTTGCCCAGTCTGCAATCTCTGCATTGTCTGAATACCGAGCGAGCTTTGACTCATAAGGCGTGTAGCGGACATTTTTATTCTTTTTTGCGTACATCAAAGCCTGATAAAAGAAAGTTGCAAGCTGCTGGCGGTCAACTATGCCATCCAGATTAAATTTCCCGTCCGAAGCTCCGCCGTAAATTCCAGCCCCAGCCGCTTTTAGAGCGTATTTATTTTTTGTGTCGGAATATGTCTTTGATTTTGCAGATGAAACTGACTTGCCCGAAAGTTTTTCCGCAAGAGTTACCGCAATTGCGCTGGCCTGCAATCGTGTAAGAGGCTTTGTAAAGTCATCGCCTAGAACAGATTCGTCCACCAATCCGTTTCGTGCCGCCCAGTAAACTCCGTCTTGAGCATTTTCGCTTATCTTTGCTTTTACGTCCTTGCTTTTTGAAACTGCAAAAGACCACGGATTTAAATTGACTTTTGTTGAAACATCCAAAGCCATTTCGTAGTTTGTGCCGCCTTTTTTCCAGCTGTCCTTCTTCTGCTCCATGTACATATTGTATGCCGCTCTAACTTCCGGGGAATCCTTGTGGCCTGTGTTATAACGGAAATACTCGTATGTAAAATCAGACAAGTCAGAATCGCGCTTGTTAATGCCGCACCATCTGCATGAAATATAGTAGACTTTTTCTCCCTGCTTGTTTGTGCCTGCAAAGTTCTTGTCGGAAATGTCAAACCTTGCAAAGTCGTGGACAGGAGACTTAGGCACACCGTCCGAGAAAGTGTGCTTTGGATTGTACTCGCACTTTCCGCACCATTTGCAAGAATAATACCACTCGTTTGGCTGTTGGCAAGTCATGTGCTGCTTCATGCGGCTTGCAGTATATGCTTTTCCAGTATAGACGTGCCCCGGACACCATTCTCTTGCGGCAGAGTCCCCTTTTTTGAACGCCTCGTACACATCTCCAGAATAAACTTTCACAAAATATACAGGCGACAAAGGCTTTGAACTGTAGCTTAAAAGACCTTTTGGCAATTCGCTTTCAGGCACATAAATAGTGCAAGAGCCGTTCATCATGCCGCTGTCAAACCATAATCTATCTTTGTATTTTATAAAGTCGCCTTTAGTTCCTGCCCGATATTCCTCTTCAACAAACTCATCCTGCAACTCATCTATGAAAGCCCAGGCGTCAACTTGGGGACTAAGCCAAACCTCTCTGACATTTCTAAGGCAGTCATATCTCCCATTATATATCTGATGCAAATAGCTGGCAGTAGCTGAAGGATAATCAACAAGCAACCTTGTGATATAAAGGGAGTCATCTTTCCACAGTTTTGATTCATAGAAGCTATCGCCAAGGTCATCGTATTCCTCGATAGGAGTCAAAACCATTTCACGCTCGTTCGTCTTCCACCATAAGGAATCAGCCTGCTTTTCGCTGTAGATTTGATTTTCTGTAACTTCTTTAACTGCTTCATTTATATATGTAGAAATATCTTTTGCTGAAGCAACGCTTGCAAAAAAGCCCATAATCAAAGTTGAAAGCGTTGCAATTTTCAAAGTCTTTTTCATGTAAATCTCCTTAGAACAGAGTAAATCAGCTATTTTTTAATAGATTTTTGAAGTTCTTTAACTTGAGAAAGTTCAAGCCCCATTATCTTTGCAACTTTTTTCGGAGGAATGCCATCTAAAAGAAATTTTTTTGCCATATCCAATGTTGCTTCTTCCATAGATCTTCTGGATTGTACTCTTCTTTCTTGATATTCCTCTTGAGTTTTACTCTCTGCTTCTTTTTGATTTGCTACCTGCTTTTTATGCTCTTGGGGAACTGTGCTTGTTGTGTCTGTGCGCACTACACGGAATCCAAAGCAGGCGGTTGCGTATTTATATGGCAAGCAATAGTCTTTGTCGAGAACATAAAACTGTTCAGGAACTGTCCAGCTAGGATTCGTGCTCTTCCAAGTTATAATACCATCCTTCCCATTCCCAACATGCCAGTATCTTCCATTTTTAACGCCCCAGTAACCGCCGTGCAAACCGCTGACATAATCACCCTCGTTTTCCCAGCACCATTCCTCTACGTTGCCGCTCATGTCATAAAGTCCAAAAGCATTAGGCTTCTTCTTTTTTACTTCGTGCGTCTTGTTGCGGCTGTTGCGAATGTACCAGGCGTAATCATCAAGTTTTGACTCATCGTCCGTTCCGCTGTAAACATCTTTGCCTAAAGAATTTCCTGCGCTTGCGGCATATTCCCATTCCAGATTCGTTGGCAGGCGATAGCCGTTCGCGTTCCAGTCGCATTCAACTTCAAACCACGTCGATTGGTTAAAAATGTAACCTTCTTTTCTGATTGTCATTGTGGGCTTTATGCCCCATTTGCTTGTGTCCGCTGTAGGCTCTATTCCCCACTTGCTCGTGTCTGTACTGTCATTGGCTCTGTAGCATGGTGTGAGTCCTTCTTTTATGGAACGCTTGTTGCAGTATTCAATCGCGTCAAACCAGCTTACACGCTCTACAGGGCGGTTTTCCTGAACCTCGCCTTTGTCCGGGTTGTTTTTGAATTTGCTTGGGTTTGTTCCCATTATGTCCTGATATTCCTTTTGCGTTACCTCGTGGTCGCACATATAGAAAGCCCTTTCAAGGGTAACAGCCGAAATTCTCACAAAATCAGAACCAGTGTTTTGTGAATATCCGTTTTCTGCAAACATAAGCGACATAGCCGCAAACACGGCAAAAAGTTTTAATTGTTTTATTGTTGCTTTCATAATGCGCTATTTTATCACCTAAAAACGAAATGCACAATGAAAAGAAAGATTGCAGGGGATTATCCAGTCAAGCTGGATAATGACAAAAGGCTAGACAAGGGAATCTGCCTAGCAAAAAGAGGCTTTTTCTATTAGAATAAGGTCATCTAAAAAAACTGCAAGGAGCTTGGCTTGGCTGACTATCATAAATTTCCTGACGCCCCGGAAGGAACTCCGGTTAGCAATTTTGTTCATCTTCACGTCCATTCAGACTATTCAATTTTGGACGGCGCAAGCAAAATTGACACGCTTGTTGCAAGGGCAAAAGAGCTTAATATGCCGGCACTGGCTCTTACTGACCACGGAAATATGTTCGGCTCGCTCAACTTTGAAAAGCTCTGCCACGTAAACGGAATCAACCCGATTGTAGGCGAAGAATTTTATGTTGCCTGGGGAAACCACACAGAGCACAACGATGTTCCGTTCGGGCGCAATGGAAAAAACAGCCACTACTTTCATCTTATTCTTTTGTGCGAAAACCAAACCGGCTACAAAAATATGTCATGGCTTTCTTCAATCGCATACACGGAAGGACTTTACTACGGAAAACCAAGAATAGACTTTGAGCTTCTAAAAAAGTACCATGAAGGACTTATCTGCCTAAGCGCGTGCATTCAAGGAGAACTTCCGCAGCTGCTTTTAAATGGAAGGGACGAAGACGCATACCGGGTCGCAAAAGAATACAAGGAACTTTTCGGGCCGGACCGCTACTACATTGAAATTCAAGACCACGGACTTGACGAGCAAAAAGAAGTCGCAGTCAAGCTCATAAAACTTTCCAAAGACTTGGACATTCCGCTTGTTCTTACAAACGATGTCCATTACTGCAACAAGGACGATGCGGAAGCTCAAGACGCTTTAAGGTGCATTGGATTCAAGAAGCTTTTGGACGAGCCTCATCAGACAATGGGCGGCGGAAGAAAAGAATGGTACTTAAAGACAGAACAGGAAATGTCAATTCTTTTTCCGAACTACCCGGAAGCTATGGCGAACACAATAAAAATCGCCAATATGTGCAACCTTACAATTCATCAGTACACAACGCCGGAATTAAAAGGCTGCCTTCCGCGGTTTTCACTTCCAATCGAATTTCAAAAGCACGAAGACTACACGGAAAATCAGGACGACTACGTGCGCTGTCTTGTAGAAAAAGGCCTTAGAGTGCGCTACCCGGAAATCACGCAGGCAATAAGGCGGCGGTGCGAATACGAGCTTGGAATTATCTTTAAGATGGGATTTTCGGGCTACTTCCTGATTGTTTGGGAATTCATAAACTGGGCAAAAGAACACGGCATTCCAATTGGTCCGGGGCGCGGTTCAGGCGCAGGCTCTCTAGTTGCGTACTGCATGACTATAACAGACATTGATCCGTTCAGGTTCAAGCTGATTTTCGAGCGTTTCTTAAATCCAGAGCGCGTTTCCATGCCGGATTTTGATATAGACATGGACTTCGATTTTAGGCAGAACATCATTCAGCATACAAGAGAAACTTACGGAGAGCCGCAGGTTGGCCACATTGTAACGTTCGGAACTTTAAAGCCCAAGAACTGTCTTGCCGATGTCGGACGAATCCTGAACATTCCGCTTTCAATTGTTACAAAAGTAAAAGCCTGCATTCCAGACAATCCAAAGGCAAAACTGAAAAACGCGCTTGAGCCGCCTACAGACAAATTTCCAGACGGCGGACAGCTTATTCCAATCAGCGAAAATCCAGAAACGACAATCGGGCTGGATAAAAAAACTTTTGACCGCTGGATTGCTCTTTGCAAAAAACTTGAAGGCTTAATCAGAAACACTGGTCTTCACGCTTCTGGAATGGTAATCGGACTTACTGCCCTTCCAGACTGGGCGCCGGTTTTCAAAGATCCAAAGACAGGCGAAGTTGCGGTTCAGTATACAATGGACATAATTGAGCCGTGCGGACTTGTAAAGTTCGACTACCTTGGGCTTAAAACACTTTCTCTAATCCGCTATGCCGAAAACATAATCAACAAGCATAAAAAGCCAGACGAGCCGGAATTCAAGACAGAAAACGTAAGTGAAACCGACTCCGAGACATTCGACTTGTTCTGCCGCGGAGACTCTGTTGCAATTTTCCAGTTTGAATCTCCGGGAATGCAGAAAATATTGCGCCAGTGCCAGCCAAGATGCGTGGAAGAACTTGTCGCCTTGAACGCGCTTTACCGTCCTGGTCCGCTTGATTATATTCCGCAGTACATTGAAGGCAAATGGAAGCCAGAAACCGTTCACTACCCAGATCCGTGCCTTGAAGGAATCCTAAAGGAAACTTACGGCGTTATGGTTTATCAGGAACAGGTTATGCAGGTTGCGCAGAAGATTGCGGGCTTTTCTCTTGGCGGCGCGGATATGCTTAGGCGTGCCATGGGAAAAAAGAAGCTTGAAGTCCTCATGGGCAAAAAAGTTGAATTTGAAGAAGGCGCAATAAAGCAAGGCTACACAAAAGAGCACGCTGATGAAATTTTTGACATAATGGTGCCGTTCGCTGGCTACGGATTTAACAAGTCCCATGCGGCGGCCTACACAGTTCTTGCATACAGAACCGGCTGGCTTAAAACCCACAAGAAAGCTGAATTCATGGCGGCAAACCTTACCAACGAAATCACTTCCACAGATACGCTTCCTGAATACATTGAAGAAGCCCGCAAAATGGGAATTCAAGTTGATCCGCCGGACGTAAACCGCTCCGACTCAATTTTTGATGTTATTGACGGTCATATTGTTTTCGGTCTTAAAGGAATAAAAGGAATGGGCGAAGGAGCCGCAAGAGCTATTGTTGAAGAACGCGAGCAAAACGGACCTTACAAATCTTTTGTGGATTTTATTGAACGATTGAGCAACAAAGACGTAAACAAAAAAGCGATAGAAGTCCTTATAAAAACCGGTGCATTTGACAACTTGGGACAAAACCGCGCAACTCTTACCATGAACCTTGAGCGCGTAATTGAATACGAAGACAAAAAGAACGCTTCCAAGGAATACGGTCAGGCAAGCCTTTTTGAAGACGCCGGAATAAAAGAATTTGAAGACTTTAAGTTTGAAGAATGTGAAGACCTTCCAAAAATGGAGCGTCTTAACATGGAAAAGGAACTAATAGGCTGCTTTGTTTCGGGGCATCCGCTGGACGATTACAAAACCGCAATAGAAACTTGCGCAACCTGCAACAGCGAAAATATCGGACGCTGGGCAAAAATCGACAAGGCAGAAAAAGCATCGCTGGAATCAAGCGGAAGGTCATCTTGGCAGTCAAGAAATTCCGGCAAAACTTATGTTGCAATCGGAATGCTTCAGGATTTAAAAATCATAATGACAAAAAAAGGCAAGCAGATGGCATTTGCAAAACTTGCCGACTACAAAGGATTTATTGATGTAACATTCTTTCCTGCTGTTTGGGAAAAATATTCAAGCCAAATTGAAGCCGAAAAAGTTTACGCGTTCAAAGGCAAAGTTGACGGCTCAAGAGAAGTTCCAAGTTTTCTTGTAGAATCAATTGAAGACATTGCAACTTTGCAGCAAAAGGCAATTTCAAGTGTTCACATTCAGCTTGAACAAGGCTTTTCTTCCGTAAAAGAAATCGCGCCGCTTAGGGACATTTTGTTTGGCGGAACGGGAACTTTGTTAGTATATTTTCATATAGAAATAGACGGAAAAACTTATGTCGTAAAAGCGAACACTCAGCTGACTGTTCCAAACACAAAGGAATACATAGACAACATAAAAGATATTTCCGGAGTTCAGGAAGTCTGGACTGAATAATGGCACAGGAGGTTTTTACGCCATGTTTATCTTAAGAATAATTTCAGCATTTTTATCGCTATATTCTCTTTTATGTCTTTTGCGAATAATAATCACTTGGATTCCAAATTATTCATACAGCAAACCGGCGGACATTCTGGCGCAAATATGCGATCCGTACATGAATCTTTTCCGCGGAATAAAATGGCTTAGGTTCGGAAGCTTTGACTTTAGCCCCGCTCTCGCTTTGTGCATTTTAGGCGCAGGCTCCCAGCTTTTTTCAAGCCTTGCAAACGGAGGCTACATAAACCTCCAGATGATTCTGGCAATGATTCTTGGGATTTTCTTTTCAATTCTGTCATCGCTCATTTTCTTTTTGATAATCCTTTTTGCAATAAGACTTATTTTGATAATGATAAACAGAGATTCTTACAACACAAGCGGATTCATGGCGAACCAAATTGACAGCTCAATTTCACCGATTGTCTACAGAATCGCAAGAACATTCGCAATGGGCAGACGCATAACTTACAAAGCCGCCTTGATAATTTCAATAATCGCCCTTTTATTTTTGCAGTTTGCATTAAGAATTCTTTTAGCACTTATTTTGTCGATAATTTTATAAATGATTCTTTCTGAACTTGGAGCCGCTGTAGAAACACTTTCTGGTGTAGGTCCGGCAGCGGCAAAAAAATTCGCCAGCCTAAATATTTTCACAGTAGCCGATTTGCTTTCTGTTTTTCCACGCGACTACGAAGACAGAACTAAGCGGATTCAGCTAAGGGATTACGCAAATTTTCCAAAAGTCCACACAATCTGCAAAGTGACGGCTCACCAGTGGTTTGGCTACGGCAAAATGAAAACCTTGAAAATCGCAATAAGCGACGGAAGCGCAAATGCCTGGCTTGTTGCATTCAACCGGGACTTTCTTGCAAAATCACTGCCAGAAGGAAGCATAATCGCCGTAACTGGAAAATTTGAAACAAAATACAACGAGCTTCAGTCTTCATCTTTTGAAGCGACAAGAATTTCGTTCGACGGAAACTTAGAGGATTTTGAAAACATTCCAGTTCCAGACAGCGCGGTAATTCCAATTTATCCGCTTACAGAAGGGCTCACGCAAAAAGTCTACAGAAAAACTGTAGCGCAGGCTTTAAGGCAATACGCAAAAAATATAAGCAATGAAATTCCAGAGCAAATCATAAAAGAGCGGAATCTTTTAAATAAAAGCGAAGCAATTCTTTTTGTTC
This sequence comes from uncultured Treponema sp., assembly GCF_945873775.1. Classification (GTDB taxonomy): domain Bacteria; phylum Spirochaetota; class Spirochaetia; order Treponematales; family Treponemataceae; genus Treponema_D. The sequence goes on along the minus strand of NZ_CAMCEC010000004.1, from coordinate 41,893 downwards.
ATCAGCCGCAAAATTTGAATCAGGCGCAGGAAGCTAGAAAAACTTTAATTTACGAAGAGCTTTATCTTTTTGAATACAAAATGCTCGAACGCGCTCTTATGCACCGCGGAACTTTGCCTTTGCAGGATTTTGTTCCAGAAGCATATCCGTACTTTTCCACGCCAGATTCAGAAACAGGACTTGAGCAGATAAAAAATGAATTCCAGAAAAGCCTTTCGCCGCGTCAAAAGCAAATTTTCAGCAGCCTGAATTTTGAGCTTACGTTGGATCAGATGAATTCAATTTTAGAAATGAACCGCGACATTGATAAAAGCCAAACGGAATGCAACACAATGCTGAATGCTCCGCAAAAACTTTCAAAGCCTCCGTTTTCCATGCAGCGGCTTTTGCAAGGAGATGTCGGCTCTGGAAAAACCCTTGTATCTTTTTTTGTCTGCGCACGGACAATTGACTACGGCGGACAATGCGCTATTCTTGCTCCCACAGAACTTCTTGCTCGCCAGCACGCAGAAAACGCCGCAAAACTTTTAGAGCCAGCCGGAATAAAAACAGCGTTTCTCACAGGAAATTTAAAAGCTTCTGGCAGGCAGCCTCTTTTAAATGCTCTTAGAGACGGAAACATTGACATTGTAATTGGAACTCATGCGCTTTTCAGCAGAAACACACAGTATAAAAATCTTCAGCTTGCGGTAATAGATGAGCAGCATAAATTTGGAGTAACGCAAAGAGAATCGATTATTTCAAAGGGAAGAATCTCATTCAAGCACATGGCGCATTCTCCGGATCTTTTAATGATGAGCGCAACACCGATTCCGCAGACATTGGCGCTGACTGCATTCGGCGACCTTGACACAAGCGTGATAAAAACAATGCCCAAGGGAAGGCTTCCTGTAAAAACTTATCTTACAGTTTTTGGAAACGAACGCAATGTTTACGAAGCCATAAGAAAAGAACTGAATGCAGGCCATCAGGCATATTTTGTTTATCCAAGAATCGCAGAAAATCCGCAGGCAGAACAAACAGACAAAGCCTCTTTAAAGTCCGCAGAAGAAATGTTTGATTTTCTTTCAAAGGAAGTTTATCCGAATTTTAAATGCGCGCTTATCCACGGAAGAACTGACGATGAGCAGCAAGCTGAAATACTAAAAAATTTTTCAAGCGGAAACATTCAAGTTCTCGTTGCAACAACAGTTGTTGAAGTCGGAGTCGATGTTCCAAACGCAACCTGCATTGCAATTGAGCACGCCGAACGTTTTGGACTTGCGGAGCTTCATCAGCTGCGCGGAAGAGTCGGGCGTGGAAAATTTCAGTCATACTGTTTTTTAACTTACAGCAAAAACATCACCGAAACTGGAATATCACGATTAAAGGCACTGCATCAAAGCAACGACGGATTTTTTATTGCAGAAGAAGATTTAAAGCTGCGCGGTCCTGGAGAAGTTTTTGGAACAGCCCAGTCAGGATATTTTGCATTGAACATAGCCGACTTAAGCCGTGATAAAGAAATTCTCAAGACCACACGTTACGACGCTTTATGCCAGCTTAAGCAACGTAATCCTTAAGAGAAATATCGCAGATTTTGTTTGCACGGATTTTTGCAATCGCATGTTTTTCAATCTGGCGGACACGCTCTCTTGAAAGATTCATTTTCTCGCCGACTTCTTTTAATGTTCGTTCGCCTTGACCATTAAGACCGTAGCGCATATTAAGAACTTCAATAGACTTTTTATCCAAGCCCGCAAGAGCCTTGTCAATTTCAGTTTTCAAGGAAGCATCAATTGCCGCATCTTCAGGTGTAAAAGTTCCGGCAGAAACTGTATCAACAAGAGCAGTATCAGAATCGCCGCCAACAGGAGAATCCAAGCTTATCATTTCCTGCGAAATATTAAGCATTTCTCTTATGTGGTGCTTTGTCATTCCAAGTTTAAGCGCAACTTCTTCAAGCTCTTCTTCCTCGGATTTTTTTCCATGCGGATTCACACTGTGGCACGCTCTTTTTATTTCAGTAAGCTCAGCATCTTTATTTACAGGCAGGCGAATCGGGCGGCCAAAATCAACAATCGCTTTCATTATGCTCTGGCGAATCCACCAAACAGCATAAGATATAAAATGATAACCTTTGCTTACATCAAAATGATCAAGCGCCTTCATAAGTCCAAGATAGCCTTCACTTATCAAGTCTTCGTATTCAAGACCTTTGTTCAAATACTGTGAAGCAATTTTTATAACAAAGCGCATATTGGAAGTCAAAAGTTTGTCTCTTGCAGCTTTGTCCCCAGCAGCGGCTTTTGTTGCAAGCTGAGTTTCTTCGTCATTCGTAAGAAGAGGAATCTTCGTTATTTCATTAAGATGAATCCTCACAACGTCTAAATCTTTTGCTGAAACATTAGCCATTTTTTTGCCTCCAGTATGCTTTTATTTACTTAATAAATAGCATAAAACGTGCCAAGTCATACAAAAAAGCAAGAAAAAAAATAAAATAAACAGCCCAAATATCGAGTTTTGATAATGACAGTAGTTTAAGTGTCATTCCCGTGCTACGACACTGGAATCTGTTGAAAATTTTCAATAGATTATCGGGTCAAGCCCGATAATGACATTAAATTATAAAACTCGAAATTAAGGGTAAGCAACTTTTTACGTTTCAACAGTAAAAAAGCTGATTTGAATGCAGTTTTTTAGATTTTAAAAGCCTTTAAAAACAAATAAGGCTGCATCAAAATGACACAGCCCATAAAGTGTTGATTCAAAGTGAGTCAAAATGCCCCACTAAAAACAAAAAATTACTCTACAACAGCAATAATGTCGCAGTTTTTAAGAATAAGATAGTCTTCGCCGTCAATCTTAATTCCTGTTCCAGCATACTTATCATACAAAATTTTTTCACCAGGCTTTACAGTGATTTTTTCCTTTTCAGTTCCAGGTCCAACAGCCTCAACAACAGCCTGCTGAGTTTTTTCCTGCGCTGTGTCTGGAATAATAAGTCCGCCAGCTGTTTTTGTTTCTGCGGCAACCTGCTTTACCAAAACTCTGTCTGCCAATGGTTTTACTTTCATTTAAATCCTCCAAATCTATATTTGAAAATTTTTTAAAATTTTGAGCGTACAACATAAATTAGGCACGCTCTTTTTTTTACACTATAAAAATACAAATTTTTTTCCTTAAAGTCAAATTCTATAGAAAATAAGTTTCATTTTTCCGCTTGAATTTTTTTCTGAAGCAAACGCACCTTGTTATTTTCAGAATCCAACGAAAGCGCATATTTTAAAGCCCTTGAAGCTCCATATAAATTTCCCTGCTTCCATTCAAGCTGCGCAATTCTAAACAAAATTTCAGCCTTTTCTTTTCCTTCAGATGATTTTGCAGAAGCCGTGTTAAGCGAATCCAAAGCTTCTGGCAGGCGGTCAACGCTAGCATACAAAACGCCAAGATTGACAAACGCATTTATAATTGAAGAATTTTTTGAAGATGAATTCAATGCGGCGATTCGGTTTCCATAATTTTCAGCGATAAAATTATAAAGAGAAATTCCAGATTTAAAATTTTCCTTTTTACAGGCGAACCAGGCGCAAAGTTCACATTCCCAAAGCTCAAGATTTTCCGGAGAATCTTCAGGCAAAAAATCATACTTCGACTTATAATAAGAATCAAAAAGAGCTTCTGCATCCGGCTCGGAATTTTCGTTTAGAAGAGAAAAAACGCAGTGCTTTAAAACAGATTCAGGATAAATATTTTCCGCGGAAACATTTTTTTCAAGCATCAGCCAAATATCAGAAACAGGCTTTTCAGTTTTGTCAAGTTTGCTTTTTTGAGCAACAAGCGCGTCCTTTAAAACCAAGGCTTCTGAATTTTGGGATGCAATAAGGGTATCAAGTTTTTCAAGAACGGAATCAAAAGGCACAACCGGAACTTTGTCTTTTTTTTCCATGCTCAAAGTTTTTAATCCGGCGTTTCTAATTTTTTGCGAAAGAAAATCTTCATGCTGATTTTTTATCTGATCAAGTGAAAATTCTCCAAGAGCCGCAAGCCCAGGCAAATAATCAGGGAAATTAACAGAAAGAAAATCAAGAAGTTTTTGCTCGGTTTCAAAGTTCCCGTTCCGTTTGGCAAACATCGCACTGTTCATGTATATCCGCGGCGGAATTTCGCTGAAATTCTGAATAAGTTTCTGCCGAATTTCTTCAGAAGAATTTTCCTCGCCTTCAATATAAAATCCGTCCGATTCAAGCGAAAGAATTTCAATCTTTGCAGTCAAATCAGTTTTTTCCGCAAACGAAGCAAGTTTTGAACTAGCTTCCAAAGCCGCAATGCTTTCAGCGTAAAGTCCTGAATCAAAAAAAACACAGCCCCAAAAAAGACTTTCCTTGCCGCTCGAAATTTTCTTTGGATACAAAGCAACAGCATTTTTAAATTCACCGCTGCGCATAAAAATTGAAGCGGCATTAAAAATCCAAATGCTTTCATCTGAACCGTCAAAAGCGTTTTTGTACACAGAAATAAAAGCCGGATTGCAAAAAATTTCTTTTATTTCTTCCGAAGTTTTTATTTCCGCAGATTTATTTTTCTTTTTTGATGAAACAGAATTGAATGCTGATTTTAAAACAGGCTCGCCATTTTCTACAGCAAGCAAAGCCTTTCTTAAAACACATTCCGCATAAATCGAAGAATATCTGGAATCTTTTAAGCAAAGTGAAATTTGAAACGCTTCTTCAAGACGATTTTCCCGCAAAAGAAAATTCGCATACACAGCGGAAAGCTCTGGATTTTTTTGATTTTTTTTAAGACTTTTTTTTAAAACACGTTCTGCGGATTTTGTTTCGCCAAGAAAAAAATAACGTTTTGCAATTCCAAGATATTCGTAGGAAGCATAGGCTTTTTTTTCAAGTTTTTTTAGTGCTTTTAAAGCATCTTCCGCAGAATTCTGAGAAACAGCAGCATCAACAGAATCCAGTGCGGAAGTAAAAGATGAACCTTCAGAATGAGAAGAGCACGAACAAATTAAAACTGCAGCCAAGCAGCAAAAAGCCGCAACGCAGATTGATTTTTTGCTCACGCTACCTCTTCTTTGCTGATTGTATCAAGGATTGCATTTATAAATTTAAAAGAATCGTCTGTTCCAAATTCTTTTGAAATTGCAATGGCTTCATCAATAATTATTGTAGGCTTAAGTTCTTTTTGATAAAGCAAGGCAAAAACACTGATACGCAAAATAGAAAGTGTAACTCTGTTCAAGCGGTCAAAATTCCAGTTTGCAGTCAAATGCGCCTTTATTTTTTCATCAATTTCCTGAATATGATTTATTGTTCCTGAAATCAGCAAACGTGCAAAATCATAAGATTCCGCCCGCGACTGGGAAAAATCTTCAGTTTCAGAATTTTCTGTTACAGTTTCGGGCAGAACAAATTTTCCATTTGAATTATTTTCAGAATCTTCTTTCAGCCATTCAAGCTTTAGCAAATCATCAAGGGACGCCTTGCCGACATCATAGGAATACAAAGCCTGAACTGCAAAAATACGACCATTTCTTCTGGACACAACAAACTCCTATTGCCAATTAAGGAGCTTTTTTAGAGCGTCGCCAGTTTTTTTGCGCTCAACATTTGAAGGAATATCAAGCGACTTTGAAATTTCCTGGGCAGCTTCTGTAAAATACTGGCTCTGTTTTTGAGAAGTAATGTTGCGCTTTAGATAATCGTAAACAGTTACAGTTGTTTCCGGCTGAACAACATCGCTGATTGAAAGCATTTTTGCATCATATTTTTTTAGGACAGCGTAAAACTGGAAGTCAGAAGCAGTTTCTGTAACTTCAGAAAGATAGCCAGCTGATTTTCCAAAGAGCTCATTAAGCTTGTCGATTGACCAGCCAAGCTGCTGCGCTTGCTGAGCTGTTTTTGCAACTGTAATGTCGCCAGCTCTGTAATTAGTTCCATTTTCGTTTGAATTTTTAATCTCTTCGGATTTTTTAGAATCGCCTTTGTACTTGTTTCTCAAGTCTGTTGCCAAAGCACGAGCCGCCATATCATTGCTTCCCTTTGGAACCATAACAAGGAAAAGTTTCATCATGTCGTTCCAAACAAAAGTTGACTTGTTCATTTCATAAGCATTGCGGATCTCTTCATCAGTTGCTGCTACCGCCTGAATTTCAGACTGTTTTTTTGAAAATACATACTGCTGAATGATAAGCTGATTTTTCAAGTAAGCCTTGTATTCAGACTTTGACATTCCGCTGTATTCTTTTATATATTCATCCAGGGATTTTCCAGTCTGCTTTTTTATCAAGTCTTCAAGCTGAGCTTCTGAAACACGAGTTCCAAGCTGCTGGCTAAAAGTATTCAAGAAAGCGTCATCAACCTGGCTGTCTGTAACGGAAAGACCTTCTTTTGCCGCCGCCTGAGTAATCAATTTTTCAGCGATAAGATTTTCCAAAAGAGCCTGTTTTTGCTCAATAGGAAGAGATTCCATTCCGTACTGCTTTTGAATAAAACTTGCGCGTGTCTTGAGCTGCTTTACAGTAATTGTTTCTGATTTATTAAGTTTTACAACTGCAAGAGGCTGCAAATCACTTTGGGCAAAAGCTCCGAATGCAGCAAAAAAAATCAATAGTCCAATAGAAATTTTTTTCATGAAAATTCATCCTTATATAATTCATTTATTAATAAACAGTTATTATTCAGTTAGGTTACGCAATTATTTTTCCAACGGAAGACCGCCGGAAATTACGGCTCTGATTCTGCGCACTCCTGCGGAAGATGACTGCTCCTTCTGGATTTTGAATTCGCCGATCTGCGCCGTGTGCTGGACGTGCGGTCCGCCACAGACTTCCTTGCTGAACCAATTGTCCTTTTCGCCGATTGTGTAGACTTTTACATCCTCGCCGTATTTGTTCGTGAACAGTGCGCGCGCGCCTTCCGCCTTCGCCTTTTCAAGCGGCATGACTTCCATTGTAACCGGCAAATCTTTTTTTATCTGCTCGTTCACAATGTCCTCAACTTTCTGGATTTCCTCTTTTGTCATCGGGCGGTCAAACGTGAAGTCAAAGCGCATACGCTCATTCGTGATGTTCGAGCCTTTCTGCGCAACCTTATCTCCAAGAACATTGACAAGCGCCTGCTGAAGCAAGTGAGTCGCCGTGTGGTATTTTGTTGTTGTGTCCGACTGTTCGGCAAGTCCGCCCTTTGCAGCTCCGGCATCCTGAGTTTTTGAAGCCTCCTGATGCTTGCGCTCGGCCTCCTTGAATCCCTCGACATCGACGGTGAACCCGTTTTCGGCTCCAAGCTCCTGAGTAAGCTCAAGCGGGAATCCGAATGTATCGTAAAGCCTGAATGCGATTTTTCCTGAAATTTCCTTCTTTGGATTTTTCATCAGGTTCGGAAGAAGCTTCTGGAATTCAGCCTCGCCCTTGCGCAACGTGTCGCGGAATTTGTTTTCTTCCGCGGAAAGTTCCGTGAAAATCTTTTCCTTGTTCTGCTCAAGCTCCGGATATGCGCACTTGAAATTCTCAATTACTGCCTGCGCGATTTCCGCAAGAAAATTCTTTTCGATTCCAAGCTTCATTCCGTGGCGGACTGCACGGCGGATCAGACGGCGGAGAACGTAGCCCGCACCGACATTTGAAGGGGAAACGCCTTTCTGGTCACCGAGAATAAAAACCGCTGAACGTGAATGGTCGGCGATAATCCGGACGCTTCTGTCTTTTTCTGCATCTGTGCCGTATTTATAGGAAGAAAGTTCCTCTATTTTCGCAATTATTGGCTGGAAAACTTCTGTGAGATAAACCGAAGTTTTTCCCTGCAGGATGCAGTTTGTGCGCTCAAGTCCCATTCCTGTATCAACATTTTTCTTTGGAAGCGGCACAAGAGTTTTTTCATCAACGCGGTTGTACTGCATAAAAACATTGTTCCAGATTTCCATCCAGTTTTCGCTGTCTGTGCCTTTATTTGAGCCAGCCGGCGGAAGTCCTTCGCCAACCCAGTAGAAAATTTCTGTGTCAGGACCGCATGGACCGGTTGGACCTGCAGCCCACCAGTTGTCGCTTGCAGGAAGATATGCGATTTTGTCTTCCGGCATTCCGTTTTCTTTCCAGTAAGTAGCAGCCTCTTCATCGCGCGGAGCATTGTCATCACCGGCAAAAACTGTTACAGAAATTTTTCTAGGATCAAGACCGAGCCATTTTGGACTTGTAAGGAATTCGTAAGAAAATCCGATTGATTCTTTCTTGAAATAATCGCCCAAAGACCAGTTTCCAAGCATTTCAAAGCAAGTAAGATGGCTTGGATCGCCGACTTCATCAATATCACCTGTGCGGATGCATTTCTGGTAATCTGTAAGGCGTGTTCCGGCCGGATGTTTTTCTCCCAAAAGATACGGAACAAGCGGATGCATTCCGGCGGTTGTAAAAAGTACAGAAGGATCGTTTTCAGGAATTAAAGACTGGCCTGAAATTTCAACATGGTTCTTTGATTTAAAAAATTCAATATATTTTGAACGTAACTCGTTTGCAGTCATAGCAATCTATAGTAAAACTAAATACTTAAATAGTCAATTGTGGATTCATGCTCCGCCAAAAATCAACGAAGCATGAATTTTACGCTTTTTTATAAGGAATCAGTTTGTTCCAAAAATTCTATCGCCAGCATCTCCAAGACCAGGGCAAATATATGCGTTTTCATTCAGGCAGCGGTCAAGGTGGCCAATGTAAAGTTTTACATCAGGATGAGCTTTTGTCAGAACGTCAACGCCTTCTGGAGCTGCAATTATGCACATAAATTTTATGTTTTTTCCGCCGCGCTTTTTTATAAAATCAACTGCGGAAACAGCAGAGCCTCCAGTAGCAAGCATAGGATCAACAATTACAATCTGACGCTGATCAAGAGAATCCGGCATTTTGCAATAATATTCTTCAGCCTGATGAGTTTTTTCATTGCGGCTCAAACCAATGTGCCCGACTTTTGCGGAAGGAACAAGAGTCAGCATTCCGTTCATCATTCCAAGTCCGGCGCGAAGAATCGGAACAACAACAAGTTTTTTTCCAGAAAGCATCGGCGTTTTGCAAACTTCAATCGGAGTTTTTACTTCAACATCTTCAACTGGAAGATCCCGCAAAGCTTCGTATCCCATCAAAACTGCAATTTCTTCAACAAGTTTTCTGAATTCATTTGTTCCAGTTTTTTCATCACGGAGCATCGAAATTTTATGCTGAATCAACGGATGATTTAAAAAAACTACATTTTTATTTTCCATAAATTACTCTTTTTCCGAAGCCTTTTTTTCAGGCAAAAGCATATTCAAAATGATTCCAACCAAAGCTCCTGTCGCCAAGCCAGAAAGTCCGAGAGTCAGTCCGCCGATGTGAATGTTTACAGCTCCAGCGGAACTATATTTTATTCCGATTGAAAGAACGAGAATCAGAGCCGCAATAATTACGTTGCGTGAATCCTTGAAATCAACTTGGCTTTCAACAATATTTCTTACGCCGACTGCGGAAATCATTCCATATAGAACAATTGAAATTCCGCCGCAAGTTGCAGCTGGCATCGCGCTTATTAACGCCGCAAATTTTGGAGAGAACGAAAACAAAATCGCAATCACTGCCGCAATTCTGATTACACGCGGATCGTAAACTCTTGACAAAGTGAGAACGCCAGTGTTTTCGCCGTAAGTCGTGTTCGCAGGCGCGCCGAAAAGTGAAGCTACAAGAGTTGCAAGTCCGTCTCCCAAAAGTGTTCTGTGAAGTCCGGGATTTTCAAAATAATTTCTGTTCACAGTTGATGAAATGGCGGCAATGTCTCCGATGTGCTCCATCATGGTTGCAATCGCAATCGGAACAATCGTAACTATGGAAGTTATAATTAATGAAGTGTCGGGATTTTCAAAAATTGCAAAAACAGTGTTTTCTTTAATAACTGGAAGTCCAATCCAAGCCGCGTTTTTTACAGATGTGAAATCAACTTCGCCAAGAATTCCTGCAAAGACATAAGAAACGACAGCCGCAAGAAGAATCGGAATAATTTTTATCATTCTCCTTCCCCAGATAACGCAGGCAACAATTACAAGAACCGCAGAAAAAGCGACAAGCCAGTTTCTTGAACAATTGTCTACTGCCGACTGTGAAAGCGTAAGTCCAATCGAAATTATAATCGGACCTGTAACAACCGGCGGAAAGAAGCGCATTACTTTTTTTACACCGAAAACTTTTACAAGAACAGCAAGCAGAAAATACAAAGCCGCAGAACAAGCAACGCCAAGACATGCATAAGGCAAAAGATGTTTTTCACCATTCGGGGCGATTGTCATGTAGCCGGCAAGAAACGCAAAAGACGAGCCTAAGAAAGCCGGAACTTTTCCTTTTGTAAAAAAGTGAAATATAAGAGTTCCGATTCCGGCAAACAAAAGCGTAGAAGAAACGCTAAGCCCCGTAAGCTGCGGAACAAGAACCGTTGCGCCGAACATTGCAAACATGTGCTGCACACCAAGCGCAAGCATTCTAGGCTTTCCCAAAGTGCGCGCATCATAAACCGCATTTAAATTATCATTAGACATTTTTACTCCAATAAAAAGTCAATGAGAAAGTATAAACTTTCGATTTGGCTTTTTAAGCATATTCGCAATGAAATGAGAATATGCAATCAACAAGAAGTTTGCAACGCAAACTTGTGAACAAAAACTTTGACGCTATTTCAGTCAAAGTTTTTGTTACACTCCTAAGTTTAAGCTTCTGCTTTCTGATGTTTTTTAAGAAAAAACAAAAATCCTGCAATTACAATCATTCCGAACAAAATAGGAAGAATTGGATTTTTTACAAGACCGGCAATCAGATAGCAAATAAAAGAAACGCTTGCAACAGAAAGCGCATAAGGAAGCTGCGAATTAACATGGTTCACGTGAACACATTCCGCGCCAGCGCTTGCCATTATAGTTGTATCAGAAATCGGCGAACAGTGGTCTCCGCAAACAGCTCCTGCCATGCACGCTGAAATTGAAATAATCATAAGGTTGTAATCACTTCCGTTAAACACGGCGACTACAATAGGAATAAGAATTCCAAAAGTTCCCCAGGAAGTTCCAGTTGCAAATGCAAGGAACGCGCCAATTACGAATACAATCGCAGGAAGAAAATTCAGCATTCCAGAAGCATAAGTCTGAACAAATGATGAAACAAATTCTTTTGAGCCAAGACTGTCTGTCATAGATTTCAAAGTCCAGGCGAGCGTCAAAATCAAAATCGCAGGAACCATGGCTTTAAATCCGTCTGGAATACAAGACATGCAGTCTTTAAAACTCAAAACACGGCGCAAAACAAAAACAATCAAAGTTAAAATCAGCGCGCCAAAAGAACCGTACATAAGTCCGACAGAAGCATCACAGCCAGAAAAAGCCGCAACAAATCCGCGGTGGTCTTCGCCTGAAGCAAAAAATCCGCCTGTATAAATCATTCCAATTACGCAGAAAACGATGAGCGAAATTATAGGGAACACAAGATCCAGAACTTTTCCTTTTGCAGTTGGAAGTTTTTCCTCTTCAAGTTCATTGGAAGAAGATGAAGATGACAAAGCTTCAAAGCCTTTCATAGGACCAAAATCAACTCCGGAAATAACAATTGCAAAAAGAGCAAAAATTGTAAGAAGCGCGTAAAAATTATAAGGAATCGCTTTTATAAAAAGCTGAAATCCGTCTTCGCCTTCAACAAATCCTGTTACAGCCGCAGCCCAAGAACTGATAGGCGCAATAATGCAAACTGGAGCCGCAGTTGAATCAATAAGATAAGCAAGTTTTTCTTTTGAAACTTTATATCTGTCTGTAATCGGGCGCATTACGCTTCCAACTGTGAGGCAGTTAAAATAGTCATCAATGAAAACAATTATTCCAAGAAAAATAGTTGCAATCTGCGCATTCTTTTTTGACTTTATGCGTTTTTTTGCCCATTCACCAAAAGCCGCAGAACCACCAGCCTTGTTCATGAGCGCAACCATTATTCCAAGAATAACAAGGAAAATCAAAATTCCTACGTTGTAAGAATCAGACAGAGAGCCTACGAACCCGTCTTTAAAAACATGATTTATTGTTCCTGCAAAACTGAATCCTGAATAAAAAAGACCGCCAATTAAAATTCCGATAAATAAAGAAGAATAAACTTCCTTTGTTATAAGCGCCAGACAAATTGCTACGACCGGCGGAACTAAAGACCAAAATGTTCCTATCATTTTTCTTCCTCTTTCTTAAATTCAGTTTCCAGCGGCTCTGAAATTCCGCAGCTTTCAAGTTTCTGAAAAACTTTTATTGCATACTCAACTACATCCAAAGAAGTTGCAGAACAATAAGTTTTTAAATTTGTCAGTTCTTTTATGACCTGAACATTTGTCATAGAAACCTCCTATCTATAAAACAAATTTTATACAGCAGTAAGTTCCTGCATGAATTTCAAAACTTTGTCAGGGCAAGAGGAAACACAAGTTCCGCAGCTTGTACATTTTGAATAATCAACCGCAGGAATTCCAGAAGAAAGATCAATGCACTGCTCAGGACATTTTTTTGCGCAAATTCCGCATTTAAAGCATCCGGCAGAACAGTCTTTTCTAATCTGAGGCTTATTGTCGTTATGGCAAGAACAAAGCGCGACAGGACCTTTTAATTCAATGTTTGTAATGCTGAAAAGTTTTTTCGGACAAGCCTTTGCACATTTTCCGCAGCCAACACATTTTGAATAATCAACATGAGGAAGCCCGTCGTCTCCCATTGACAATGCGCCGAACGGACAAGATGAAACGCAGTCGCCAAGACCAATGCAGCCAAAAGCGCAAAGCTTTGTTCCATTCACAGAAAGCTGGGCAGCTTTGCAAGTCTGAACGCCGTTGTAAATTCCTTTTGTTCCAGCGCATTCATTTGTTCCGTGGCAAGCAAGAACTGCAGCCTTTTTTACAGCATCAGATTCATCGCCTGTCAAGCCTAAAATTTTATTTAACGCCGCTGAAACTGACGGTCCGCCTGCAACGCATCCATTTGCAGGAGCTTCGCCTTTTACAACAGCCACAGCAAAAGAATCGCAGCCGGCATATCCGCAGCCTCCGCAGTTAGCGCCAGGAAGAGCTTCTCTTACATGGGAAACTTTTGGATCAACTTCAACTGAAAATATTTTTTTAAAAAGCCCTAACAGAGTGCCAAGAACAAAACCAATCAGCAGAGCAATAACAACTGTAAAAATAATCGTATTCATAAAGTTCCTCCGCTGAATTATTTTATAAGACCTTTAAAGCCTAAGAATGCAAGGCTCAAAAGTCCGGCGGCAACATAAAGAATTGGAGTTCCCTTAAAAGCTTCAGGAATTCTTGCAATTTTGATTCTACTTCTTACGCCCGACATAATCACCATGCTCAAAAGAAATCCGCAGGCTGTTCCAAAAGCATAAACAATGCTCTGAATATAATTGTAGTCTTTGCTTATGCAGTTTATTGTAACGCCAAGAACCGCGCAGTTTGTTGTAATCAGCGCAAGATAAACGCCCATTGAAGAATAAAGTCCAGGCGCGGATTTTTTCAGATAAAATTCAACAAGCTGAACAAGAGATGCAATTACAAGAATGAAAAACAATGTCTGCAAAAATTCCAATCCAAGCGGAATCATCACAAATTTATACAAAGGCCAAGTAACAACAGTTGCAAGAATGATAACAAAAGTTGTAGCAAGTCCCATTCCAGAAGCCTTGCCAGTTTCAGCAGTCATTCCAATAAAAGGACAGATTGCCAAATACTGAATAAAAACAACATTGTCAACAATTGCTGACTTTATAAAAAGCTGAATCATATCAGTCATTTTGCAGCCTCCTTTTTATTTTTTAAAGCCTGAACTGCCGCACCAAGAAGTCCAAAAACAATGAAGCCGCCCGGCGCGCTGTTTAAAATTCCAATTCTGTACGCTTCAGGAATAAGCTCAAGCTTTACAGAAGTTCCAGCCATCAAAGTTCCGCCGCCAAAAAATTCACGCACAAGCGAAATCACAACGAGAACGCAAGTGTAGCCAATTCCCATTCCGAGCGCATCAAGAATAGAATTTCCGACATTGTTTTTTGAAGCGAAAGATTCAACGCGTCCCATGATAATGCAGTTTACAACAATCAGCGGAAGAAAAACTCCAAGCGCATCATACAAAGATTCAACATAAGCCTGAAGCACAAACTGAACAATAGTTGTAAACGCCGCAATAATAATTATAAAAATTGGAAGGCGGATTGCATTGGGAATGCATTTTCTAAAAACGCTGATTACAAGCTCGCTCATAAGAAGAACAAATGTCATGCTCATTCCCATTCCAAGTCCGTTAAAAATACTTGTTGTAACTCCAAGCGAAGAACACAAGCCGATATTTAAAACCAAAAGCGGATTTTCCTTTAAGAAACCGTTTGTAAAAATTTGAAGCTGCTTGTTCATATTAATTAAACTCCTGTCCATCAAGAACTTTTAAAAGGCATTCTGTTCCTGCGGAAATAAGATTGCCAATGCCAACGCTAGTTATTGTCGCCCCGGAAATAGAGTCAAAAGTCTGACCAGCAACAAACCCGTCTTTGGCATTTTTTCCTTCAAATTGTCCGTAAAACGTTTTTCCGCTGGCAAGAGTAAAAGTCGGATCATTTGCCTTCAAGCCGAATCCTGGAGAATCAGTAAGCTCCAAAAACTGCAAGCCTGTAACAGTTCCGTCGGATTTCATTCCAACCATGATTGTGCCTTTGTCATAAGTTGGACCTGTAACTTGGGCAACTCCGCCAATCACGTTTCCACCCTGTTTTGCGATAAAAATATTTTGTATTGTAATAGAAGAATTTGATGCTGCAGGAAATGAATCAACAGCCTCAAAAGAATCTGCGTCTTTTACAACAGCTTTCATTGCGGCATTCGCTTTGTTAAGTTTATTCTGCGCAATCCGTCCGTAAGTAAAATTATTTACAACAGCAAGAACTGTGCAAGCCGCCATTGCATAAATCGCAAGGACAATTCCAAGTCCAAGCATTTCCAAGACTGAATTTTTCTGGCTCATTTTTCAGCCTCCGCATTTTTTTTCTGTTCTAAAGGAACTGTATTTGAAACATCAAAATCCTGAATTATTTTTTTAGGAGCAGGCTTTCTGTTTCCTTTTTTTCCGTAGCCATATTTTCTTGCTGAAAGATTATTCAAGAACGGAGCTACTGCATTCATAATCAAAATGCTGAACATTACACCTTCTGGGTATCCGCCGAATTTTCTTATCAGGAAAGTTATAAGTCCGCAGCCAAAGCCAAAAACAAGACGGCCTTTTTTTGTAACAGGAGCAGTTGAATAGTCAGTAACCATAAAAGTTGCTCCAAACAAAAGTCCTCCGCTCAAAAGCGCAAAAAGAACATCTCCGCCGGAAACAAATGTGCAGACAGCAACAGTTCCAACCATTGCAATTGGTGCTCTCCAGTCGATTATTTTTGTAAAAGCAAGAAATGCAAACGAAAGCAAAATCAAAAGAATTGAAGTTTCGCCAATGCAGCCGGCTCGGTTTCCAAAAAAATATTGAAGATAAACTGAACTGTCAGCAACAAAAGAGCCTGCCTTAACTTGACTCAAAACTGTTGCGCTTGAAATTGCATCGGTCGCCGGATTAAACCAAGACGCGCCCAAAGCAACTGGAAAACTTATAAACATAAAAGCACGTCCAGTAAGCGCCGGATTAAAAACGTTGCTTCCGATTCCTCCAAAAAGTCCCTTTGCAATAACAATCGCAACCAACGCGCCAAGAACTGTCATCCACAAAGGCGTTGTAGACGGAATTACAAGAGCAAGCAAGACGCCTGTTAAACAGCAAGACAAATTTGAAACAACAATTTTTTGACGAGTGATTTTCTGAAACAAAAATTCAAAAACAAAGCACGAAGCAACAGAAACAAGAATTGTCGCCAAAGCAGGAAGTCCAAAAACAATAACGCCATAAATACATTCAGGAAGCAGAGAAATCAAAACTGCAAGCATTATTTTTTGAGTTGAAAGCCCAGCTGTAAAATGCGGGCTAGAAGAAAGAAACATTTTATTTTCAGAGTTCATTTTTTTACAGCCTCCTTTGCTTTTGCCGCCGCAATCTGTTCTCTTACAATAGACTTTCCAATTCTGAAACGCTGAACAAGCCTAACATTCGCCGGACAAGCATAAGCACAGCAACCGCATTCAATGCAGTCCATAAGACCAAGTTTTTTAGCATTTGAAATATTTTCAGCCTTAAGCTCACGAACCATAAGAACCGGGCTTAAATGCATTGCGCAGACAGACACACACATTCCGCAGCCAATGCACTGCTCTTCATCAACAAGATAAGTTTCATCTTTTGTAAGGAAAGTAATTCCGCTTGTTCCCTTTGCAACTGGAAAATTCATATCAGGCATCGTAAAGCCCATCATCGGACCGCCGGAAATAATTTTCACAGCTGAATTTTCTTTTAAAGAAAAAAATTCAGGAGACAAATCTGAAATCATTGTTCCGACTGGAACTCTTAAATTGCATGGATTTTCTACTGCGCCGCCTGAAATTGTAAGGCTGCGTTCAATCAAAGGTTTTCCAAGCCTAAAAGCATCGCTTATCGCGCAGACAGTTCCAACATTTGAAATAATCACGCCAGCATCGGCAGGAAGTTTTCCCGAAGGAATTTCAACGCCAAGGCAAGACGAAACTATAAATTTTTCAGAACCCTGCGGATATTTTGTTTTGACAAGCATCACGCGAATATCATCCGCATAGCCTTTTTCAACTATAATTTTTTCAAGGGAAGGTTTTATATAAGCCTTGTTGTCTTCAAGCGCAATTATTCCAGCCGCGCCAACAAGATTCAAAATAATCGCAAGCCCGTCTATAAGTTTTTCCGGAGTTTCAATCATTGTGCGTTCATCGCAAGTAAGATAAGGCTCACATTCAGCGGCATTGACAAGAACGTAATCTATTTCTTTATCTTCTGGAGGATTTAATTTTACATGCGCAGGAAAAGACGCGCCGCCCATTCCGACAATTCCAGCATCTTTTATCCGCTCAAGAACTTTTTCTTTTCCACAGGTAAACGGATCTAGCGGCTCCAGGAATTCAACATTGTCCGAACCGTCAGACTCGATAACAATGCAAGGCGCAGTCATTCCGCCAGTAACGGTAAAATTCTGAATCTTCTTTACTTTTCCTGAAATAGAAGAATGGACGGGCACTGACATGAATTTTTCACCCGAAGCTATTTTCTGTCCTTTTGCAACAGAATCTCCAACTTTTACGAGCGGAGTGTTTGGTGCGCCGCCCATGGTGATTGGAATCGTAACCGTTTTTGAAGAAGGAAACGCCTCTTTTATAGGGCATTTATTTGTAAGCTCCTTCATTTCCAACGGAAAGATTCCGCCTTTAAAAGTGTGTGTTTTCATGGAAATAATTTTACTATAGAAATCGCAAAAAGTCGATAATTTCAAACAACGAATTCCTATTTTGAAATCCGCTGAAAATATATCCGGCAAAAATTCAAGTTAAAGAATTAAATCAACAGGCTGAGCATCGCTGGCTTTTATCAAATCAGAAGGAGAAATCACAAGCTGAAGTCCGCGGATTCCTGCGCTGACATAAACCTTTTCATAAAGCGAAACTGTTTCATCAATAAAAGTTCTGTATTTCCGTTTCATTCCAATTGGAGAACAGCCGCCTCGGATATATCCTGTAAGCGACAAAAGTTCCTCAGGCTTAGCAGGATGAACTTCTTTTGCGCCACAAGCAGCTCTGGCCTTTTTCAAGTTGATTTCATAAACCGCGCTCTGGCAAAAAACAACAGTCTCTTTTGAATCCGTGCGCATGACTATCGTTTTAAAAACGCATTCAGGATTTATTCCAAGTTTTTCAGAAAGCTCCAA
Organism: uncultured Treponema sp.; assembly: GCF_945873775.1. Taxonomy (GTDB): domain Bacteria; phylum Spirochaetota; class Spirochaetia; order Treponematales; family Treponemataceae; genus Treponema_D. The sequence goes on along the minus strand of NZ_CAMCEC010000004.1, from coordinate 24,018 downwards.
GGCAGCTCCCTTATGAAGCAAATGCTCTCCGTCATCGTCGTACTCTTTTGTTTCATAAGGAATTTCCAAACTGTCTAAAATGCGCATTGCATTTGTTTTTTTCATTTTAGTTATTTTGCCGCGCTAGTATTTGTAACGTAAGTTCCATTTTTTGCAAACAAAGAAATTGTATCGATTCTTTGCTTCCAATATTCTGCTTCACTTTTTGTTGTATAAGGTCCGACTCTTACGCGGTAATGAAGCACGCCTTTTGCATCTGTAAATGTAAAGACTTCGCATGGAATTTTATTCGACTCAAGAATTCCTCTGGCTTCGTCAGCATTTTTTGTCGTTGTGTAAGAGCCAGCCTGAACCCAGAATCTGTCGGAAACTTTTTTTGCCGGCGCAGTTTTTGAAGCAGAAGACTGTGTTGATTTTTTTGGAGCTGAAGAAACTTGCGCAGAGCTTTTTGAAGAAATTGAATTTTTATTGCTAGACGCAGAAGCCTTTGGTGAAGAAATTTTCTTTTCAACTACAGGAGAATCTTTTTCAACATTGCGGTGAACGGCATTTGTTTCTCTGATTGCAGTTTCAGCAGCCTTGTTCTGAGCTGTAACATTGCTAGATGCGGAAGCTGTGTTTTTCAATGCGTTCAAATCAATTGTTGTAGTCGATGTGTCTCCAACATTATAAACGCTTGTGTTTCCTGTAGAAATAACAGTAACGTTGTCTGTCTGCGCAATTCTTGAGTCAGTATTTTCAATAGAAGTTTTTCCTTCCGCAGGAGATTCAATATTTGAAGTTACAGAAGAATTATTTACTTCCGCAGGATTTATGTTTTTTTCTTCAACAGGAGGCTCGCTCGGAAAATCAATTCCATTTGAAAATGATTCCGCGTGTTTTTGCTGTGCAGTTTCTGGAGACATCCAAACCGAGCCAGCAGAACGCTGATAGAGAGCAGTTGTATTTTTTTTAGCTTCAGACGCATAAAGAATTACAGCGGCACCAAGCACAACTGACAAAAAAATTCCAGCCGCAAGTACAATCCAAATAGTTCTTTTCTGTTCCATAATCTTATCCCCTGCCAGCTTTCAAAAATAAAACAAAAAGCCGGTATTCCATACAAAGAATATCGGCATTAAAAAAAAGATATTTAGAGGAAAATTAAAGTTTAAAAAGCCTATTAATTCTTAAAAACTACGCGCTCAATTTTTTTTTGAAGCGAAGAAAGATTTCCGCAGTTTATGATTCTGAAAATTTCAATTCCAGTTTTTTTATATTGGCTGAACAAAAATCTTTGAGAAAAAAATCTTTCAATAATCTGAAGCGATTTCATTCTGTCTCTTTTTTTAGCGCGCAAAAATCTAACAAGAGCCGGACTGTCAATAAAAAGAATTTTATCAATTTTTTTCATTGCATTCACTTTGTACAAAACAGTCGCATTGACCGCAATATTTTTTTCAGAATTGGCATCTATGAATTTTTCCAAAACTGAATTTATATACGGAAATACAATGTTCTCCTGTTTTTTCACAAGCATTTTATCTTTAAATATAAGCTGCCCAAGATTTTTTCTGTTGATTTTTCCATCTGGATTTAAAAGCTGAATTTTATTTTTCTGCGCCAAAGAAGAAAATTCCTCAAGAATTTTTCCCTTGCAAATTTCAACTGCGTCATGGCCAATCAAGTCCGCATCAATCGAAGCAAATCCCATGCTTTCAAGAATTGAACTTGCCGCATTTTTTCCTGCCGCCATCGGTCCTGTAACACACAAAACCATCAGTGGAATTCTCCCCAGTTTTTTCCGCGCTCAACACTCACACGCAATGGAATTTTCAGCTGAAAGGCATTTTCCATTTCGCGCTGAATAATTGAAATTGCATTTCCCGCATTGTCTTCCGGGCATTCAAAAATCAATTCATCGTGAACCTGCAAAAGCATCTTTGCGCCCGTGCCGGATTTTTCCAATGCAGCCTGAACTTTTATCATCGCAGTTTTTACAATATCAGCCGCGCTTCCCTGAATCGGAGTATTTATCGCAATTCTTTCAGCTCCCTGAAGCACAATTTTGCTTGAGCTTTTTATTTCCGGGATATAACGTCTGCGCCCGGTAATCGTTTCAACATAGCCGTTTTCTCTTGCCATGCGTTTTGTTTCATCAAGAAATTTTTTAACATCGGAATACGTTGAAAAATATTGGTCAATGAAATTCTTTGCTTCAGTCCGGCTTATGTTCAGTTCATTTGCAAGACGAAACGCGCTCATTCCGTACATCACACCGAAGTTTACAGTCTTTGCAAAACGTCGTTGCTCAGGCTTTACTTGCTCTGGGGAAATTCCGTAAATCAATGCGGCTGTAGATTTATGGACATCGATTCCATTTATAAACGCAGAGCAAAGATTTTTATCGCCACTCAAATGCGCAAGAACAACAAGTTCAATTTGAGAATAATCCGCGGAAATAAGAACTGTTCCAGGCACAGCTGTAAACGCAGAACGAATTCTTCTTCCAGACTCGTCGCGCACCGGAATGTTCTGCAAATTTGGATCGCGGCTTGAAAGACGACCTGTGGCAGTTCCCGTCTGCAAAAACGAAGTATGGATTCTGCCGTTCTTGTCCGCCAGCAAAGGCAATGCTTCAACATAAGTGCTTTGAAGTTTTGTGTACGAACGGTAATCAAGAATCATTTTTGGAAGAGGATCATTTGTAGAAAACACAAGCTCTTCAAGAACGGCTGTATCTGTGCTGTAGCCAGTCTTCGTTTTTTTACCATGAGGAAGATTTCGTTTTTCAAATAAAATTTCTTGAAGCTGCTTTGGAGAGGCAATGTTAAATTCGCAGCCGGCCTCTTTGTAAATTTCTTTTTCCTTTTCTGAAATCAAAACTGCAAGCTCATCTTTATACTCATTCAGTTTTTTCTTATCCAGATGGATTCCCTGAATTTCCATGGAAACAAGAATCGGAAGAACTTTCATTTCCATTTCATAAAAAAGCTTTTCAAGATTTGATTTTTTTATTTCATCTTTTAAAAGATAGTAAAGCTGCAATGTAAAATCAGAATCTTCCGCGCCGTATTTAAAAGCCTTCTCCAAAGGAACATCCGCAAAAGTCTGGTTCTTCTGAACAATGTCCTTGAACTCAATTCCTTTAAGCCCGAGTTTTGTTTCCGCAAGAAATTCAAGGCTGTACGGAGATTTTCCAGAAGCGGCAGGATTCAAAAGCCATGCGGCAATCATCGTATCAAAAATTTTACATTCAGTTTTTGGGCTCATTCCGTTTGCGGCAAGAACTTCAAGGTCGAATTTTCCATTGTGCATTACAAGCGTAAGTTCTTTTTCCGCAAAAAGCTTTTCAAGAATAGAAAGGCAATCTTTTTTAGAAATCGTCTCTGGAGCAAACATTCCGCCGCTCAAAACAACAGGAACATAAATTCCCTTTCCTTTTTCAACACTCAGACTAAAGCCAACAAGATTCGCCTCGTGCGTATTCAGGCTGTCGGTTTCTGTGTCAAACGCCACAACTTTTTCCGCGGAATCCAAAACGCTCTGCGCAAAATTTTTCAGCTCGTCAAGATTTGTGCAAGGCTTGTAGTCGCCTTCATTTTGCTTTACAGGCAGAACTTTTTTTTCTTCGGGCTCTTCTTGTAAAGCTGATTTTTCTTCTGAATGAATTTCCGCCGCTGTTTCCGAAGCAAAACTTTTTGCAATCGCATAAGCTCCGTATTTTTCAAGAACTTCCGCGCCTGACTTAAAATTTATATTTTTTGTGCAGAAAGATTCAAAATCAATTTCAACAGGAACATCGTATCTTAACGTTATAAGCTGCTTTGAAAAATAAGCGTTGTCCTTGTCGTTCCTGATTTTTTCTCCAAGTGCACCTTTTATTTCAGAAGCATGAGCATAAATTTCATCGAGAGTTCCGTACTGGGTCAAAAGTTTTATCGCAGTCTTGTCGCCCACACCCTTCACGCCCGGAACATTGTCAGAAGCATCACCCACAAGCGAAAGGTAGTCAAGAATTTTTTCAGGCGGAATTCCCCACTTTTCAAGAACCTCCTGCGCGCCAATAACTTCCCAGCCGCCATTGGCTCTGTCCGGCTGCATTTCCAAGCAAGAGTCCGTAACAAGCTGAAGCAAATCCTTGTCTCCACTAAGAATTCTACACGGCCGGTTTTCCTGCGCGCATTTTTGGGCAACAGTCGCAATAATATCATCAGCTTCAAATCCATCGTAGCGCAAAACAGGAATTTCCAACGCCTCAAGAATTTCTTCTATCCAAGGAACCTGAGCGTGCAAATCTTCTGGAGTCTTGGCACGGTTGGCCTTGTACTCCGCATAAAGCTCATGCCGGAATGTCTTGACACGCGAATCAAACGCCGCAGCAAGATAGCACGGATTGTATTTTGAAATAAGCGCCTTCAAATTTTTAAAGAAAATAACCAGCGCGCTTATATTGTCTCCGCCAGGATTTGTAAGAGGATGATTCAAAAGCGCAAAGTACGCCCTGTAAATCAAGCCATAGGAATCAAGAATATATACAGTCTTATCTTCAGTTTTTTCTTCTGCCATGAAATGATTTTACCACAGCTTGAAACTAAAAAAAAGAGAGGCGGCGCAGCTTTAAATTGCCACACAGATTGTAAAAATATACATTTCTTAACACGAAAACGGCTTGGGCAGTGAATGAAATTCCTGCATTTCCAAAAAACGGATTTTTCCAACTTGTGAAATAATTTCATTCTAAAAAAACGTGCTGGGCAAGCCATGAAATAATTTCATTTGCAGAAAATGCCTTTTGCCGTACAATGCAGAAATTTCACAAGTAAAAAATGCGTTGGGCGGCTCGTGAAATTTTCCGCACGGACAGAAAACACACTGGGCGAAGCGTGAAATTATTTCATTCGCAGAAAATGTGTTTTGCCATACAATGCAGAAATTTCATAAACGGAAAACATTTTTTTCATAAAAAAACAAAATTGATTTTTTGGGAGCGCACATATATACTTTTGCAAATGGACGGACTTTTTAAGGAACGGCTGGACACGGTTTTTATCCGGCGTGGAATCAGCACGCACAGAAGAGTGCGCAGGCTTTTGCAGAAGCACAATGTATGCGTAAACGGCACAAGAGTTCTTGAAAGCGGATTCAGACTGAACTTGGCGGCGGATGAAATTTCCATAGACGGAATCAGAAAAAATCTTGCGCCGGACATCTATCTTATGATGAACAAAAAGGCGAAAACTATCTGCTCCACAAAAGACGACGGGCTTTACAAAACGGTCTACAGTTTTATTCCGCAAAAATATTTTTACTATGCAAAAGAAAATTCGCTGCAAAAAATTCACACGGTTGGACGGCTGGACACAGACACGGAAGGTCTTTTGATTTTTACAACGAACGGGGACTTTTCGCACAGCCTTGCAAATCCGCTTTTCCATGTAAAAAAAACTTACTACGTTGAGCTTGAAAAAAGTGAACCAGAAGAGCAAAGAAAATTCCTTGAAAAAAAATTCAGCGAAGGATTTTTTATTCCGCCTGAAAAAAATGAAAGGGAATTTATTTCAAGGCCGGCAATTTTGGAATGGAACAGCGCAAACTCCTGCCGCCTCACAATAACAGAAGGAAAATTTCATCAAGTAAAGCGGATGTTCAGCGCACAAGGAAACAAAGTTATCTTCTTAAAAAGAATTTCAATCGGAAGCCTTGCGCTGGATGAAAAGCTTGCGCCGGGAGACAGCAGAGAACTTTCAAGTGAAGAACTTTCCCTGCTGTTCAAGTGATAAGATTTTATTCAGCTTCTGCCTCTTGCGAATTTTCCGTCTTGGGCTTTTCTTTTATTTCGTCAACGGAAACTTCAAAAGTTGACTTCAATGAACCTTGCGCAAGATAAATTTTCTTTTCGTCATCGAGGCGCACGTAGCACTGGCTTCCTGCAACAGAGTCTTTGCCCACATACAAAGTGCGCAAAATTTTTCCGCCGGAAGAAGCCACAACTTTTACAGCATTCTCATCAGTCAAGCCGTAGCGTTCCAAGTCGCTTAAATCATAAGACACTGTTGAAAGAATTTTTATTTCGTTAACTGAATTCACAATTCTGTTCGCGCGGTTTTCCATGGCAGGAAAATTTTCAACAAGCCATTTTTCATTTTCTTTTTTAAGAGAAAGAATGTGTCCGCCGTTTTTTGTTATTTCAACAGAATCAATTTCTTCATTTGTGTAAACGGTCTTTACTTTCGATCTGCCCAAAAAAGAAATCTGCAGAATGTAAATCACGAGCAGAACTGCAATCGATGAAAGAAGAACTATTTTTCTTGTGTAAATATTTTTCATTCCTAGCTCCATTTAAATTATTGTTTTTGCCGTGGATCTTCCGGGTCGTAAGCCATTCGAATTTTTTCACGGTGCTGGCGGCGCAGAACAAACACGCAAAGTCCGCCCAAGGCTACAAGAACTGCAAGCCCAACCTGATTAAAATATTTCACTGCAAGCGCAAATTTTCCAGAAGACATTTTGAGCGTGTTAAGCGAAAGGTTCTTTGTGCGCATTGAGCAAAAATCTTCTTTGCCGTTCATGTAGTCAACTGCATTGCGGACAAAATATGAATTTGGAGTTTGTGAATCTTCCTGAAGCAGACCAAACTTTGCGGTTGCAATGCAAGATGTAGAAGCAATAAATATTTTGGAACTTTGAATGCTTGAGTCCAAATGATTTTTTGCAGCCAAGACATTTTCAGAATCACTTTCAAGAGGAGATTTTTCAAACGCGCTTTTAAATTTTCCTTCAAGTAAAACTGCAACATTTTTAGAACTGAACTTATCTTCTTCTTTCGGAGGGAAAATTGACATAGGACTTAAAACAAAATTTTCTGCGACAGGAACAGTCCAGGATTTTTCAGAAGTTTTTGCAATGACAGAAACTTTTGCATCTTTGTTTTCTTTTGCGCCAGAAATATCAATTTCAAAAGTCTGCGGAAAGAAAATATTGCCAAGATTTTTTGATATAAGATTTTTCTGGTCAAGGCAATTTTTCTGAATCAGAGGCGTATAGTAAAAGTCAAGTTTTCCATACTGCTGGGTTAGCTGGGAAAAACATTTTTCGTCCATAACATATTCACTGCCGACTTTTATTCCGTAGCTGTCAAAAAGTTTTTCAAGTCCGTTTTCAACAGGAACATATTCAGGCTGGCTGTAATAAGCCATTTCGCCATAAGGCATAATCTCGTCAATTGAATCAACAAAGAAAATTGCGTTTCCGCCGCGCAAAACAAACTGATCAATTTTATAAAGCTCCACATCTGAAAATTTTTCTTTCGGACCGTTTACAATAAGCGACTGCGCAGAAATCGGAATTTCATTTTCCAGAAGATTTACTTCCTGCAAATCATAAGTGTCAGCAAGAAGGGTTTTCAAATACATTGAATCGTTTTTGTCCTCAAGGGAATGCTCGCCGTGCCCCGTAACATAAGCAATCACATCAGTTTTTGAAACAACAGTTTTCACGCACTCTTCAATATTTTCTTCCAAGTCGTCAAGCCCAGAAACAACATACTGAAAAATTGCATTCGTAAGTCTAAGCGGAACAACTTGAACTTTTTGGCCGTACTCAACAACAAGCCCGATTGTTCCGTATTCAATTTCGCCATCCGAATTTTTCCAAGACACTGACTGGATTCCATATTTTTTTCCGAGCGCAAGAGAAGTTTCAGAGTCAGGATTTTCAGATTTAAAATCAAGCCGGCCTTTAAATTTTTTGTTCGCCGCAGAAAAAGCCTTGCCAACTTCATCGTCAATTTTTTCAAAGTCAGCAATATTAAACTGCTCAAGCGATTCAGATTTGTAAAGCGAAAGCTTTACATTGTCAGAAAGTCCCGCAAGAATATTTGTGCTGGAAATAATTTTTCCAATGGCGGAAGTAATTTTATATTCCAATCCATCGCTTGAAGAAATGCCGTCAATTTTTTCTATCTGGTCCGCATAAGAAAGAACAATTCCCATGAACGCATTTTTCAAGCCGACTTCATTATTCTTTAGCTCGCGGATTTGAATTTGATTCAGTCCGTAGCATCTTGCAATTCTCTGGTTGTCGTAATCTTCCATGTCAAAAAATTCGCAGCTGAAATTTTTGTTCGCGGAATTTCCGTATTCAGCTAAAATATCTTTTACGTACTGCTCAACATTCGAATAAGGCGACGGAAGATTTGCAGAAAAGAAAATTTTTACGTTCAGCGGCTCTTCAAGATTTTTTACAATTTCCTTGCTCGAAGATGAAAGCGAATATGATTTGGATTCAGTCAAGTCGATTCTAAAAAAAGCGCGGGAAGCAACAAGATTTAAAAGAACAACGGCAACTATAAAAAGCCAGATGTCCGCGGAAGGATTTTTTATCCATGAAATAAATTTATTTTCCTTTTTCATTTTTCAACCTTTCCTTTGATTTGAAATTACGCAGACTGTCAGAGAAACAAAAACTGCTGTCAAAGAAACAAAATACAAAATATCGCGCGAATCAATTATGCCTCTCGAAATTGACATAAAGTGGCTCGTGGAAGAAATGAACGAAGCGAATCCAACGAAAATTCCCGGAAGCAAAACAGAAAAAACTGTAATCATCGTAAGGAAAATACAAATTGCAAACGCAAGAAAAAATGCGATAATCTGATTTTTTGTAACAGACGAAGCGAAAATTCCAATCGCACAAAAAGCCGAAGCCAAAAGCACTGCTCCTAAATATCCGCCGACAATAGGACCAAAATCAATCCGCGAAGATGCAAAAATTGCGCAAGCTGCAACATAAAAAAAAGTCGGAATCAAAAGCGCAATGCTAGAAACAAAAGTTGCAAGATATTTTCCTGCAACAATGTCGAAATTTGTAACAGGCAGCGTAACCAAAGTTTCCATTGTTCCGCTCTTTTTTTCCTCGCTGAAAATTCGCATCGTCATAGCCGGAATAAAAAAACTGAACAATATAGGAAGCAACTCAAAAAAATTTCTAAGTTCAGGACGATTCACCAAAAAGAATGTGGAAAAAAATAAAAATCCGCTGAACAAAAGAAACAACGCGCCAACAATGTAAGCAACAGGACTTGTAAAATACGAGCAGAGTTCCCGTTTCATAATGACTATCCAAGATTTATTTTTCTTCATTTTTATCATACACTCCATTTTCAGAATCATGTGCAGAAGTTAAACTTCTAAACACATCTTCAAGACTGTTCTTTTTCTGCTGCATTTCAAAAAGCTCCAAGCCGTTCTGCACGCAAGCCTTTGCAAGTTCTGGTCTAACTTCAATGTTTTTTTCAACTGAAATTCTAAATTCAATTTTCCCATCATTTAAACTTGAATGAATTTTTGAAACGCCATTTATTCCACGGAATATTTTTTCAGCCTCTTCTGTGGAAGCCCCGGAAACACAAATCTGGACTTCAGACGAATTTCCAAAATGCTCACGAAGTTCTTCTGTCGGACTGTCGGCAACTTTTTTTCCGCCGGAAATAATAATAACTCTTCCGCAAAGCATTTCAACTTCGCTAAGAATATGCGTTGAAATAATTACAGTATGAGTTTTTCCAATCTGCTTAATCAAACTGCGCACTTCCAAAACTTGGTTTGGATCAAGTCCGCTTGTCGGCTCATCAAGAATAAGAATTTCAGGATTTCCCATAAGAGCATGGGCAAGACCAACGCGCTGCCTGTTTCCGCGGCTAAGCTCTCCAATATTTTTGTGCATGACTTCTTTCAGTCCACAGACTTCGGCAAGTTCCCGGCATTTTTCCGCAGGATTCTGATTTTCAATTTCAGCAATATATTTTAAATAATCAGCAACAATCATGTCGGAATACATCGGCGCACTTTCCGGCATATATCCAATTTTTCTTTTTGTTTCAACCGGATTTTTCAAGACATCAAGCCCGTCAATTTTCACAGTTCCAGAATCAGGCTCAAGAAAACCGGAAATCATTCGCATCGTTGTTGTTTTTCCAGCGCCGTTCGGACCAAGCAGTCCCACAATTTCTCCAGTCTGAATAGAAAAACTTATGCCGTCTACCGCCCGGAAATTTCCGAATAGCTTGGACACATTTTCAACTTCAATCATATCAACCTCATTAATTTTTACTAATATAATAAAACAAACTAAACTTCACAAGGTTATATTCAGCCGGAAATTCAAGCAAAAAATAAATTTGAAATAATAAAAAATTGATATATAATTATGTCAGATACAAATTTTCATTGTTTTGATAAACTCTAAATGTCATTATCGGGATTGACCCGATAATCTAAATTTACAAAGATTCTCGTGTCATAGCATGAGAATGACAGTTTAGCAATTACTTTTACAAAAACTTGAAACTTAATCTAGTAAAATAATTTTTTTCTTAGAGGGATTTTGTGGATTTGATAAACGAGATGAAAAATCTTGGCGCCGACATGGATTCTGCTCTCGAACGGTTTATGGGCAACAGCCAGCTTTTGGAAATGATGCTGAAAAAATTTCCAGATTCAATTGAACAGAACAGCGGAATTGAGCAAGACATCGCAAGTGGAAATCTTAGCAATGCAATTTCCAAGTCGCACACATTAAAAGGAAACGCAGGAAATCTTTCTGTAACTCCGCTTTACAAATCTTACACTGAAATTACAGACTTTCTGCGCCAAGGAAAAATTCCAGAAGCAAAAGCAAAGCTTCAGGAAATTCTTCCGGTTCAGAATAAAATCGTAGAAACAATAAAAAAATATCTGTAGAAAATTTTAATTCACTTTTGCAGTCAATTCAGAAAGCAAAGGAATCAGCTGTTTTTTTCTCGAAACAATATCTTTCATATAATAAATATGCTCATCACGTTTCGGGAAATTTATGACGGCTTCAAATTTTGGATCGCTTGCCAAAAACATTATCGAGCTCAATTTTGTTATGTCCGTTACAAGAAGCGCGCTGAATAAAGCTCCTTTCGACTTTCGTTCCTGTTCAAGGCAATCAAGGAATTCTTTTTTGCGCTCAACAATTTCACGAGTGCTGTCAACTTCTATCTGGCTCACAGAATATTTGAATTTGTTTTCAGAATATTCTTTCATATCCTGATGCACAACTTCTTCCGCGGAACGTCCGTCTATGTGGCTTCCACTTTTTATAATGTCGTTTCCCAAAGTTTTTATGTCAAGCTCGGTAATGTTGCTCAAATATTCAGCGGTAAGAACATCATATTCGGTTGTCGTCGCAGACTGAAGAATCAAAGTGTCGCTAAGAATTCCGCATAAAAGAATTGAAGCCATGTCTTTCGGAATTGAAATTCTGTTTTCGCGGTAAAGATTCGCAATAATCGTGCTTGTTGAGCCGACAGCCTTGTTTATAAAATTAATTGGAATCCGGGTTGCAAACGTATTTATTTTGTGGTGGTCAATAATTTCCTGAATTATATAATTTTCAATTCCCTCAACTGCCTGCTGCGGCTCATTGTGATCAACCAAAATAACTTGAATATTCGCTTCGTGCAGCAAATCGCTTTCACTGATTATTCCGATAACTTTAAAATCATCGTCAACAACAGGCAAGCATCTGGTGGGACTTTGCGCAAGCTGGGCGCGGATTTTTTGCACTGTATCGCTTGCTTTCACTGGAAGAATTTTCGTGTCAGCCATAGAACTTACAGGAGATGAATATTCTACAAGCATCGCGGTTGCAACAGTGCTGTCATGGCCGGAAATAATTGAAACTTTATTTTCGCGGGCAAGTTCTCTAAGCTCTTTTTTTATAACGTAATCTTTGGTAACAATTACCGCGCGCACTTTTGCTTCAATTGACATTTTCTGAATATCTTCACGGTCGCCTGTAATAACAACAATGTTTTCACTTTTGTGCTCAGAAAGAAGGCTCTTAAAAGAATCAGCATCGTCATCGCCAACCATCAAAGAACATTTAAAATAATCGTCAGCGTTAAATTCCACAATCGGAACTGCGCCCAAAGTTTTTTCTATAAGCTTTATGCTTGTTAAAAAAATGTCATCTTTTTTCGGACTTAGAATTTTAAATGAATTCAAGGCAAACGCATTGTAATTCAAAAGTCCTTGATAAGTTCCGTCCACATTGACAATCGGAAGAACAGAAGAATTTGTGCTTATCATTTTGTCCACAGCATTCCAAAGCGGAACATCCTGATCTACAGAAGAATATTCTCCGCTCATGTAATATTCAGTTTTAGGAATCAAATCCGGAATATATTCAGGCGGCTCAACTTTAAATCTCTTGAAAATATATTCTGTCTGCGGAGCTAATTTTCCAGCGCGGGCAGCAACGTATTCTTTTTTTCCAAGAAGATGCTTGAGCCTTGCATAAGCAGCAGCCGCAACAACTGAATCAGTATCGGGATTTCTGTGTCCGATTATGTAAACTTTATTTGTCATAAATTCCTCTCAACAATATGATAGCACCAAGGCAAAAAAAAAGCACCTGTATAAAAACAGATGCTTGACTTCGGGATGTACGAGACTCGAACTCGTGGTCTCCGGCGTGACAGGCCAGCGCGATAACCAGCTTCGCTAACACCCCAAAAGGTGATAATATCATATCAAAAAGCACTTTATATTGTCAATAGCTTTTCTTAAAAACACAAAAAACTTATTTTTCATTAAAACGCTTCAAGAAAAGCTTTGTGCGTTCTTCCCTTGGATTTTCAATGACTTCTTTTCCCTGCTCAACAATAACTCCGCCGTCCATAAAAATAATTGTGTCGCTTGTGTCCCGGGCAAAAGACATTTCATGAGTAACAACAACCATTGTCATTTTTTCCTCGGCAAGTTCACGGATTACAGCAAGAATTTCTCCAGTAAGCTCAGGATCTAAAGCAGATGTAGGCTCGTCAAAAAACAAAACTTCAGGCTTAAGTGCCAATGCGCGCGCAATAGAAACACGCTGCTGCTGTCCGCCAGAAAGTTCGCAAGGATAACACGACGCTTTCTGCTCAAGATTCATTTTTTTCAAAAGTGAAATCGCAGTTTCTTCCGCTTCGGACTTTTCTTTTCCAAGGACAACTCTCTGCGCCTCAGTAATATTCTTTAAAACTGAAAAATGTGGAAAAAGATTGAAATTCTGAAACACAAGTCCAACGTTCAAGCCGATTTTTCTCAAAGTTTTTTTATCGACATAAACGCCGTCCGTAACCATGTTTTGTCCGCAAATAGAAATTGAACCGTCCGTAATTTTTTCAAGCTGACAGACACAACGAAGCAATGTGGACTTTCCGCTTCCGCTCGGACCGATTATTCCAAGAACTTCGCCCTTGTGCAAAGAAAATGAAACGCCCTTTAAAACTTCTAGTCCGCTAAAATTTTTTTTCAGATTTTCAACTTTTATAATTTCACTATTTGTAGTAGTCAAGTTTTTTCTCCGTAAAGTCAAATGCTTTAGAAACAGCCCAGTTCATTATAAAATAAAAAACGCCTGCAATAAAAAGCGGCATAACGCTAACAAGCCGACCGCTCTGAGTCTGAGCAACATGAAAAAGTTCCGCCACGCCCAAAACCTGAACAAGCGCAGTGTCTTTTACAAGAGTGATAACTTCGTTTCCCATCGGCGGAATTATTCGCTTTACAACCTGCGGAATTATAATGCGAAAAAAAGTCTGATTTTTTGTAAAGCCCAGAACTTTCGCAGCCTCGTACTGGCCAAACGGAATAGACTGAATTCCTCCACGGTAAATTTCTGCAAAATACGCCGCGTAATTTATAACCATCGCTACAATTGCAGCTGTAAATCTGTCAAAGCCAATTCCAAAAATCATCTGGGGCGCAAAGTAAACAAAAATAAGCTGAAGCATGAGAGGAGTTCCGCGGATTATCAGCAGAAAAAGATTTGTAACTCCAGCCACAATTTTTACAGCCGACATTCTTCCAAAGCAAATAAAAAGCGCAAGCGGAACAGAAAAAATCAGAGTAAGAAAAAAAACTTCCAAACTAACGCAAGTGCTTTGAAGCATTACAACAAGAAGTTTTCCGATTTTGATTCTTAGAAAATATTCAGATAAAAATTCAATCATTTAAAGTTTAGTTTAGAAAAATGCGCCCGGAAATTTTTCCAGACGCAAAAGCATTTTATAAAATACAATTATTTTCCAATTGTAGAAATATCAGAGCCGAACCACTTTGTTGAGATTTTTGCAACAGTTCCGTCAGCCTGCATTTCTAAAAGTGTTTTCTGAACTTTGTCGCGGAGAGATTTATTTTTTCTGCTGAATGCAATTCCATATTCTTCCGGAGCAAGAGTTTCATCAAGAATAACAAGCGGCTTTTTTCCCTGCGTAATGCTATATCCCGCAACAACTAAATCCATTACAACGCCGTCAAGATTTCCAACTTCAAGGTCATTAAGTGCCGTAACATTTTCCTTGAACTCAACAATTTCCTTTAGGCTTTTTTTGAAATCCGGCGCACCGTCAATCGCTTCCTGTGCAGAAGAGCCAGCCTGAACACCGACTTTTTTTCCCTTCAAATCTGCAAGCGATTTTACTTCACCATTATTGCGGACAACAACAACCTGGGCATTTGCAAGATAAGGCTCAGAGCAAGCCATAGCGCGTTTTCTTTCTTCTGTCAAAGTAAGTCCGTTCCAAATGCAGTCGATTTTTCCAGTGTTAAGCTCCATTTCTTTTGTAGACCAGTCAATCGGCTGGCAAACAAGTTCAAGCCCAAGACGTGAAGCAACTTCGCGCGCAAGGTCAATATCATAGCCTACAATTTCATTATTTTCATTGCGGAATCCAAGAGGCGGAAACGAATCATCAAGGCCAAGAACAAATTTTCCAGACGATTTCTTTTTTGCGCTCGCCATTGAAAGGCAAACCATAAGTCCGCAAATAACTGCAACAATTTTTTTCATTTTGAAAACTCCTTTTATAAAATTATTTTTTTAAGCTTTTTTTACAGAACGCAAGCAAAGCTTTTATTTGAACTGAAGTTGATTCAGAAGAAGGCGCACCGATTGTCTTTCTGTTTTCCACGCAGGCTTCAGGCGAAAGAATTTCATAAACGTCATCTTCAATTAAAGGCGAGCATTTTTTAAATTCTTCCACGCACAAATATTCAATTTTTGAAAGCCCCGCATCAATTGCCATGCGGACAGCTTTTGCCGAAACTCCATGCGCAGTTCTAAACGGAAGTCCTTTGCGCACAAGATATTCAGCCAAATCCGTGGCATTTGCAAAACCGCCTTCACAGCTCGCCGCCATTTTTTCAAGATTCCATTTTGCAGAAGAAACCATTGCCGTAAAAACTTTTAAGTTCGCTTCAACAGTGTCAAAAGCATCAAACAAAGGCTCTTTGTCTTCCTGCAAATCCCGGTCATAAGCAAGCGGAAGCCCTTTTACCATTGTAAGAAGATTTATCAAATCTCCGTAAACTTTTCCTGTTCTTCCGCGGATTAATTCAGCAAAGTCTGGATTTTTTTTCTGCGGCATAATTGAAGAGCCAGTTGACCATTTTTCGCTTAGCTCAACAAATGAAAATTCTGTTGTTGACCACAAAACAATTTCTTCGCACATCCGGCTCAAGTGGCTTTGAAGCAGCGCAAAATCCGAAGTAAATTCTATGCAGTAATCTCTGTCAGAAACTGTGTCCAATGAATTTTCAGTAACACCAGAAAATCCAAGTTTTTTTGCAACAAGCTCACGGTCAAGAGGCAATGTGCTTCCCTGCAAAGCTCCAGATCCAAGCGGAGACTTTTCAATGCGCTTAAGTGAATCTTCAAGACGCTCCCAGTCGCGCACTAGCATAGAAGCCCACGCCAAAAGATGCTGAGCCAAAGTTCCCGGCTGAGCATGCTGCATGTGAGTATAACCAGTCAGCAAAGATTTTTTATTTTTAGAAGCGATTTCTGAAAGTGCCTTTATAAGAGTTAAAATTTCATTTTGAATGCAAGGAATCATGCGGCGCAAATAAAGACGCTCGTCCAGTGCAATCTGGTCATTTCGGCTGCGTCCTGTGTGAAGTTTTTTTCCAGGCTCACCGATGCGGTCTGTAAGAACTGCTTCGACAAATGAATGAATGTCTTCAGCACTATAGTCAATTTTCAACTCGCCGGAAAGCAAATCCTTTTCAATCGATTTTAAGCCTTTTACAATTTCAGAGCTTTCTGATTTTGAAATTATTTTCTGCTCGTCAAGCATTTGCGCATGTGCAATCGAACCGTGAATGTCATCAAGAGCCATTCTTTCATCAACACGGATAGAAGTCTCAAACTCAACCGCAGCGGCATCTGGTCCTTCTGCAAATCTTCCGCTCCAAAGAGCAGCATGGTTGTCGCCAGTCAATGTGCCGTGATTTTTTTCATTTATGTCTGACATTTTATTTATTTTGCTCCATCCACTTTTGAATTCCGTCTTTTATATCTTCATCAATGTCATGCTCAATTCTGCACGCATTTTCTTCAGCATGAGCTTTGTCAACGCCAGTAATTTTTACAAGGAAATCTGTGAGAAGAACATGGCGCGCATAAACGGACTCGGCTTTTTTTTGACCTTTTTCAGTAAGCTCAAGAGAACCGATGTGGCCAGTTGTAATATATCCATTTTCGCCCAAAATGCTCATCGCCCGGCTTACACTAGGCTTGGAAACACCAAGACGTTTTGCAACATCAACGGATCTTGCAACTCCATTTTCTTCTTTTAATCTAAGAATTGCCTCAAGATAATCTTCACCAGACTCGTGTAATTCCGACAATTGAATCTCCCATAAAAAGCCAACAAAAAAAATCTTGACTTTTTAAGCACATCCGCAATCAAATGAAGATGCGCAGTTGATATAAGATATTTCATCTAAAAATCGCCAAAAGGAAATTTCTAAGACAAACATATCATACTATAGAAAAAAAAAGTTTTCTAGTAATGCCAAGCATTCAAAAGAAACAGCGAATAAATCAGTCCAACGCCTGAAGTTCAATTGCAATTTCTTCCATTTCACGGTCGGTCATTGCGATTGTTTCCGCGCATCTCAAAAGCTCACGGCGGATTCCGGCTGGAATATGGGATTCAGTTTTGTATCTAAGTTCATGTTCAAGGCTCGCCCAAAAATCCATGGCAATTGTCCTAAGCTGAATTTCAACTGGAACTCTGTGCTCCGTGTTCGAAAGATAAACAATTATTTCAACAACAATGTGCAAGCTTCTGTAGCCGGATTCCTTGGGCTCTTTTATGTAATCTTTTTCCTTCAAAAGTTTTATGTCCGGCTGCTTTAAAAGAATGTCCTTTATTGTGTAAATGTCCGAAATGTAAGGGCAGATTACACGAACGCCAGCGACATCCGTAAGATTTTCTGTCATAGATTCAAATGTAAACGGCAACTTCCGCTTTTCAAGTTTTTCGGCAATGCTTTCAGGTGATTTTATTCTGGATTTTATTGTTTCAATCGGATTTCTTCTGCCCGTAACTTTATATTCTTTGTTTAAAATTTCAAGTTTTGTAACGACTTGCTTTATCGCGCTTTCATAAATCATCATAAGCTTCTGAAATTCAAAAGCCATCTTTATAAAGTCGTTTGGATTCATCGAATTGATTTCGTTCAATGATGAAATTTTTGCAAGTTCTTTTCCCTGCAAATGATCGTTGTCATGTTCCACTAAATACTCATCAGGAGTTTCAATTTTTTCCATATCTAAAAAATAAAAATGCGCAATTATCGTTACAAATGATTTCTCATAAAAAAAGCAAAAAGCCTTCCAGAAAAATCGGAAAGCTTTCTGCACAAAATTTTATTCAGCGAGCAAAGAATTCAGTGATTTTACAAAATCAGCAGGATCTTTTAATTCCGCGCCGCTTACAAGAAGCGCCTGATCAAGAAGAACTTCACTTACATTTTTTACAAACTCTTCTGAAACAGGACCTTCCAGTTTTTTTACAATTGCGTGGTCTGCATTTATTTCAAGAATCGGCTTTACAAAATCTCCGCCGCCTTGTCCCATCGCTTTCATCATGCGTTCCATCTGAAGGCTCGGATCATTTTCGTCCACAACAATGCAGCTCGGACTGTCAGAAAGACGCTTTGAAAGAACAACATCCTTTACACGGCCTTCAAGTGCTTTTTTTATTTTTTCCTGAACAGGCTTGAACGCTTCCTCTTTTTTCTTAGCTTCTTCTTTGTCAACGCCAAGCTCTTCATCGCTTCCGGCGCGGTTTACTGCTTTCAGTTCAAAGTCTTTATATTTTCCGTATGCAGGAATAACAATGTCGTCTATGTCATCCGCCATGATAAGAACTTCAAACCCTTTCTTTTTGTAAGCCTCAAGCAACGGAGAAGAACGCAAATTTTTTTCATCGCTTCCACTGATATAGTAAATTGCCTTTTGATCAGTTTTCATGCGTTGAACATAATCGGCAAAACTTGTCCATTTGTTTTCGCCATTGCCTTCATCTGCAGTTGACTTAAAGCGGATTATCTCTGCAATTTCATCGCGGTTTGCAAAATCAGAATAAAGCCCTTCTTTTAAAGGACGATTGTATGATTTTACAAAATCGTGCCATTTTTCAACAGTTTCTTTTTCAGCATCGGAAAGTTCCGTTTTTGACTCAAGTTTTTTTGCCTCATCGCCAAGCTTTTTAAATTCGCTTAAAAGCTTCTTTACAGACTGAGTTTTTATAGTTTCAAGAATTCTGTTTTGCTGAAGAATTTCACGGCTCACATTCAAAGGCAAATCTTCAGAATCAATAACGCCGCGGATAAAACGCAAGTAAGACGGCAAAAGTTCACGGTCATCATCAGTTATAAAAACGCGCTTTACATAAAGCTTAACGCCGCTTTTGTAGTCAGCCTGATACATATCAAACGGAGCCGTGCGAGGAACATAAAACAAAGTCGTGTATTCCTGAGTTCCTTCTGCATGAGTATGAACATACATAAGCGGATCTGTTCCGTCATGGCTGATTGTCTTATAAAAGTCATTGTAATCTTCTTTTTTAAGCTCGCTCTTGTTCCGCTTCCAAAGCGCGCTGGCAGAATTCACTTGTTCAACTTTATTTTCAGTTCCTTCAGCCTTTCCGTCCTTGTTATACTTTGTCTGAACATAATGAAGATAAATCGGGAAAGCAATATGATTTGAATATTTTTTTATGAGCTCGTCAATTTTCCATCTTGAAGCATAATCTTTAGAATCATCATTCAAATGAATTTCAATAACAGAACCTACAGTTTCAGCCTTGTCAAATCCGTACTGGCAATAGGCTTCGGATTTTTCTGTGAGTTCTTCAATTTCATAGGAATTTGTTCCATCGCTTGACCAGTGCAGAACTTTTCCGTCGCCAGCAGCTTTTCTTGTGTAAACATCAATTTTGCTTGCCGCCATAAATGCGCTGTAAAAGCCAACGCCAAACTGACCAATCAAATCTGAAGAGCCGCTTCCATTTTTAGAAAGCATATCGATAAAAGCTTTTGTTCCAGAACGCGCGATTGTTCCCAAATTATTTGTAAGATCCTCTTCGTCCATTCCAATTCCAGAATCCTGAACTGAAAGAATCTTTTTTTCCTCATTGAACGAAATATCTATACGCGGATTAAAAGCAACATCCTTATATTTATCATCAGAAACTGTAAGATATTTCAATTTGTCCAAAGCATCCGAAGCATTCGAAACAATTTCACGTAAAAAAATATCCTTGTTTGAATACATTGAATGAATGATAAGTTTTAAAAGCTGATTAACTTCCGTCTGAAACTGATACTTTGCCATGATTTTACTCCAAAACTTTTTAAGCTGAAAATCTTCAATTAAAAGCAAGAAATTGAGCGAAAAAAAGTTCTACATTTTAAAATTTTTTGATTGCCAATAAATATAATAAAAATTCAAGAAAAAAACAAATTTTAACTGCGATTTTAAAATGTCATTGTAAGACTTGATTTTCTGTCATTGTCATACTTGATACGACAATCTATAAACAAAAAAGGCAGCCGAATCAGCTGCCTTATATGCGCCCCCTGCTGGGCTTGAACCAGCGACACATGGATTAACAGTCCATTGCTCTACCGACTGAGCTAAGGGAGCATTCAGTTACGAATGTATAAATATAGTACAGAAAATGTAATTTTTTGTCAATAATGAACTACAATATTCTGCAAAAATTTTCTAAATTCTTCTGTAGAATTTCCTGCGGCACGAGCTTCAATAGCGCGCAAAGCACGGTTCTGGGCATCAGAATAAGAATTGCTTGAATTTCTTCCATCAAATGAAAGTGTAAAAAGATTTTGCGCAAATGCAGAATCCTTCAAATCAGCCTTAAAAGTGTATCTGCACTGAACGGAACTTTTATCTTTTGGAATATTCTGTTCAAAACTCATGCTTCCCGTAAATGAATAACGTTCATTTCTTTCCTGCGAAGTTCTAAAGCCAAACGAATTCAGCATTTTTGCATAAGCGGAACGAACTCTGCCGTCAGAATCATTCTGAAAATAAACATAAACAGGAATTTGCTTTGCAATCTGAAGCAACATTGCATTTATATCAGATGCGCTCACAGTCTGCTTTTCCAATTCAGAAGCCTTGTCAAAATCAATAACAGAAAGACGTGAAAGATATTTTTCATTTAAAACAGAAATTTCACGAGCAAAATCAATCCGCGCATAATTTTCAAAAGAAAACTCATCATCAGTTTTAGCATTCAAAAGCTTTTTGATTTCCACATTATTTTTTTCAATCATATTAGAATAAAGGAGCGAAGTTTTCGGCTTGTCAAGAACCGCAAGAACGTAAATATTTTTATCAGCATCAGTCCAATATTCCTTGATTTCAATGCCAATAAGAGAATCAACGTCAACTTTTCGCATTATCTTTGAATTGAAATTCTGAGACTTTGCAATTGCGACTTTTCCTTCATTGCTCGCCTGTTCCATTCTTGAAGAAGACACAGAAGCAGAAGCGACATCCTGCTCAAAAACAGAAGCAATTCCTTCAACCGCAAGAAGCTCCGCCTGAGATTTATCTTTTGCCTTTCCAACATAAGAAAGATATTTTTCAGGATCGTAAACTTTCTTCGGAACGCTTACCCAGGCAGGTTCTTTTACATGGGCAGCAAAACAAACTGAAATTCCACAAATAAGCAATGCAAAAAAATTAGCTATTTTACGCATATTGACTCCACAATAGTCGGACGACCAGCTTTTACTTCCAAATTTTCAAAAGTTTCTGTTCCGACAAGATTTTCATTTGTATCAAAATATTCAACTTTCGCTGAATAAATTCCAGGCTTTAAAGTAAAACCTCCGCCAGCCGCAAAGCTCGGAAAATAACGGCACTGACGAATATCAGCAGTTTCAGCTAAATCCACAGCATCAAGAGCCTTAGTAACCGCAATTTCTGTAATTGACCGGAACTTTTCAGGAGTAGCTCTTATGGCAACAGCGGCAGAAGTTACAGCGGCAGCTTTTTTTGTTGTACTGCGGAATATGCTTCTTGTAAAATCCTTGCGTGCTCTTAAAGCAACATCTTTTTGAACAGCTTCATCAAACCATTCAATAAGGTTGAGGCGCGCAGTGCTTCCGTCAGAAAGCGTAACTTTTATAGAAGAAATTGAATCGCTAGGCTTTATAAGATTGCCGTTTTTATCTGCTTCAACATAAGGGTAAACATATTTCAGTCTAAAAGCCGGAATCGTAATGTCTCCAATCGTTACAGAAGTTAAAAAAATCGGAGTTCCATTCGCCGCAAAACTTGGAAAATAAACAGTTCCTTCTTTCCGGCAAATGATTTTTCCAGCTAACGAAACGAAATCCAACCTTCCCATTCCAGATGGAATTTTCAAGTCATCTCGCAAAGAAGCGCATTTTACGCCACGGTTTATCGCCTCATATTCGCGGACATGAAGTTCCGGAGTTCCGCTTTTATCTTGAATATACATCAACGCCGCAAGATAATGCGCAAATGCAGAATCTTTATAGACATCAGCTTCCGTAGGTTTCCGCGGAGTCTGCCTATAAACTTCACGCATATTTATATTCATTGTCTTTGCGGAATCTGCAAGAGCTTCTGTGTCTACTTCCAAATCCTGCAAAGCGAGCTCGCCATATTTTGAAATATATTCTTTTTGTTTATTTTCAATTTTTCTGATTTCAACAAGAGCTTCGTCAAATTCGCCCAGGTTGTAATAGTTCAAAGAATTAAATGCATTTAGCAAAAGATATTCATAAATATTTCCAGTGTAATCAGAAATATTTTCATTTAAGGAAGCGGCGCCAGTAGATTTTGAAATGCTTTTTGTATAGGCATCTTCAATCTGACGGTCAGTCTGATTAAAATCTTTTGAAGACTGCAAATAATTTCTTGAATAATGATTTAGAATCGCCACGTCAAGAGCTTTGTCTATCGGCGGATTTTTTTTATTTATTGATTTTTGAATAACGGATGCAGATGCTGAATAATTTCCTTCAGAAAAATATTTTTCAGCCTCCAAGTCAACTTTTGTAGAAGCGCATCCAACTAGAAAAAAAAATACAAAAAGCAAAGAAAGAAGCGAGAGCTTTTTCATGAAAACTTCTCCGACCTAAAGTAAATGGCATCTCCAGAAACTTCTGAAGATGCCTGTTGTGCAAATTAGAGCTTTGCTTTCTGACGTTTAATAACTTTCTTTATGCTGTCGTTTTCTGCCATCCAAACAATTTTATTTGTTTTAATGTCATGCAACTCTGCATAAACATAGTAAGTTCTTACAGTTTTGTCGCCAGCAGACTGAACAATAGTCTTAACAGAACCTTTAAGCATGAAGTCAGCTCCAGTTTCCTGATCCATTTCCTTCGCAGTATCGTAAGTTGAATGATCAGCCTGATCAGCCTTTTCCTCTCTAAGAGCCTGTCTTTCTGTGCTGCTAGAAACAAATTCCATAACACCAGAATTAATTATTGCTGTCTGAAATTTCTTTTCAACAATTGAAGTGTCAATATGCTCGCTGCTCTGATTGCGTATAGAATCAATTATAACAACTGGAGCGTGTCCTTGCTGTCCTTCAAACTTTGCAATTCTAGGAGAACTTATACATTCTTCAATAAGAGAATCACAAACGATGCGGACATCGCTTTCGTTCCAGTAGCCGTCCAAGTCAATGACCTCATCAGCATCAACGCGGGAAACTTTTGTGCTTCCGCATGAAACCATCATAAGACCACTGAAAACAGCTGCAAACAAAAAAGCAAACTTCTTCATTTAGAATTCAGCTCCAGGCTCTTCATAAGTTACAGTATCTGTTTCTGCATCATAAGATATAGCACTGACATTTGCATCTGCATCTTCGTTAAGAATAGTCTTTTCGATTGATCTTGTGATAAGTTTCATAAGAAGTGGATCCTGTGCTGTGTTTTCAGGAAGATCCTGCATTGCTGCGTTAATCTGTCTCTGATACAAATCGCTCTTCAAAGCCCATACTGAATAGTAAGTATACATTGTCTTGTAATCAGAATCAGCCTTTGGCTTTGCAGATTCAGAGAAGCGGCTCTTAATCCAATATGAAGCAATTTTCTCAAGTCCGTTTACACGTACATTTGAAAGAACTGTTGTAACATCTTTGAGAGCCTTGTCGCTTTTTGTTGCATCAATGCTCTGTTCTGCTTTCAAAGAAGCTTCTGTAGCGCGTCCAATTGAAGTGCTGATAGACTGTGCAACATTGCTCTGAAGGTCAACTTTGTCTGTCCAGTTCTGGAGAAAATCCAAATCCGGTCCGTTTGAGTTGAAAGTCCAAACCATATAGCCATCAAGATCAAGTTCTTTTACAATCTGTCTTTTGTTATTGTCGCCTACAGCAACAACCCAATTCGGTACTTCTGCTCCAGTAGCTCTTCCCTGCCAGTCCAAACGCTCATAAGCTCCTGTTACAACCTTTACAGTTTCTTTTGTTGTTCCGCATGAAGCAAGTGCTATTACTGAAAAAGCAACAGCTACACATTTAACTAAGTGTTTCAATTTAAAACCTCCGATTCAAAAACAATACTATAAACATTGAAATAATGTCAATTAAAAAAGCATTAAATTATAGAAATTATTTTTTATTGAAAATTGAATAAAACGATTTGAACAGAGCAACTT